>CAZJNI010000001.1:0-102506 GCA_964547465.1 uncultured Gammaproteobacteria bacterium
TGGCTCCTCGACCTGGATTCGAACCAGGAACCTTCTCGTTAACAGCGAGCCGCTCTACCGTTGAGCTATCGAGGAATGTAATTCAATGTACAATTGAGAATTTACAATGTACAAAGAAATAAAATTTAAAGTGCAATTCAACTATTAAGTTTTGACTTCTTAATAATCGAAGTTAAGATTTTGATAAGCTCATTTACTTCTAAAAGTAAACTGCTTACTAAATCTTTATCGGCTAATTTTACCTCATTTATAATTTTAAGCCAATATTCCGTTTCCCTGGCCTCTTTTAAAGCAATGGTCATGGTATGGATAAATTCTTTTTTAGATCCACAATTTTGAGCTTCTTCTGTATTGGCGCCAATGCTGGTGCCACTTCTAATCAATTGATTGCCTATGGCAATTCCGGCAGTGTTTTTAGGCAAGGACATGACCAGCTTAACTATCCTTACTCCGAAATTAAATGTTCTTTCCCGGATGTCAAAAACCTTGTTTTCCGAACCTGAATTGTACATTTTACATTGTACATTGTACATTAATTAGGGGGTGATAACTCTGCATAAAAAAATTGAACAATATTTTGGAAATCATGTAATATACAACTCAACCGTACATGTGATTGCCGGAATAGGAATTGGCATGCTTTTAACCTATCCTTTGGCCGGTAGCCATCCTGTCCGTTGGGGTTTAGCACTCCTTGGTTTAGGAATTTTAGGGCACCTTTATCCGCTGGTTAAAAAGTAGAGTGGCTACCCTGTTTGACTTATAGGATACTTTTAAGCTAAAATTTCATGCTTTATGGATAAAGAGCGAAGAATTCAAACACCCCATCTACCAACCAGAGGCTGGTTGGTTTCACACGCTCTGATATGGCTAATTACCGGAGGAGTTATGATATCTGATAATGAGGCCAGAGTCTCTAATCTACCAAAACCTCCTACTCCGATTGTGGGCCCTTTAACATTAGAGTTTTACACTTCTCCATTAACGCCTGCACTGGAATTAACTCCCACTCCAACAGTTACTGCAACTGGGTCAATCTCCAGGCTTGCATCAGTTAGCCAGATAGATCCTCTAATATACCTACTTAAACAATCACATAATAAAAAAGAGTTTACAGTTGCCGATACTATGAAAGCACTGCAACAAGCTAGTCTACCGGTCAGTTGTACTATTGACTATGAAGCTGGAGGCGGCAGATTAGAGTACGGATTTCAACCATATGATCCCTATATTCTAGATGGTCCTGATATCGACCATGCTTTCAACTACGGTATCGGGCAATTAAACATTAAAGGCAAACTGGTAGAATTTTTCAAAAATTTTAAAAATCCGTTTAACCCTTATGAAGTAGTAGCATATATGAACTGGGCTTTTGCTAATGGACAAGCATTTCATTGGGGGCCTGTGGTGTTAGGCTACTGTTAAATTATTCCAGATAATCACGCAGTTTTTTAGTGCGAGTGAAACGAGCGCAAAGTTTATTACAATCACAGAACAAGCCCGGCATTAAATTAATGATTTTTATTCGAGGTAGTCTCGAAGTTTTTTAGCTCTGGTGGGATGTTTTAGCTTTCTAATGGCTTTTGCTTCAATTTGCCTGATACGCTCCCTGGTTACCCCAAATTCTTTCCCCACCTCTTCCAAAGTCCGCTGCTTCCCATCTTCCAGGCCAAATCGCAGTTGCAGCACTCTTTTTTCTCTTGGGGAAAGAGAATCTAGCACTTCATCTAAGTGGACTTTTAAAAGTTCTCTGGTGGCCTGCTCATCCGGCTGCAAACCCTGATCTGCAATAAAATCTCCTAGATGTGAATCTTCCTCATCTCCAACCGGAGTTTCCAAAGAAGTTGGCTCCTGTGAAACTTTAATAATTTCCCTGGCTTTCATCGGGTCTATTTCCAAAACCTTGGCTACTTCCTCCGGGCTTGGTTCACGACCCAGCTCTTGCATTAGCCTTCTTTGAGTTCTGTTAAACCTGTTAATGGTTTCTACCATATGGACCGGGATTCTGATAGTCCTGGCTTGGTCTGCAATAGCCCGGGTAATGGCCTGTCTGATCCACCAGGTGGCATATGTTGAGAATTTATAACCTCTTCTCCAGTCGTATTTATCAACAGCCCGCATTAGGCCAATATTTCCTTCCTCAATTAGATCCAAAAGGCTCATGCCACGACCAACATATTTTTTGGCAATCGAGACAACTAACCTTAAATTGGCAGAAGTTAGCTTATCCCTTGATTTTTTCTCTCCTTTTTCGGCTTTTTTAGCCAAATCTATCTCATCTTGAGCTGTTAAAAGTGGGATTTTCCCTATATCACGAAGGTATTGCCTGACAGGATCTGTAACAGATCCTTCCTCAAGCGTTGACAAAAGTTCCAGTTCTTTTTCCAACTCTGTTGCAGATTTGGTATCTGTCTCCAGCTCCTCTGCAGTTGTTTCAAAAACATCTATCCCTTCGGCAATAAGCTTGATATAAAATTGGTCAATTTCTTCAATATTTTCCTCCGGTTTGGGAAAAACCTGCAAAATCTCTTCCTGGGTAACAAAACCGCGGTCTTTCCCAAGCTTTAATAATTTTTTAATATCTAAATGTGTTTCTTTCTTTTGTTTAGCCATAGTTAACTGTATCATGTATCATGTATCATGTATCATGTATCATGACCCTTGACACTTGACCCATGACACACTTATAGATTCTTTAGTTTCACTGACAGGTCCCTGAACCTTTTGTTAAGACTTTCTACCAATTCTATCTTACCAAATTCCTGGGCATTTTTTATTTCATATGAGAGCTTTTCCAAAGATGCTTTAATCAAAGCTTTCTTAAGTTCAGACACAACTGCTTCCAGTTCTTTTTGCCAATTTTTTGCATTTGTTAGCTTTTCATCAAGTTCTGTTAAATATAACCTGTCAACCTCGAAAATAAGTTCTTTTGGCAAATCTACTACAAACTCCGAAATATTAAGAGCCTTACTTTTAAACGAGATTGAGTCCAGATATAAAAATAGAAGAACGTAAATTTGCCTCCATTTCTCTGCCAGAAACAAAGTTTCCGGAAAATTAGGCACAAAAGTCAGATCCTCCGGCTGATGCAAAAGCAGGGCAATTAAATATTCCTCCAGCAACTCCCTTCTGTTTAATTTGCCTAATACTACATTATCTTGAGTGCTCTGCTTAAAAATTTGTGAATAACTGCCTGGAGTGGATTTTCTAATCTTATCCACAGCTTCCCTTATTACTTTCTCATCAGCTTTAACAAACGCTGCAAGTCTGGTGATATATTTTTCTCTTGCAAAATCATCTGTGATCTTTGCCCAGACAGGAATTAATTCCTGGCCTATTTTGCGCAGGTCTTGTGAAGATTTTATATCATATCTTTTGGCAATTGACTCCAGATAATAATCATAAATCGGGATGGCCTCATCAATGGCTTTTTGCCAGATTTTAGGATCTTCTTTAACAGCCTCTGCCGCATCTTTTCCCTCCTTAATTTGAATAACCTTTATATTCAAGCCTGCCTTATCAGCTATTTCAATGCCGCGGCGGGCTGCAGAGTCTCCTGCCAAATCCATATCAAAAGCCAAAGAGATATTTTCTGCGTATTTTTTAATTAGATCTATTTGACCTTCTGTCAGGGCAGTGCCTTTTGAGGCCACCACCTGCTTAAATCCTGCCTGGTGTGACAAAACCACATCCAATTCCCCTTCCACCAGAATAGCTTCTTTTTTATTTCTTATCTCACCTTTGGCCAGATTTATACCAAATAAAAAATTGCTTTTATCAAAGATCGCAGTTTGGGGAGTGTTAATATATTTTGGCTCTTGTGGATATAGCACCCGGCCGGAAAAGCCCCGCAGGTGATCTTTCCCGTCAATCAGCGGAAAAGTAATCCTTCCCCTGAATCTATCATAAGCGCCTGATCTGGAAGATACTCCTAAACCAGAGTCCACTATTTCAGCAACGCTAAAGCTTCGCTTTAGTAAAAACTTGGTTAAAGATTCCCAGGAATTTGGGGCATAACCCAGACCAAAACTTTCAATACTGCCATCAGTTACTCCTCTTGCTCTTATATATTCCAGGGCTTTTTTACCCAGAGTATGTTTAGTTAAAATATAATGGAAAAATTCCTGGGCTTTAAGGTTTACCTCATATAATCTGTCTTTAAAGTCACTTTTTTGTGGGGTTTTCTTAAGTGTAATTCCTGCTTTCTTAGCCAAGAATTCCAGAGCCTCCTTAAATTCCATTCCTTCCTTTTCCATTAAAAACGAGAAGGCATCACCTCCACGAGAACAGCCAAAGCAATGCCAGATCTGGCGTTCAGGTGAAACTACAAATGAAGGAGTTTTCTCGGAATGGAATGGACAAACAGCTTTAAAATTAACACCGCTCTTTTTCAGGGTTAAATACTCGGAGATTAAATCTACAATATTTATCTTTTCTTTAATCAGTTCAACATCATCCATAATCTTTACAATTCATCCAGTCGCCCTCATTTTGGGAGGCCACAAGAGATTGCAGGGCAGATTTTACACCAAATAATATGCGAAAACAAGGTAGTGCCTCGTCCCATTTACACGGATATATTTTTTACTATTTTTCCGAACAATTTATCAAGAGAATTATCTTTAAGATGATGCTTAAAAGTTAGGGTTTTAATATAGTTTTCAAAATACATTAATTTTTCCTCTATAAATTCGTTTATTACCTCAATTCTATTCTCAGTACCTAGTTCTATACCTGATCTTTTTCTTTTAAGTAGCTTCCTGATCTCACTAATAAGTTCCTTACTCGCCTTTTGAGTAATAAGTAGTTTTTCAAACTCCATAGGTGGCATTGATTTCTCAGATTCAATCCATAGACAAGCAAAGATTGGGCGCAAGACATAAAAATATTTTTTAACCTTTATCTTTTTACCCATAAGATAAGCTCTGTAATTTCCTTGCGCCATATGAAAATAATGATGAATTGCGGATATCGTTGAATAAAATTTAGGCATTAACTCTCTTAATTTTTGAACAAAATCCCTTTGTTCAAGATAAATAATTGGGGGATTCAACCATTCATAAAGAGGAGGGTTTGATTTTTTAAAAAGCCTCAATGTTTTCTTTATATCCCAACCGCTAATATCCAATCGATCAGAGATTGGGTACTCAATTACATCTTTTTTGTCCTCAATAGAAAGATACCAACCTAAAGAATGAGCATAGATAAACCTAACATCATAATCACTATCTCTTGATTCAAAACCCCATCCTCTGCTACCAGATTCAACAGCATATAGAATTTTTACTCGCTCAGTGCGTTCAATCTTTTTTAACTTACTAATAATTGTATCTTTTATAGTTTTCATATTCTGTGAGTACTTTCATTTAAATAACTATTAAACTTCTGAATATTTTTTGCATTATTAGAACCTATTATACTAAAGTACTTTTTTATTTCTGCAAAACTGTAGATATAAATCTGAGTATTTGCTTTAGCTAGAGAAAATTTAACCCCCAATAAAGTAAGTACTTTAGACATAGATGTAATAAGTGGCAAAGATTTATTTGTAAAGCTCATTCCAAAATTTCTATAAACTAAACCGTTTACTTTGTGCTTATGAAAATAACAGCCACCATCAGTATCCATCAGGCCACGTACACAAGCTTTTTGAAATTCTTGATTCTCCCAAACCCATGAAGGAAAATCGACCTGTTGTCTAACCTTATTTCCTCTAGTAAAACCCCATCTTTCTAATTCTTCTACTATACCTACACCATTAATAGTTAAATCTAAGGCATTCTGATATCTACGCTTAAATAATTTAGGCCTTTCCCTGAAAATTTTACAAAACAAATCTCTAATAAAATCTGCATAAGGCTTATCCACTATACTACTAACAGTCACCCTAAGATGACCATTTGTTATAGCTCCGTCGCCTAAAATAATTCCTGCAATCTCTGCAAATTCTACTGAAGTGTGATCGACTATAAATTCTTTTTTAACATTACAACCTAGAAATTTATATTTTTCTGGATTTTCTTTTCTTCTCAATTGCGACATTAAACCTCCTTTTTCTCTTCCCGCTGGTGTTCCTGGCGGACCATATAACTCCAGTCTTTTTAATCCTCCTTTTCTTGCACCCTTAGTTACATACCAATAATTATCAACTACCTCTATATCTTCTGGTAATTTGATTCCTAATTTATCCTTCAGAACTAATAGGGCTCCTTCTGAAATACTATATTTTCCTCTTAACCAATCGCGGAAAGTTCTCGGAGAGACGCTACATAATAAAGCCAGTGCATTTACATTTAGTCCGCTATATTGCTTTACCTTTTTGAGAAATTGATCCTGTCTATCGCTTTTAAATATAATTCTGGGCATTAATTCCAGATTAACCGAATAAAGTACGAAAGTCAAGATCGAATTAACCTGCTATAATACGTTTTAAGGAGAGGTGTCTGAGTGGCCGATAGACCACGCTTGGAAAGCGTGTATACTCGTAAGAGTATCGAGGGTTCGAATCCCTCCCTCTCCGCTCAAGTATAAAGGTTTAATAAATCTATGAACTGGAACTTGGAGAATTTTGCAGGGGGCGGTATTATTTTACTGGTTATCTGGGAGGCTTTCTGGAAATTAATCGGCCTTTGGAAATCTGCCAAAGCAGGGGATAAACTTTGGTTTGTGGCCATATTTATAGTTAATTTTTTCGGCCTGATCCCTATTATTTATCTTTGGAGAACCAAACAGTTGAATGAGACAATAAATGAAACTTTGAGATTTTTAAGAATTAAAAGAAACTAAGCAGCTTTCCTGTGTATCCATTGCCAAGACTTCGATCTCAATATATTTTCTTTCGCTCTTTGTAGAAAACTAAGAGGTGACCTGTCAACTATAATCGTTTCCTGTTGGGGTAGTTGTTGAGGCATTGTATTAACCATCCAGACCAGTCTTCTGCTGCCCCGCTCTTTAAGTGGTACCCACACATTAACAAGCAATCCATTCTTGCTCACCTCTAGGTATAGCAACTCTGTACTAAATTTAATTTCGAATTCAGCCATTACAACTTTAGGTACTTTTCTCCATTATGCAGTCAAGAATTTACCATTGTCAAATATAGCAGGTATTCTTTGTTCCCTCCTCCGCCTAAAATCGGAGATTCCATTTGATCTTTAATCATAAATCTTAAATCATAAATCTTTTTGATCACTTCATTTTTCACTCTTTCAGCCAAATCTTGTGGCAAAACTCCTTTTACCAAAAGCCTTTTCTCTGCTTCATAGTGAGGCTTAAGTAAGGCAATAATAATCCCATCCGGTTTTAAAAACTTTTTAACAACCGGTAAAACCAGTTCTAATTTTGTCCAGCCGGCATCAATGGTAACCAGATCCACTTTCTCTTCACCTCCGAGGTGTGATCCGAGTTGCAACTTAGCTTCACCTCGGAGGTGTTGCAAGTGAAGGATATTGGTTCTCTCCATTACCACAACCCTTGGATCGTTTCTTAATTTCCATGCCAATTCACCGTATGCGGTATCCAGGGCATAAACTTTTTTGGCCCCATTTTGCAGCAAACAATCAACAAATCCGCCTGTTGAGGAACCAACATCAAGACAAGTCAAATTTTCAATTTTCAATTTCCAATTTTCAATTGCTGCCTGAAGTTTTATTCCACCTCTTGAAACAAAATCACTCATGTCTTTTGTATTATATCTTGCTTTGAAACAAAGGGCGTTAAGAATTTTGAAGTTTTGCGACTCAGGGGAAACCGAAACTGACCACCAATGATAGTTGGGGGAATTTCGGAGGGGTAAAGTCCCCGAGGAGCAAAACGAGAAATTTAGCCCGACTTTCACTGCAAGAAACTTTTACCACACTTTTGGTTACAAAAGTGTGAATAATTATTTTTTAAATATTTCTAAAGCTTTTTTAAGCAATTCTTTATCTTGAGAGAATGTAAGCTGTTTTAATGCCTCATCCGAAGTATACCATCCTGCTTCCTCAACCTCCCAATCATGGTCTTCTGGACTACCGGATAAATATTTCATCAAAAAATAAGTCACTACCTTAAATATTTTCTCCCCATTTAAAGTATAGACATATCTGTTTACGCCCACTTTACCAACTATCTCTGCCTTAACTCCACCTTCTTCCTTAACTTCTCTTAAAGCAGATTCTTCCATTGTTTGTTCAGGATGATCACCCAGCAAACCTTTAGGAAAACTCCAATGATGATTCTGGGAATGCTGGGTCACTAAAACCTGGCCTTGGTTATTAAATACTATTCCACCTGCTGAAAATTCTCTTTTCATATAATTATTTTACACTGATCAGAGCAAAGTGCGGTGGGAGGAGGATTCGAACCTCCGGTCCCTTGCGGGACAGATGTTTTCGAAACATCAGCACTAGGCCACTATGCGATCCCACCTTGAGCGTCCCTGGCGGGAATCGAACCCACAACCACATGGACCGCAACCATGCATTCTATCCGTTGAACTACAGGGACAACATGGGTATTTTAGCATTTTATTCACCTCGAAGGAGTCAAAGCCCACCTTCGAGGTGTCTTCGCTATCTATTTACGTTTTCCAAGGGGAAATTTTTTTGCAATCCTTCTGACCATTTTTCCATCCAGGATTTACGCGGCAGTTCAATAAATGGCAAAAATCTGGCTACTATCTTTTTAACCTTTTCCTCATCATTACTATTTAAAACCAGCATCAGTTGCGCCGGGAATCTAAATCTGGTGGCAATATGCAAAACTTTTGATCCGTCTTTTTCTTTAAACCAAAATGAATCTAAAAAGTGCCAAAAGTAAAAGTCTTCTCCAACAGTAATGCCTTGAGTGGAGATTCTATATTTAGTATGAGCTGGCGGAACATAGGCTAGTACATATGAGACAAATGCCAAAGCCAAAAGAACCCCGATCAGCAAGAACTCTCTTAAAAGGAGGGCAATTAAAACCAAAAGTATGACCAAAACAGCAATTGTGGTGTAATAGGATCTGTCTTTTTTTCTAAAAGGACGTGATGGCCCTTCCCAGGAAAGTAAGGTTTTAACCTCTACTGCCTCGGAAATTTTGGGAGTTAGAAACTCATTTTCTCTTGAAGGTCTAGCAGACTGTTTTCTTACAGGTTCTTTTTTATTTTCTTTAGGCATTTTCTTTAGTTAGATTATATACCATAAAAGGTAGATAATAGTAGGGTGTTTTGTTACAATTAGCTTCCAAGGAGAGGTCGCATAGTGGCCGAGTGCTGAGCAGTGCTAATGCTCCATACCCGTAAGGGTATCGTGGGTTCGAATCCCACCCTCTCCGCCAGGAGGGGTCGCTTAGTGGCCTAGAGCGGTGGTCTTGAAAACCACTGTTGGCGTAAGTCAACCGTGAGTTCGAATCTCACCCCCTCCGCATTACCTCGCCAAAGTTAATGCCCAGACTTTTTTAACTCCGTTTCTTTTTAAAACATAACAGCATTCTCGCAGTGTTGAACCGGTTGTCCAAACATCGTCAATAAGTAGTATGTAGGGGGTAGTTTGTAGTTGGTAGTTAGGAGAAAATGCAAAAGCACCAAAAATATTTTTCCTTCTATCCTTTCCTTTTAGTCCTACTTGAGGCTTGGTGTAACGGGTTCTTTTTAGGCCTTCCTGATAATCTAAACCTAACCTTTTGGATAAAATTTGTCCAAATAAAGATGACTGGTTAAATCCCCTGTCATTTTCCCTCCACCAATGCAGCGGGACAGGTACAACAAGCCAATTTTCACCCAGATCTTTTTTAATCTGATCTAAAACAAAGGCTCCATATTTTGCCCAATATTCCAAAGTAATATTAACTAAAACTCCAGCCAGTTCAGGAACTCTTTTATATTTTAAAGTTTGGATTGCCCTCTTTAGCGGGGGCTCATAAATCCCCAGACTCCAAAGCCCATCCAATCCATATTTTCTTTTGCATATAGGATGAGTTTGTCCACCGACAGCCAGTTTCTCGCATCTTGGACAAACTAAATCTGTTTGTTTTATATCTTGAATGCAATCTGCACAAAAGTATGTCCCCAATTTTTTGCAACCAACACATTTTTTGGGAAAAAGAATATTTAAAAAAGCTTCCAACACCTCTTTATCTTACAATAAAAAAAATCAGTTGAGGGGTAGGGATGAGATTTCAAGGCCAGTAACATCAATACATATAAGTTGTGTTCTAACCTTTGATATTTCTCTTTTAAAAACCCTACCCCCAAACCTGATTGTTAGCAATAATATCAACTGAAAGTAATATAGAAACTAAAAATAAGTAAGAAGTTGGTAAGATTGCCCTAAATTGAATAAAAATCTGGTATAATCTGCGAAGTTATGATGCAAAATGTTCTGATAGTAGAAGATGATACAGGTCTGCAAAAATACCTGAAAGAACTGCTTATCAGCAACGACTACTCTGTTGCCACCGCCTCAGACGGAGCCTCCGCATTAACCACCATTGATAGAACTACTCCTGATTTGGTGATCTTAGACCTTGGATTACCTAACCTTTCCGGTGAATCTGTCATGCAAGAAGTCAAGAAAAAACATCCTAATCTGCCTGTGGTGGTGCTGACAGCCAAAGATTCTATAAATGATATCCTGCAAAATTTTAATATGGGTGCAGATGATTATATGACCAAACCCTTTATCGCAAGTGAACTTTTAGCAAGGATGAAAGCCAGATTGAGAAGTTTAAATGATGGAAATAGTTCTAAACTTAAAGTAGGCGATTTAGAGCTAGATGGCCAGACGCTGGAAGTAAAAAGAGCTGGAAAGCTAATACAACTAACCCCGCAGGAATTTAAACTCCTGCAATATTTAATGACTAATCCGGGTAGAGTTTTAACCAGAGAAATGATTTTAAACAGAGTCTGGTTATATTCTCAAGATATAGAAACAAGAGTAGTGGATGTATATATTGGTTATTTAAGGAAAAAAATTGATGGGGGCTTTAGAAAATTATTACTTCATTCAGTCCGAGGCTTTGGATATATGATTAAAGATTGAAAACTATACTGCTATATGTAAGTGGATAGGTCTTGTAGTATATGGGTTAAAAGCTACAATATAATGATCCTCACTAATGCCTAATTGTCTAAATCTATACCTGGCGTAAGCTGCTTCTATCCTGGGCAAGAGAGAACGCACAATAGCTTTTTTTCTCACCAATGAATAAAAAAGAGAACCTTCCGGGTCTATAGAATAAGTAGGTTCTTTCATAAGTAATTCACTAATTCTACGCGGGTTATAACTTTCAGGTAGTATAATTTTTTCGGTTTCTGCTTTAGCAGCTTCTCTGTCTAAACGGCGCCACCGACTAAACTGATTACCCATTTCATAAAGAATCGTTCTTATGCTAGGCCCTTTTGCAGTCCATCGAACAGCATTTTTTATTTTTCTGCCTAAAACTTTCTCATCATCAATACCCTCTGCTTCTATAATTATGTTATGCTCTTTTGCTAATACTCTGACAATATTTTCTTCAGGGACAATAGAAGCAGTAAACCTTGCAGCAAGACCGCTTAATTGCGATAAAGGGTGGGGAACTATATGGACGAATAATGTATCGTTAGTATCTCTGGCAAGTTTTTCAAAAGTAAATACACCTCTATTCTTTGGTTGAGTATAACCAACTGCTGGAATTTCAGCCAGAACAACTCTCTTTGAGGGATATCCTGCATCAGTGTAAACTTTAGTCCATCTTTTAGGATGTTCAATTCTTTCAGCTAAGGTTTGGTTAAATTGAGGCGTATCAGGACCTTCTCCTCGTCGCCTGGCGCTTCTTAACCAGGAATCATAAAGGACAATCGATCTTTCAAAAGGAATCCTATATTCCTGTGCCAAACTGCTTAGATAATAATCAGTTTGGTATAACACATGGGTTTTACCGCCGCCAGGCGGACCCATTATTACAAGGTTATTGTAAGCTGGATCAAACAATAATTTTTCTATTGAAAATAATACTTGTTGCCCGGAGGTATCCACTAACCCTTCCAGCATTTCCACTCCCTTTATTGTTTCTTCACTTTGAGGACTAGGTTGTATATTATTTTGCCCAAAAGGCATTAAAGCTTCACCCATGTTTTATTTTAGGCAGTTTTACCTCCGCTATTGTTCCTGCGCTCTTTTTGAGTTATTGGTGGATTACTTAATCCTACAAAGAATGTCCCAATTGGCATACCAAAATTTTCTTCACATATATATTGGATATGACTTGCTTCATATCTTATAGAATTAGCAAAAACATTTGCAATACCTGGTCTTCTAGGTGGTTTGTGTAATCTAGTACGCTCAGCAACCTGGCTTAATATAGGATCAATGAACTCTATTTGTTCAGGAGATGCACCTTGACTAATTTCCCTCCACTCCTGCTCAGTTTGAGGCACATATATTCCATGATCTAGAGCAATTTTTTGGGCTTCTCCTAAACTAGTAGTATGCTTTAGAACCTTTCTAAAATCTGACATAGCCCATTCCCTTAAACGTGCACCTGGTACTAATCCTACTATTGAAAGAGTATAGTTATCCAGATTACTAAATATACCCTCTCTTCTAGCTAAATTATATATCCAGCTAAAACCTAACTGTCTTCCTATAAATCTATTCTCTACTTTGGCTCCGGTAACAACTGGTACTTCCAAAGCTATCTCCGGGAATTTACCTATTAATTCCAAAAGTCCATTTTCTCCCTCTTCATTAGTCGCTTCAAGTTCCTCATCTTGGAATGGTAACTCCTTAGAGGTAGTAATTTTACCTGTCTCTCTAGCTCTATCTTCTGCCTCTTCCCATGAAAAATTTCCCACGGCATCTGGGTCTCTTAAATGAATACCTACTAATTTTATATAACTCTTTCTGGTTGTACTTTTACTTGAAAAAGGTTTACCAATAAAAGCAGTTATATGAGACTCACCTGCTGATAATTGTTCAAATGCAGGGTATATTTCTCTTTGGATAAAAACTCTTAAACTTTTGTCAGGCCCAATCACAGGTGCCTTATGTACTCGAGCCATTACCCGCAGTAATGATTCTTCTATTTCATACATATACTATCCTAGGTAATTTTATTTCAATACTAGTTCCTATTTTTTCCTTTGATCTAATAGTAATATCTCCATGGTGCTGCTTAACAATATTTTTTACTAAAAATAATCCAACACCTAGCCCCTCTTTTGAATGATCTGTTCCTTGATAAAATTTCTCAAAGACTCTATGGATATCTTTTTTAGGAATTCCCTTTCCTCTATCCATAACACTTAAATAACAAAGGCGTGCTTTAGATTTTAATTCCACTATAATCTCTGTTTCCAAAGGAGAAAACTTAGCCGCATTATCTAAAAGGTTTATAACTAATTGAAGCAATTTATTAAAATCACCAATAATTATGTCTTTATCCCCAACTATATTATCTTGAAAGATAATTTTGTGTTTTGGATGAGTAAAATGGGAATCAGACATAGCACGTTTAATAACTTTCCTTAAACTGCACTCTTTCCAGATATATTCGAATTGTCCAGTTTTAATACGATTTACTTCCAATAACTCATTAACTAAATAGGTCAATCTTAGGGTTTCCAAAGACAGATCCTCAATCCATCTTGCTTCCGGAGTATTTGCCCCGGCAAATTTAGAATATAAAAGTTGGCTATAACCACTTATGGTAGTAATAGGAGTTCTAAGTTCATGAGCGGCCATAGATATAAATAAATCCCGAAATTCTAAAGCCTTTTTAGTCTCATCCTGAAGCTGACTTTTCTTGATGGCTAGGCTTGCCAAAGGGGCAAACAATTCTAAAATTCTCACTTCTTGTTCAGTAAAATATTGATCTTTATAAGACATCATTGACAGCACCCCAATTGTGTGATTACGATAAGATAAGGGGACTATAATGTCAGAACGCAACCCCAACTGTTTGATCTCAGGATGAATTTCAATAATACTTTTTGAGGAAAGAATCAGCGGCTTTTTAGTTGTATATACCGTATACATCCAACCCCTTCTGCGTGGCTTAATCTTGTAAAGGACAGGGGATGAGGAATAAACTCTTTTCAACTCTGCTTGTTGTCCCAATAAAATTGATCCGTAATTTGCCCCTATCAGTTTAAGCGCTTCTTCTACGATCAATTTGTATGTTTCTTCCAGTGTTAAGGGAACTAGAAACTTTAATCCCACCTTATAAATTTTCTCAAGTATATTTTTCACAATCAGATCTGACGCTTCCTATCTTATCAGTGTTTATATAATTTGCAAGGTTTTGGGGGATACATTTGAAGATAATGAAAAGTAGGTTGTTACAAACTGGTAATTATTTTAATTCTCCCACTGTTATTTTTTACGGCTTGCATCTTAATAGTATTTATCAAGATTGATGGCAGTTTAATTACCCCATAACTTCTGGGGGTATCTCTGGATTTTTTTATTTGTGAATTCATAATTTAAATTACAGGCGCTGTTATAAGCTGATATACAAAAGTTTGTTTTAATAAGTGTTTCAGCGGTTTAATAAACCTTACTTTAGGAATAAATTTAGTAAGATTAAAATCTACAGTCTTAAATGCTAATATCGGATTTGAAAATAAAAAAGCTTTATCCATGTTTATGCCCTATTTAACTCCCTTTCCACCATAAGTAAAATTAGTGAACCCAGTATTGCCAGAAGAAATGATGATGCGCTAAATCCGGAAATACCTATTCCCAAAATTAACATTCCTAAAAACCCGCCTATTAATGCTCCGCCAATCCCTAAGGCTATTGCAGCCAAAACTCCACCCTGTGAGGGCCTGGGATCAATAATATTTGCAACGGCTCCTACAATCAGTCCAAATATAATCCAGGATAACAAACTCATAATGTGCGTATATTATCTTAAAAAAATAAGAAAAAGTGATAAAAAGGGTAAGAATTAGGTTAGAACAAAAATCTTTTATGTGGTTTCAATAACACAAATTTATATTAGACGTTTATTTCTAAAGGCAAAACCAGAACTACTTTTTAAATATCTTTCAAATTTTATTGCTCTCTCTTTAGTTTCAAAGGCAGCATAAAAAACCAATCTAACAGGCCTACTTCACTTCGTTCCGCGGGACACACTACTTATACCGATCATATAAGTAATAAATTAATGAGGTGTGGCCTGCCACGCGAAGCCCCGCCGTGAGGCGGGGCGAAGTGTGGAGATGTCGGCGGTGAAGCCGAGTCCAAAATTGGCTCTTTACAAACTTCTACAAGCTTAGCTAATTAATTTTTAAGTTTTGGTTGTAACCAATTAGCAGGAAAACCAAAACTTGATTAAATTGTCTTAAGTTAAAGCGATTTAACCAACACCCCTTTAACAGCATCCTGACTGGGTACATTACTTTAGGTTCTAGCCAGAAGAAGAATTCTAAAGTAGATGCTTTAAGCAACGAGTGCTAACTGACCGTTAGCAGAACCAAAAAGGCCTGTAACGATACCATCAGCCATTGCTTTAGCATCACGGACAAGTTTATTGCCGTTTGTGTTTTGAGACAATATTTTTACGTTACATGTTTCCTTAACGGCTTGCAGTTTTTAAAGAACAATCCTGTCGAGACAATACATCCCCAGGATTGTATATTACCACAGATTGAAGCTAAAAGCAAATTAATAGAGTACTATTCTTTACCTCGCAGTTCCTGCTCTACACGTCTTCTATGATCACGTTCCTTAATTATCTTACGCTTATCAAATTCTTTTTTAGACTTTGCCAAACCAACTTCTACTTTAAACCTGTTATTTTTTTCATAAATGGAAACAGGCACCAAAGTCACCCCTCCTTTGGAGGTTTTTCCAATCAGTGAGTTTATCTGGTCTTTATGCAAAAGCAGTCTTCTTGACCTTTGCGGATCATAGCTTTCATCCGAGCCTTGATAGGGTGGAATATGGGCATTTATTAAAAATGCTTCATTATTTAAAATCCTAATGTGACTTTCACCCAAATCCAACCTGTTGTTCCTGATGGATTTTACTTCCGGACCAGAAAGGGATATTCCAGCCTCAAGATGTTCTAGTATATGGTAATTATGTAAGGCTTTTTTGTTTATAATTCTCATTCAAACATTATAACAATAGGCAAAAATAATTAAAGCATAGCTTGAACTAAATTAGGAGGTTGTACATTTTTATAACCTACTTGGTATGGTTCTCCCTCTAGATGGATGAGTACCGAGTATTCTTTATCTAGTATTCGATTAATGGTCTCATTGGCATAATTACCTAATAAATTTTTCCATTCAGAAAAATCTTTACTAGATGTAAAAATGGTTGACTTTTGCTCGTGCCGCTGATGAATGACTCTATAGAAGAATTCTTGTATATCTGGTGTAGATTTACGATATTTAATTTCATCTATAACTAATAAATCTGGTCTTACCAAACTATCAAAAAATCTTTTCTGACTATCAACATCCTTTCTTTTAAAAAGCAGCTCATCTATTATTCGATCAAGTTCTATGAATCTGACATTATAATACTTATCTATTGCCTTTCTAGCCAACGCTTTGGCTATATGTGTCTTTCCCAATTTCGAGTCACCAATAATTAGAATATTCTTCCTCTCTCCGATAAAAGTACTATTTGCCAAATCGCGTATTTGTCGCTCATTGATATTTTCTAAATTTTCAGCCTTGAAATTAAAACTTTCCAGTGTTTTCTCTTTTCCAAATCCTGCTTTTAGCACTCGTGATGTTGTTTGTTTTGCTTTCTTAAAAATTTGATTCTTTTCCAGTAAAGCTTCGAAATAATCTTTAGGGGTACCAGAATTTTTAATATTATCTTCCGCATATTTTTTGTAGTAAGGTTTCATGCCTTCTAAATCCTGTTGATTAAGGTAATGTTCAATCCTTTCATTTTGATCTGATGAGATTGGAATAGTATATTGGACTACTTTTGATTTACTCATTTATCCCTCTTTTTGTACCGAATATTACCTGATTATAGTAGCTCATTGGTGTTTGAGGAATAATAATCGAATAAATATTCGTACTCTTTTTTATCATCTTTTTAGAGTTATCTTTTCTAGCGAATTTCTTTTTGGGGCTAGCTTTAAAAAAAATTGCATCTGTTTCCTTTATCCACTTATGCCTTTCTGCAGATAAATAATGCTTAGAAATTAACTCATCCTCATAATAAAACTCTAAAATTGGAATACCCTTTTCACTAGCTATAGTAAAATCTATCTTCTTGCGAACATATTCGAAAGGCATTTGGTAAACACAAGAGTTATAGTCTATTGTCCCGTCTTTATCACTAAATCTTGATTCAAAAGATGTAAGTTGATAAGGAGGGATGCGATCTGGAAAAATAAGAAATGGTTTCTCCTTAATCCACCTGTCAAAGGGTCTTTCTTGGGTAGTCTCATTAGGCTTAAAATTACCAGTCTTCTTAAGCCAGTTTTGTACTTGTATATTTAGTTCATCTAAAGAATCTATGTTCCTGGGGATTTTCACTCCTGGAAGAAAATTTTGTTTGAAATACTCAATAGCCCTTTCTACTTTACCTTTAGATCTGGGATGATGTGGAGCCGTGGGTGCTACTTTAAAACCATAATATTTTGCAAAATCTTTAATAGCAGATGTTAGTTGGATACTAACCAATTTATTAGGCAGTCGTATTCTTTCTGTAACAACAGATTTCATGTTGTCATAAACAACCTCCTGAGGAATACCTAAAGTCTCAAAAGCATGCATTTGACATTCGATAAGGGCACGTAAGTTTTGTCTTAACATAAATTCGCAATATTTCATGCGGCTGTAACCTAAGATATAAACAAAAAGGTATATTCTCTCGGTTTTACCATTTATCTTAGTTTTCTTAATATAGGTCCAATCAACTTGTGCTTGTATTCCTGGACCTGTCTCAAAACGGATACTTGGTTTGTGATTAGTGGTTGAAGGTTTTTTATAAAAAGAGTGCTTGTTACTACGTTTAGAACCCACTTTTGACCTTACGTAGTTGTTAACTTGAAAATATTTGGCTGTAGATCCCTGTTCTTTTAATTCCTCGTGCAATTTTGAAGCATTATACACACCCAATTTGATCCTTGAATCAATAAAATTTTTATATTTTTCAAGCTTTTTGGCTATTTCATTTCTTTTATGCTGGGGAGGCTTAGGCATACCAGTTTTCTTAAATTTATAAATCATTGGTAGGCTAACACCTGTTCTAAAATTTACTTGAGGAACAGATAGACCTGCATCTAACAATCTTTTAATACCTGCCCATTGTTGTTGTGTAATCATTTTTATTTATGGGCAACACCTAATTAAGTTTATAAGTTGTGAATATTACACCCTTACAATCTCTTTGTCAAGACCCTAGAGCTCTAGCCTACTAAGAGAAAGGTAGCAGCATATATAGTTTACTAAGACTCAAGAAAGTTTGTAAGACTTTAGAGATCTTGATTTGACATAGCTATCCTTGTAACCTACAATTACACCATGAAGAATGATAATGAGATGAGTAATGAGACAAATAAAAATCGTAGTAAAAAAATTAAAACAGCGGTTACCTTTACAGCCGAGGATTTAACTGCCTTAGCTCGTTATATAGGGGCTGGTGTAGTTCTTTTACAAACTGATCATCCAGTAATTCCGAAGATAAAGGCAGCATTAAGTAGATTAGGATTAGCTACCCCTAAAGGACTTTAATGTTATTTTTCTACGAAAATTATATAAAAAATTTACAGTAAAATTAAACTTTTAGGTTCAATTCTATTATTTAATCTGTAAATTTTTATTAAAAATCGGTTGAAAAATAACAGACGCTCAATTCTCCGCCACGATTATCCTTCACCGTCAGTACAACGTCATGTGTGCCTTGGCCAAGATCGTGGATAAAGTCACGGACGGTACTTGCGGGCGTCCCGTTGATTCGCCATTCATACGCCAATGGATCCCCATCAGGGTCCAAACTTTGCTGTGCCGAGAAGGATACGCGAATCGTACTATCAAAGACAGCCGAGGAACTGTCGTAAGTAGTACCCTCACCTACCGTGAAATTCAGGCTTCCCCCTTGTTATTTTTCTACGAAATATTATAAACAAATTTACAGCAAAAAGTTAACTTTAGGATCAATTTTATTAAATAAGCTGTAAATTTTTATTAAAAATCGGTTGAAAAATAACAGGTACCTTGAGAACGCCAATCGAAACGCAAAGACGAGATGGAGTTAGCCGCCAGCGACTCCGCGAGTTGAGTATAGAAGCCACTCTCATGTTGCTCGGAGTGAATTCCATGAACCAGCAGCGCCGCAGCCTTAGCAGGCTGAGAAGTTTCCTCAAGGGTCCCGTTTAGGGACAGGCCATCTCGACTGGGAAAACTGACCGTTGTGGTGGTACTCATCATGTCATTATCTCACAGTCCATATAATATTTACCAATACAGCGTGCCTTAGCTTACGACTCAGCTACCGCTCATTCAAGAGGGCTTGTCGGATTGAGGAGCTAGACGATCTACGACGGCGAACGCATAGGCACTTGCATTTCTCGCAGCTAACGGCTGCCAATCATCGTCACCTCCGGGGGTTTTTCCATCGAGGTTATCAGACAAACCTCGGACAACGAGCCCCTGGATTTGGAGGACCCACAATGCCGTGAAGAAGCCGTATGATTCCATGTCCACGGCATAGGCATCCGGATAGGCTGCCAAGAGTCGTTTAAAGATTGGGTTAGATCGAGACTCGATCACAAAATCGCTGGCTATAATGGGCTTATGAAACGCACGGGGGGGCCGGGTAATACCAGGGACTTTGGTAGAATCAGATACCCGCTGCCACCAACGGCGTTGCGTCGCAGTGTCATGTAAGGCTGCATCCGAGTCGATTGACGAGACGACTTGTTCAAGGGGATACGGCGCGGGAAACGAATGAGGGCGAATGTCAGTGTGCGTCTTTCTTAGTTTCCCCGCAAATGGATAGATTGTGGAGGATGAGACTACATCTCCCAGTGAGACCTCCGAATGTTCCGACGTTACGTCTTTAATGGAGCCCCCGACTCCAACGAATAAGACATAGGTAGGAGAAAAGTCTTGGGCAGCGACTGCTGTGATGGTCGCAGCTCTTTCGTTTTTGGCCCCGGTCGCGACTGTTATTTTTCTACGAAAATTATATAAAAAATTTACAGTAAAATTAAACTTTTAGGTTCAATTCTATTATTTAATCTGTAAATTTTTATTAAAAATCGGTTGAAAAATAACACTCTATAAAACTTACAGTATAAAATCTAAGTAATTTCCTTTATTGATTAGTTGCACTTTTGTTCCATATTCACTGGTAAAAGAGCTTGCACCCCTACTTAAAGATCCACTGCCATATTTAAACTCAAAGCCCTTTAGTTCTTCATTTGTGGTTTTTTCTATATAATCCACTTCTGCCCCTGAATAGCTTCGCCAAAAGTTAGATGTAACAACCATAGCTTTGTTGGCAAAGAGTTTTCTTCTCTCAACAAAAAGGAAGTTTTCCCATAAAAGTCCTGCATCAGCTCTTAAATCAATTGGGTTAAAATCGCCAATTAAGGTGTTTCTGATACCTAAATCCACAAAGTAAATTTTATAATGACTACCAATCTCTCTTCTTGGGTTTTTTGAATAAGGATGAGCTGAAACAATCACATAGGATTTTTCTAAAATGTCTAGGTAACTTACCACAGTTTTCCTATCAATCTTTAACCTATTGGAAAGCTCATTTTCATTAACTTCTGAACCAATCTGATAGGCCAGGGCTTTGGTTAAATCTTTAATAGCCTGGGAGTTTTTAACCCTTTGGAAAGTTAATATATCTTTAAACAAGTAGCTGTCAACAATCCGCTCTAAAAGAGCCTGTTTCTGCTCTGGGGTATTAGACAGATAAATTTCTGGGTATAAACCATAGAGCATAACTTGTGGGAGTAAAGCATCTGCTTGATTCTTCAACAACGTTTCATTATCGCTGCCTGTTTGTAAAACTTCAGCCAACGAAAAAGGATATAAGGTAAAATCCAGGTAACGCCCGGTTAAAGGGTCACTTAATTTATTTTTTAAATCAAAGCTGGAAGAACCAGTTGCCAGTACCCTTACCTCCGGGAAATTATCATAAATAATTTTTAAAGTAAGTCCTGGGTTATCCAATCTTTGAGCCTCATCAATGAGTAGTACATCAACTCCTGACAGTAACCTCTCTAAAACCGCTTTTGAGTTCGTGTTTACTGCAACATTATCTTCTGCTAAGTCACAATTTAGGTACAGCACTTTCTTTCCTTCTTCTTCCAGCTTTTTGCCAATATCCTTAGCCAATGTAGTTTTACCAACTTGCCTGGCTCCTAATACCAGAATAATCTTTCCAGAGGATTTTAGGCTTGAAAATATTAAATCTTCACTTAATCTTAGTACCATAATCCCAATATTAATACTAATTATGGGATTTGTCAATATCACTATACTCTCTTACGTGCGGTAAATAATTTTCACTTTAAATCAACGGTATAAATCTTTGATCCGTCTAAAAGATAAACTTTTTTCCCCACCTCATCCACTACCAAATCAGTGGCAGTTGCAAATTTTTCCCCACTATATTGTTTTTTGTAGCCACCTGTTTTAGTTAAAACCAACATCCGGGAATTTCCAGAATCCAGTACATATAGATTATCTGTATCTGATGAAACAAAGAACGATTTAGGATCTTTCACTCCCTTATCCAAACCCTCTAGCCCAAAATTATCTTTTTCCCCTTTAGTAAACCTTAAAATCTCACCTCCGGATTTTAAAACATATACAGATGATTCAATCTGCATTCTTAAACTATTTGTAAGATCTGCTTTCGTAGTTAAATATTCTCTTTTATCCGAGTATCCATCTGATGTTGGTAAATATTTCCAGATTTGCCCATTATCTAAAAGATAAATATTGCCTGCAAAAGCATATATGTCCAAAATACTGCCCCATTTATCATCTGCTTTAGAAACAGTAGCTATTTTTTGATTGGTTGTATCAATCCTTAAAATACCCTTGTCTTTTGAGTAAACAAAAGCTAAACTACCGTTTAATGAAGCAAATTTTGCATCCCCCAGTTTCTCTTCCCCTGATAAAATCTGATTACTTTTTTTAAGAGTATCTACTGCTACTAAAGTCTTAGTCCCGGAATCCAGGAGTAATAACTTTCCGGAAGACAGGCTTAATTGAGTACTTCTAAAATTTTTCTTAACCAGATCAAGGTCTAAAAATACCGGAAAATCAGAAACTTGAGACTGTTGCAAAATTGATCCTGAATCCTGTTCAATTTGTTTTTTTAAATCTTGAGCTTCCTGGTCTTTTGGTTTTAAAGTTAAAGCCTTATCAATATTATTTTTGGCAGAATCCAGTTTACTTTTAGCCTCATTGGGGTTTAAGGAGGCAAGACCTTTGGCAGCGTTAAAATCATCTCTTGCCGAAGACAGATTCTGGTTAAATTGAATCTGCGCAACTTTGTCTCTTTCGGATTTTACTTTTAATCCGATTCCTACTGACAGCAAAATTAATATAGCAACAGCTAGAATTAGCTTTCCTCTGCCGCTTTTTGGGATAAAAGAGATAATTTTACTTAAAATTAAAGCTGCTTTTTCTACTATTTTAGATGGCTGGAATATTGGTATTTGTGGACTAACTTGCTCCTGTTCTAAATTCTCTATTGCCCCGGTTTCCACCGCTATCTCTTTTTTTACCTCAACTAATAATCCTGCCACACCATTCCCCTCTAAATTGGCTGCTGCAATTTTATCTGCCAGCTCTTCCTCAAAACTTTCCAGAGAAATACTTAACTGTTGTGAAAGATTCTCACCTAAAAAGTTTGTTAGATTTTTTGTGGCAAAAAAGATTCTATCTCCTTCTTCCAGAAAACCTGAAATAAGCTGCGATGAACTACTGGTTGAAAAAAGGGTGGAGAGTTTATCTTCCCTTTTTAGAAAAACTTCTACATCTCCCGAAGCTATAAAATAAAGCACTTTACCGGAAACTGCAGCAGTGATTAAATCATGCTCTACTTCTGCAAATTTCTTCTTTGCCTCATCCTGCACTGCATTTAATTTTTCCGAGGGGGTACCGTCAGAATCAAAATAAAAATCTGAAAGTTCAGATAAGCTTTGCCTGCCGCGGGTAAAAGCATCATCGCAGGAAAGATCTAAAGTTGCAAAAAAGCCATTATCAGCATCTCTGATAGAAGAGATTACCTGGGCAGCTTTTTGATCTGTATTTAGCCCAAGAACTTGAGCAACTTTCAGTATCATAAGATGAAGACTACTAGAATTATGAGTCCAATTGCAAATCCGGCATTGGCAATTGCCAGAGCTTTAAGGATCGGGGAAATTTTTGTGATCAAAGTTTTACCCATCAAATCCACTTGCCTGACAATCATTAAGGCAAATATAGCGTAAAAAATTAAAATTAGCAAAACTGCGACTTTTAGGAAGACCAGGACTGCATCAGAATTAAAAAGGTCGGGTGAAGTGGAAGGCATTATTTTTTACCCTTTCCGTAAATTTTATGGGCTTCGTCCAAAATAAAATCAGCTACATGATGTGGTTTTGATACGGACGCCAGGTCAATATTACGGGAAGTTCCTGCAGTTTGGATAAAAACATCACCGTAGTTAAAAATAGAATGCAGCAGGCCACCCATGGAAGACGAGGTGTCTTCAATATTACGCAACGGTGCCACATCTACATTTTTAAAAAGGATGGAGTGAAAATCAACATCAACTATATTTTTATCAGTCACAATATAGACGTTAAAATACCAATAGAGAAACCCTTCATAGACAACCAGCAAAACCAGTAGATAATTAATTATTAAAAAAGTCATCGAGTAGCTTTGGGGGATAAAATCTAAATTTATTCCAATATACGGCAGGAATCCTGGAACAACAAAGGGAGTAAAAAAAAGTAAAATGGCAAAAAATATCCAGGGAATATTGGTGATTGGGTGAGCCCGAAGTAAGAGCAAGATTTTTTCATTTTCATCCTGTCCTTCAAAATTACAGTTTTCCGGGTTCTCAACATAAGAGCTAAACATGCATGCAGTATAGCACAGCTACCTTTGTTCTACATTAAAAAGCGGTCCGACTATTTGAAGATTACCCGGGGCTCTTAAATTAAACCTATTTTTAAAGTCAGCTCCGGTAAAACTTTGAGATCCCCCATCACCTGAAATATTCACTGAAGTTACTCTACCTGCACCAAAATCTGCTGATACTGAAATACTGGAAACATTATTGTAGGGAGTTAGTCCTTTATTCCTTAACTCTTGTTTAACTTTAGCCTCATCGTAAGTTTCCACTCCGGCAGGATTTGATTTATCTACCTGATAAAGATGCTCCGCGCTGGAAGAATCTGATTTCACCAGTAGTAGCGTATTTACGATATCTGCTATCTCTTCAGATTTTAACCAGGCT
Source organism: uncultured Gammaproteobacteria bacterium (assembly GCA_964547465.1). Classification (GTDB taxonomy): domain Bacteria; phylum Patescibacteriota; class Microgenomatia; order Daviesbacterales; family UBA10151; genus CAZJNI01. Next base: position 24,405 of record CAZJNI010000001.1, read on the forward strand.
GTTTTATTATATTGGCTTCGGGAGCCCCAATCACAATAAAACCAGGGAGAATCTTTATCATAAGCTCCTGCTTTAAGATCATCAAATCCTGATGCATTTCCAGAAATGGTATCTACCCCATGTTTAGTCCAGGAAGTTACTGACCAGCCAATTTCAGAGCTGGATAAAATATATCCGCCATGGGTTGAAGAATACCAGGCTTTAACAGGACTTCCTCCGGATACCATTACCCAACCCTTTGTATCATTAACAGCTGCTTCCCATTCCCCTCCTTTGGGCTCGCTTTTAAAAACCTGACACTGCTCGCTGACACAAATTGGCCCTTTGCCATTATTGGTATATGAGAGTGCATATGAGCGGGCAGCTATGGCTTGGGCTCTTAGCGCCTGTGGATGAAAGTTGCTTGGCATTTCATAAATCCTTTTGACATAATCCTCAATAGAGCCAGACCAACCGGTAGTTGTTGAGATTTGGGTATTTGTATCGTAATCTTTTTTAAGTTCAAAGTTGGCATAGTATGCATTTAAGATTTGTTCTGCGCTTTGTCCAGCCTTTCCCCGACCGTCTGCTCCAAATTGATTCATCCCGGTTCTGTTCGGTACCCCATAGGTGAAAAGGGCAAATCTGGGAGAGAAGCCCGGATCAATATGTCTATCATCACTGCAAGCTCCTATGGAAGCAGCAGACCTTGAGATATTTAAACTGGCTAATCTTTGAGATAAGATCTCTTGCTGACGGGCGCTCAAAGCCACGATTTTGCTGGTTAAATCTGCCTGATATGCTTTGGCTTTTTTAATTTCTCCACCCAAAAACTTTGCATTTTTGTCAACATCTTTCTGGATTAATGCTAACCTAACCTGATCTTTTTCTAATTTATCTTTTTGGGTCAAAAGGTCCACTACTTCATTAGTAATTGAGGTAATAATTGACCTGTCTTCTTTGGCAACAGTTTGACGGAAGATAAGTTCCCTGAATAAATCACCTGCATGAAATGAGGAAAGGATTACCACTAAAGGCTCTGTTAAATATGACCTTATATAATAGGCCCTGACCCTTCTTTCCAAAAGGGCTTGCTGCAGCGCTATTTTATCTTCCCTTAAATCCAGCTCTTTTTGTTTAAGTTTAATATTGGCAGATAATGTATCAATTGTGGCTTGAATTTGGGCAAGCTGTCGCTGCAAGCCTTCCAGCTGCCCTTCCAGCGGTTTGGTTGCTTTAACTGAAAGCTCTCTTGCCTGATTTAGCGAATCAATCTGCTTTTGTAAATCTTCAATTTCATCAGCATGAACAGAATGGGTAACAAGTAACAAGGTACAAGTGACAAGTAAGAAAATCGCAAGGAAACGGGGCATTATCTTAAAATTTTACCATTTCCAGCCAAAATGTGCTAAGCTAAGTTTGATGTCCAAAATTGAAGCTTGACAATATGTGTAGATTGCGCTATTATAACTATTAAGTAAGCGGAATTAACGCAATTTAGGCAAATATGTTTATACCTAGAATTTTAGAAAAAAAACTTATCAGTCAGCTAAAAACTTCTGAGCGCGGGATTGTAATCTTTGGACCAAGACAGATTGGGAAAACAACGCTGGCAAAGAGTATTATTGCCAAACTCCACCTCAAAACATTAGAGGTAGACGGCGATACCTCTCATTACTCCGATGTATTTTCAAGCCAAGATCTGTCAAAATTAAAAGCAACTGTCACAGGGTATGAGCTTCTATTTATAGATGAGGCTCAAAAAATAGACAGAATAGGAATAAATATCAAGCTGCTTCGCGATCATATACCCGGTTTAAAAATAATCGCCACCGGATCGTCTTCCCTGGATCTGGCAAGCAGCGTGAAAGAATCGCTGGTGGGACGAGTATGGAATTTCATACTTTATCCAATATCATTTTTGGAACTTAAGTCTATTTATAATAGATTTGAATTAGGAACACTTCTTGAGGAACAACTGCGGTTTGGTTCCTACCCTAATGTTTTTTCTCTGGAAGGCGATCAAATAAAAAAAGAATACCTCGGTCAGGTCTCGGATGCTTATTTATATAGGGATATTCTGGAATTATCAGGTATTAAAAACTCAAGAAAAATTCGCGATCTTCTAAAGCTACTTGCCTTCCAAGTTGGTTCCCAGGTTTCTCTCACTGAAGTGGGCAACCAACTTGATATGAGTAAGGATACTGTCTCAAGCTACATTGATCTACTGGAACAATCATTTGTGGTATTTCGTTTATCAGGGTTTAGTAGAAATTTAAGAAAAGAGGTCAGGAAAATGGATAAGATTTATTTTTATGATCTGGGTATCAGGAATGCAATAATAGGCAATTTTAATTATCTCAAAGACAGAAATGATGGTGGGCAACTCTGGGAAAACTTTTTGATGGTTGAAAGGATGAAATTCTTAAGTTACACTGGAAAATCTACTTCAAAGTATTTTTGGAGAACTCATACTGGAGCTGAGCTTGACTTGGTAGAAGAGAGGGATGGTAAGCTGTTTGGATTTGAATTTAAGTTTAACAGTAAAAAACCAAAAACTCCTAAAACATGGCTTGAAACTTATTCAAATGCAACCTTTCAGTTTATCAATTTGGATAATTATTTAGATTTTATTACGTAGACCCTAAATTACAAAATGTGCTAAGCTAAAATTAATGTCCATTTTAACTAAATAACTGGTTTTAACTGACAACCAATACGATAGGTTATCCAATATTTTTGATAATGCCGGTCAAGTGATATTCGGGGCAGTAGTGCTTTCACCTTTAATACTAACCTTTAACCAGATAAACTGGGTGGTGGAACTATGTGGTATAATAACTACCATAAGCAGCTGGATGATAAGTATTAGGCTAGCTAAAAAGGAGTCTGATTTATGACATTTAATATAGTTTTTCTTTTAGCAATGATAGTTATACTTCTCTTTGGTATTATAGTGTTGATCCTAGCTCACCCAGGTCCTAGAAAAGAAAGACGCTAACTTCACCCCTAATCCCTAGACCCTAAATTACAAAATGTGGTAAGCCACAACTATCTCTCTTTTAGAGATTAATTGTGGTAAGCTAATTTTAATGTCCAATTTTTTTTCCATTCTAGTAACTACTCCAATTATCTTTTTTTTATATTTTAATCTCTTTCTATCTCCTGTATTTGCAGATAATTTATCCGATTGTCCCGCTTTTAGGAACGAGCCGTCTCAATTATTTAATGATCCCTCAAAAACCCCGAAAGCTAAGTTTTTTGTAACACCAAGTGATAAAGATACTAAATATACTTCCTGGAAGATGCAGTTTGAATCTAGTGTTCCGCAAAATGTTGGTCCGGCTACTTTAGACACCAGTACAGGTGAGGTCTGGCGGGAAATAATTAGTGGTATGTTCACAAAGTATGATCTATTAAGTCCTGGACCTCATACTTTTATGCTAATTGGAATCACAGATAAAAACGAAGAAATCCGTCAATGTAGAGGACATTACAGTGTTACTGAATCAGATACCCAATGTACTGTTAAACTTTCTGAAACAACAGGGATAACCCCTACGAGCAATCTTGAAGTATCGGGAGAAAATCTGACTAAAGATGAACGGTTTGGAGTTTTTATAGATGGTGAAATAATAAAAGGTTCTCATTTATTAGATTTTGTCAGCACCTCTAACTTCTCCGGTGTTTCAATACCTAATAAATATTTATCCCCAAACACATCACATATTGTTAGTATTCGAAAGCAAGATAGCCATATACCTCTATCTGCAAGCAGACCTCTTTTTCCAATTGATTATGGTTCAGACCTTTGTAAAGTAACTTTCAGTGTGGGTACACCCTCTGCACCGGGCAGTGTGGTTACTCCGGGAACTGCTCCGGTTCCAGGTACACCAGGGCTAACTGGTCCACCAACCACATCTGGAGGGATACCATGTGATACAACAGATCCGGAAAATCCTGGTTTTCAAACAGCCATTGGGTGTGTTCATACCTCACCTGCGGCATTTATTAAGGATTTTCTTTCTTTTATAATCGGGATTTCCGGGGGGTTGGCGTTTTTGATGATGTTACTCGGAGCATTTCAGATGTTAACTTCTGCCGGAAACCCGGAGACTTTGCAAGCAGGGCGGGATAGATTCCAAAGTGCAATAATTGGACTGCTGATGGTTATTTTTGCAGTATTATTACTCCAGATAATCGGTTTTGATATCTTAAGAATACCTGGATTTGAAAGGTAAAGTGATTTAAGATTTAAGAAATTAGATTTAAGATTAAGAATAGTAATGAAGAATGGCAAAATACAGTCTTTTACAGATTTGAAAGTTTGGCAAGAAGGGCATATTCTTGTAATTATGGTTTATAAAATAACAAAAAAATTTCCCCAGGAAGAACTATATTCTTTGGTAGACCAAATGAGAAGAGCAACTTCTTCTATAACAGCTAATATTTCTGAAGGTTTTGGAAGACATTCTTATAAGGAAAAACTGCAATTTTATTATCTATCTCAAGGATCTTTAACTGAACTTAAAAATTTCATACTTATTGCAAAAGATGTAGGCTATTTGACTACTAAAGATTTTAATGCATTAGCAGACCAAGCAAATTTAACTCATCAGATTTTACAAGGATTTATCAAAAGCACAAAAACATTCATAAATCATAAATCATGAATCTTAAATCTATTTTAGCTCTAAAACTACCCGGCGGGAATGAGATACCGCTACCAAAAGAACTAACAGATAAAGGCTTATTAGATGTGGCCAGTGTTATTTCCGGTCTTTTAAATATTGCTTTCTATATTGCCATCTTTATGGCATTTTATTGGGTTATCTGGGCTGCATTTCAGTATATTTTAGCCTCTGGTAAAAAAGAAGACCTGGCAAAAGCCAGATCCAGAATTACCTGGGCGCTAATCGGACTGGCTGTAGTTTTTGCAGCATACCTAATTGCAACATACGCATCTGAAATATTCCCATCTCAAACAGGAGTACCATTTTAATGAATTTCAAATTTCCAATTTCAAATTTCAAATGTCAAATTACTTTGTTACTTGTTACAAGTTATCTGTTACTTGTTACTCCTGCTCATGCCCAGGTTCCCATCAAGGACTATTTTGGCTTTGGAGATATTAAATCCTTGGGTCAGGGTACCACCAGAATTGTTATACCAATGTTTGAAATTGCTGCTTTTTTGGTTATTTTTTACTTTCTACTTGGTGCATTCAGGTTTTTGCGGGCAGGAGGAAATAAGGAAGAGGCAGAGGGTGGCAGACAAATGATTAATCATGCCATAATTGGGTTTATACTACTTATGTTTGTATATTTACTATTTCAATTTATTCCGGATTTCTTTAATCTGCCGGGAATAGATATAATAAGATAAATGAATTTCAAATTTCCAATTTCAAATTTCAAATGTCAAATCTTGAAGCTATCATGCCTTGTATTACTACTTTTCACTTTTCACTTTTTACTTTTTACTTTTCTTGTCCAGTCAGCATTTGCTGCTAGTTGTCCAGCTGCAGGAACGAAAGTACCTGGAGACCAACAATTAACAGGCGGAAATAATACAAACCACGAGTATACTGGCAGAGACTGTAGTGCAATTCGTAATTCATCCGGCAGCATAGCCGGCCCCAGCCAATTCGGGAGAACCGAAAATTATAGATGTCTTGGTGGGTGTAAATATGAAGTAAATTATTGTACCCCCGGCGGGTGTGAGGCTATATATCCTCAAGAAGAATGCTCTTCAGCCCCTGCTTCTTGTAACAATCCTAATACAGGAGCATTATCACCAATAAGTCAGGTTTTTGGGAAAATAATCCCACCCCAACAAATTATAAACTTCGGGTTTGGGGCAAAAGGAATTAGTACACTTTTATCCAACATTATTACCCTGTTTTATTCCATTGCCATAATAGTTTTGATTTTTATGCTCCTCTGGGGAGCATGGGACTGGATGACATCAGAAGGTGATAAGGAAAAGTTAAGTTCTGCCCAAAAGAAAATTGTTAATGCCATTATTGGAATTATGCTTTTTGCCGTAGCATTTGCCATAATCCAGGTTCTTGGAACTTTTACCGGATTTACCTTTTTTAAACGTGGCCCTTGACAAGAGCTTTTGTCTATGAATATGATAAATTACTAATGAAAAAATTGGTTGCAGTATTATCTCCTTTATCCTATCTTTTTTTCACACCTTTAGTCTTTGCCGCAGATCCAATTATAGTTAAAGCTCCTGAAGGAGGCTATTCAGATTTGGGACTATTTGTCACCAATATTTTAACTTTAGCTTTTGGCTTAGCTATTTTGGTAGTTTTGGTAATGCTGGTTTGGGGAGCATTTGAGTGGATTACATCAGGCGGAGATAAAGAAGCTGTTGGAAAAGCCAGGAACAGGATTATAAATGCCTTAATCGGCTTGGCAGTTTTAGCTATAGCCTATGCCCTAACCAGGGTAGCAGGACAATTCCTGGGCTTTGATATTACAAAAGGCATCACAATCCCAACCCCACCACCTCAATAATTGATTTATAGATTGATCTTTCATCTTTATTCATGTTAAGTTTTAAATATGGGGAAACGTATTATGTATTATGTATTGTGTATTGTGGGGTTTTTATTCATAATACATGCTACCAACTACTTACTACCAACTGTTCATGCTGCTAATTGTGATCCTAATCTGGTAGGTCCCCGTGTACCCGGAGATTGTCCTGCAGGATTGCAACAAATCGAAGATCTTTTTAAACAAATAATCACCGTTGCAACCGGGCTGGGATTTATTGCGCTTTTAGTGCTAATAGTTTTTGCCGGCTTTAAATATTTAATGTCAGGCGGAGAACAGAAAGCAGTCCAAGCTGCCCATCAAACCGTAACCTGGGCGCTTTTGGGAATAGTCTTTATGGCAATTGCCTGGTTAATATTACAACTGATACATGCATTTACTGGTGTTGATGTAACAACATTCACTTTTGGCCTTCCTAAATAGAAGTTTGACAATACGCATATAATCACATATAATCCAATATAATTAGATTATGCGAACTAAATTTGAGAAAAGATTAGCTCAAGTGTCAGCTGAAATTTTAACAAAGATCGCCCGGATTGATGAGTTAAAAGGCCGGTGGTCTGCCGGAGTAAATTTAAATCCCTATCTTTTGGGAAGACTTAAAAAATCAGTCTTAATTACCTCAACCGGAGCATCTACCAGAATTGAAGGATCCAGACTTTCTGATAAGGATGTAGAAAAATTAATGCAAGGTATTGCCATTCAAAAATTTGCTGATCGTGATATAGGAGAAGTCCAAGGATATTACGAACTGCTGGAGAATGTCTTTGGATCATGGGATTCTATCAGATTCTCTGAAAATACTATTAAACATTTTCACCAGCAGCTTTTAAAATACGTGGAGAAGGATAAGCTACACCGCGGAGAATATAAAAAAGGGGAGAATAAAGTCCAAATGGTAGATGCAAATGGAAAAATCATTGGAACTGTTTTTGATACAACCCCTGCCTACCTTACACCCAAACAGATGCAAGAACTGGTGGAATGGACCAAAAATGCATTTGATGATAAAAAATATCATCCTTTACTTATTACGGGGAATTTTTTAGTGGAGTTTTTGAGTATTCATCCTTTTGAGGATGGAAATGGCAGACTTTCGCGGATTTTAACTAACTTTTTACTTCTTAAGATGGGCTATTTATATATGCCTTATATTTCCCATGAGAAGTTAATTGAAGAAAAAAAGGGAGGCTATTATCTTGCTTTAAGAAAAAGTCAAAAAACTTTTAAAAAAAGGGGGGATATTACTGATTGGCTTAATTTCTTTTTGAATATTATATTGGCTCAATCAGAGCAAGCAATTAATCTTGTCTCCTCGGAAAATCTTGAGAGTATCCTTTCAAACAAACAGTTGGTTGTATGGAGGTATTTGCAAAGCGTTTCAGAGGCAACACCACGTAAGATAGCCAAAGTTACCAATACTGCCCGGCCGACAGTTTATCAGATACTTACTAAACTGCTTAAACTTAAAAAAATAGAACGCCTGGGTTTGGGGAGAAGCAGCCGCTACCGGAAGCTTTCTTAAAACTTGCAAAAAGGTATTGGTTTGTTTTACTGTTAGAGTATGTTTAAGAAATTTATAATGTACAATTTACAATGTACAATTAAGCTTATTTTACTGCTTTTTACTTTTTACTTTTTACATTTTACATTTTACATTACTCCAGTTCATGCCCAATCTGCCAGCCCCAGTGCAAACCAGTTACCAGTTACCAGTTACCAGTTACCTACTACTGTCTCCCCTACTTCTCCGCTTTTTACTGATCTTTTATTAAATAATATGTTTCACAGCTTTTCCTGTTTAGCCATTGGCTCATCTTTCATTGGCCAGCCTTGTTTAACTTATAAAATCACCCAAAATGCCCAGGGGGCAATCCAATCCATTCCAGTTCTCTCTCAAACTAATCTCTCCGGAGGAGCGCTGGGGGCTACCACCTCCCTCATAGGCATGCTCTACGTAAATCCGCCTGTCAGGACAGCAGATTATTTAGCATCAGTTGGTCAAGGATTAGGAATTGTTAAAGAAGCCCATGCCCAGGTTGGAGGGTCAGGAGCAGGAGTATTGAGCCCGATCCTATCCCTTTGGCAAGTCTCCAGAAATATTTCTTATCTGATTATGATTATAATTTTTGTAATTATTGGCTTAATGGTGATGTTCAGACAAAGGATAAATCCCCAAACAGTCATCACCGCCCAGGCAGCGCTTCCGGGTTTGGTGATTGGTCTAATCCTAATAACTTTTTCCTACTTTTTAGCAGGATTGGTAGCAGATACTGCATTTGTAGGAACAAATTTGGTTGGGGCTTATTTTTCCGCAGTCAGGGGGGAAACAAATACCCCTCAAAATTTAGTGCAGGATTTAGATACCCTAGATCCTAATACCGGTCGCAAACCAAACCTGATCAGTATTTTTAGCAAATTTGCAGTTGTTGCTAATAAAGAGAAAGTTACTGATGTAATAAATTCTTTCTGGGATGATATTAATAATGATGCACAACGCCTTTTGGTAACACTGGCAACCTTTGTTACCGTACAGGTAGCTGGTCAGGCTACAGAATTTCTTAAACTTGTCCCTAGATTCGGCGAAGGTATAATTGCAACGATACAAGCTGTGGTCGCTCTTAATACTATTACAGGGCCTATAGGGCCCCAGGCCGTAGTAGGTGCTCTTTTTGCTTTAGTTGTTACAGCCATATTATTATATGCCATGTTTAAACTGTTAATGCGCTTGGTCAATGTTTATTTAACCATCATATTTTTAACAATAACGGCTCCTTTCCAATTCTTAGCAGCTGCTTTACCGGGAAGACAGGGAATTGCTACCAATTGGATATTAAGCATGCTTGGAAATATCTTGGCATTCCCGGCTGTTTTAGCTGTTTTTTATTTTGTGGCTTTTATTTTAGGTCCTGCAAATAGTCCACACCCATTTATAGTATCTGATTCAGGTGGAACAACAACTATAGTCAATAATGGTTTAGTCTCCACAGTGAAAGCTGATGGCCCTGTTGAGATTACAGGGCCTAATACTTTTCCTCTTTTTGGGGGAATGGGTGTAGATTTTATTAAACTACTTTTGGCTTTCGGGGCATTGGTTGCAACCCCAGCAATCCCGGATATAATTGCCAGAACTGTTGGCAGTGCAAGCCAGGCAGGGCAATTGATCGGCCAGGAAATCGGTGGAAGCATTGCCGCCGGCAGAGGCTACGGCGGGCAATTACAGCAGGGGGTAGGGGCAGCCAGTGGAAATCTTGCCAGAGCCAGAGCATTGTTTAGCACACCAGGACATAGAGTTAATGAATATGGTGAGGTTGTAGAAACATATGCACCTGGTACAGGTGGTCAAATGGGATCTATTGCTAAAAGCGGGAATATATTCGCTCGTACTATTAGAAGAATCAGTGGCGGACGTATCGGAGGAGTCCCCGAAGCAGAAAAATTCAAAAGTACATCTACATCATAGTACCATCTTATTAAATATCCAGTCAGACCACGTGCTGCCATCGTAGAATTTTACAGTCTCATCCTTCTTTGCTACTTCAAGCTTACCCTTATCATTATTATAATACAATTCTCCTTTTTTAATTATTTTTAAATAGTAATAAGGCTCTAGAAGGAATTTGTAGTAAGGTTCTTCAGATGGATAAATCTCCGCTCCCCCTCCAGGTCCATGATCCAACAACCATTCCACATAAGCATCCCAAAACATTCTGGCTATATGTCTTGAAGAACCAGTATTCCTGTCTGTATTTATAGCCGGATTATATCTGCCGTCCGGTAAAAAGACATCTGTCTTTCTCAAATCCAACGCCCCTTGCGAATTTCTATTCTCCGAGTACATTGTCCTGATTTGCTTTAATGTATCCCATTGCCTACCAAAAGTCTCTATTATCAGATAAAAAGCATCATTTTCAAGTTTCGGATCAGATCTAGATTGATGCAATAGAGTTCTAATAGCCACTAATTTATCAGAATTATTAAGTGGTTTAAAAAATAAACCTTCATGAGGAAGCCCTGTCTTAGGATCAGTACCCCCAACTAGTAAAAAATATAATTGATTGCCGGCATCCATCAAATTAATAAATTTAGTAATACCAAACTGACCAAGTTGTCTTTGGCCGCTTATTTTACCAATTTGATCGTCCATCATTGAAACAGCTCCTGTTACTCCTTTACGCCCTAAGTTACCAGCCATGGTATCAGCATACATTGGTGTAGCACCCAGTGCGGCAGCAAATCTTCTGTCAAATCTTTTTTGCATTTTGGCAACTAAGTTTTCAATCATCAAAGTGAACCTGCTGTCTCCTCCCTTATCTTCAGTGTAATATCCTGCCTGCATATACTCCGGGTTCCCATCTGCAGGCAAGAATCTCTGGCTCAAGGCTTTTTTTACCTCAACCCAACTCAATAATGATTCTTCAACTGCAGCATCAAAAACAATATATTCTATACCCATTTGATCACCGGGAAATGATCTAACATTACTAAGAGTGGGGTCTAAAGTAAGAAGTAAGCCAGCCAAACTATCTGCATCCTCAAATCGTAACCTTCCCTCCCTTATTTGTCTTGCCTGTTCAAATACATATTTAGGTACAAGAGTATGAGTATTATTATTTTGATAGGCCCAATAAGTATGAGTAGTATGCAAAGCTAAGTAACTGCCAACAGCTTTATCAAAATCCAAATGAACCTCTTCCACGTCTTCTACAACCATTTTGCCTGTTTGTGGATCAATTTCCCCTCTGGGTTGTCTTAACATCATAGGTTGTACTCTTCCTAAAGCCTCAACAGTTATCTCTTTCTTTTTTACATCAAAAGCTGTTGCTTTAAAGTCAGTAAAGTTAAATTTTGCTTCAAATCCCTTAGTCGCAATTTGCTCAACAGCCATATCCCTAGCCTTCTCAACCATAGCATCCCTGAAAACAGCTCTAAAGTTAGGATATCTGAAGTTACCTTTGGCATCTTTTGCCTGCACAAATAACTTCAAATCATCTCTGTCCCAAATATTGGAATCGTCTGCATATCTCATCTTTGTCCAATTTACAACTGCCTGAACAGCTTTTATAGCCAAATGGGTAGGAATTTGGTCAGCATAATTTTCTTTTTCTTTGTCACTTAAACCTTGATAAATTCTCAGCTCAGCTGGATCTAAAGTATCAACTCTTTTACCCTTTACTATCTCATTCAAAATCCAGCCTACATGTTGCTCCCTTGTCCATTTATTCTTCCTTTCGTCAGGTGATAGTTCAGAATCCTTATTTTCTCTAACCTTCAGATATTCTAAAATAAAAGGATTTTTATGTACAAAATATATCCCTCCACCTCTGATTGCTTCTTCCCGCATAGCAATTTGCATTTGCATAGCAAGTGCAAAGCTGGATTTTGAACTCTCATATGTTTCTTTATACAATTTTCTATCCTCATCACTAATTGTTTTTAAGTCTACTAATTTATCAATTAGTACCTCATTCCTCTTTAAAATAACTTCTCCTTGTCTAACTCGCCCGCGGAGGTCAATAATTGCTTGCTGAATTCTACCTAAAGCAACAGATTCTCTTAAACCTGACGGCAACTGATCTTCAGACAATTGCGTCAATATTTGATAATTTCTAAACATTTGATAATTTCTTAAATGAGCATCTCCTTTAATAAAACCGTTCTCATCTCTACCCATTCCTTCATATAAGCTCCTGAATGCTTCTTCAGACTGATGGATACCTATCCGCTCCTGGTTCTCTCTTAAAAGTCTTCTTGACTCAATATATAAATTCTGATCTTCCTCACTTAGAACTTGTAAATTATTTCCGTTTCTTCTCAATTGAGTTTCAATGGCCTCTAAAAGACGCGCTCTCTCGTAACGAAACTCCGGATTTGAATATGCAGCCTCATCGCGGTTATCATAATCTTTTAGCACAACACCCATCCCTCTTTCTATAATCTTTCCTTCAATCCACATCCTGAAATAATTTTGTATATCCGAACGCCTACCTAATTGTCCTCTTGAGCCTTGGGCATTATAGGCAAGTTCAACCAACGGATCATAATCTAGTGTAAATTCATATTCTCCGGTTTCTCCTCTTCTTGACCTAAGAGCTCTAACATGCCTTTGGGGGCCTTCATGCAAAGCCAATGCCATCTCACCTTGTTTGGCTCCATCTTTATTATAATTCTCGATGTTATAGGCGATATGCCAGAAAAAGCCTTCTCCTTCAAATTCCTGTCTTAATTCTTCTGCAAATTCTAGAGTCATTTTGTCCGGTCCTTCAGGCCAATTCTTTTGTTGTATTGCCAAATCAGTTGCGTTCCTACTCATCACTTTTTTAAAATTTATCAAATTTTGTATTAACTCATTAGGATCATAACCTAGGGCATGAGTAAAAAGCATCTGCAGAAAAGATTCCTTGGCTATAATAAATTGGGCAGGAGTTTTAGCGTTAACTGTATAATAATCCGGATAACCTGCATAAGGTTCCCAGTAAGTTTCTTTTATTGCTCCTTGAGTCTGTTCTATAGGAAGAACCCATTCACCTCTTCGTTCAGGAGACTGCGGTTCTCCATTAAGTAAACTCTCAAACCTTATTCTGGCCCACCTTAGATAAGGCACCCATACATTATCCAGTCTAGGATTAACTTCTGGATCACTCATTCTAGCGATGAAAGCATCTTCCCCAGTTATATATGCTAAGGGTCTATCATTACCAGCAGTAACTTCTGTTGCTTGGTATAAAAGCTCCCTAGCTTGAGAAGGAGAAATAGTACCTCCAGCATATCTTAGATAAATTGAATTTAATCTATCATCTACACCTTTTAAAAGACCCTTCCTTTTTGCTTCATTGAAATATTTCAATAACTCCTCTTCTATCTGAGGAATTTCAGCAGCCGGAGTAGTCCTATCACGATATCTTCTTTGAATCAACTCATCTAAGGATCTAACACCTGTAAAATCTTCTGGAGGAATTTGACTTTCTTGACTAGCTAGTTGAATAAGCTTATCAGCTCTCTCTTTATAAGATTTTTTAATTGCATCAATTAAGGGTTCATCAGGTTCAGGAATTACGTCCGGATGGGCTTCCTTAAGATTAAAAGAACTTCTATAGTATCTATTTTCTTCAAGTCCATCTACATATTCTATTAATTCCTCATATAAACCATTTAAAATTGGCTCATTTTCTTCATTATATCTAACCTCATAAGGAAGTATAGTTTCCATGAAAGCAATCCGCTCCATCAACAATTCACCTCTTTCCGGACTAGTCAACCATTCTGGCCCTCTTGCTGGAGGCTCCCTGTCCCCTCCACCCCCCCCTCTATCTACTCCATCTGGGGGTAATGTACTACCTTCTTCCAATTCCATTCTGTCTTGTACTCCAACTTGAGTTTGATTTTGAGAAGTGGAAGGGGCTTGCGTATTCTGGGGTTGCTCTTCTGGATTTAAAATTTCAGTAATTTGAGGTTGCTGGTCTAAAACTAGTGGCTTGGTTTCTCCACCTACAATTTTCCTCCAAAAACTCGGACCCTTTGACTGCTCTTCTTTACCAGCTATAACTACATTTGGCTGATCAGACGGTTTTTCAGCCACAGCAGTTACCCCTTGTGGGGTTTGTGGTGGACCTCCTTCTTGTTGTTCTCCTGCCATAAGTCTTTCTGCCATGATAGTTTGTAGTTGGTAGTTAGTAGTATGTAGTTTGCAACAAACTACGAACTCGAAAACTCTATGGCTAATTCCAGTGTAGAGCTTCGGTTAACTAACTGTCAACTTTCCTTTCTGCGGTAAGTTTACAGTGAGCGAAGTTAAACTGCTTGATTTATTCCTTACAAAATCCTGACGGAATTGAGGGTAAAAATTGCTAAAGTTGAAAACCGTAAATGGTCTTAATATCAGAATACTCAAATGAAACCATATTACTTACCTTTAATTTAAGCTCTTTAACTAATCTCTGCAGTCTTGATTTATCAAAAACAGTAGCTTTTGTTTTAACTTCATAAGCTATCTGTTTGTTAAGAATAAAATCTATCTCCACCCCACTTTTACGCTGATAGTAGTTTATACCTCCTTTAGCACGTAACTGATTATAAACTGTATTTTCAAAAAGACTGCCAAAAGGAATATTTTGTATGTTGTTAACTAAACCACTGTCACAAAGATATACCTTTTTTGCCGATCTTATTTCCGTATCTTTATTTGTGGAGTATGGCAAGATAAGCGATATAAAATACGTCCCCTCCAAAAAGGCAAGATATTCCGTCAATGTTACTCTGGTTATACCTAATTCAGTAGATAATTTTTGCACGTCAATTTTGCTGCCTACCCTACTTATTAGCAGGAGTATTAAATCTCTAACCGCCTGATTATTTCTAAATCCCCCGATGTTTAAAACCTCTTTATTAAAATAAGCACTAAATATATCCATTAGGGCTTCGCGCTTCTCCTCTATTGATGTTTTTATAACTACGCCTGGAAAACCACCAAACTCAATATATTCTTTGTACAATGGAATTATTATCTGATAAATAGAATCAGAAATCTTTTCAGGGATAATAATTTTACTTTCTTTAAGAAGCAAAAATTCTTCAAAATCCAAAGGAAATAATTCGTAAATTATTTTTCTGCCAGCAAGAGATTCGGAAAATAAATTTTTAAGATAAAAACTACTTGAACCTGTAAGAAAAAACTTAATCTGATAATGATCGATCAGATATTTAACTACAGATGGTAAGTTTGAAACATTTTGTATTTCGTCTAAAAATATATAGGCTTTTTGAGATAAATCTATACCTAAAGTCTGGAATTTATATTTAATTGCCTCATAATTTACTTCTTCAAAGTACTTTTGGTTAACAGGATTTTCCAAATCAAGAAAAATTTTATTATCACTCTTTATAGAATCATGTACTTGCTTCAGCAATATTGTTTTACCAACTCTACGCATACCAGTCACCACAATCGCTTCCGGCGCATCTATTCTGGAGGTAATTTGCTTAAATAATTTCCTTCTCACAATCACTAATATACATTAAGTATTACTTTTTGTCAAGTACTAGTATCAAACTCGTTTGTTGATCTGCCATAAGTCTTTCTGCCATGTATTCCTTTCTCTGGAAAATTCCATGGCCTGCTTTCAGCATAGAATTTCCCAAACTTTGTGTCAAATTTTTTTAATGTGTCATGAGTCATGTGTCAGGTATCATGCCAAGACCATGACACTTGATACATGATACTTGATACACTACAAGTTGCTTGATTTATTCCTTACAAAATCCTGACGGAATTATGCCTGAATTAAGGAGAGATCATACTTCCAGATCTTTTCGTCAGATGTTATGAGAGTTAAATTTTCTACTTTTGTCTGGGATATTAAAATCCTATCAAATGGGTCTTTATGAATACCAGGTAATTTCTCAACTTCCAATACATGATTAATATCTATGGAAAGTAGAACAAAGTTACTTTTTTTAATTCCTCCTAGGATATCTTTTGGGATTTTTAAACCTTTTCTCTTTTTAATAATGATCTCCCAAATAGTTGTAACACTAACAAATATTTCGTTGTTTGGATCAGAAATTTTACTTTTAATATCTCGGGGTAATCTTTTATTTTCCTCCATAGCCCAAATAAAAACATGGGTATCTAAGAGATAGCGCATTTAAATGTCACCTTCATAGAAGAGCTTATTGATCTCTTCATCCTCATCATCAAAATTATCTGGAATAAAAACCTTTCCTTTCCACAGCCCCAGTTTGCGTGGCTTAAGCTTTTCTTTATAAAAAGAAAGTTTGGCCACTGGTTTACCTGCCTTGGCGATAATAACCTCCTCACCATTTAAGGTTTTCTCAATTAACTTAGATAAATTTGTTTTTGCATCATGAATATTCACAACTTGCATATTATTTATATAATAGCTAACTTAGCTAACTTTGTCAAGTGCAAGTCTGGGATAAGTTTACAGTGAGCGAAGTTAAACTGCTTGATTTATTCCTTACAAAATCCTGACGGAATTAAATCTAAAGTAGATTCATCTTCCGCAGAAAAGGCAAAAATGCTTCCGGCTTTACAATCTTTGCGTCTTTCCACATTTGATCTGGTAAATCTAAAAGATCTTTATCCCGGGTAATAATGTAATCAACATGGGCAGTTTCAGCCAGCTCCAGGACAAAATTATCTTTGGGGTCGCGGCAAACAATAATCTTTATTTTGGTTTTAACTGCTATACCTTTTTTCAATACTGCTTTGACCTTCTTACGTATCTCTTCACTTGAGTTAAACTCGTTTAATTTCCTAAATATTTCATTTGTTAAATCAAAGGAAATAAAAAGTTTAAGTTTATTATCAATAATAAGATCGATAATTTTCTCTACCATTCCACCAAACACAGATGCGGAGATAACCATGTTGGTATCCAGCACTATTTTAAGCATGCTTGTGGTCATCCAGAAAGATGTTATAAAACTGCTGTTCTGTGACCTTTTTTGGATCTAAACCTTTCTCTCTCATAAGTTTATTGCCTAATTTCTTACCCTCTTTCTTTAAATGTTCCCACGCTTCCCTGATTTTCTGATCTTTTTCTAAAAATTCCTCTTGTTCGTTAATATACTTCTCGGACAAAGCCACTTTAATAATATCTGCTTCGGAAAGCAGCTGATACTTACTGCGTAAAAATGTCAAAACTCTATTAACATCAGGAGTTCTGGTTAATCTTATTTGTGCTTGTGACATATAGTACCCATTTTAGGGTATTAAGTGTTAAGAGTCAAGGGGTCAAAATTCCATGGCCTGCTTTCAGCATAGAATTTCCCAAAAAATCCTGACGGGATTGAGCTTGGATTATTTATTTGCTCTAAGAATTCCCATAAATTCTTCGGGGGTGATAATTTTAATCCCTTGGTATTGATTAAGGTCAAGTAAATCTCTATCTCTACTGACAATATAATCAGCTTTCCCTTCAAGCGCTGCTGAAAGAATTTTATCATCTGATGGATCTCTTACTACTTCTATTCTAAAATTACCGGTGACAGATAAACTGACTCTGGATAATCCGTTCATTATCTCCTGTAACTCTTTATCAGATCTTTTGTGGGCTTTTATCACTTTTTCTCGATGCAAAACTTCATCAAGCTCTGACAAAATTTGTGGAGAAATTACCAGTACAAAGTGATTATCTTTGCAATTTTGATAAATCTCAGCAGCTACAGACGATCCAATGTTGATAACAGCGCTAACTAAAGTATTCGTGTCTAATACTGTTCGAATCATTCACCTCTAGCCCTTTTCTCTGCCCTAACCACTTCCACCTCCTCATCAATAATTTTATCTAATTCTACTGGGTCCATTTTAGGGATTCTAGCTCGTATTTTATCAAGTTTTTTGAAACTTTTTTCCCATGCAGTCTTGCTTAACCTCTTCCTAGGATCCAAAAGCTTTTCGTATTCATCCAAACTGATAAGAACAGCTGCTTCCCGGTTGTACTTTTTAACCACTACCTTATCATTAGCATATGTTACGCGGTTGATAATATCAGCCAGGTTGGAACGAAGCTCATCAATGGAAACGATATTATCGTTTAACATGTCTATACATTATAACAAATCTAGCAATTTGTCAAGTCTGCTACATTCGTCATGTTTTTCCCTTTCGACTTTGCTCAAGGTTATTAACTTCAGCATAGAATTTCCCAAAAAATCCTGACGGGATTAAGGGTAATCCTTTAGAAATCCTTTATATCTAATACTTTAATTTCATTATATAACTTGAAATCTTTGACATTCGCAGTAACTATTTGTTTAATTTGGTTTGACAACATGGTGGCCACAAGATATGCATCAAAAACTTGCCCGTTTTTAATCTTATTCTTGGTCATAAGCATGGATAATATCTTAATAGTTTCCTGATTAGGAATAACTACCTTAAAAGGTAATTTCAAATAATATTCAGATAGTTCTTGAGCTTTTAGCGATGAAAGTGGTTTAGCAACTCTTCTTTGATCTGTAATGATTGAATAAAATTCTAAAAGATTCTGTTGAGTCAAAATTCCTCTGAAGCGCCCTGCAATCACTTCTTTGACTAAAGCTAAAGATTTTCTATGAAAAGGGCTATCCTGATTATGAGCATAGACTAAAATATTAGTATCAAAAAGCAACGGGTCAGATACTATCATAGATTTGCACTCTTCTCATGTCACCTTTAATCTCACCCATGTTATAGACTTTTAAATTGTATTTAACACTCTTTCTTATTTGGGGTTTGCCAAGATAGCTTTCTAAAGCTTGATTAACTATATCTGCAAAAGCAATTCTTTCATCTATAGCTTTTTTGCGGGCCTCTTTAAATATATCTTCCTGCAGCCTTACTGTAGTACGGATCATAATAATGTCAGTTTAGCATCAAAACATCTTGATGTCAAGATGCATTATCTTAGCTAACCTTGTTAGCAATTAACATTCAAGCAGCTTTTACTAATTCTTGAGTTTCTTCTTTTTCTTCAGGATTATCTGCCTCAGCTGAGGTACCACAACCAAAAACATAACCGCATCCACATGAAGGTGTATAATCTCCCGCAGCTCTATTTGATTCATCTTCAAATCTTAAATTACAATCAGGACAATGGTAATGCCCATCCTTAGGCATTCCACAATCTCCACATACCCCACCCAAACCCTCCCTACCTAAAGATATCCTTCCTAAACCTAAACTTATCCCTCTGAGTGATGCCATTGAACTTGAACCAGCACATCCTGCTCTGGTCCTTAAAAAAGCTGCAGCCATCATAAACTTATCCTGATCTCTAATTTGTTCTGAAACCCAACTGTTTTGAGGAGACAACCTATCAAAATATCTATTTGGTGTTTTTTGCAAATAATCAACTGTGATATTTAGTATTGTTTCCTCTATTATGCTGGCTATTTCAGCTTGGATAATTGAGTGATTTAAATTACTAAACTTTCTCCAAAGATTATTTGTTAATTCTTTAATATGCTCTTCTATCTCCTTATTAAAATTCAGAAGCTGATTCATTCTTTGAATATCTGCTCTAGTTTGAGCTACTGATCTTATCTCTATAGTGCCGTCTTCCTGAACTAATCTAAAGTCAGCATCTCCTCTGATAGAGACAATTTTATCTAACACATATTCTGCAGGATTTTTTAAAGCTTGGGAGTAAGAAAAAAGAGCTGGGTTCCCAACAATATTAGATACTCTTTCTAACTGAGTCTGACCTGTTAATAAACCTTCAGATACACCAAGACTTTCTGAGAGTTCTTTTGATTGTCTTTCATCTAAATCTGAAACTAAAGTTAATCCATGCAACTCACCCTGCTGATCAGTCCAGAAAACCATGGTTTGGTTGTTTTTATAAGTAATTCCTGTTCCATCATTTTTGAAAAACCCGGAATGACCAAATGGACTATTAATAACAGCTATGCTATCAGCATTATTAGAAAGATATCCATCAACTTTTATTGAGGCCTGTTTAACCCCTCCTTGTCTCTCCTGATCAGTTATCCCATCTACCACCAATATTCCATTATTTCCCACCATTCTTCTGACCCCATTCACTCTTTCTATTCTATTTTTATGCGGCAAAACAGTCTTTGACTGGATATATTCCAAAATATAACTTCTGATGTTGGTCTCCAGCTCTCCTAATGAAACTGCCCAAGCCTCTTCATTGTTTTTTCCTTCTCTTAGATTTTGATTGTAATTTTTAAATAAGCGTTTTATTTCTAAAGGCAGTATAAAACCTGTTCCTTGTAATCGAGATTGTTCACCTAGGTAAGGAGTTATTTGTACCTCTTGAGGCCTTTCAGTAGGGAAAATTCGGTTGTTTAATGGAAGTACTTCTAATGACATATGCTCCTGTTCACGGGACTAAAAATGTGGTCGGTCTCCTGACTTAAAGTTAGGTTGTAGGTGGTAGGTTTTAGGTTATAGCTCTCTTGCGATCACTACAACCTACTCACTACTAGCTACCAACTAGCTAATCACAGTTGCGGCACAGCCCAGGATTTACACCTGGTTCCCATTGTTCCTTTCAGCCAAAGGCTGATGGTACACCACACCTTTAAAATAACATCTCAAAACTCAAATGTCAAAACTCAAAACTATAACTCAAATGTTAAAACTTTTAAAGATTTTAGATTTAAGATATAGATTTGACATTTGAGATCTAAGATTTGAGATTAGTATGGATTTGTCCCATAATGATCTCTTTTGTGCTCCTTGCCATTATTTTTTTCACATTGTATATAGATAATACCTATATGGAGCCACACCCTATTCCGCAAAATGTCACTACTTTTCAATTTCATCTGGTCGGGGATATGACTTTAAAGCAATTTATATATCTGGCCGCAGGCTCCGGTATTGCTTATATTCTCTTTGTCTTTTTTGCCCATGATTATCCTGCTGTTAGTTGGCCCTTGATTATAATATCCGCCCTTTCGGGGGTGGCTTTTGCTTTTTTACCTGTTAACTCAAGGCCGCTTGATTCCTGGGTTAAAGCATTTCTTAAGGCTATTTATTCCCCAACCAAAAGAGTTTGGAAGAAAAATAATAAATCTTACAAAGAAGAGCCTACCTTCAGTAGCAGGTTTGTAGCATATCTTTCAGGGCTACAACCTACTCAACAAATTCAAGCTCCTATCATTATACCTGCACCAATTTCTGTACAACCATCTCCACAACCAATTCCCCCAACTGAAACTAAAAAAGAGCCGGAAGACCTGCCTTCTCCGGAACAACTGCAAAAAACTGTGGATCTGGCCCGTCAGGCTCAAAGTTTACAAATGAGGATAGTCCAGACAGAAAGGGCTCTAAGCCAGGTTAAGTCAACAGCTCAAAATCAAACCCAAATTCCGGCTGATTATACCCAGCAGGTAAATAAGATTTTGACTGATTTACAAACTTTAGTTACTCAAGCTTCTCAAATTAAACAACAAATTGAAGCAGTTAATCAACCGGAAAGTCCAAAAATAGCACCAATTCCCCTGGTAAAGCCTAAGGTAAAAGTAGTTGTCTCAAATAAACCAAGGCTAACCCAGGTAGCTCTGACTTCTTTCCCAAATGTAATAAATGGCATAATTAGACAGTCAAATGGAAATTACCTGGAGGGAGCGGTGGTAGTTATTTACGATAAAGAAGGACTACCGGTACGTGCGCTTAAAACAAACAAACTGGGACAATTCAGCGGTGCTACTCCACTACCTAATGGTACATATACAGTTGAATTGGAAAAAGAAGGTTTTAGCTTTGATGTATTACAGGTTGATTTAGTAGGGGCACTGCTGCCACCTTTAATGATTACAGCAAAATGAATACAACACAAAAACATTTATCAATTGCTGATATAACAGATAATATCCTGCTGCTTAGGGACGGCGGCGGGGCACTAGTTCTGCAGGTCTCTGCTGTTAATTTTGGGTTATTATCAGAGCGGGAGCAAATAGCTATTATTTCCAGCTTTGCCCAGATGTTAAATTCTCTTTCTTTCTCTATTCAGATCCTCGTTTTTTCAGAGAGACTAAATATTAATTCTTACCTTAGTCTTTTGGATAAAGCACAAAGTTTGCAAACTAATCCCCTGCTTTCTAAATTAATCGTTAATTATAAGCAGTTTGTCCAGTCAACCATTAAAGAAAACGAAGTTTTAGATAAAAAATTCTATATAGTCATACCTTTATACAAAATAGAACTTGGTTTAACAACCTCAAAAGAGGTTTTGCAACAAAAGATAAAAACAGTACTTTTGCCAAGAAGTGACCAGATTGCGAGACAACTGGCCAGAGTCGGCCTTAAAACTACCCAGCTTAATACAAAAGAGCTTCTGGAATTATTTTATGATATTTATAATGGCCAGTTTGTGGAGAATGTAGTACCAAAGCCAATTAACCCGGGTGAGATTACTGTAGCGCTAAATCAACCTGAAGTAAAACTTACAACCGAAACATTTAAAACACCCATTATGGCGCAACCTGCGAAAGTTACCCCACAGCCAAATTTAGTAAGTAGCCAGCCTGTCAGAACTCACCCATTTGTGGTGGAAGAATTGGATGAAAACGTATGAAATTAAGTTTATTTAAAAAATCTAAACCTGAAGAATCAACTGTTCCTCAACTAACCATTGAGGATGTAATTGCTCCCGGGGAATTGGAGGTTGATTTTAACCATTTAAGAATAGACAACCGCTTTTTTAGAACCTATTTTGTGTCAAATTATCCCAGGTTTGTTGAGCCTAACTGGCTTGAGCCGGTGATTTCTTTTGACCATTCTCTTTTAATTTCTATGTTTATATATCCTTCCCAATCTGCCGGGGTTTTGGATGAGTTAAAAAGAAAAATTGCCGAAATGGAAGCAACTATCCAGACAGACTTTGAAAGAGGCAGGGCAATTGATCCGGCTGTTGAAGTTGCCCTGGAGGATGCCAAAGGACTGCAAGAACAGTTAGTTAAAGGTGTGGAGAGATTTTTTCAATTTGCTCTTTATATTACAGTTCCTGCTCAAAGCATGGAAGAGCTAAATAATACCTCCAAGCTGATTGAATCTACTTTGGCCTCACTTTCCATGACTGCCAAAGCTGCCACTTTGCAAATGGAAGACGGTTTTAAATCAACTCTTCCTCAAGGAACAGATCTTTTGAATTTAAATCACAATATGGATACCACATCGCTAGCTACTACTTTTCCTTTTGCCTCATCTGAACTAACTGCTAATGAAGGCATCATGTATGGAATCAATGAACACAATGATTCTTTAATTTTATTTGACAGGTTCAGTTTAGAGAACGCGAATTCGGTGGTATTTGCCAAAAGCGGAGCTGGCAAGAGCTATTTGGTCAAACTTGAGGCTTTACGTTCTTTGATGTTTGGGACAGAAATTATTGTGATAGATCCTGAACAGGAATACCTGCCTTTAACTCAAGCTGTGGGAGGAGAGTTTATTAACTTTTCCGCCTCATCTCCAATTAAAATAAACCCGTTTGATTTAAACACCAAACTCTCACCCGGAGAAAATGAACTGGGCAGAAAAATTTTATCCTTAACTACTTTTTTAAAGCTGGTTTTAGGAAATTTGTCTGCCAACGAGGCTGCAATCTTGGATAGATCCTTAAAACAAACATATGCCTTAAAGGGCATAAACGATGATCCTAAAACTCAAGGTAGGACTCCGCCTTTAATGGAAGATCTGTATAAAGTATTAATCGGCATGGAAGAACCCTCGGCCCTGGAGCTGGCAGCCAGACTGGAAAGATTTGTCAAGGGTTCTTTGACTGGAATTTTTTCTGCCTATTCAAATGTAGAAATCTCTAATGCCTTTACTGTTTTTTCTGTGCGGGATTTGCCGGACCAACTGCGGCCTTTAGCCATCCATATGATTTTAGACTATGTCTGGACCAAGATCAGAAGCAGGCTGAAAAAAAGGATTTTAATTGTGGATGAAGCCTGGTATTTAATGAGAAATCCTGATTCTGCTGATTTTTTGGTGGATATGGCCAAAAGAGCGCGCAAATATTATTTAGGCCTGACTACCATCACTCAAGATGTGGAGGATTTCCTGACAACAGAGCGGGGCAAAGAAATAATTTCTAACTCCTCCATCCAGACTCTTTTAAAACAGGCTCCTGCCTCAATTGATCTTTTGGCGCAAGTTTTTAACCTTTCTGAAGGGGAGCAAAGATTGCTTTTGTCAGAAGGAGTTGGAGAAGGATTATTTTTTGCCGGCAATACTCATGTTGCCATGAAAGTGGTGGCCTCCCCACAGGAACATCAACTAATCACCTCAAATCCTAAGGAATTATTGGCCAGGGAAAGTGTTTGATGATACACTTAAGTCATGGTAAAAGTAGCAACAAAGTTAACACTATCAATAATAGATTTGACCAGAGCTTTAGTTGCCAAAAAAACCCCTGGATATGCCAATGCAGATAAATGGGGTATTTACAGTTACGAGGATGTTATCTACCCACAAGCCCGATTAGCTTTTCCCACATATAACAAGCTCTATGACAGTAATGCAGAATTTACCAATTATTTTGTTCGTGATCTTAATAAAAAAGATAGCCAACTGGTTAAAATTATTGGAGAAAAAAATGTTGAGAAAATCTTAATTGGAGTTTCGGAAACAGAGGGAGAAGTATACGGAGAAGCTGTTCCGGAACAAACAGCAGGAGCTGCAGCTTTGGATCAGGGAGTTAGCGGGGAGTCTCCTTCTACAATGGCTGGGGGGATACCTTTTGGCGGAGGAATTTCCGGCACTGCCCCTGCCCGAAGGATAATCCGTATTATCCCTCACGCACAAGAAGCAGCTAAATCAGATCTGGTTGTTGCAAATAAAAGTGGGGTAGTTAGAGAAGCCGGAGACCCGTCAAAATTAGTTAAAACAACCCGCAGTGGAGCAATTATAGAACCCGGGCAACGATCAACATTAGTAACTGCAAACAGTAGCGGGGTAGTCAGGGAAGCACCACCATCAAAAATATTCATTGCTAACAAGAGTGGTGTGGTTACAGGGGTACGTAATATAAAATCTCCCAGCTGGTTAAAAACTTTTGGGTCTAATGCACAAATATTCGCCAAAAAAAACTTAGGAAGAATAGGTAGTGGTCTTGGAGAAATGCTGGGGGGGATAGGCAGGGGGATTGGCGGTCCTGCGCTTAATGGCTTGTATAATCTCTCGGGAAAGGCAGGGGGTGGTGTTCTTAGTACTGTTGGAAGACTCCCAGGCTTCTCAGGTCCTAAACCTGGTGGCTTTAGCTTATCGAAGGGTCTTGGTGCGGGAAGGCAGGTAGCACTGGTATCTTTAGCTTTTATCTTACTTTTCGGATTCATTACTTTTTCAGCAGTTTCGCAATCTCCAACCTCCACAGAAGCCAGCCCGCAAACTCCTGGTTTTATTGGTACATTAGCTCCTCCTCCCAGTCCGGATTATCAAATATTACACGATGATATTTTAAAACAGTTTGGCGTTGATTTTGACCTACAAAACCCATTTCCCTATGATTATTTAACATATGCTTGGGAAAAGCTCTGGAATGTTTCCAATACAAAGTTTTTAGAACTGGTCCGTGGAGCGGATAAAAATAAAATCATAACTGTAAAACGGGAGGACAAAGGCTTTAATGAACAGAGAGGCTGTCTTTCTATAATCATGAGCGGTATAAGCTCGGTCGATCAAAAACCCTACCCAAAAAGTTTATTCCAGGTGGTTTTTATCCACGAGCTAACTCATGTAATACAAAGCTGCAATCCAAATGCTGTAAATTTCACTGCGCTGGATGCTGCTCTAAAGCAAGAGGGGGGGATAAGCACTTTTTCACAAGACCCAACCAAGTGTATTAGTGGCGTAACCCAATTAAATGAAGACTTCGCAGAAACTCTGGCATATTATTTAAACCAGGAGTGGGGGGAACAGTCTTATTTTAGCACATGCCCGCCAAAAGACAGTACCAATCCAATTTTGAGAGGAGATAAACCCCTGCACCAACAATTTGTAGCATCTTTACTTGGAGTAACTGCGCTAATCCCTCAAACAATACAATCAGGTAATCTCCCTAAATTCAGTTGCCCTGTAATAGGAGATGGGGAATCATGGTATGGTTCCTTCCAGGCAGATCCAAAAGATGGCCACTGTGGCTCAAACTATAATCAAAGACTAAAAACCTCTGATCCAAATTATGTTGCGTGTAGTGGAGATAGTCGGCGGGGTAAGTCCATGGATAGAAAAACAGGCGGTGCCAACGGAGATAATATAGTACTCCCCATGATCGATAACAAAATAGTTGAATGGCAACTCATTAATCAATTTGACCTTTCAGCCAATGATTGTTTTGCGGAAGAAATTATTAATCCAGACGGCTTAAACGGTGGCTGCGGCAAGGGTTATGTTTTCCAAACCCCGCCTGTTGCAAAACAAGTTAACGGGCAAAACTGGATATTACATTTACTTCACATGGGCCCAACCAGTTTTAATTTAAACCAAATATATACATCGGGTGAAACTGTAGGTAAAACCGAAGCCATTCATGTGCATATTTCCTTAGGTCAAAATATTTCTAATTCCTTGAGTCAAACTGAACCAGGATGGAAATCTGTTGATACAGAATTAAAATTATGTCAATAAAAAAATCCGCTTTAGGTTTTGTAATTATTATTACGCTTCTAATTACGTTCTGGGGAATAAAAAGTAGTATAACCCAATCCATTCCCCCTCCTCAATCTGATCCGGTTTCAAAAACTGACAAGCCGACTATTGTTTCCACCAAGCCTGATCCGCTGGAAGGAGCTGTTGTACCTGCAACTGCAACCATTGAAATTACATTTAACAGACAACTGGAAAATGCCCACGAAACCAAAATCAGGTTTGATCCTGAAATTCCTTACAAGATTGTTCTATCAGAGGACGGGAAAACTGCCAGAATTACTGCTGATGAACCATTTGAGCTGGGCTTAACTTATACCCTATTTATAATCGGGGAAACTAAATTTAAAGGCCTTGGGCAATGGAATGAGGAAAAAATATTCCACTTCCAAACCATTAAATATAGAGGCGTTTAAGTAAAAAGGGGCGTCTAATTGATCCTTACCGGCATAATTATATATTGCAAACCCTCAATCCCAACTGGTTTTACTCGCGCCGCAGAAAGCGGACCGGAAAACTCAATCATAATTTGAGAAGCTGGTGCATTGGAAATTGCATCAAGCAAAAACTTGGAATTAAAGGCAATTTGAATCTGGTCTCCTTCAACATTTGCTTCAATCTCATTTTGTTGGCTACCCATTTCTTTGGCAGATGATTCAATCTTCAAGCCATTTTCAGCCAAAGTTAAAACAGCTACATTAACCTCGCCTTTGGCAAAAACAGCTGCCAGCTTAACTCCTTTTAGAAGCTCTTCTTTGTCTACCATAACCCTGGAAACTATTTCTGTAGGGATAATTTTCTCCCAGGCCGGGAATTGTCCTTCTATTAACCTTGAGGAAAGAATGGTTTGGCCCAAAGTAAATATGACCTGATTTTGGTCTGAAGAGGCTGACAGTTCAACTTTATCTATTTCTGTTTCTGAAATAATCCTTAAAACCTCTTCATATGTTTTTTTTGGGATCAGGCTTTTAAACCCTTCGACTCGTCCGCCTTTGGCGGGCTCGCCCAGGGCAAGCTGTACTCGACGGTGGGCCAGCCTAAAACCATCTGTTGCCACAAAATCAATTTTCCCATCCCCTACATCAGTCAGAACTCCTGTTAAAACAGGCCTTCCTTCATCCACAGCCGAGGCAAAAAGAATTTGAGAGGAGGACAAAAGAATATCTTTTGGCAGGGTTACCTTGGTTTTTGAGGATAAAGGGATAGCCGGGAATTCAGAAGCTGCAATTCCATTTATACTGGCTTTAAATTTACCACTTTCTAAAGTCAGTATCTCACCAGTTGTCTCTATGCTAATTTTAGCTTGGCCCAAACCGGAAATCAGTTCTATTAAGGTTTTGGCAGGAACAGTAATCTCGCCAGTTTCTTCAACCTCAACATTTATATGCCTTATTACACCAATCTCTAAATTTGTAGCTGCAATTTTTAATCTTTTGCCTGCTTCGCCGCCAGGCGAGCCATCAATGGCCAGTAAAATATTATCTAAAACAGGCAGGGTTGAGTGCACTCCTACAGATCTTCCCGCAGCTTGCAAGTGCGGCAAAATATCCTGTTGCAAAACCTTAAACTTCATTTTCAGTCGTCAGTCGTCAGTCGTCAGTCGTCAGATTTTGTCTGACAGCTGAAAGCTGAAGACTGATAGCTATTCTTCTCCCTTCTTGGCAGTAACAAACTTTTGAATTTCCTCTTCAGATACCTTAATCAACCTAAAATTAACTCTGCCGGCAGCAATTAGGTTTTTAATGTGTTTTTCCTCTTCTGTCAAAAGATGACTTATACCGGATTTAACTTCGATAAAATCAATTCTATCTCCATTTTTAATCCCAACAAAGTCAATCGGCCAACCTAAAGGGATAATCCGGTCATAATCATAGCGCAGTTCAGCATAAGTTAAAAGCTCTGCCATCCTGCCTTTTTGAGGGCTGATTGAACCTTGAATGACTTGCAAAACCCTGGCTGGTAAATCTTGAACCCCTTTGTATAAATCTATTAAGTCTGTTGGGATATCTTGCGGCTTTCTGCCGTGGAGTCTTCCTAAAAGATAAGCAATTACAATTCCGGCTAAAATAGCAATTATAATTGTCCAGTTAATGTTATCCACAAGAGGTTAGATTATACTACATAATATTAATATAAATAGTAGTAATAATATGCTGTGTGGATATGTGTAAAAGCTATTTTTTGAGTTCAGTTTTGGGAGAATTTCGTGTGGGCAAACCCTTATTTTTTGTGCAAATCTTTGTGGATAACTACTGAATAGTTGTGGATAAATTTTGTTTTACTTCGCCCATCATCCTTTGAACCTCCCTGTTGTCCACAAGCAGTTTTTTAATCCTGTCCCGCCCGTGCATGACTGTGGTGTGGTCCCTGCCCCCCATGATCTCGCCGATTTTTTCAACTGTTAAATTTAGATCTTCAGATAATATATGCATAGCAATATGACGGGGCAGCACCAGCCCTTTTATTCTTCTCGGCCCGATTAAATCCAGTTGTTTGATGGAAAAATACTCACAAACCTTCATGATAATTTGTTTTGGTGTCAGGTTTTTTAAACCGGCAGCCTCTTTTTTGCCAAGCAATTTGCCGATATTTTCCGGGGTTGGTTCTATTTGCTTTGTTTTTAAAGCCTGCAGAATCTGAATAAGTTTTCCTTCTAAATCTCTGGCGTTTGTTTCAACAGATCCGGCGATCAGATTAAGGGAAGGCTCATCCAAAAGATACTTTTGCTCAACACACTTATTTTTAAGTATGGCCACCCTGGTATCAAAATCAGGAGTCTGCATATCAACCATTAGCCCTCCCTGGAAGCGGCTTTTAAGACGATCCTCGAGCTTTGCAATCTCGTATGGGGGTCTGTCTGAAGTAATGACAATTTGGGAATTTTTAGAAGAAAGCTCATTGAAGGTGTGGAAAAACTCCTCCTGGGTGCCTTCTCTGCCTGAAAAAAACTGGACATCGTCAATTAGTAAAATATTGACGTTTCTATAACGGGAGCGGAAAATACCAAATTGTTTTGTCTGTAGAGCTTCAACATAGTCATTGGTGAATTTTTCTGAAGAGCAATAGTTAACCTTGGAGCCGGGATATTTTTTCAGTACAGCGTTGCCTATTCCCAGCATCAGATGAGTTTTCCCGACACCGGTTCCCCCGTAGATAAAAAGTGGATTATAAGAAGTGCCCGGGTTTTGAGCAACAGCTTCTGCCGCAGCGTAAGCCAGATTATTAGTAGGTCCTACCACAAAGTTTTCTAAAGTAAACTTAGGATTAGGCCGGGAAATTTGAGTTTGTACAGGCTGGAAAAATTCTTCCTCTGTTTCAGGTGCTTCTACATCTGCCTCTTTTACTGTAAATTCCACAATAACTTTCTGATCCAAAAGTTTTTCGAAAGTATCCTCAATTAGTTTGTTATATTTTTGCTGCAGATTTTCCTTTATAAAAGCTGAAGGGGTTGATAGAACAACTTTGTTTCCCTCCCTCCCCTTTAAAAGAGTTTTGATAAAATAGGCCTTAAAATTATCCGGGCCTACTTCTGGTTTAATAAGCTGTAAAAATTTGTGCCAAAGTCTTAAATTATCCATATTACAGGGAGGGATGGGAAGGTTATCCACAATTTAATCTTAATTTGAGTTTTCCACAATATAGAGAAACTATTAAAAACTAGATCAAAATTTTTTAGGCTTTTTATGTTAAAATATTTATATGCAAATTTGGGATTATCAAATAGACAAAAACTGGCAGCCGAAAACCCCAAAACAATGGGAATGGTTTTTGGTGCGCCAAATAAACTATGGCCATTTTAAAGGAATAAAAAAGGAAGTTATAAAAAAATTTCTGCCCAAAATTAAGAAGCTTTTGGATCCTGGGAAAAAAGCCATGCTGGAAAACTTCTTAAACTTAAAATAGATGGAATTAACCAAAGGTCAAAAAACCGCTTTATCTTTACTGGCAGACTCCTCTCTGCGCGGTAAGTTCTATTGGACAGGAGGAACGCTGCTTGCTTATGAGTATCTTCAACACAGATTCTCGGAAGATTTGGATTTTTTTAGTGAAGAAAGCTTTCCCTTTGATGAGATTAACAACTTTATTCAAGACCTTAAAGAAAAAGGACATTTTGGAAAAGTGGAGTACCAAAAAATCTTTGACAGGCATCAGTTTTTACTTAAAAATAAGGAAGAGTTAAAAATTGAATTCGTCCACTACAATCACGATAAAAAAAGATTAGGTAAAAAAAGAGAAGTTTTGGGTGTTTGGGTAGACTCTTTGGAAGATTTGGCTGCCAACAAAGCTTTGGCCTATTTTGACAGGAATGAACCAAAAGATTTATTTGATATTTATTTTTTGTTAACAAAAGGCAAATTTAGTTTAAAAAAGTTATTGGAACTGGCTTTGAGAAAATTCGGGGTTAAATTGCCTGAGAGTTTGTTTTGGAGCGAGGCTTTTAAAAAGATTGGGTTACTCTCTAAAATAAAACCACTGCTTCTGGAAAAAGATAGTAAAAAGAAACAACAGCTTTTGGATAAAGTAGAGCGCTATTTTAAAGAAAAATCCGTCCTTTATTTGAGAAAAAATCTGCAGTAACCCGCAGCAGAGAAACTACTTAAAAACTAGATCAAAAATCCTGTTGTATGTTGACGCCTTTTTCTATCAGTGTCGTTTACTTTACATAATGCAGCCGGGGGTGTAAAATTAAGTCGCAATGGGAATGACGCAAGTTGCTTTAAAGATTAAAAATCCTCAAAAACCCTCCAGTGGGTTTAGTGGTAAGTTTTTAGTTGATAGCGGCGCAACCTATACGGTGGTACCCGAGGATATACTTAAGGAATTAGGGATAAAACCAAAATGGGAGGAAGAATTTTCTTTGGCTGATGGACGGATAATTAAAAGATGGGTAGGTAATGCTTTGTATGAATTCGAGGGGAGAGAGTCAGCAGCCCCAGTCTTATTTGGAGAAAAAGATGACAGTTTACTATTAGGAACTTTTACACTGGAAGCATTAGGTTTAACATTAGATCCTTTAAAAAGAAAATTATATAAAGCTTTTTTGAGAATGTAATACATATGCCGAAGAGGACGTACCAGCCTAAAAAATTAAAAAGGGCTAAGAAACATGGGTTTTTGTCCAGAATGGCAACCCGTGATGGGGCTAAAGTAATAAATAGAAGAAGAGCACAGGGTAGAATAAGACTGGCAGTTTAATGCTCCCTAAATATCAACGTTTAAATTTAAAAAAAGATTTTAAATGGGTTGCATCCGGCAGGAAACTTGAGACTCAAAACTTAAAACTTTTTGTAAAATTAGGAGAAAATATAAACCCCAGAATCGGAATAGCTGTTTCTTCTAAAAACTTTAAGAAGGCTCATGAAAGAAACAGAGCTAAACGTTTAGTTTATCAAGCTTTCCAGTCCATCATCCGCCTTCTACCTCCCGCCATCAATATTATAGCTCTTCCCAAAACCAGTGTGATTGGTGTAAAATCATCTGATCTGGGAAAAGAGCTGGAGAGTATTTATGAAAAAATTATTGATTAATCTAATAACCTTTTATCAAAGATATTTATCTTTTGACCGTGGTTTCCTGGCTATTCTTGCTCCTGGTGGGGCCTGCAAATACCAGGTCAGCTGTTCTGAATATACAAAAATAGCAATTAGGGATTTTGGGGTGTTTAAGGGAGGTTTAATGGGAGCAAAGAGAATTTGGAGTTGTAGATGAAAGAGATTGGGGATATCTTTAATTTAGTTTTCATGGGTCCGGTTATAAATTTGCTGGTGTTAATCTTTCAGGGTTTACAGGCTATTCATATACCCGGTGCCTTAGGTTTTGCCATAGTATTTTTAACTGTTTTAATAAGGATTTTAGTTTGGCCTTTTATGTCAAGTCAGATAAAAGCCACTAAAAAAATGGCAGATCTTAAACCGCATTTAGATGAGTTAAAGGTAAAACATAAGGGTGATAAACAAGGACTAGCTTCTGCCCAGATGGCTTTATACAAAGAACATGGGGTTAACCCGGCAGGAGGATGTTTGCCGGCTATAATTCAAATCCCCATCTTTATTGCTCTTTATCAATCAATCATTAATATTTTGCCAGGAGCAGGCGGGCATATAGAAAACATCAATTCGCTTTTATATTTTCCACAATTTAAGCTTTCAGGAAACTTAGATCCAAATTTTTTCGGTCTTAATTTAGGGCTAAAACCATCTGAATTTGGAAGTCATGGAATTTTGCTTCTTTTAATACCACTGGCTACAGCAGCTTTAACTTTTGTGCAGTCTAAAATGGCTCTTCCTAAAGTAATTAAAACCTATCCTTCGGATTCTCCAAAAGAGAAAAAGGAGAAGGAGGGAATTGAAGAGAGTATGGGGGCAGTGCAGTCCCAAATGGTTTATATGATGCCTATAATGATTGGCTATTTTGCTTTTTCTTTCCCCATAGGCCTTGCAATTTACTGGAATACGTATACAATACTGGGGATTATCCAGCAACATCGGATTTCCGGCTGGGGAGGAGCCGCGGACTTTGTCAGCGGAATTAAAAATTTAAAATTTAAAATTTAAAATTTGGGAAGAAACAACAAAAACCATGGAACAGCAACTAAGTGACGTATTAGATAATATATTAGGGTTATTACTCCTGGAGGGGAGTTATGATATAGAGGAGAAAGAAGAGGGGTTTTTAGTCTCTGTTGATACAAAAGATGCAGGCAGATTAATTGGAGTCAGAGGAGAATCACTGGATGCTCTGCAGCTTATTTTAAATCAGATTATGTCCCGCAAAACAGGGGAAGGTCCGTCAGCTGACGGATTTAAAAGAGTTATTTTAGATGTAGGTGGTTGGAGAAAACAAAGAGAAGAAGAGCTTTCCAAAAGTGCTGTTGATTGGGGTAAACAAGTATTAGATTCGAAGGAAGAGATGGAGCTGGAACCAATGTCTGCCTGGCAAAGAAGAATTGTACACACAGTAATTGGAGAGATTAAAGGCTTGGAAACAGAAAGTGTTGGTGAGGGAAGAGACAGACATATTGTAATAAAGTTAAAAGGCAAAAGTGAGAAGGCAAAAGGAAAAAGCCAAAAAGAAGACCCAAACACAGATGCTGAAACTGAAGAAAGCTGAAGAAACCCTTTTCTTCCTAACCATTCTTTTTCTGCCAACACAACTGGGGCGGCATTTCTGGCCACAATTTTCTTTTATTTATTCCCTGCCTGTAGATTACCTTTCCCCGACCCTTTATTTTTGGGATATTTTGGTTTTACTTCTTTGGCTGACCTTTCTTTTAAGCGGCAAACATATAAGTAAGCTTGCGTTGTTTTTTTTCTATTTTTTTATCTTAACTCAAGCTTTGTCTTTAGTTTTTAACCCGGATTCGCTGGGAGCAGGTTTTATAAGGCTGGAACAATATGTCATCGCAGGATTATTCGGGGTATATATTGCAAGTAATAAGTTTTCAGTTTTAAGTCCCAAGTTATTTTGGCCTTTGGGATTGGCAATATTCGGGGAATCAGTTTTAGCAATTTTACAGTTTTTAAAAGGAGCCAGTATAGGATTTTGGGTCTTGGGTGAGCGGACTTTCTCTCTGACCAGTCCTGGAATTGCTAAATTTGATTTTTATGGAACGGAGTTTTTAAGACCATATGCTACTTTTCCCCATCCAAATGTTTTGGCTGGTTTTGTCTTGATCACGCTACTGCTTATGCCTGTGCGCCGGACTTTAGCTATTTTAGGAGGCTTGGTCATTCTTTTAACAGTATCCAGAGCCACAATTGCTGCAGCCTTTATATCAACAATGTTTACTCTAAAAACCCAAGGCAGAAAATTAATTATTATAATTTCTATATTACTCCTGCCTATTTTATATACCAGATATTCCTCTGTATTCAGCTTTGATAACTTAACACTTCACAGAAGAGAAGAGTTAGCATTTACTGCTTTTAACTTATGGCGTACAAATCCTTTATTCGGGGTGGGTTTAAATAACTTTATTCCTACAGCAGCTGACTCCCTGTTAACCGGCCCAAGCAGGTTTTTACAACCAGTACATAATATTTTCCTGCTGACTCTTTCTGAAACCGGGGTAATCGGGTTAATCGGGTTAATCGGGCTGATAGGCTATCCGATATTGAAAAAATTTCAAATTTCAAATTTCAAATTTCTAATTATTTGGGCAGTAATAATTTTTTTAGGGCTTTTTGATCATTATTTTTTAACTCTGCCTCAAGGGTATAGACTACTTTTTCTAATATGGGGAATATCTTTATCCATGCTAAAATAATTTAAGTGAGCCAATTTTTAAAAATTCTTAATCAAACCTCCTGGCAGATTTCAGGTAAAGTTGTAACTGCAGTTACAACTTTTGTAATTTTGGGGATAATTGCCAGAAATTACGGCGAATCTGGTACCGGTGTTTTTACTTTAGCCTTAACATACCTGGCTATCTTCTATTTGCTGACTGATTTTGGTTTTAATGCACATGTCCTGAAAAAAGTTCAAAGTTCAAAGTTCAAAGTTCAGATAGAAGAATTCAGAAAGTTGCTGGGGACAAGGATATTATGGTCAGCAGTACTGATGATTTTTGCCGTATGGCTGCTTCCCTTTTTGCCCTTTGCCAGTCCTCAATTTTACCAGGCTGTTTTGTTTGGCAGTTTAGCAATTGTTGCCTCCGGAATATTTATTACATGTAATTTGATTTTTCAAAGCCGCCTGAAATACGACTTATCTGTTATAGCCTCAAGTATTGGGGTAATTCTTGGTTTGGTTGTTGCTTTTTATTTATCGTCTTTTAAATATCCAGTCCCTTTTTTACTTTTAGCCCATCTTTTAGGTTGGATGGTTATATCCGCGGCGGCACTTGTTTTAATAAAGAGACTTTCATATGTAATTTTTCCAATATACGATAAAGGATACACCATAAACTTATTTAAACAGTCTTGGCCAATTGGGGCAACGTTACTTTTAAACGTAGTTTATTTTCGGGCTGACGCTTTTATGGTAGCTTACTTCAAAGGCGTATCCGATGCGGGTATTTATAACGTTGCTTACAGCGTTTTTCAATCAGCTTTGGTCCTGCCTACCTTTATTATGAATTCATACTACCCGATGATGCTTAAATCATTCAGGGGTATTAAATTTGTGGGCTTAAGTTTATTTTTATTGGCTACACTGGGAACTCTGCTGACATTTTTTATGGCTCCGTTTATCACCAGTATTCTGACAGGAGGCGGATTTTTGGGATCTTCTCAAAGTTTACAAATTCTATCCCTGGGATTTCCGGCGTATTTTTTGTCAGCGCTCTTGATGTGGATTTTAGTGACTAGAGGTAGGTATAAAACTTTACTTATAATCTATATATCCGGGCTGATAATAAATCTAGCTCTAAACTTTATTTATATACCGCAAGATTCATTTTATGCTGCTTCCTGGGTAAGCGTAATTTCTGAATACTTGATTTTGGTCTTACAGCTTGTTAGTCTTCTTCTATGAAATTAACGATCTTCACTGATGGAGCATCCAGAGGCAATCCTGGTGAGTCCTCTTATGGCTTTGTGATTACAGACGAGGCCGGGGATAAGGTATATGAAGAAGGAAAATATATTGGTATTGCTACAAATAACATTGCAGAATACACAGCTGTTTTAAGTGCTTTTGAATACATTAGGAAAAATTTATTCAGTAAAGGAATAATTTTAGAGTTTTTTATGGACTCAAGATTGGTAGCAGAGCAGCTTTCGGGTAGGTTTAAGATTAAAAGTGAAAACCTGAAGCCGCTTGTAGCGAAGATAAAGACCTTTGAGGGAAAATTCAAATCAGTAACATATACGCACGTACCCAGAGAAAAAAATAAAAAAGCGGATTTTATGGCAAATCTGGCGCTGGATAAATTGACTGCTTAAGATATGTTTTATCTCTCTTGAAATTGTTTCCATCAGTAGTACGATTTACCCGTGAGCCAAAATTTAAACTCTATCAATAAAAAAACTATTATTTCTGTTTCGCGAAACAATCCGGTGGCTTTAGTTGTGGGAGCGGCAGGCTTTTTTGGCTCTCATTTGGCAGATAAGCTTTTGGATAAAGGAATACAGGTTATTGGAGTAGATAACTTATCAGGAGGAAGAAAAGATAATTTAAATGAAGCGGTAAGATTTAAGAATTTTCATTTCCTCCTGCAGGATGCCGGGGATTTGAATCTGGAGCTGGCTAGACTGGATTATGTATTTATTGTGGGGGGTAAGGATTGGGATCTGGCTAATCTTTTAAATCTTGTGAAGATGCATAAAGCTAAATGTTTATTTGTTTCAACAATAGATTTGTATGACGAGGAGGCTGCAAGAGAATTTGAATGGTATAAAAGATCAGAGATAAAAATTGCCAGGTATGCTGCAGAAAATAATTTAAATGCCCGGGTTTTAAGATTGGGAGCAGTATATGGCTCAAGAATGAGTTTTAATCAAAAAGATCCAATCGTTAAGCTAATCCAATCCTCAATAAACAATCAATTGCAAAAAGATACCTCCTTGGAATTTTCAACAAGAGCTTTATATATTTTGGATGCTGTTGATTTAATGATCAAAGCCATGCTATCCGGTGAAACTGCCCAAAAAATCTTTGACGGAGTGCTGCCCACTCCGATCAAAGTGTCTGAAATCAAACAGATCCTGCTGGACCCTGTTTGGTATGAGCAAAAAGGGTATCATTTGCAGGAGTTGCCTCTCTGGTCAACCCCTAATCTTTTAAGAACAATAAAAATATTAAATTGGGAACCTAAACTAAATTTAGTCAGTCACCTTAAGAAAACCTTAAGCTACTTTAAGGACCATGAAATAAAAGTACCTAAATTGGAGGATCGAAACTGGGAACTGGAAACTGGAAATACACAGTGGAAAGAAGAAAAGAAAGAGGCGCTGGAGGGGTTAAAAAAACAAGAAAAAAAAGAACAGGTTAAAGATAAAGGGGGGAGGAGAGTAAGATTTAATTTTTCCTGGGGAAGAGTTTTAGGATTGGGAATAATTGTCCTGATATTATATGCTTTGGTTTTTCCGGTAGTTGAGATTGGCTGGGGAGTTTTAACTTTCAGGTTTCAGCTTTCCCAGGCTTTAAATAATTTAGGCAAAGGGGAGTTTCCAAAAAGCCTTCAGAATTTAGATAGTGCTAAAAAAGGAGTAATGGGAGCCAAGTCAGTATTTGATGTTTTGGATCCAATCAGAAAAACAGGACAGTTCAGTAGTTTTTTTGATCTGGGGGATAATCTTTACAGTTTATCCATGCTTTCTTTATCTTCTGCTGAAAATACTGTTTTAGGTACAAAGTCGCTGTACGAAGGAATCCTGGCAGTCACAGGAGAGACTAATGAGTCTCCGAAAGATTATTTTTCAAAAGCCCAATTACAACTTAGTAGTGCAAATGAAGATGTGCTGAAGGCTCAACTGCTAATTTCAGATTCAGACTTTACTTCATCTTTACCAAAAATTTTACTCCCTAAAGTAGAGAGTTTAAAAGGAAAACTTTCTTTATATTCAGATTTGGTGGAAAAGGGCAGAGCTTCTGCTATTTTACTGCCGGAAATTGTGGCCATAGACGGAGTAAAAAGTTATTTGATACTTTTGCAAAATAATAACGAACTTCGTCCAACCGGTGGGTTTATTGGATCATACGCCCAGATTTCTTTTGAAGGGGGTAAACTTAAAAAAATTGATGTTAATGATATTTATGCAATAGATGGTCAACTAAATTTGCATGTTGAACCGCCAAAAGAAATTAAGGAAGATTTAGGTCAAAATAGCTGGTATCTAAGGGATAGTAATTGGGAGGCTGATTTTCCCACCTCTGCCAGACAGGCCGAGTGGTTTTTTACCAAAGAAACAGGCCAGCGGGTTTCAGGGGTAGTGGCTTTGGATATAGCTTCAATGGAAAAACTGCTGGAAGCAGTTGGGCCGCTGGATTTGCCGGATTACAGTGAAAAAATTACCCCGGATAATCTTTTTGAAAAATCTATTACCCATGCAGAAAATTCTTTTTTTGCCGGATCCCAGGCCAAGAAGAATTTTTTATCAGCTCTGACAAACGGACTTTTTAATAAAATCTTTTTTCTACCCAAGCCTAACTGGCCGGGTATAGTTAAAGCTTTAGGTGATTCACTGGAAAGTAAGCACATGAGTATATTTTTGGATGATCCAAAACTTTTCTCATATTTGATTTCTCAAAATTGGGCAGGGGTATTGCCCAGGCAAAGCAGTGGAGAAAGTGAAAAGTTTGAAGATTTCCTGGCTCCGGTTGAGGCTAATTTGG
Organism: uncultured Gammaproteobacteria bacterium; assembly: GCA_964547465.1. Taxonomy (GTDB): domain Bacteria; phylum Patescibacteriota; class Microgenomatia; order Daviesbacterales; family UBA10151; genus CAZJNI01. The sequence continues at coordinate 63,357 of CAZJNI010000001.1, forward strand.
GAGCGAATAAATCTAATTATTATCTGGATAGAAGTTACAACCTGGAAACAGTAATAGGCAAAGAAGGGGATGTTAAGCATCGTTTAAAAATAAACTATGTTAATAAAAGTCCTTCAAATACCTGGCCGGCAGGAGTGTATAAAAACAGGATGAGAATTTATCTGCCTTTTGGGGCTAAATTAACCAGGGTTTTATGGGGAGAGACAAATATCACCAAAGATGTGAGTGCTTTTGTAGATTATGGCAGGTCCGGCTTTTCCATGCTTTTGCAGCTTGAAGCAAGGGAAACAAAAGCCTTGATCATAGATTATGAAGTTCTCGGAAACATAAATTTTACAAAAGAGATTGGGGTATATAAATTAAATGTGGTTAAACAGGCAGGTACTTTGCAGGATCCTTTTGTCTGGAGGTTAACTTACCCGCTAAATTATAAACCGTGGGACTATTTTCCTCCGGAAAAGAAACCAACAGTTTCCAGCCAAAACCAAAACTTAAGTCCACAGGAGCAAACAATCCAAACAGATTTATCAAAAGATAGAAGTTTTGAAGTCCGGTTTAAAAAATAAAAACAGGCACGTGAGAATACTATGGGTTTTATTCGGTGACTTTAATCTTGAATATTAAAGATCATTTGTGCTAAAGTACCGTGATGGACAGATTAAGTTTAAAGGCAGACGAGAGAAAAATATTGGGCAAAAAAGTGAAGCAGCTACGCCGTGACGGGATGCTGCCTGCTCATGTGTTTGGAAAAGGAGTAGAGAATGAGGATGTGACTGTGGAGGCCAAGGAGTTTTTAAAAACTTTCCATCAGGCAGGTGAAACAGGATTAATAGATTTAAAAATCGGCAAAGAGAAGGTCAGGCCGGTTTTGGTCCGTGAGGTCCAATATGATCCTGTGTCAGGGAAACTGATCCACATTGATTTTTACCAGGTTGATTTATCTAAAAAAGTTAAAGTGCCGGTTCCGCTGATTTTGATTGGCGAGCAACCGGAATCTGTTCATCTGGGAGAAACAATTGTTTTGCAAACTTTAAATGAGGTGGAAGTTGAGGCTTTGCCAACGGATTTAGTGGAAAAAATTGAGGTGGATATAACTGCTTTAAAAGCAATTGATGATGCTATAACTATTTCCCAGCTAAATTATGATAAAGAAAAATTAATCTTACATGCTGATGCAGAAGCCATAGTTGTAAAATTGGCTCCGGCTGTGACAGCTGAAATGGAGAAGTTAATGGAAGAGCAGGCTGCAGAAACTGCTGCAGCAGCTGCAGAAACCGAGGAAGGCGCAGCTCCTGCTGAAGGAACTGAAGGTGAAGAAGGTGTAGTCCCTGCTGAAGGTGAAGCGCCAGTTGAGGGTGAAGCTCCCAAAGAAGGTGGAGAAACTCCAGAAGAAAAACCACAAGAATAATTTTCCTCCTTGACTCAATTAATTTCCATTTAATACAATGGAATATGCTCCACAAAAATCTTCTTTGGTTAGCAATTTTTCAATTTCTATTTGGGAAGGGGGTGATCTTGTGGCAGAAAGAATAGCTGGTGGTGTATGGCCGACGAATGAGTTTATGAGAAGATTAGCGCAAGTTACACCAAATCTTGGTATTGCATTAAAACGAATGGAATTTGTTGTTCAGAGAGCAACACAGAAACCAAAGATTTTAGAAGAGAAAAAGTGATAGTTTGCGGATAATTTGCGTTAATTTTGCGGGGATCAATTGGTAGAATGTAGCTAGTAGTATGTAGTAAGGGTTCTAAACACGACTTTTAATACTTTTTATCAAGCCGTTTAGGAGTTTGTGTCCCGCTTGCCATACATAAAGATCTGTAAATGAGGTTATTTTTGTCTTATCCATACTACATTCTACATACTACTTACTACTAACTTCAGGCCATTTTGTGATCATGATGGATTTTCCGTTGTGAGGCAGTTTTTGCCAGAGTTCTTCTGTGATATATGGCATAAAGGGATGAAGAAGCTCCAGGGAGGTTTTGAAGACATATTCCAGGGTTGGTTGGGCCTCGGTGCGTCTTTCTTTGGTACTTTCAATATATTTATCTGCAAACTCATGCCAGATAAATTCATAAAGTTGACTTGCCCCATCATGTAATCTGAATGTTTCCAGAGCTTTGGTGACTATTTCTATAGTTTTTCTAAGTTTTTCTAATATGTCTTTGTCATCCTTATTGTCATTGCGAGGGATGTACCAGACGGTACGTCCCGTAGCAATCTTTCTTTTGTCAAGATTCCTACGCTCGCTTCGCTCGCTCGGAATGACACTTAGGTGCTTGGCATTCTCTGGCGCGAAATCAATTATAAATCTAGCTATATTCCAGAGTTTATTGGTAAAGTTTCTCATAGCCTGCAGTTTTGGATGAGACAGAGCCTGATCATGGCCAAAAGCAGTCCCGTAAACTAGAGCCATTCTGACTGCATCTGCTCCGTAAAGGTCAGCAGTTTCCATTGGATTTACCACATTGCCTTTAGATTTACTCATTTTTTTGCCTAGCGGATCAAGTATTTTTCCATGCAGAATCACATCTTCAAAAGGTATTTTACCTGTGGAGTAAATGCCCAGCATGATCATTCTGGCCACCCAAAATAGCAGGATGTCGTAGCCTGTTTCCATGACCGAGGTTGGATAAAACTTATCAAAATCACCAGGCTGGCTTGCCTTTAGCGTAGCGAAGGGCCACTGACCAGAGGAAAACCAGGTATCAAATACATCAGGGTCACGTTCTAAACTGACATTGCCGCAATTATTGCATACATCAGGCGTTTCGCCTTCAGTGACTGTCCATTTTTGGCACTCCTCACAAAACCAGGCCGGAATTTGCATGCCCCAGACAATTTGCCTACTGATATTCCAGTCTTTAATGTTTTTTAGCCAGTTAAAATAAGTTGTTTCCCAGTTCTTGGGATAAATTTTAATATCACCTTTTTTAACCACCTCAATTGCAGATGTGGCTAAACTTGAAACTTTAATAAACCATTGTTCCATTGGCAGAGGTTCTATCTCTGTTCCGCATTTATAGCAGGTGGCCACCCTGTTTTGATACTCATAATCTATTTTTTCAATTAAGCCTTTTTCCTCCATTTCCTGGGCAATTGTCTGCCTTGCTTCTTTAACCCTCATCCCGGAAAATTTGCCGGCTTTTTCATTTAATCTGCCGTCATAACCAATCACCTGACGAACCTCCAGATTATGTCTTTGGCCTATTTCAAAGTCCACTGCAGAATGAGCAGGAGTAACTTTAACAACCCCTGTTCCGAATTCTTTATCAACAGCCTGATCAGCTACAACTTTGATTTTTCTTTTTCCTAAAACAGTTTCAATATCAATTTCTTGGCCAATATATTTAAGGTAGCGTTTATCATCAGGATGGACTGCCACTGCTGTATCGCCAAATTTAGTTTCCAAACGCACGGTTGCTAAGGTCAGCGGGCCATATTTCATATAGTAAAGTGGAGTTTTCCGATCCTCATAAATTACTTCCAAATCGGAAAAGCTGGTGCCATGCTTGGTACAAAAATTGACAATTCTATTGCCCCGGTAAATTAAACCTTCATCAAACATTTTCTTGAATGTTTTATAAACAATTTTGACAATATCCGGGTCAAGGGTGAATTTATATCTGGACCAATCAAGTGAAAATCCTAAACGTCGCAGTTGTCCTTCCATAGTGCCTTTGTTTTCCTGAACAAAGTCCCAGATCATTTGGTAGAGCTCTTCACGTTTGTAATCAAATCTGGATTTTCCCTGTTTTTCCAGATGTTTTTCAAAAACCACCTGGGTTTCAAAGCCGGCATGGTCTGCTCCGGGCAGCCATAAAGTAGCTTTTCCTTTCATTCTGTGAAATCTGACTAATATATCCTCTACCACATACATGGCATGGCCAAAATGAAGCGGGGCATTGGCATTTGGTGGGGGAAGGATGATGGTATATGGTTTACCATCAGGGTTTATTTCAGGCTTAAAATAGCCGGAATCTTCCCAAAGTTTATACCATTTAGGTTCAACTTTTGTCTGGTCATATATCTTATTCATGAACTTAAGTATAATCAGGATTAAGCCCGAGGTCAATTAAGGATGAGTTAACTATTTCCAACAATCAATCTTAATGGTTTAGTTTGGACTTGAGGTATTCTATGGCGACCTTTAGCCCTTTGTGTCATAAACAAAGCATTAATTCTATAGATATTACCATCAGAATCCTTTTTATAAATTGTGATTGGAGCGAATTTACCAGTTGAATCTTTTAATCTTTTAGGAAATTGATGCTCTTCAATCTCTCCTGATATTGACAGTACAACATTATAAATTCCGATATGCGCCTCATTTGCCCTTCGTGCATCTATTATACGAGCAGATTGATTTGTAATAGGGACAGCTATAGCTATCAGTTGATCACGCTCTTCGCTATTGACTATGAAAACTTGCCCTGGTGAAGCTATTTGTTCATTCTCTACACTTACAGCCATATTAATTGGTAGATTTTAGGTTTAAGTTGCCGAGATGTCAAGCCATAGACAAATTTGGATCTGCCTGTAAGGATAAAGGATCTTTAGTAGGTTTTGTAAAAAAAGCTGCTGCTGCAATCATGGCTCCATTGTCTGTACACAGATTTGGTTCCGGTATGTGAAGTTTGATATTTAAACCTTGATTCTTAATTCTTGATTCTAAATTCTCTTTCAGTTTTCTGTTAGCTGCAACACCACCTGCAATCATTACATCTTTTACTGGATAAATCTTTAAAGCCAGCATGACTTTGTCGATTAAAGATATAACAATAGTTTCCTCAATTGCTGCAGCTAAATCTTGCCTCACCTCCGAGGTGTAAGACATTTTTTTCACCTCGGAGGTGTGGACTAAGTTCGCAACTGCTGTTTTTAAACCAGAGTATGAAAAGTCCAAGTCCTTTGATCCTTTCATAGGAACAGGGAGTTTGAACCTTAAGGCCTGGCCTTGCGAGGCTAATTTAGAAATCTCTGGACCGCCTGGGTATGGAAGGCCTAAAAGACGGGCACATTTATCAAAACATTCCCCGGCCGCATCATCCCTGGTTCCACCCAGGTATTTATATTTGCCATGGTCAGTAAACAGGACTAAATCTGTATGGCCGCCGGAAACCAATAAACCGAGGCAAGGGAAGTTTGGTACTTCAAAATTGTCATTGCGAGGAGCCGAAGGCGACGAAGCAATCTGGGTGGGGTTTATTTCTTGACTAGATTGCTTCGCTGTCGCTCGCAATGACGAAGGAGTAATCCAGTTGGCATAAAAGTGACCAAGCAAGTGATTAACCGGAATAAGTGGTTTGTTCCAGACTAGACTTAAAGTTTTAGCTGTTTCTACTCCTACTAAAAGCGATCCAATTAATCCCGGGCCATAAGTGACAGCTATTGCATCTATCCCAATCCCGTCATTGCGAGCCCCGAAGGGACGTGGCAATCTTTTTTTAGGAAAGACTTGAGTTAACGCTTCTTCAATCACAGGAATTATAGATTTTATCTGCTCACGAGCAGCTTGTTCCGGGATAATTCCCCCGTATTTAGCCTGTAGAGAGGCAGATGAAGCCACCACATTGGATAATATAGTTATTCGATCTCCTTGCTTTTGTAAGATAGCACAAGCCGTCTCGTCACAAGAAGTCTCAATTCCTAAAATAATCATGACTGAATTTTAGCATAGATATTGAAATTGTTGAGAATTTTAGTATTATAGGGTATAATCATATATATGAAAGATTGGGAACCTAGGAGAATACCGCTATACGAAGGCCCACCATGGATAAACAGGAGCAGGAGGGAATTTTTAATAGCTGGCGGAGCAACTGCAGGAATTGCAATATTAGCCTTGTATGGCTTTAGTGGGTTTGGTAAGAATGAGGGAGGTGAACAACCTGTTGATAAACCTATTAATAATGATCCGTCTGTTGATCTTGGAGAGCTTGATGTGTTAGCTGAAATTAAAAAATTTGAAACACAGATTGGAGACGACACTCTTTCTACGCATCAAGTTAAAAACTATTATATTCCGCTTGTCGCAGAGTATTTTAGAAGGCAGATAAATGTACCGGCAATCGGTACGCGAAGAACAATGTCGGAAATTCTCAACAATACCTTCTTAATAAGAAGAGACTTTACTACTCAGGAAGAATCAGAAGAAGAATTTATGAGAGCATTAGGAGGTAAAGATGAAGATGTGCTTTCGGCGCCACCTGTGAGGATACTTAGACTTGACTATCCCAATCTACCTGTGTCGGCAGAAATGGCCAGAGCAATTATAGCTACTATGACTATGGGTGCTTTGGCATGGGTTGATCAGGATAAGGTTTTTCTTGTTCTCAGTAGGGTTAATAGTAAGGAAACTTCAGTGAGATATAAAGGGTTTGATGATAGCGAGAGAGAATATCCAATTTACCAATTCCAAGGTCTAGATTATCAAGTTCAGTGTGAGCCTCCGAAGGCTGTTGTTAAACTCCGTTCCGTTTTTCAGCACGAGTTAGTTCATTGGGAGTGCGAGTGCAATTGGCAGAGTTTACCTCAGGATGTTGTAGAGGCATATCAGAGAGCAAAGAATACCCCGCTTGGCGTAGATGGAAAAACATATGAACTCCCTTCAGAGTATCGTGTTCTGCTCAAATCTGGGAGAACTAAAAACTTTATGGCCAGCTTTGATCATGCAGCTAAACAAGGTTCAACAACAGAAAGAGGATTTAATGAATTTGTTACAGACTATTTGGCTGCGAGGATGAGTATTATCGATCGATTACCCTACACCCTTGGGTACCATGGAAAACATTCTCCAGGCGATTTCAAAAATTTCGAGGTGGTTTTACAAAACGCACGTATTTCTAATCCTGATCTCTATAAATTTTATCGATCATCGCAACTGCGGGAATTTCTTATCCAAGTAGCTAAAGGTGCGAAAAACATCACATTTGCAAACGAAGGAGAAATGTTGGAATTTACAACAAGACTTTTTCTTCAGGATAGTGATTTTAAGACCTACTGGAAGTACTTTCGGCCTTACTTTTATGGAATTAATACCACAGATTATCGCTATTATGTTGATCCGGATAAATTTAAACCTGATCCTGGGATTAAGTGGGATGATCCTATGCTAACAGTTCCTCCAACAGAGCTTGGTTGTATCCATTAGTTAAGTCTATATCATTTGGATATTTTAACAGAAATGCCTTTTAGCCCGCTTCGCCCGCCTTTGGCGAAACTTCGCGAGGCGAGCCATTTGGAATTTGGTTTTTAAATATTTTTCTCATAAATTATCTTTCCCTCCTCAATCTTGATTAGTTTATTAATAGTCACCTTAATAAGCGAATCTTTTAGAAGATCCTTGCTAACTAATTTTAATATTTTTTGACAAACCTTGGTAATATTAGTTGGGGTTGTTGAGCCTACAGAGATAATAATTACGCCTGGAAATCCTTTTAAAGAAGATTGCTCATATTCATTGAAATCTCTGTCTAATGTAATAAGCACCCGACCTAACTTTCTACTTATGAGAAGGTGAAACCTATCACTTTTTTGAATAAAGTTTTTATCATAAGCATGGATAATAGAAATTCCTTGTGATTTTAAGTAGGTAACTACAGGAACAGGAAAACATTCATCTGCATATAATTGAATGTGTGATTTTTTAGAGGGCATAACCAGAGGTAAATTCTCTGTTTTTAATTTCTTCCAGGGCTTTTTCTACATTTTTTCTCTTAACCCAAGGATATGATGCAAGAAAATCTGAAATAGTTAATCCTTCTTTAATATAATCTAGCAAGTAGGCAATAGGAATTCTGCTTTTAGGAACAAGATTTTTCTTCGAAGTCTTAGTTGGCATATATTAGCATCATACCACAAATGTACTGACAGAGGCTATTGTATTTGTATTTTAATAAAAATTTATGGTACGCTAAAAATATGTCCAAAAAAGCGTTTGTGGTTATTTTAGTATTAAGTGTGATTGTGACATACGGGGCTACAATTATAGCTGTTTTATGGAGTGGAAGTGTAGTAACTGGAAAATCTGGTTTCCCCTTCATATTTAATTACTCTTCATTATTTGGGGGATCCAGTATAAATTACCCCATGTTTTTAGCAGATATAGCCTTCTGGTTTTTTGTCCTTTGGGCGACTTGGAAAGCACTACAAAAAGTTATTGGTAAATAGTATTAACGTAACCCAAAGCTAAATTCTATATTAGTTCCATCATTAAGGCTAATTTTATAAGAATATGTTTCTCCTGCGGATAAATTTTTAGTACTCATATTAAATATCCACTGCTGGTTAGTTGTATCCCATCTGAAATTTGATTCCGGGGTAGTTGATAAAACTGGTTCATTGATAGTACTAACTAAAGTTCCGGAGACAGTTTGTATTAGGGAAAATCCGGTTACTACCCCAGAGTTACTGATTGAGGCTCCATTATTATCACAAACTCTAAACTTAACAGGAATAGTGCTGCCTTGTTTAAAAACGCTTGTACCATCAGTATTTATGGGTTGTAAAACGCTGTGTCCGTCTTGATTAAGACATAATCCACTGCTTAGATATTGGACTTTAAAATTATTTATTAAATCTTTCGAGTTCCCTGCTTTGTCTTCAGTATAAACCCTGAAACTTTTATTCCCAACTGAAGCAGTATCTAAATTTTCTCCTAAATCAGTAGAACCTATACATTTATCTACTCCGGAGCTTTCATCCAAACACTGGAAATTAGCCGTTGTTTGCTGATTTAATATCAAGCTTTGATTATTTGCCGGAGTATTTATATTAATTGCTGGAGGAGTAAGGTCATAATTAGCATCTCCAGCTAGAGTGGCATCAGGAGTAATAGTTTGTTGATCAATTAAAAGATCCGGAGGTTCTGGAGAGTTAGTATCAAAGACAGTTTGTCCTTCAGACGAAGAGATAATTGGGATATTTTTGTAAAGTATGGTTTCTGAATTTATATCATTTTCAAATTTCCTGATTTTAAAATCAAAACTGCCGTTATCTGTAGCCTCAAAATTAATATTATAGATTCCATCTTCCGGCAAAAAGATAAATTTGGCATCATCTAAGCTGTCATATGAACTTCCGGGAATGTTTGCTTCAAACCCTTCAGAGGTTGGGCCGGTATGGTTATGATTTGCATCATATACATGAATATTAACCGGTGAATGAACAGAAAAACTTGTTCCTTTAAAAGAATAAGGCTGGCTGGAAACACCTGTGGGGATAGTAGTATCTTCATTTAAAATATTTTTCACCAGATTTAGCGTAGGACCATCGGAAACTAGTTGACCATGTTCTTGGTTAGTATAGTAAACTTTTGCCGAGCCCAGTAACGACCTATTCTTAGCAGAGTCGTTTAAAGATGCACTAAAAAGAGGAACTGTATTATCTCCATTTATATTTATAATATCTTTGTGAATACCATGTATTCCCAAAAGGCTGGTAGTTTTTTGCTCAACGATCTGTCCTAAGGTGCTTTTACCAGAGCCAGCTATAACTGTAACATCAACCCCATTCGTGTTGGAGAGAGAATTGTCAATATTATGAAAAATTTCGCTTGGGGTGAATAAAGAAGTGTTGTGTGAATTGATAGCTAGGAAATTTTTTATCTGTGAATAATTTAAAGTTCCCGTCTCTGTTTTATAAGGATATGGATGTTGATTGTCTTCTCCTGTATAGAAATTGAAATAAGACTGACTTGGCGCGAGTTCAAAGCCACTGATCATATTCTGGAATACATCTTTTACTTCGGATGGAGATATACCTAAACAGATGAATTGAGCCAGTGAGGTTAAAGTAGTAAGACAGCCACCATGAATGATAGTCTTTAGTGACTCCACAGCGCCTAAATGTGGTGTCCCTAAAGTAATTAACCTTTTAACATTTTGGGCTCTTTGGGAATCTGAGATATAATTCCTTGCAACTAAGCCTCCCATAGAATGGGCAACAATATCTACCTTTTGATTAGCTGTTTGTTGGTTTATTGTTTGAATTTTCTGATCAAGTAAAGAAGCTGTGGTCGATATATCTTTTCTCCAGTCATAAGGAAATACAAAAAGATTCTGATTTAAGATGTAACCATTAGCTGTAAAAAAATTTACAAACTCTTGGTAAGGAGAAATAAAATTATTTGTCAAATTTATGTTGGCTTCTGAATTTACTCCATCAGTTTGCATCCTTAAAATGTCAAAGTAATCATCTTCTCCAGCTGCTCTAGCCTCTGGTTCATTTAGCCAGATTACTTCATCTTGTGTATATGCCCGGCTATATTCTCCCCCATGTCCGTCATCTTTATTCCAGATAGTATTCTCTGCAACCTTTAATTCTGATCCTCCAATTCCCGGGATTAAAATTAAAGGAGTTTTAGGCTCCGGAGTTGGTGTAGGAGTAGGGGTTGGATCAGGAGCATTAGTATTAACTAAATAAAGAGATGAGCTACTAATAACTGTCCCGCAAATATCATAAAGTCTGACTTGAACTTGATTAATACCTACTTGAAAAAAAGATGTCACATCCCGAGGAGGGAAAGAGGAGATAAAAGTACAGTTATTATCATATCTGATTGTAGTAGAAGCAGAAGTGCCATCCGGCCGCTCTACTACCCAGATTATCGCTGCATCATCTACACTGGTATTTCCTGTCCCGTCGGGATTTCCGCTATAAATCATTTGTCCACTTTGGTAGTTAATACTAAAATTAACAGTTAAAAATGTTGCTCCCTTGGTAGTTGATTGTCCGGGAATGCCGGTGGTAATAGTATAGGGTAGGGTTGCTGCATTGATCGGAGAGGGGAAAAGAAGTGCTACAAAAAGGAAAAAACTTATAAGGATTTTAAGCATACTTTCATTATTAGAAAATTTATAGGTATAATGCAACAGTAATGATCCAAGCTGCAACCAAAACTTTTATTAAAAATCCCATTTTTATTTCCTACACTTCTTTAAAGGATTTTTTAAAATGTCCGCGCAGCTATTATTTAAAAAATATTTACCGTGATCCAAAAACCGGCTTTAGACTGCAGGTGGCCTCACCATATCTATCTTTAGGTTCAACAGTGCATGATAGCGTTAAGTGGTTTCTGGATTTAGAAGATAAGCCAACCCTAGATGAAACTATAAAAAAATTCCGTAATTTATGGCTAAAGTTCAGGGGTAAAAAAGGAGGGTTTTCCTCAAGAGAGGAAGAGGGTAATTTTGGCAGCCGAGGCTTAAAAATGCTGGAAAATTTCTACCAAAATTGGCAGGTTTTAGAAAAAAAAGCTCCGGAGATAACTTTTCCAAAATATAACCTGCTGGATAATATTGTTTTGATCGGAAATTTTGATTATATAGGAGAAAAAGAGGATGGCTCGCTTCATGTTGTGGATTTTAAAACCGGGGCAAATGATGAAGATGACCCGACCCAGCTTTATATCTACTCAATTTTGGCTGAGGCAAATTTTGGAAAATCTGTTTCAGCAGCCGGCTTTTGGTATCTGGATCGGGAAGATACTCCACGCGATATTGTCCTGGATCCGCTGGAGCCTAAGCTGGAGTGGCTAAAAGATAAGGCCAAAGAGTTAAAACAGGCAATAGAGTTAGGTGAATGGGTTTGCGTGAAAGGAGATCAGTTTTGCCGGGACTGCAGGGATTACCAGGCCATAATTGACGGAAAAGGGCAGTTCCAATTTTCAGATTATAGGTATAAAAAGGATGTATATTATTTATCTCATTGACATACTATTCATACTATGGTATGATTTATACTATTATGGCAAAAAAGATTGTGACTAATTTAAGAATAGATGAAACTGATTGGTTACTTGTTAAATCTATGGCAGGAGAACTTGGCATGAGTGTCAATGATTTTTTAAACTTTTTGGCACAAAATGCCATTTCCAAGGCCCGTTTTGGCTACCCCATAAAAATCTCCAGCAGTAAGGGTAAAAGGAAAAGTATTTATGATTTATTACCCTCTTTGCTTAAGAAAAGAAGCAAAGTAAAGACCTTTGAATTATCAGAGATTGATAAAATTATTTATGGTGTATGAAAAATGCCTTTGTTGATACCAGTTTTTTTAAAGCTTATGTGGATATAAAAGATGATTTTCACCCTCAAGCCTTACAAATTTTTCAAAAGTTAAAGATAGAAAAAATGCAACTTATTACCTCCAACTATATTTTGGATGAGAGTTTTACTGTGATCAGAAGTAAGTGCGGACTTGATAAAGCTTTGGATTTTAAATCAATTTTGGAACAATTCGAGACAGATCTTAAAATCTTAAGAGTTTTGATAATTGATGAGGCAGATGCCTGGGATTACTTTTTAAATGATTGGTCAAATCTGTCATTTACTGATTGTGTCTCATTTGCCATGATGAAACGCTTAGAAATAAATCAGGTTGTGGCTTTTGATGAGCATTTTAAAAGAGCAGGGTATAAACTAATTTCTTAAAAGGTGAATTCCAATTTTCAGATTACAGATATAAGCAAAGCTTGCGAGCTAATCGCTCTTAAAAAAGATGTTTATTTTTTGGGTAAATAGAATATACTTTGCTGTATAATGGGCATAATGAGCTATTCATTTTTATCAACCTTTGGTTTAACAGAAAAAGAAATTGTTTTATATGAGCTGCTTTTAGAAAAGGGTCAAATGCTTGCCGGGGATATTATTAGGGAGTCAAAGTTAAAGCGGGCAACGGTTTATCAATCACTTTATGCGCTAGAGAAAAAAAGTCTAATTTCACAAATAGAAATTGATAAAAAAATACACTTTAAACCAGAGCCGCCCACCAATTTATTGCAGCTGGCAAATTCGCAGTTAAAAAATTACGAGGAATCTCATAGACAGCTAACAAGCGTCATCTCCAGTTTAGATTCAAAATATGTCCTTGCAGTAGAAAAACCGGTTATATCTCTATTTGAGGGAGCTGAAGGACTAAAAGAGATCTATAATGATATGGTTTTAGTTGGTAAACCTATTTATGCTGCTTTAACAACAGAAGAGATTGACCCCAGTTTTCTTAAGTGGGTAGATAATGTTCATGTAAAACAACGTGCCGTCCGCAAAATACCTGCCTATGTACTGGTGGCACAGGGAGAACAAACGGAAGAATATATTTCCAAAAATCAGCAGGAATTTAGAATTACCAAATTGGTTGATAAAGAAAAATATCCATTTAAACATGAAATAGATATTTATGGTGATAAGGTAGCATTTATCAACTCTCGCAAAGATCAACACCTTCTAGGAGTGGTTATACATCACCCAATGATAGTTGCTACTATGAAAGCTTTATTTGATCTTGCTTGGGATGGGGTTAAATAATCAATAGTTGTCTATTTCCAATCCTCGGTTACCAGAAGGTACGAGGTCTTTTAGAGGTTGTAATTCTTCTACCTCGGATTTTAGCGGTTCTTGAGAACGGATTGCCATCTTCCAATATTCATTTTCAGCTTCTTTACCACTTGCTCCGGTATAAGGAATCTTTTTCATTATTCTGGCATCAAAACCAGCCAGAAGAGCAACCTCATAAATATGTGGCCACAAAGATCTATCTGTGTAATATTTTCCATCTGGGCTGTCATGAACTGCACCTGATTCTTTGTTCCAGATATGCAATTTATCCCATAAATACCTATGACGCTGCTCCAAATATTCCCTCATCTCCTGGCTGCCTGAATTAGGTAAATCAAGCAAAACTACACCTCCATCCTTTAATACACGGCGGAATTCTCTAAATATAGCGATTGCTTCATTTATAGATGTAATATCAGCGATGGTACGCCCTAAAATATAGACTGCATCCACAGAAGCATCTTCGTAGGGCAGATTATTCATTGAGCCTAATTTTAGTTTAGCATCAGGTATCTCTTTTAGAATTTGTCCAAATGTCGTCTCATCAATTTCTATTCCTTCGACACGGTAACCCTCTTTTAAAAGAGGAATCAAATGACGTCCTCCTCTGAAACCGACATCAATAATTAACCCGTCTCTTGGTAACTCCGAATGTAGAAAATCTAAATCCCGTTGCTGAAGTTGTAAATTGGGAGAATAATCTCCCCAAGATGCTTCTTCCTCGATAGTCTGATAAAATTCCTTCAAATCAAAAAATACCTTTTCACCTGAATCAAGCCCAACCTGTTTTGAGAGTTTTTCTAATTTTTCTCTTGAGCTAGGATGTGTTCTGACGTATTCGTTTATATAGGCTCTCACTGTTTCAAAGCCTAAAGCATTGCCAAGAACTTGCAAAAACCCCGCAGGTATTTGAGCCTGTTCTTGTAAAAACTGATACATAATTTCCCGGGTGGCAGCTTTACCACAAGCTAAAGTATAAGCAAGAGTTCTTCTTTCGGTGTTATAGGGGTAGACTGACCGCCCGTTTATGATTACCGGATAGTCTGGCGGGAGTGATCTTAATTCTGTGAGTATCTCACCTGCCACTTCTTCTTTTATGCCTAAACGTTCATTTCCCATGTCACTATTTCTCTCATCTAAAACAATCAATTTTGCCACATTACTTTGTTCAATATATTGCATTTCCCAAGCTCCAATATTTTGTAGCGGATTCGCAACATATAAATCTTTTATTTTTCTTATTGCTTGAGAAGGAAAGGGAATAGAGGGATTATGGCGGTAATTCGTGAGAAGATTAGCAATAGCACCTTGGCTGTGACGTATTCTGTCGAACTCCTCGTTAGATAAATGAGGTTTACTGACCTCTTTTTGTACTTGAGTTGCGATATCATCAACTACCGTGACTAACACATCCGTTGGGATTTGATCTACATTTATTTTCTTCATTACTTCGAGTCTTGTTACAAAATCATCGTAAGGAGCATTCATCAGCAGGTTTGTATCAACATCTCCATTAGGAGAAATAATGTAGTCGACACGGGCATGTTCAAGGTAATAGTGTCTGGGTGGGTCATGAGGTTTTTCTAAAACTTTTAGTATTCTTTTTTGTGGTGGACTAACTGGTTCACCTAAATCTTGTGCCATGTATTTATTATATATCCTTTAATCTTTTAGAGATTTTGCCATATATAAATAACATTATTGCATAATAATGAATAGAGATGTATCAGAGATTTTAGCTTCAAATAATAAAAAATTATTGGAATAAATAATTTATTGTCGTAGATACTTGACAATTAAATAAACTTATAGTAAACTATTCAGTTATAAACTTATGGAAAGATCAATCATAGGGGAAATGGTGGGAGAACCAACGCCGATTACTTTTTATAAATTAGGAGGTACTTGGGATATGGTAAATAGGGATGGAAGGCTGGTAGGCTCCGGGAATTTAGATGATGAAAAAATACTGGAACTTGAAAAATCTGTTGGTTTATATGGTACCAAAGTTACTAACAAGCAGAAATTATCAGCAGCGGAGAAAAAATTATCAAGATTAATTTATGATACCCTTTTGAAAACAAAACCTGAATCGGATTCAGTTCAAGAGCATATTAAATCCTGGTGTGGGGATTTTGGCAGATATTCAGAAGGCTCCTTCACAGCATTATATAGCGGGGACAGTTCACACCTCCGTGCAGTTTTAGTGGCTCCGATAGTCTCTGTTTTATTAAGAGATGTTTTGGCAAACCCGGAAAGGGTTGTTGTTTTTGGACAAGGTACTGATACAGCAGATACAGCAATATTACCGCTTCTTGATGTTTTAATTTATGATACGCAGCTTCCATCATTTTATGGAGTGGGTGCTAATAGGTCTCACCTTGAAGATGGTTCAGATGCACCAAATAATTTCACAAATGCAGCCAAGTTAACCAGAATTAATATTGCAAATTTATTTAATCATGGTATAAATTATTCCAGATACAAATCTGTAGCAGCCTGGATATTTGGTAGACAAATTTATCAAGCTGCGGATGTAGTGAAATTGGATCCTCTGGAGACGAGATTAATTGAAGGGCAGACAACATTTTATTCCCCAAATCAGACAGCTTTAAGTATAGACAAAATAGTAGCTTACTATAATTCTTCTCATCTAGTTGAATATGGGCATGAAGAGGACGTGATTGCAGGCGATTTAGGAGGTATCTTAAAGAGCGCGGCAGATCCACCTAGTTATCATGTAGTAAGGGCGATTGCAAAGGACATGGATAAATTATTTGAGGCAATGTCTAGTGTTTACACTGTTGATTTAGGTAGCCAGAATAGCTTGGAGAATGAAGTGTTAAATATTCTCGATCCCAGGTATAAAGCTATTGTGATTGCAGCACACAGTTTAGGTAATGTAAGCAATCCAATTAGGTGGGCTTGTGTGGAAGCAGCAAAGAGCGGGAAACTGGTAGTGGATTCAAGCAGATGCTTGATCGGTATGGTTAATCAAAGATACGCAGGATCACTGCTTGATGCAAATATAAATACCGAAGAGCTGGGTGGATCTCAATTTAAAATTCTTTCGGGCCAACAGTTAAATAAAGGATCAGCAAGGGCTGTTTTGACAAGGGCTTTAGTTGAAGGACGTGATCAAGCATCTACAGAATGGCTTTTAAATGACTATTATCTGACAAGATTTCCAACAGCAAAATCTTTTCTATTCGCTTAAAACTATGTTTATAGAGAGGAAAATAAAATGGCAATAACACCAGAAATACCAAAAGGACGCTTTGTAACATTCTATTCCACTGAAGGTGGAGTAGGTCGTAGTTTAGCTGCTTATAATATGGCTGCTTTACTGGCAGCTTCTGGAGAACGGACACTTTTAATTGATTTGGATTTTGATAAACCAAGGCTCACTCCTGAACTAGCTCCAAACAGTAAAGGAGGAGTGCTCGATATATTTTATAGTTTAATGGGTGACTCAGATTTGCTTTATGAAGATGGTGCAATTCAAGGTCTTCTCAAAGGAAAAAGATATCTGAAACACCTTCGATTACCAAGTAGTCTAACTTCTGCAAATTCAGGTAGCCGGCATAGTTTTGATTTCCTCCCTGTCACTACTGCTAATTGTGAATCATATCTAGGTCGACTCGATCAGTTTCAGTCTGATATAGATAGCTTTGGGGTTGTCAGCGATGAGCTTGCCATTCGGATGCGGAGAGATCTAACAGCCTATGATTATATCCTAGTCGATTCCCCTTCAGGATTTTCAAATATAACTTACTTTACTATAAACGAGCTTAGTAATATGGTCGTAGCTTTTACCAGACCTGGAAAAGGTAACCAGATTGGATTTAAAACATTCCTGGAAAAAATAAGTCTATGCTTGCCTCAGCAAGAACAGCAAGAGAAATCAGCCATGCATCTTGTTAGTGTAATTAGTCTTGTCCCTGAAGTAGAAGCACAAGAGTTTAACCAAGTAAGGCAGGGTATGAAAAGACTAATTAATAAGGCTCTACCAACAGTGATTGATCAGGAACGCCAACCTTTGGAATTACATTTTGACCCTCACCTTCTATACGGTGACTTCCCAATCGTCAGAGCTGTGTTGCCAGAGAGCGGCCTTGATCTGGACTACATAAAACTTTGTCAAACAATCAGAAGTAGATTTGATAGTGAAATGACGCACTGACATTTATAGCAAAAACTTTATGTATTTTAAGAAAGGAAAATAAAATGAGTGTAATAAGAATAGAAGGAATTCAAGAATTAGCTAGAGCCTTGTTAGTAGTTGGCGGTGTTATAGATCCTAACTCTACGCAAGTAATGCCATATACTTCTTTCAATCAACCAATTGGTCGAACAGAGTTTACTGATGGAGCAAAAAGAGATTTACAGAGGAACGGTTTCGAAATTTTTGATCCATTCGTTGCATCATTAAGTGTTTTAAAGGCAGCTGGTAGACCCTTTTTTGTTATTGATCAGGATGGTGAATTCATGAGATTACTGCCTAGGCCCACTCAAGTTGCCATTAATCCAAGAGCACTCACATATCATCCAGATAGATCACCACAGTTGTACATACCAAATAGTGACTCTAAAAATTTTGAACAACAAAAAGAAATGGTTGAGCAATATGCTCATGAAGATATAAAGGGTCGTATGAAAATAGGTGGTGCAGAGGCGATTATTGGAGATGCTCCAACTCATTGCGGATTGGTCTTTGCTTATTATGACAGAGGAATTCAATTGCATGGCAGGAATTATGAGTATGCTAAAGTTATAACTGTTACATCAGGTTTGACAGACGCTTATTATGCTGCTATTGGGTGTTTCCGTGAATTGGATGGTTTAGAAGTTCTTAAAGTTTACCCTCATGTTAGCTATAGCAAAGTTAGAGTTGCTCCATTATTAGTACCTGCTCGAGAGTAGATTTATCAAATCACATAGCATATGACACAAAGATTAGAGGTGAAAGGAAAATAAAATGACTCAAGAAAGAATAATTACAGAAATAGATGGTCCCAAACTACCTTTTAAATTGATAGGACACTTTAATTCTTCGGCTAAAGATTTTTACCCTGACAGAGTTATTCCAATAGGGATCATTAGAAGAGGACTTTATGCAGTATATGGTTCTCCTTTGAAAGGAAAACTTGAGCTTTACCCTTTTATTGAAGATGATGGTGTAGTAAATCATGGAAAAGAGCTTACAAAGCGTCTTTTAGATTATGACTATAGAGTACATAGTTTATGGGCGCATACTGCCGAAGATGTAGTGTTTTATGAGGCAAAGAAATCAGATGTTTTTTACAGGCAATTACTACAAGATCCGCAATTTTCATCTGAAAACCCAGTTTTAAGATTAGCATTAGCTGAGAGAGTAGGAGAAGAGGAATATAAAAAAGAAATGATAGTTTGTTTGGCTATTTTTGCTCGTGACAGTGAACCTGTTACTAATCATTGGTATAGCCAAAGAAGAAAACAGCTACAGGAAGAGGGCAGTTTTAATCTTCCTGAAAGATGGCAGGACTTATTAAGCTAATTTAACTTCTGCCAAAGTAATGTGGGAGTGGAAGCTTTATTGATAATGATCATTTATATCAAGTATTTCAATTTCTCCAACCTCTGTGATGTTAAATATGGCCCTGTACTTTCTATCAATTCTAAATGAATACAGATTAAAATCTTTTGGTTCTAATTTCTCTATATTCAGTGAAGGATAGTTAAAATTTTCTTCTAATAATTGGATCTGCTTGTTGAGCTTTTCAGTGAGAGCACGATTAGTAATATATTTAACCAGCCTGGCTTTAAGAGGTTTTACCTTCATAGAAAGAAGAGTCTTTTAATCCTTTGATAACGCTTTTAATAAATTTTTGATTATATTTCCCGGTTTGAGATAAACCCTGCTCTATTTCCTCTAAAGGTCTTGATACAAATGGCTCAAGTTTTAGTTCCTCTTGAGTAAAATATTTGCGGAGTAGGTTTCTAATGAATTCAGAACGTGTAGCAAAGCCCATTTTGCGGGTTTCTGTATCTATTTTTTTAGCAATTTGTTGTGGAAGAGAAATAGTTATCGTGCTCATACTATTAAATTTTAACAAATTTGCTTAATTCTTGTCAAGTTTTATTTCTGCCAGGGTATTGTGTTTATGGAAGCCTTCGTTGGGCACGGATTCAAAGAGTTTAATGGAGGAAATTTGAATTGGGGTTAAATCTTCTGTCATGATTTTTTCCAAATTTGCTTCTAAGCTCCTATCAACTGAAAATTCCTTGTTAAATTTGGCAATGGAAATATGGGGGACAAACCTGCGCTCATCAACCGGCAGGTGCAAAGAAGCCAGACCGTCTTTGATATATTCCCTGATCAGCAAAACTTTATCAATATCTCCCTTCACTCCTACCCATAAAATATTTGGATGATGGATATTGGGAGATCCATCTATATAGGCCGGGGTTACCTCAAAACTTGCAACTCCCGAAATTGCTGCCTGAATAATCTGGGTCAGTTTATCTTTAAGTTCATCCGGTTGTTCACCTAAAAAGGCTAAAGTCAGGTGAATTTTATCTAAATCAGTTAATCTGGCTTGAGGAATTAATGTATGCAATTTGGCCTGTATAGCCTGAAAGGAAGGGATATTCTCACTCGGTATTTCTAATGCTATGAAAAACCTCATAAATCTAAGCAGCTACCAAAGCTTGTTTCATTAAAGGTTGATAGAATCTAGCATTATATTCACTCGTCATTCTAGATGCACTGAAGTGAGTTATTATGTATGCCATTGAGCGCATAGCTTCTCTCATCCAAGTTTCTCCTAAGGGTGCTCCGTCATTTGTATAAAATTCTTGAATCATTCTTCCCTGCATAAGCTGGTATATTCTATCTGCTACAACTTTAGGATCTCTGTCGTCTTCTATTTTAAGGAACAGATCTATGGGAACTTCATTCATCCAGCCATCATCTACCGAAAGTTGACGTCCACCATTCATCCCACTTTTCATTCCACTTGTACCAGAGGCCTCTTTTCCTTTCTCAGGCACATTTAGCCAAGCATCAGAGCCCACAACTAAATATTTGGCAATCCTACTATCATAATCAGGGATAAAAAGGGTATTTTTTCTAAATTTTGTATCTTTAGTCCAATTAACTAATCTTTGGATCATTTCTTTTCCCTGTGTATCCTGAGGATGAGCCTTAGCAGCTAAAACAATTTGGATAGGATGTTCAGAGTCAGTTAAGATAGAATGAAGTTTATCTGGATCATGAAATGGCAAGTCTAATCTTTTATAAGTAGTAGCCCTTCTAGCATAACCTATCAGTAGAGTATCAGGATCCAAAAGGGGTTTTTCTAAATAAGAATTTACAAAATCATCTGCTTCTCTACGCTTTTTATTTCGTAAGTCTCTTAGCTCTTGTGGATCTACTTGCTCCATTCTCCAGCGCATATAATCAGGATCAGTGTGTTTTTTAACAAACCTTTCCTGATCAGAATCAATTAAGGCTTTTATTTCATCATCCATCCAGCTATGATGGACCCCGTTTGTTACATAATCAACTTTATTTCTGTTCCATTGAACTGCTAAGACTTCTGAATGAAGTCTACTAACTCCTGTAGCGTATCTTGATGTAGAGAGGGCAAAATTTGACTGAGACCAACTACCAGCAGGTTGATTATCCAAATGGTTTGCCCGATCTCTTAAGGTAGTAAAACCCGCTGGTCCTAATAAAGATATGTGTGAAGAAAACTCTCTTTCCAAAACTTCTCCTGGGAAAATATCGTTACCCGCAGGAACTGGGGTATGATTGGTATATAATTGATTTTCTTCTACCTGTATTAATGCTTCATCAGCAGATAATCCTTTTTCAACCAGCTCTTCAACTCTGGCTATGGTTAAGAAAGCAGAATGTCCTTCATTCATATGATCAACTGCTACTTTGAGGCCTAACTTATCCAGCATTTTCTTACCACCTATTCCTAAAATCATTTCTTGTCTGACTCTGGTTTGTTTATCATTTTCATCAACCCCTCCATATAAATGAGCAGTAATCATTTTGTCCTCCTCGGTATTCCCTTCAACATCGGTGGTCAATAGTACTATAGGAAGATTGTCCAACGTGTAGGCTCCTGCTTTTACCTCTCTTTCCTCAATAGGCACTGTAATAGTAACTGGGAGGCCTTCTTTATCAACTAAAGTTTTAAGATTAGCAGCTTTGGGATCCACCAGAGGGTATTCTTCTACCTGCCAGCCATCTTCTCTAAATCTTTGTCTAAAATAGCCATGATGGTAAAATATTCCTACTCCTACAACTGGAAGATCTAGATCAGTAGCTGCTTTAAGGTTATCTCCTGCTAAAACTCCTAAACCTCCTGAATATATAGGTAAATCGGGATTTATACAAAACTCCATTGAGAAATAGGCAACTGAGGGAGTAGAAGTTCCTGCAAGTTTTTCTATTACAGACATATCAGACGGCTCTTTCAGTATGCCTATAAGTTGTTTTGAATGTCAAGTTACCTGCCTGCTGGTAGCAGGTTGACAAAAATAAGCTTCCTGTTATATAGTAGTTTTACAATTAAATATTAATCAAGAGTGATGGGGAGACCCATGAAGTAGAAATAAATTTCACTTCAGGGCGCGGGATTTGGCCCGATGATCCATCCAGCAACCGACCTGAAAGCACGGTGCTACACCCAAGCCCGCAAGGGAGGATTAGGCTTTTAGCAAAAATTAACCTCTCTTAGGAGAGGTTTTTTAATGGAAACTTATGGCTGAATTTGAAATAAAATTGAAACATGGAATTAAGACAGCGGATCAAGCAATGGCTAGATTTAAAAGAGTCCGCAGGATAATTGGTGTAAAGAGCAGTCACGGTGAACCTGTTGATGAACTTGTGCCAGAGATAAAGGAATTAGATGATTTTTTATCAGCCAATCAACCTGGTTGGAAATCGTATTTAATCAGACTAATTAGAGGAGAAAGGAGGTAAAAATGGGTAGAGAATGTTTAGAACCAGTTATACTACCTGAAGGAAATATTCTACCAGAAAATAAACAGTCCTTAAAGCAGCCGCCTGTAAAAGCGGACTTTGATAGTTTGTATAAAGAGTTAAGCAGAAGACCACTTGCAGATAAAGTTTATGGGGAGTGGGAGCTTTAATTTAAAAAACCTTAAGTTTCTTCGTTCCAGGAGGCCAGGTTTTTTCTGGAACACAATATTGCGATTACTTGACAAGTTGTCAAGAAAATGTGGTATAATATTTTATATGACTCAATTAACTGTAGGAGAGTTCAAAGCTAAATTTTCTGAAGTTATACAAGCGCTTCTTCAAGGCCAGGAAGTTGTAGTATCTTTCGGCAAAAAAAAGGAAAAAATTGGTGTAATGATCCCTTATCAAAGTTACCAGAAGAAAAAAAAGATCAAATTAGGCTTGTTAGAAGGTAAGGCTTCAGTTAAATTTGCTAAGGATTTCAAAATGACAATTAATGAATTTCTTGGCCAATGAATTATTTATTAGATACACATACTCTTATATGGAGTATTATTTATCCTGATAAACTTTCACCAAAGATAAGAAAAATTATTAAAAGCAAAGATAATACCTTCTGGGTGAGTGCAATAGTATTCTGGGAAATTTCCTTAAAATATGCAATCGGTAAACTTGACCTTAAAGGTACTACCCCGGATGAGCTCTACGAATACTCAAATCGTGCCGGTTTTATAATTTTAGATTTGTCCTCCGCCACGGCTGCTTCGGTTTACAAACTTACAAGATTGGGAAATAAGCAAAGCTTTTCTACGAATAAAGACCCATTTGATTTAATGCTTGCCTGGCAAGCCATAACTGGGGATTACATTTTAGTAACAAATGATTCAGGTTTTGCAGGCTATAAAAATTATGGTCTGAAAACAGTCTGGTAAGTTATTTTAAGTTCCTTCGTTCCAGGAGGATAGGTATTTTTCCTGCTCGGAGGTGAGTTTATCTATTTTTATGCCTAATGATTCTAGCTTAAGAGAAGCAATCATTTGATCCAATTCTTTGGGGATGGTGTGTACGCCAACTTTTAATTTGCCACGGTTTTGAACTAAATATTCTGCAGCCAAAGCCTGGTTAGCAAAGCTCATATCCATTACATCAGGGGGGTGGCCTTCTGCTGAAGCCAAATTAATTAATCTACCCTCACCTAAAACAAATAGTTTTTTATTCCCCTCCAGGGTAATCTCCTCTAAATTTTCTCTTAAGTGTCTTCTGTTTTTAGCCTCCTTAACCAATCCATCATAGTCAAACTCCACATTAAAATGTCCGGTATTGGCTACAATCGCCCCATTTTTTAAATTTTTTAAATCAGAAAGGGAAATAACAGATTTATTACCGGTGGCTGTGCAAATAATATCAGCCAGTTTTACAGCTTGCGAGATAGGCATGACTTCAAACCCATCCATGGTTGCCTCCAAAGCCCGGGTAGCATCTACCTCTGTAATAATTACCTGGGCTCCCATGCCTTTAGCCCTGGTGGCCAGGCCCCTGCCGCACCAGCCATAGCCTACCACCACAAATTTCTTGCCTGCCAAAAGCACATTGGTAGCCCGCAATATTCCATCAATGGTTGACTGGCCGGTGCCGTATCTATTATCAAACATATGCTTGGTGGCACTATCATTTACTGCCATCACCGGAATCTTAAGAGTCCCGTCTTCTAACATGGCCCTTAGCCTTATTACACCGGTGGTGGTTTCCTCAGATGAGCCAATTACTTGCTTTAGTTGAGATTTTCTTTCTGTATGAAGTAATGTTACTAAATCCGCCCCGTCATCCATGGTAATTTGCGGCTTAAAATCCAAAACTTCATTTAAGTGTTTGTAATAAGTGGTGTTATCCTCACCTTTGATGGCAAAAGTTGAAATACCATAATCTTCAACCAGTGATGCAGCTACTTCATCCTGGGTGGATAAAGGATTGGAAGCACATAAAGCTAATTCAGCCCCGCCCTCTTTTAAGGCAATCATTAAATTAGCTGTTTCAGAGGTAACATGTAAGCAAGCTCCTAAAGTGATACCTTTAAGAGGTTTTTCTTTGGCAAAACGCTCATGGATAAGCTGGAGTACTTTCATTTGTGACCCAGCCCACTCAATGCGTAGTTTTCCTTTTGCAGCTAAATTTTTATCTTTAATATCAGATTTCATATACTCTTTTACGTCATTGCGAGGTCGCCAAAGGCGACCGTGGCAATCTATATTAATAAGATTGCTTCGTCGCTACGCTCCTCGCAATGACGGGTAGGGTAGCTCCTTATTAAAATTTTCTTTGTATCTTGCTTTAAACTCCTCCATTGTAAATGTATGAGAAGTTGTACCATATTTTTCTATGGCGTAACAAGATGCAACTGCCCCCATTTGCCCACAAATTTGTAAATCCAAACCTTTAAGATATCCTGCTAAAAATCCTGCTCTATAAGCATCCCCAGCTCCTGTGGGATCAATTACCTCATTTAGTTTTGCAGCCCCAATCTGCCACCTTCCAGGTGGGCCCGGACTCCTGGAAGGTGAGTCAGGCAGACCAGCTGTTTGGATTGTGGATCCTTTTTCTCCTAAGGTAGTAATTAGAATTTTCACTTGTTTCACTAGCTTGTCACTTGTCACTTGTAACTTGTTACTTAACAAAGATATTTCATAATCATTACCTATTAAGATAGTAGCTCCATTAACCATTTCCTTAAGATCTTCTGTATTTAGAGCTGGAAGTTGCATCCCTGGATCAATCATGTGTTCTACCCCCAATCCTTTTGCTTCTTTAGCAAATTTCACCATAGCTTTAGGATCATCCGGAGTGATAGCAACAAAATTAGTCTGTATCCCATTTAACGATAAAGAAGATGCTTTTGTCATTGCTCCGGGGTAAAATGCTGAAATCTGGTTATCATTTTTATCAGTCATGATATATGCGGATGCAGTAGGCTGGTCTTCAATAATTTTAATGTTTGATACATCAACACCAACCTCTTTTAAAAAGGTGGCGTATGATGAAAAATCATTACCTGCCACGCTTAAAATAGACACAGGAGAATTGAGAAGGGCCAAGTTGTAAGCAATATTTCCGGCAGTTCCGCCTTTTTGCTTAGACAAAGTGTTAACTAAAAACGACAGGTTAATCTGGTGAATTTTATCAGGCATAATGTGATCTGAAAAATTACCTGGAAAATCCATAATATGATCAAAAGCTAGCGAACCAGTAACTAAAATCATAATATTAAGGTATCAGTTTTCTTTAGTTCCCACAAGGTATATCGCTTGCCAGGCCTTATAGTTTGATTTAAAAGTTTCATTAATAATTTCCTCACCATTCTTAGTAACTGTTCTGGAAAATGTCACGGTTGCACCATAGGCTGGCCAGTCCACTTGTTTAACGCTACCTTTTGGCAAAGTTGGATCATCCTGTCTTAATTCCGGTGGAGGTGGAGTTACGTTAGTCACAATTGGTTTTGTAATATTGGCCACTCTATTATCAGATGTGCCGTATAAATCAATATATAAGGTTAATCCGGTGGTATAAGCCTGGATTAAAATATGAGCAGTGGTGTCGTTTTTAAATTGAAAATCAACCGATGGATAAAAAACAGTGGCATCCAAGCCAGCTGGAAATCCCTGCTCATAATAGCCAACCCTGTACGCATGAGCTGTTCTTTTAACAACAGGCAATCCCGCGTTTAATACTGCCCTAAAAAGTGTGGTTGAATCCTGGCAAACCCCGCCCCCGTCATCTAAAACAGTCCTGCCTTCTTTAATCACATAAGCCTGTTTAAATCCTGTGGCTGCTGTAATATCACCCACGGTTTGATTAAATGAGAAAATCTCACCCGGTGGGACTAATATTCCGTTTAATTTTGAAGCAGTCAAATTAACATTATAAATTCTGTTAGGAATAGATCCGGCAAAATTAGAAATGCCCTGACCTAGCAGCTCTTTAATACCAAGAGAGTTAACATCAGAGGTTTGGATTTTAGGCTTTATTATATCGACTGGTAAATTAATGCTTTTTGATCCGTTATTTTGAAAGGCATCTGTAATTAACTGATAAGTTTTATCCAAATTTAAGCTTCTTCCTTCCTGTGATGGTTTAAAAGCGCTCACTTTCTTTGTTGCAGGATTAAAATCAAACAAACCCTCTTGAACATTCTGGTCAATTTCTGAAGCTATTTTTTGCAAATAGAGATTAGTTTTATCCTTATCAAGGAGTAAATTTTGTCCACTGCTTAAATCCAGAATTGCCAGTAATTGTTTGGTATCCAAAGTCCAGGTTTGCTGATTAAAAATTAATTTAACTGGTTCAATTTGGGATGATTCCAAAGCCTGTTTTGCGAGCCTAACATGGTCTGTGGTGATTTTAGGAGGGACAACTTTTAAGGGTAAATCTGATCTGGTATTACCAAAAATAAGGTAATCTTCAATCATCTTTTGAAGTTTGTCTTCATCCAACTCTGATCCATTTTTATCCTCAATTATTTGAATATTGCTATCATCAAAAATTAATTGAGCATTACTGGAAGGCTGGAAAACTTCCTTTTTAATATCATCAATTTGACTGTTTAAATTAAAGTAAATTTTTGGCGTAAATTGAGCTTTAGAAAAAAGGGCCTTTAGCTGAAATAATAATCTATAAGACAGGGGGGTTGTATGTGTGGGGAAGAAAGATTCATCGATTATTTGATAATCTAGTTTGGCTGATGAGCTGGCCAGATTAATAATAAAATTTTGACCATTTAAGCTAAATGTCAGTTTTTGGCTGGCTCTTTGACTAAATTTGGCATTTATAGTTTGAATAGCCTGGGCTTTGGTTAAAAAAGTAACATTGCTGTCACCAATATAAGTTTCCGGATAATATTTATCAGAAAAGATTGCCTCAACGGTGAGAAATAGCAGTATTAAAAGTGTCAAAAAAAGACTGGCTGGTAATAAATTTGGTTTAAATTTTTTCCATATTTTAGATATTTTTTTGGCAAACTTGATCTTACTCATCGGCGTTATTGTACCTTTTTAGGGTATAATTGACAAAGTGTGTAAAATTTCTAACACACTTTGTCATCTTAAGGAGCGAAACGACGAAGGATCTATATCATGAAGAGAATCATTATCATTGTTTTATCTTTAGCCATTGTTTTTGGATTCCTTTTTTGGAAATTTGGTCCAGGCATATCTCTTTTTAATAAAACAAAAGCTCCGGAGGGGCCAATAAATTTAACCTATTGGGGCCTTTGGGAAGAAGATGCACTAATAAAACCCTTAATTGCCAAATATGAACAGCAAAATCCCAATGTAAAAATTACCTACGAGAGAAAATCTTCTATAAATTATCGGACCAGGGTACAAGCCCAAATCCAGGCAGGGGTAGGACCGGATATTTTCAGGATACACAATTCATGGCTGGAGATGTTTTTAAAAGATAATTTTTTATTATCTGCGCCTGCTGATGTTTTTACTCTTTCAGAGTATAAAAGCCTTTATTATCCAATTGCCCTAGACTCTTTTGTAAAAAATAATCAGATTTATGCCTCACCCATGGAAATTGACGGGTTGGCGCTTTTTTATAATGAAGAGCTTTTAAATAATATTGGAGGAAAAGTGCCAAAAAACTGGCAGGAATTTATAGATGCTGCAACTAAAATGACTGTAAAGGATCAATCTGGCATTAAAACTGCAGGAGCTGCCATGGGTACTGCCTCAAATGTGGATCATTGGAGTGATATTTTAGGACTGCTGCTTTTGCAACAGCCTGGAGTTAATTTAAGCAATCCTGCCACAGATGCAGTGGCTGAAGTTTTCAGATTTTATACAGGATTTATCACAGATCCAAGAAAGAAAACCTGGGATGTAAACTTGCCAAACTCCACCACTATGTTTGAGCAAGGAAGGCTTGGTTTTTATTTTGCTCCTTCCTGGAGAGCCCATGAACTGCGGATAGCAAATCCTAATTTAAAATTTAAGGTTGCTCCGGTGCCGCAGCTTTCCGGTAGAAATGTGGCTTGGGCCAGCTTTTGGGCAGAGGCAGTATCTAGCAAAAGTCAAAATCCAAAAGAGGCCTGGAAGTTTGTAAAGTTTTTAACTTCATCAGAAGCAGAGAGAATTCTTTATCAGGAAGCTTCCAAAGTCAGACTATTTGGGGAACCATATTCTCTGGTTTCTTTAAATGGGGAATTAGCTAATGATCCAATAGTCGGGGCATTTGTTGCCCAGGGACCTGTTTATAAGTTTTGGTATTTAGCATCTAATACTTTTGACAACGGGGTAAATGATCAAATGATAAAATATTTTGAAGACGGGATAAATGCTACTTTGGCCGGGACTGATCCGCAAGTTGCTCTGCAAACAGTTGCCAGAGGAGTAACCCAGGTTTTAGGCACGCTGCAAAATCAACCTGCTGCCAGCCCACAATAGAATATGTTTAAAATTATCACTTTTGTTCCAATAAAAGATGCTAAAAAAGTAAGAAAAGCAATGGGAGATGCGGGAGCCGGAGTTTTGGGAAATTATCATCATGCCAGCTTTTCTACCAAGGGAGTGGGTAGATTTACTCCAGATAAAGGCGCTCATCCAACAATAGGTGAGGTAGGAAAAGAATCAAAGGTGAAAGAGGAAAGAATAGAGGTAATTTGTGAAAAAGAAAAAGTAAAAGATGTAGTTTCTGCAATCAAGAAAAATCATCCTTATGAAGAAGTGCCTTTAGAGATTTATGAGCTGGTTGACGAGAAAGAATTTGCCTGATAAGAGTATAATCTGGGAAGAATGAAATTTAAAGTAGAAACAAATAAAGCTCCATTGCCAGGTTCCAGTCCTCATTCCCAGGCAATTGTGGCAAACAACTTTATATTTACTCAAGGTTCAATTTGTTTGACTCCAGAGGGTAAGCTTCTGGAAGGAACAATTGAAGAGCAAATCCATCAAATAATGAAGAATCTATCTGCAATTTTAGAAGCAGCTGGTGTTTCTTTTGCAGATGTTGTTAAAACTACAATTTATTTAACTGATATGTCACTTTATAGTATGGTAAATGAGGTTTACAAAAGCTACTTCTCTGATCCTTATCCAGCAAGGGAGGCAATCTGCGTTAAAGAACTTCCTCTTGGTGCCAAAGTAGAAATAAGCATGGTGGCAGTTAAACCCTAGTATGGCTGTTTAGTTAAAATTGTCGTTTTTGTGTTAAAATAGGGCCGCTAGACTCAAGTGGCAGTTCATCCTGGACCAGTTCCGAAGGGAACTTTGAGAAAAATTTTCAAACAAACAGAAATCACAGAAGACCGGCTAGAAGATTTAAAATAACTTAAGTTAAAATGGGTGGGAGGTTAATTAGTTGGACTTCGGGTTCTAGAGTTATTCCAAATTTTTGTTTAACTTTATCAGCATATTTTTTGGCCAGATCATAAAATGCTTTAGCAGTACCATTGCCTTTATTTATAAATAAATTTGCATGATAATCTGCAATGTATATTCCATCCAAAGAATCTCCTTTTGCTCCAACTTCTTCAAGCAAAGCTCCGGCCGGCAATTTTCCATACATAATTTTTTCTGAAGGGATTTTAGACAAAATTTCTTTTGGTAAAGTAGAAGCTACAATATTTTTAAAAAAAGAACCGGGGCATTTTATTCCGGGAGGATATTTAATCAGTCTTTTTTGTAAAACTTCATCTGCTTCCTTTTGTAATGAACTGGAAACATTTTGAGCGATCGCATTTTTTGTTTCCAGCTGGAAAGTGACTTCCAGAATAATAGAATGGTTTCTTTTAAAATCACTGTCTCTATAGTTAAATCCACATTGGTCTTTTTTTAATGTCATTCCGAGGAGCGAAGCGACGTTGGAATCTTGATTTAAATCTAGATTGCTACGCTCACTGTGTTCGCTCGCAATGACAGAAGGGTTAAGGATTGTCACTTCGGCTAGGTGGTCGGAAATTGTCTGGCCATATGCTCCGGCATTTCCGTATACTGCACCTCCAACTGTTCCTGGAATACCGGTGAGTTTATGTAATCCAGATAAACCATGGGAAATGGTATAGTCCACTAAATCTTGCAGGATAGTTCCTGATTTAACACTCACCTCGAAGGAGTCAAGGCCCACCTTCGAGGTGGAAATGCCCTTGATGTCATTTTTAATAATTAACTTATCTACTCCTTCGTCTGAAACTAACAGATTGCTGCCACCGCCGATTACCAGATAATCAATATTATTATTTTTGGCATATTGGATGACCTCAATTAATTCTTTTTCAGATTGGATGGCCACAAATTTTTTAGCAGGACCACCTATATTTAGCGTGGTAAGTTTGGACATTTGGTAGTTATCTGTTATTTGCATGAAGCTAATTATACATGGTAAATTACCCGCATGGAAAAAGCGATCCTGAAAACCTTAGTTTATGCAGATATTTTTGATTATCCCTTAAAGATTTTTGAGATACATAAGTGGTTGATAGGGAGGAAAACAACATTAAGGCAGATGGAAAAAGCATTGCTGCGCTTAAGTCAAAAGTCAAAAGTAAAAAGTAAAAATGGATATTATTTTTTAACAAGAAGAGCTAATTTGGTAGTAAAGAGAAATCACGAAGAGAAACAATCAGTTAAGTATTTAACAAAAGCAAAAATACTCACCTCTATCCTGAAACTGATTCCATGGATTAAACTGGTGGGGATTTCAGGGGGGCTGGCTATGGAAAATGCTTCAAAGCAGGATGATATTGATTTATTTATTATTACTAGTAAAAACAGGTTATGGATAAGTAGATTATTTATTCTGGGAACACTTTCAATGGTGGGACAAAGAAGAAAAGTTGGAGAAATGGGTGGAAAAATTGCCGGAAAGCTTTGTGTAAATACTTTACTCGAAGAAGATAAATTAGAGCAAAGTAACAAAGATATATACCTTGCACATGAAGTATTACAGATGAAAGTTTTATGGCAAAGGGATGGGGTTTATCAGAAATACCTTGAAGATAATGACTGGGCTTTTAAGTTTTTACCAAATTGGGTGGGTGATGTTGATACGTCATTGCGAGGAGTGAAACGACGAAGCAATCTAGAAAAGAGATTGCCACGCTCACAGGGTTCGCTCGCAATGACATTTTTAGAAAACATTACTAAATGGTTGCAGCTTAAGATTATGCAAAAACCACAAGGCATGGAGCGGATAGAAGACGGGGCTTTGTATTTTCACCCGCAGGATATCAGGCTAAAAATTTTAAAGCTATACAGACAAAAAATTAGCAAGACTTGATCCTTCGACTACGCTCAGGATCGCGGACTGATTTCATCAGTCCTTGACATCTACTGCTAGTTTTTGGTATAACTCTTACTCGATCCTGCCTCATAAGTTTTTCATATGCCAAAAATAAATAAAAATACAAGTCCAAAAGTGAGTATTAAACCTTTAATGGGTTATTGTTTGGTGCAACCTAGTGAGGCAGATACTAAAACTGCATCAGGAATAATCCTGCCGGAATCAGCCCAGGAAAAACCAGCCCAGGGAACAGTCATAGCCTGTGGAGATGATATGGTTATGGAAAATGGCAAAGTTGTAAAATGTCCAGTAAAAGTAGGAGATAAAGTGGTTTATAAAAAATGGGGCGGGGATGAGATAAAAGTTTCGGGTGTAGAATACAAACTGGTAAAATTTGATGATTTAATGGCAATTTTGGAGAACTAATATGGCAGAAAGAGATTTACAAAGAGATATTGAGGCAGTTGGAAAATATATGGAGCATGTTGGAACTAGGTTTGAGCGTCGTGTTAATGAAGAAAGAATGAAGTATATTCTAGGAAGTGGGATATTGGATCCTGATGTAGTTACACATATAAAACTTGCAATTAGACGTGCTCGTTTAACTGGTGTAATTGCAGGTATGCAGCATGTTGGTGAAAAGACTGTATCGATAGAAGATGAAGGAATTGAGGGAAACAAAAGGCCGCTTTCTTCAATAATAGAAGAGGGGGAAGCTTGGAATAGATTGGAAACATTTGTTAAACAACATACTCCCTCTTGGTTATTTAACAGGGAGAATGCAGGGAAATCATAATGGCTAAGATATTAAAATTTAATGCTGATGCAAGAGAGAAATTACTTAAGGGTATTAATACCTTAACAGATGCTGTGGCCACAACTTTAGGTCCAAAAGGCAGGAATGTGGCTTTGGATAAAAAGTGGGGAGCTCCAAATGTGGTTCATGACGGGGTAACTGTGGCCAAAGAAATTGATCTGGAAGACCCATTTGAAAATATGGGAGCACAGCTTTTAAAAGAGGCAGCAAGCAAAACAGCAGATGTGGCAGGTGACGGCACCACCACTGCCACAATTTTGGCAAAAGCAATCGTGCTTGAGGGATTAAAAAATATCTCTGCCGGGGCAAACCCGATGATTTTGAAAAAAGGGGTTGAAAAGGCAGTTGATGCCTTAGTTGAAGAGCTGGCCAAAATGAGTAAAAAAGTGACTACCCAGGAAGAAGTGGCCCAGGTTGCCACCATTTCTGCAGCAGATTCCCAGATCGGAAATTTAATTGCCGAGGCTTTAGAAAAAGTAGGCAAAGACGGGGTAGTCACAGTTGAGGATGGTAAAACAATGGATTTGAGCGTTGATTATAAAGAAGGTATGGAATTTGATAAAGGCTTTGTGTCCCCTTATTTTGTAACTGACAGCGATAAAATGAACTCGGAAGTTGAGGATGCCTATATTTTAATTACTGATAAAAAGATCTCTTCAGCTGCTGATTTAGTGCCATTTTTGGAAAAGTTTGTCCAGGTTAGCAAAAATCTGGTCATTATTGCAGATGAGGTAGAAGGTGAAGCTTTAGCACTTTTGGTAGTTAATAAACTGCGCTCAACATTTAATATTCTGGCTGTTAAAGCTCCGGGATTTGGAGACAGAAGAAAAGAGATGCTGGAGGATATTGCAATTTTAACAGGTGGAAAGGTTATATCTGAAGATACCGGCACCAAGTTTGAATCAGTTGAGGTGGATGATTTGGGAAGAGCTGGAAGAGTCACATCAGATAAAGATAATACTTTAATTGTTGATGGTAAGGGTAAAAGGTCAGCAATTGAAGCCAGAATTGCTCAAATAAGACGTGAACTGGCTTCATCTGACAGCGAGTTTGACAAAGAAAAGCTGCAGGAAAGGCTGGCTAAACTAACCGGTGGAGTAGCGGTGATAAATGTGGGAGCTGCAACAGAGGTGGAATTAAAAGAGAAAAAGGAAAGAGTTATAGATGCAGTGGCTGCAACAAAAGCGGCAATTGAGGAAGGAATTGTTCCCGGAGGAGAGATATCTTTACTTAGGGCAGCTAAAATTTTGGATGGAATTGTGGCTGATGGAGAGGAAAAAGTGGGAGTAGAAATTGTCAAGAAAGCTTTGGAGCAGCCTTTCAGGATACTGGTTAAAAATGCCGGAATGGATGATGGGATAGCTTTATCAAAAGTGATGGATGAGAGTGGACCTTCGGGAATTGATGTTTTGGATGGAAAAGTAAAAGATTTAATAAAAGCAGGGATTATTGATCCTGTTAAAGTAACCAGGTCAGCTTTGCAAAATGCCGCATCAGTGGCTGTGATGGTTATGACAACAGAAGTGCTGATTGCTGACAAACCAGAACCAACTCCTCCAGCTCCTCCAATGCCTCAAGGCATGGGTGAATATTAATTTTCTTTCATACTTTTGTAACCAAAAGTATGACAAAAGTTTCTTGCTGGAAAGTCGGGCTAAATTTCTCGTTTTGCTCCTCGGGTATTTTACCCCTCCGAAATTCCCCCAACTGTTGTTGGTGGTCAGTTTCGGTTTCCCCTGAGTCGCAAAACTTCGAAATTTTTAACGCCCTTTGTTT
This sequence comes from uncultured Gammaproteobacteria bacterium, assembly GCA_964547465.1. Lineage (GTDB taxonomy): Bacteria > Patescibacteriota > Microgenomatia > Daviesbacterales > UBA10151 > CAZJNI01. The sequence goes on from CAZJNI010000001.1 coordinate 97,541, forward strand.
CAAAGCAAGATTAGTAGTACTGATAGAACTTGATGGTCCAAGGGAAAGACAAGTTGTGCTAAACTTTATTTAATGGCCAAATTTCATTACCGTGAGTCTCCAAGCGAAAAACAGAAAAAAGCTTTTGCCAAATATTTATCAGAAGATGAGGAGTTAGTTTTAGTGACAGGATTTAGCAAGGCATTTATGAGAAATAAATTTATTATTTATCTACTATTTCCAGGACTATTGTTTTTTGGAATAGGTTTAGGTCTGGGGTGGCTGCTAAATTTGGGGAAAACCTGGGCATTGATCTTAGGTTTTACTTTTATGTTTTTGGCAGGCATTCTAAAAACCATGCATATTTACCATTCCAATAGGTATTTATTAACAACCAGAAGGGTAGTAATAAAAAAAGGGGTATTTGGAGTAAAAATTTCAGCAACACTTTTTGACAAAATAACTCATTTGGAAGTAAACCAATCAATAATTGACCGATTACTTTTGCATCATGGTTCAATAATTATTAACACAGCAGGAATGAATAAAGGTGAGATTAATTTAAAATATGTAGATTACCCGCTGGAATTAAAAAATTTACTGGAAAGGTTAATCAATAGAGAACGGGAACAGTTTGGTTTAAGAAGTACACCACTCCAGACAGTTGAAGGGGAAATTATTTCCTAGTGGGCTCGCCTCGCTGCGAAGCGGGCATCGGAGGGATTCCCGGCAAGATTGTTTGCGGGTCAATATATTTTCCATGTAAAGTAACTTCCAGATGAGTATGTGGGCCGGAAGTATGTCCGGTTAATCCAACTTCCCCTAAAATATTTTCAGTTGTAACCTCCTGGCCACCTTTGACATAAATTTTCCCCATGTGGGCATATTTTGATTGAAAACCTTTTTCATGATTAACAACTACAAAATTACCCAGACCAAAAAAATCAGTTCCTTCCTCCTTCACAACCCCTTGAGTTATTGGGTGAATTGGCATACCCAAAGAAGTTGCAATATCTACTCCCGGATGCCAAAATGAAAATTTGGTTGATAAATAGCCCGGATGAGGAAGGATAACCGGTTGTGGAAATGAGTCGGCAATCACCTCACCTTTTTGTTCCTGGGTTTGGGCGTGAGCAAGGGCTTTTTTTACTGGAGGGATAGAGAAGGTTGGATAATACCCTAATGATAAGGATATAAGAGAAATCATTATTGAAAGCCATAAAACCCTCTTGGGTAACCTTAGGCTAATTTTAGGTAATTTATGATTTAGGGCGACCCTTTCAAAAATTTCCCTAGGCAGAAGGCTTCTCTGTTTGTGTTTCAAAACAACTTACCTTGAAGTGTTGCGTATAATAACAGACGTAACTCTAAAAGTAAAGTGTTTAGAGTATAAGGACCTGCTTCGCTCGCAGTGTATAATAATGATACTGCTCGCTCGCAGAACCTTGCCTTCGCCTGATGGCGAAGGTAATATCTAAATGAAAAAAGTTTTAGTTTATACACTAGTTGTTATTAGCATTTTGGTTTTAATGTTGCGGTTTAGTAACTTTATAATTGATGCCTTGGGGATTAAACAAAAGAGCGGTATTTCTATTACTTCAACCCCGCAGGATGCAACAGTTTATTTAAATACTGTTGAGGTTGGTAAAACTCCATATGAGACAAAGGATTTAGAAGTTGGGGATTACAATGTCAAGTTAGAAAAAGACCAGGCAGTTTGGCAGGGGAGTGTTAAATTAAATGGTGGAGTGGTAAGCATTATAAACAGGGATTTAGCAAAAGATATTACCTCATCTGCGGGGGAGGTACTAACTTTAAAAAAAGGTAAGGGAATAACATTAATCTCAAACCCAACAGATGCTAAAGTGACCATTGACGGGAATGAAGTAGGTAGCAGCCCTCTTAATGTAAACTCTCAAACCGGGGAACATACAATTTTTATTGACCACCCAAATTATATAAAAAGAAGTATCAGGGCTAATCTTCCTGAAGGGTACAATTTGATTATTTCAGTAGATTTGGCGATTTCTGAAGCAGATTTAACTACTGTTTCAACTCCTGTCATAAAAACCACTGCAGAGGTAGTTGTCAAATCAACACCAACCGGATTTTTAAGGGTTAGAGACAAGCCCTCAACTGCGGGGAAGGAAATCGCTCAAGTAAAAGTAGGGGATACACTGATTCTTTTAGAAGAGCAAGGAGCCTGGGATAGAGTTAGACTTTCTGACGGTACAGAAGGATTTGTTTCAGCTACATATGTGGAGAAGAAGACGGCTGAATAGTGATTTTCCCTTAGGCTCCGAGGTAATAGATAATCCCAATGATCATGATCAGCCAAATTATAGCTGCAGATAGAAGTGGTTTATCAGAAAGTAAAACTCTCTCGGGTGATTCTCCTTCTTTTTTCTCATAAATAATGTAGAGATATCTCATGACTGCATAAACTACAACCGGAACTGTTGCCATAAGTAGTTTTGCTTCAGTGAATGGAAATGCAAAACTTTCCAGAAAAGATGAGACTCTGCTTGTTTGTATAGGGGGTTGTAAAAATGCAAAAAAAGCATAAGTTAACCAGGCACCTGTTGAAAACATTGAAGTTAATATATCCAGCAAGCTTTCCGGATAATGAAGTAGTGTTTCCCTATGTTGACCAGCATGTCCTTCCATTAAAGTTCTCTCGGATCTTCTTTTTCCTATTGCCAAAAAGAGTGCGAAAGATGAGACAGAAAGTAGGAACCAGACATTAAGATGGGCATCTATTGCCCATACCCCTCCGTATACTCTTAACACAAATCCGGCAGCAATTACCAAAACGTCGATTAAAATAACTTGTTTTAGGTAAGAAGAATAAAAAACTTGCAAAATAAGATAAGCGATACAAGCAAAGAAAAATGCCGGAGAAAGTTTATATGCCAGCGGTAGACCAACAATAATTGCCAAAAGAGCCAATCCTATTACCAATGGAATGGGTACTAACCCTGATGCGATGGGCCGCCTTCTTTTAAAAGGATGAAGTTTATCACGTTCTATGTCAAAAACATCATTTAATATATATGTGGCAGATGAAAAAGCGCAAAAGAGAATAAATGCAGATATGCTTTTAATTTGAGCGTTTTGGTCAAGCAGACTGCCGGAGAATATCAAAGCCGCAAAAACTGCAAAATTTTTTATCCATTGTCTGGGGCGCGTTGATTTGATAATCCCCCAAAAAAGTTTAACCATAAGATTCCCCCTAATGTTATTGTGGCAATCAAAATACTTGCAAAGAGTTTACCACTACTTGATAAACTTAGGGCTATTGCCCCTAAAATAGCAGATGCCAGCATATAAAACAAGGATATTTTTTGATGGCTAAACCCTTTTTCTAAAAGTTTATGGTGCAAATGACCCCGGTCTCCCCAAACAGGAGATTTTCTCTGCAGGATCCTTCTAACAAATGTATAGGCAAAATCCGTTGCAGGTATTAAAAGTACTAAACCGGCTGTTGCCAGTTTGGCCCCTGACAAAATTGCCAGAGTGGCAATCATAAATCCCAAAATTGTTGATCCACTAAACCCTGGAAAAATTTTTGCCGGATGCCAGTTAAAAATCAGAAGTGAAAGAGAAGTACCAGCTGTAATAAATGAAAGTTTGGCAACATTTGCTTGAACAGGATCTCCTAATAAATAAAGTTTTATTGAAAGAAGTCCCAAAATAATACTTGCCACAGTTACAATTCCTGGCATTTGTCCATCTACCCCTTTGGACCAGTTGATCATGTTCATGACCCAAACAATCCAAATGATTGCTAGGATATATGCAATAAAATTATCCAGATAAATTATTCCTCCCAAAGGATTAGTAATAAATTTTATTCCTACTCCTGACGTAATAATGATAAGTCCTGCTAAAAACTGACTAAAGAGTCGCAAATATGGAGAAATATTTTGAAATTTATCATCAAGCAGTCCAACAATTAATAGCAATAAAAGTCCAATAATTATTCCTCCCGTATATTTTTCAAACGGGGTAAAGATCAGCATAGAAATTAACAGGCCAAAAAAGCAGGCAAGTCCTCCGGCTCTTGGTACAGTTCTTTTTTGAATATGGGCAGGATGTGGTCTTAATCGGGGGTTATCTAAAAGGTTAAATTTTTTAGCCAAATTAATCGTTGGAAAAAATGCAAATGAGGTGATTAAAAATGAAAATAGACTGGGTAGAATAAATTCCATATTAAGCAAAAATTAAAAATATTTTAATAAAAGCAGTTAAGAAAATTAAAGTTATGATAAGGGATGTTAAACTTAAGAGTTTTTTGAAAAAAGTTTGAGAGGGATGTAGCTGCCAGATTAGACTTACGTTAATAAGATCAATCAAGATGATACTTGCAGGTATAATAAAAAATTGTTGATGGTTTGCAAGTTGACTTTCCCCCCAGGGTAGGGAATAAAAAAGAGGCAGTTGAGGTGGTAAAGAGCGGAAAAAAATCAGAATAAAAATAGTTAAGATAACAGATATGACAAGAGGTAAAAACCCAAGCCAAAAATATAAATTTCCATTTTTTAAAGAAGACATAGTTTTAAACTTTTTCAAGCAACCTTGTTTTATTAGTAACCCTGAATTCTAATTTTTTGCCAAACATTAAAGAAGTTTGGGCATCAATGGCAGGAAGGGATGAGATGGTAATTAAAATAATCGGTACCAAAACCCACTGGGTGTATGACCAGATTTTCTTAAACACAGACCAATCTTTAGGTCTTTTTGGAACCACTTTTTCGTGAACATAAACAGTTGCGAAAAGCCCCAAAAAAGCAGCGCTTAAAATCCAGGAAGAAATTATTGGTAAATTAACAGATAAAACGGATTCTTTGAAATTAGGATTAACAATTGGTATAAAAATGCTACCGAAAGTAACAAATATTGCTAAAAACCCCCATTTTAAATCCCCCCAAATTTTAAAAAGTACCCTGTCAGTTTTATCCCAGAAATCGATCTCTCTAGTAAAATA
>CAZJNI010000001.1:102516-105776 GCA_964547465.1 uncultured Gammaproteobacteria bacterium
GAATGTGTTCTACCCCATAAGCCCATCTTTTAATTTGCAAATATTGATTTTGAAAGGTTTTAAGTAAAGTAGTATCCTGGACAGCATCAGCTGAAATTGGCAAAAAATGGGGAACAACCTTGTAGTCACCATTGAAATGAAAATAAGCTTTCCAATAAAAACCATTATCGTCGTTAACCTTATCTGGTATCCAGCCACCAATATCTAAAAGCCCTTTTAGAGAAATTGACATAGAGGAGTAATTCATATATTTATCAGAACCAACCATCTCGGCCAGTTGCCAAAAGCTAGTTCCTGCTGCCATTAGTCTCATTGGAGTGGGAGTTTGCCAATAATTGTTATTGTATAAAAATACCCCGGTAAATGTTCGCTTATCCCTTTCACTTTTTGCCAAGGATAAATATTTGTGTAGTGCCCCGGCAAGAAATTGTGGATGGATGATAAAATCTGCATCCAGAGTTGTCACAAAAACATCTTCCATTTTTATACCCTTTTTATTAAGCTGTTTTACTAAATATTTAACCATCCAATTTTTATTTGAACCCTGGCCAGCCACTTCACCCTCCAAGCCGTATGGATGAATAGTTGTAAAAATTCCGGCAATCTTTTTGCTGATATTCTCTTTAAGATATTTGGTAGTCTCCTTAATTTTTTCCGGATCATCCCTTTCCTCAAAACCTACAGCCAAAAAGATTTTATCTTTAGGATATTGGGATTTTATTATAGCGTCAAAAGTTGGGGTAAGGATATATAAAGCTTCCTTATATGTTGGAACCAGTATTAAATGATAATATTTATCCCATTTATCGTGATAGTCTTTTTGCAAAAGTTTTAACCAATCCTGTTTTTTTGCCCAATCCATTTTTTTATAACCTAACAAAATTAATAATCCGATTTTTAAAGCATTAAGTAACCAGTAAACATCGGCAATCAAAATTAAATATGCCACTGCATAAGGTAGGGTTAAGGAGAGCCAGATAGGGGAGGTTAAAGCAATCCAAGTTAATGCTCCGGGTATAATTTCCAAGATTCTTTCTATTTTTGTTTCATGTTTTAAAACCAATTCCTTTTCTTTATCTTCAAAGAAAATAAATCTGCGAGAAAGTAGGTGATGAATAATAATCCCTAAACCGGAACCAATTAAAAATAGAGATATTAAAACGTTTAATCCGTTAGGGAAGTAACTGGCGCCAAAAAAGCCAACTAAAAATCCTATAATTGTAAAGACCAACCCTAAAAAGGAATATCTGATTTCTCCGAATATTCTTTTTATTATTTCGGATATATAAAAAAAAGATAAAAAGCCTATGAAAAGTGCTAAAATTATTCGCATAATTTACCCTTAAGTTTACTCTCTGCACACTCAAAAGGCAAATTCAGCTTAGCTTCAAAACACTTTTAATATTATCTGTGGTTTGATTAGCAACTTCATCTAAAGAAATATTTTTAATTTCAGCAATCAGTTGGGCAATTTCTAAAACAGCTGATGGTTCATTTCGCGTGCCCCTTTTGCTTTGAGGAGGGAGGAACGGACAATCTGTTTCCAGGATTATTTTTTCCAAAGGTAGTATTTTAGCAGCTTCCCGCAAATATTCATTTTTAGGATAGGTGATGGTGGCGGCAAAAGAAACTAGTAAGTTGGTAGTATGTAGAATGTAGCTGGTAGTATGGGAAAGACCACTATAGCAGTGTAAAATTGCAGGATGGCTGCCAACCATTTTCAACACCTCATCCCAAGCTTCACTGTTTTGGGGATTTTGAGAGCGGTCATCGCGGCAATGAACTATTAAAGGTAAATTAAGCTTTTTTGCTAGATCAATTTGAGCTTGGAAAAGCTGTTTTTGTAGGTTTTTAACAGACACCTCGGACGTGGGCTCATCGCCCAACGAGGTGGGCTTTGTTTCGAAGAACGGTCTCTCCTCGGAGGTGGAGAAATAATAATCCAGACCACATTCTCCAACCGCCACTATTTTGCCTGTGTTACTTTGATATACTTGTTCTAACTTTTCTATGTCTTGATGTATGGATACAGAAGGTCCACCAGCTGACGGAGATAAATATTTAACTGCTTCATGTGGATGAATGCCAATAGTTGAGTAGAATTTAATTTTACTTGATTCTAACTCTGCTGCCTTTTTTGATAACTTAACATCAACACCTACATTTATTATGGTGGTTACTCCGGCATCTAAGGAGTGCTGTATTACTTCATCAAAATCGTCCTTGTAATCTGGCCAATATAAATGAGCGTGTGTATCAATTAGCATATTAAATTCTCGGGAAAAGTGGTGGGGCTGATTTAATTGGTCCTGAAAATTGGGTTAATATTTTTTCTGCTGTTTGGGGTAAAAATGGCTGCAGGTTAAAACCAATTGCCTGAATTCTTTTAACATAATCTAATAAAACTTCTTTTAACTTCTCTCCAGAAATTGTCCATGGTTTTTCCTGATTAATCTTTTTATCCGCTTCGCTAATAAGCTGCCAAATTACTGCTATAGCTTCATTAAATTTAAACTCCCCCATAAATTTTTCCAAATCAGCACACCAGACATTAGAGCCATCAGTTGCTGTGATTTGATTCTGTTCACAAAGTTTAGCAACCCTGGCCACTAAATTTCCCAATCCATTTGCCAAATCAGCAGTATATACCTCTTTAAATCTTTCATCAGTAAAATCCCCATCGCTGTCTATTGGTATTTGTGAAAGCATAAAATATCTTAATGGTTCCAGGCCGTATTCTTTAACAACATCTTGTGGAGATATAACATTTCCCACTGATTTGCTGATTTTTTCACCCTTAAGATTTACAAAACCATGAATTAATATTTGTTTTGGTAGGGGAAGCTTTGCTGACAAAAGCATAGCCGGCCAATAAACTGTGTGGAATCTGTTGATGTCTTTACCAATAATATGCAAATCGGCCGGCCACCATTTCTTGTAAGTTTCTTCATCCCAACCAAACCCAATTCCTGTCATATAAATGTTTAAGGCATCGTACCAGACATATACTTTTTGATTAGGATCTTCTGGTACTGGTACACCTACTCCTTTGGCACGATCATTGGAGCGAGAAATACTGAAATCTTGTAAGCCAGATTTGATAAAAGAAAGAGCCTCTTGTTTTTTGTTATCCGGAGTAATTTTGAATTCATCTGTTTCAATGATTTGAATCAATTTATCCTGATATTTAGAAAGCTTAAAAAAATAATTTTCTTCACTAACCTGATCCGGTTTTTTTTGATGAATTTGGCAAACTCCAT
>CAZJNI010000001.1:105786-120941 GCA_964547465.1 uncultured Gammaproteobacteria bacterium
AAGACTCGCAACCAACACAATAAAGACCCTTGTATGCTTTTTTATAAATATCCCCATTTTCTTCGCATAATTTCCAGAGTTTTTGTACCCCTGGCCAGTGTTTTTCTTTATCTGACCCTCTTTGAAAAATATCTAAATGAACTCCTAAAAACTCATAAGTTTCATGCCAAATTTTAGAATTGCGATCTAAAAAATCTTGAATTGGTAAACCTTCTTTCTCTGCTGCTTGAACATTTTTTAAGGCATTTTCATCAGCTCCTGAAAGAAGGAGAGTTTCATCACCCAGTATCTGATGATATCTTCTGACGGTATCTGCCTGAAAATATTCCAGTGAGTGACCTACATGAGGTAGTCCGTTAACATATGGTATGGCTGTTGTTAAATAAAATTTATTCAACTATTTTCCTTTCTAAGTCTTGTAAGTCTAGGGATTTTGGACCACTTAGTCAAATTCTTATCTTTAATTTTTTTAAAATAGCTGACTAAAAGGCTCACTGAAATTATAACTAAAATTCCGGTTACTAAATTTAGTGAATTTAAAGCTTTCAAAAAAAGTAAGAAAATTAACCCCAAAGAAATCGATACGGATGTAAAAATATTTTTCAAAAAAATATTTAAAGTTAAGGTTAGAGCAAAAAAAAGCGGAATGAAAAAAGCCAGCAGTTGGAAAAATGAGGCTTGAGTTAAGGAATCTGGATAAGGAATTTGTAAAATTACAAATCCAAAAATTCCCCATACAACCAGAACTGGCAAGATCCTTGCGAATAGCATATATTCATTTTATCTTAAAAAAGAAATTTAAACCCCTATTATTTTAAAAGTTGATCCAATTGCTTCTTTTGTTACCTCAATTCTAACAGGGAATTCATCCTTTAATTCTTCCAGATGAGTAATAATTAAAATCTTTTCAAAATCATCTTTGATTGCATCTATTGCTTCAACCAGTCTGGCCCTACCCGGTGCATCCTGGGAGCCAAACCCCTCATCTACCACCAAAAACTGCAATTTTGCTCCAGCCCTGTGAGTTAATAATTTTGATATAGCTAGCCTGATGGCAAAATTAACTCTGAAAGCTTCACCTCCCGAATACATCTCATAAGGCCTCTCACCCATTTCATCAGAGATGATAATATCCAAAGTTTCAATAATTCCCTTTTCCCCATCAGAAGATTTTGTTTTTGTTTCCTTTTGAGTGATTAGGGAAACTTTCATTCTTCCTTCTGTCAATTTTTCTAATAAATTATTTGCCTCATCTTCAATCTCCGGGATAGAGGCCTCAATTATCATAGCTTGTATGCCTTTTTTGCCAAAAGCTAATGCCAGTTCCTCATATATATTTTTTTCATTTTCCAGTTTTTGTTTTTCTTCTATTTTTACTCTTTGCAATTTCTCCATTTGCTCGGCTCTGGAAATAAGTTCTGTTGCCTGTCCCAATAAATTCCTGGCCGTCTTTTCCTCTGTCTTTTTTTCTTCCAGCTCTTTCATCTTTTGTTCTAAATCACCAAAAGTTTGGGGTAATTTTTCTAAATCATCTTCAAGTTTTTTGATTTGAGAAGTTTTGGCGTTGTATAAAATTAAAAGTTCCTGGCGGGTCTTTTTTTCAGTTTCCAAAGAGGCTTGAGATTGCAAGATAGACTCTTTTTGTTGTTGGAGAGTTTCCAGTTCAACCAGGGATTTTTGAAGTTCGCTTAATTTGTTTTCATCAAATGAAATTGTCTGTAACTTAAGAGTTAATTTCTTAAGATGTTTATCTTCCTCAACGGTTGAAATTTTGTTAAGGTCTAACTTTTTTTCATTTAATTTTTTTTCTAAATCTGCCTTAACTTTGTGTTTTTGGTCTTTATTAATTTCCTGGCCGCAAGTCGGGCATTTGGCGGAAGGAACGGATAAGTTTTTAATCTCTTCTATTAGATCATCTATTTCTTTTTTCAAGATTTGTTTTTGATGATTTTTTAAATTGAGCTCTCCCTGCAGGTTGGCAATTTGTTTTTGCAGTTCTAATTTTTGCTGCTGCTTTTTTCTAAGATCTTCTATTTCTTTTCCGGCTATTTTTAACTCTTGAATTTTTTTCTCCAATTCTTCTGCGCCCTTAATTTCTAACTCCAGATTTTTGATTCTTTCTGTTCTTAGTTTGCCTTGAGAGATAATTTGTTCCAGCTCTTTTTTTTGATTCTCTAAAATTTTTAAGAATTCTTTTTGAGACTGTAATATTTTCAAATCTTTCTCTAAACTTTGAATAATATTTTCCAGCCCGATGACTTTTATTTTTGATTCTGACAGTTGTTTTTTCCGCTGTTCTTTTTGAGAGAGTTCAGCTTCTATTTCCAATAATTGATAATCTAAAAGCTGCAGCTTTGTTTGGGATTCTTTGCTTTTTTCTTTTGCTTTTTCCTCCAATGCATCATAATGAGACAATCCTAGAATATCTGCCAGGATTCTTTTCCGGTCTGTCGGGCCTTTGGTGGTAAATTCATCAGCATGACCTTGCCGAATATAAGATGAGTTGGTAAATGTTTCAAAAGTTAAATGAAGCAAATTGATAATTTTTTCTTGAGTGGCTTTAATTGTGCCTTCTGTTAAATTATGTCCGGCTTTGCCAGACCAAAGCTCAAGAGCTGTTGATCCCCCGCTTTTTTTAACACGCCTTCTTTTAATGGTATACAAATGTCCATCCAGCTCAAATGAAAATTCTACCTGCATGTTTACTGCTCCCGAATGAACTAAATCATCTGCTGATTCGCCAGCACGGGATATTCCCCAAATACACCAGGTGATTGCATCAAGCAAAGATGACTTACCTGCTCCGTTAAGCCCTGAAATTGCAGCAAGTTTAAACCCGGTAAAATCTAACTGTGGTGGATTTTCAGAATAAGAAGTAAAATTGGAAAGTTTAAGATTTACCGGTATCATTTTTTTAGTTAGGATTCCAAAATTTGGGCAGCTGCTTTTTCCAATTCCTTTTGTTTTTGAGGGGCATATTTTTTAAACTCAAAATATTTTTTTAAGGCTTCAACTGGAGTTAAAGTTTCAACTTGCTCGCTACCATCAAATTTTATTCTCTCCACTTTTTCTATATTTCTGGAGATTCCGGCAACAAAGTTGGCCTTCTTCAAAGCCAACTTAATTTTATCCATTTCAATTTCCTTTTCGCATTCTTTGGGAATATTGATAATTACTCTGACTATTGCGTTTTCTATGTTATTTTTTCCTATTTCCCTAACTATAGTTTGAGTTGGATCTGGGTCGTTACCTGCTAAATCAATGGTAATTGTCAGGAATTTTCTGGCATTAGTGGGAATAAACTGAAAAGAGCTGGTATATTTATGGTTCCCCGCTTTCGCGGGGACTACGGGAGTAATTTCTACTAAAATTACTCCCTTCGCTTCTTTTTCTTCTCCAAAATCAATTCTTTGAGGAGAACCGGAATAGACAACCAAAGGTCCGCCAGCCGGCGGATTTGATAATACCTGGTGTTTATGGATATGGCCTAAGGCTACGTAAGATAATCTTTTATCTTGAATTAAAGGTAGAGGAATTGTCACATCATTGGCAATTGCCAGCCCCTTTTCAGATCCATATGATGCCCCTTCTATTTCTGCATGGGATAAAAATATAGCAGGGGAGTCTTTTTCAATTCTCCCATATAAAAGATTTAGTTTATCTCCAACACTTTTATAATCGTTTTTATGTAACCAGGGTAAAGTTACAATTTGTAAATCACCGCTCTTCGTGGGAATTTTTAAAAGCTCTGGTTTTCTTGAAACAAAAACATTGTCAATTTCCAGAGCTGAATAAATATCCAAAGTGTTGGCCTTGCCTTCTGCATTAGGAGTGTCATGATTTCCTACTACTAATACCACAGGAATTTTTTTGGCTATCTTAGCAATCCTTTCTCCAAAGCCCCTTTGTTGAGTGGGGTTTGGGTCACGAGTTTTGTAAGCATCGCCTGCAAAAACTACAGCATCTACATTTTCGGAAAAAGCGGTTTCAACTATAAAATCAAAAGTTTGAAAAAAATCTAGCAGCCTGGTAGAAAGTCCTGTTTCCGGATCCAGCTTTGCATAATTTTCCATACCAATATGAATGTCAGAAAAATGGAGGAGACGCATAGTAAATGGGATTTTACCATACTTAATGATACAATTTGCAGCATGCTCAATAAGAGATTAGCAGAATTAAAACAACTATTAAAAAAGGAAAAACTAGATGGAATTTTTATCTCCAGTGTTTCGAACATTTCATATCTTAGCGGATTTAGTAATTTTTCCAAAGACGAAAGGGAAGCGTATATTTTTATAGGTAAAAATTTTGGATACATTATTACCGATGGTAGATATTCAGAAGCTGTCAGGAAACAAGTTCCCCATTTAAATCTTTTTGAAAGAGGAAATAAGAAATCAATTGAAGAACTTTTTAAAAAACATAAAATTGAATCTTTGGGAATTGAAGAGGATAATTTAACAGTTGCGGAATTTAAAGCGGTTAAAAAACACTTTAAAAATATTAAACATTTTAATGTCAGTTATTTAAAGTCTATAAAGACTGATGATGAGATAAAAAAGATTGAGGAGGCTTGTCAGATTGGGGATTTAGCATTTAAGTATATTTTGACAAAAATTAAAACTGGAATAACAGAAAAAGAAATAGCAGGAGAGCTGGAAAAATTCATTAAAGATCAGGGAGCAGAATTTTCTTTTTCACCGATTGTAGCTTTTGGTAAAAATTCCTCCGTGCCGCATCATCAAACTGGTAATACAAAGCTAAATTATGGGGATATTGTACTTTTGGATCTGGGAGCAAAAATTGAAAATTATTGTTCTGATATGACAAGAACATTATTTTTTGGAAAGCCATCACGAAAACAAAAAGAAATTTATAAAACGGTTTTAATAGCTCAACAGAGAGCAGTAGATGTTATAAATGCGACCATAAAAAATGGTAAGCAAGTAAAGGCGGCTGCTGTGGGTGAGGTGGCAAGAAAATATATTATTTCCAAAGGCTATCCATCAATTCCCCATTCCTTGGGCCATGGAATTGGTCTAGAAGTACACGAGCATCCATCCCTTTCACCCAAGAGCAGAGATATTTTAAAAGAAGGGATGGTTTTTTCTATAGAGCCGGGGATTTATATAGAAGGTTTTGGCGGAATCAGAATAGAAGATTTATTTGTGTTGGAAAAGAGTGGTTTAAGACAACTTACTACTTCCTCAAAAGATAAAATTTTTGTATAATATCCACTCTCCTATGGATAAATGGAACCAGCTGGCAAGCAAAGAAACTATAGATAAAACAATTAAGGCTTTAGCAGCTAATGGTATTGAGGCAAAGTTCGTTGAAACTGGAGAAGATGCCAAAAAGGAGGTTTTATCAATGATACCCCAAGGAGCACAAGTGATGACAATGTCTTCAACTACACTACAAATACTCAATTTAACAGATGAGATTGATGGATCGGAAAAGTATGATGCAGTTAAACCGCAACTCATGAAGATGGATCGAGCAACGCAGGGATTAGAGATGCAAAAAATGGGGGCTGCGCCAGAATATGCAGTCGGAAGTGTTCATGCGGTGACAGAAGACGGGCATGTTCTGATTGCCTCCAATTCCGGCAGTCAGCTGCCTGCTTATGTTTATGGATCAGCTCATGTAATCTGGATAGTGGGAGCTCAAAAAATTGTTAAAAATACCGATGAAGGAATTAAAAGAATTTATGAATATGTCTTGCCTTTAGAAAATGAAAGGGCTCAAAAAGCCTATGGAGTTAGTAGTGGAGTCAGTAAATTATTGATCATCAATAAAGAAAAAGTACCAGGCAGATTAATTCTAATTTTAGTTGATGAAAAATTAGGTTTTTAAACTTTGTATAAGTAAAAGTTACCAGCACCTTTAATGTCTTGGGAAAAATCAATTTCTTTGGAAAAGTCTATTTTTTTAAATGGTTTCCAATTTTGAAAATGATATGTTTGAGTAATAACTATAGAGCCTTTATTTAATTCTTTCTTTAATCTTTCTTCCAATCGGCTAACCCCTTTATTTAAAAGATAGATATATACAATATCGCCATCTGTGTAAGTTTTTTTAAAAATATTACCATGAAAAAATTTAGCATTTTTGAGTCTTAGTTTTGAAGCAATATATTTTGAATAGATAACTCTAACCCATGATTGCTCAATCCCAACTGCATCAGCTTTTAATTTTGCAGCAGCGATTACGACTCTTCCGTCGCCAGACCCCAACTCATAAAATTTTTTACCTTTTTTAACCCCTGCTAATTTTAGAATTTTTCTAATACTTTCCATTTTGGTTGGAATATATGGAGCATCGGATCCGGCAAACCAGGAAAGGGCCAAAAAACAACCAAGTAAAACTCCAGCTGAAATAATTAAAGTTGCATCCATAAATTATTTCCCAACCAATTTCAATAAGAAGATCTTAAATGGTGTCAACTTATCAATAAAGGTGAATAGTATATAAATTGGCCAATTAAATACCAAATCATATGTGCCGATATATTCCACTAATTTTCCACCGTATCCTTGTTTAAATTTATGGAATCCATACCATGGATCTTTTGAGTCTGCATTTGGTCCTAACGCTCCCCACATATCAAATTTTTTAAGGCTTAATTTTTTCCCTAATTTTATAGCTTCCCAGCAAATTAAGTTATTTGCCATAACTTCTGGATGAGATTTGGAAGAGCCACCAAAGGGGTAATAGAGTGTATCTTTAAAATTAAGTAACATCCAGGCAGTCAGGTGGTAGGTGGTAGGTGGTAGGTGGTAGGTGGCTAGTAATATTCTGGCCATACCAGCTTTTTTTAATGTTTCCCAAACTTTTCTATGATAATTTTCGTTATGGCCATGATATCCCTGACGTTTTGTTGTTTCGAAATAGAGTTTTAAATAAAGCTTAAAAGCCTCATCATCTAATCTTTCTTCTACTTTTACTTCATGTTTTTGGGCGATCTTAATGTTATATCTGGTTTTCGGGTGGAAACTTTTTAAAAGTTCTTCTTCGGATTTTGTTAAATCAATTACGAAGTTATACTTGGTAAAAAGAGGTTTCGGAGATGGATGAAAATCAGGTGGTAGGTGGTAGGTGATAGGTGGTAGTTCAATATTTGGTTCAAGTTTTATGAAAGCACAATTATTTTCTTGGCCAATTTTTTTCAAGGCTTCTGCTAAATCTTTATCTGGTGAGGGACCTTTGGGTAGATAACCTACAAATTTTTTGGTAAATGGTATATGGTGAAGAGTTAATTGGAAGACAGAAGACAACTTGCCATTTTTAAAAAGACCATATCTTAAAACAGGAGTACCTAAATTTTTTCTAGCCTCTCCCCATTCCCAGGATTGGGTAATGTGAGTGACTAATTTATTATATTGAGATTTTTGCTTTTCGGTAATTTGTCGCAAATCCATGCGACTATTGTACTAGAAATGTTCTAGAAAATCTGGATATTGGCTTTTTGTCTAAGTTCCTGGAATTTTTGAGAAAAGATTTGAGAGATTTTTTGCTGTTTTAGATTATCATAAGCTTCCTGTTGTTGTTTGGCAGAGTCTGTTGCCTGCATGGTTGCTTGATTTTGTTCTATATAGTTTTCCACCTCCGTTGCTGAAACTGTAGCCTCACTGTCATAAAGCTTGGAGATGGCCAGTTGAATGCTGACTTGATTTCTTAAACTTGTTCTTGTTTGTCCTTGTTGAGCAAGCAGTGAATCCAGGGTTTGAGCTCCACCAACACTGGTTTCCAAATCTGTAATCTTTTTGTCTATTTCAGCTTCTGTTGGAACAGCATTTGCTTTGCTTGCTTCATCCAAAATAATTTTTTCATTGACAAGTTGATTTAAGAGCTGACTTCTAAATTGTTGATTTAATTTGAGTTGTAGTTCCAAGTTTGTAATTGGCATACCGTTAACAGTGGCAGCTATAAATAAAGATTTTTTGTAAAATGCTAAAAGTAGCAGCCCGGCAATTAAAATAATAATGTAGAGTTTTTTGGAAGACTTAAAATTGGTAAGTCTATCTAAATTTAAATTTAAGAAATTATTCAGTATTCCTCCGGGTAAACCGGGTGAGTTTTTTGCTTTTGCCATTGGCCGATCATAACAAAACCAGTTGTTTCTTGGCAAGGGTTAATTTAATATTAAATTATGCAAAAAGGATTCTCGCCCGTCCTTCTAGTAATATTTTTATCAGTTGCTGTTTTTGCAGGAGTTTTTTTAATTTCTCCAGCATTCAAGCAAAATAATAGTCAGAGTCCTGCCATATCAATACCAAATCCAGTTAAGAGTTTAAAAAAAGAACCGAGTATATATTCCAGTAAAGATTTAGGATTTGAATTTTCATATGAAGGTGATGATTTAGTAGCTAAAGAAGATACAGAAGAAGCATTTAACAAAAGAAGTAATGGAGATTTCAGAAAGAATTTTAGAGGATATGTGACGTATGATCCGGGAAAGTTTTTAGGAGGGGTAGTAATACCGGGTAAAGATGGATCATATGAGACAAATCCTTTTACCCTTTGGGTTTTTGATAATCCTCAAGATTTATCAATTGATAGCTGGTTTGATAAATACTGGTATTATCCGTTTCTTTGGGGAGTTTTTGATTATGTTTCAAAAGGACATGTCGCATTAGATCAAGAGGCCACAATCAGCGGGCAAATGGCAAAGTCTAAAATTGTTTCTTATCAGCCAGGTCTTCCCAAATATGTTTATTTATCAAAAGAGAAAAAGATGTATTTGTTTAGAATAATAGGCGAAGAGGGGAATAAAATTTTATCTACTTTTAAATTTATAAATAATTAGATTGCTTCGTCGCTTCGTTCCTCGCAATGACAACTACAAAAGATAAATGTCAATAAAATGAGCGTACCAGCCGGCGGTTTTGGCATCATCAAAGCCTAAGTCGATAATATTTCCTTTAATTGCTCCGCCCGTATCTCCGGCAACAGCCATACCATATCCCGGGATATAAAGCTTAGATCTTAAGGGGATTACTTTTGGATCAACAGCAATTACTCCTTTTCCAGCCCTCATACCAATGGCTGTCCATTCATTACAACCCGGGCAGTGGGAATCATAATGGGTGGCATAAACCCGCATTTTTTTCCAATATTGGATTGAACCATCAGGTGTGTCCAAGTTTCTCCAGACAATTTTAGTTCCGCGCAATATTTTTTTATCTTTAGATGGTGTAGTTTCCACGGAAACAATTTCTCTGGAGTATTCTTCACCATCTTTGGTGGAGGTAACTTTTATAATTTTTACTTTTTTGCCATCACTACCTTCTTCCAAAACTTTTTCCTCTCCTGCTTCTGTTTCTGGGTCGTCTTCATAAACTATTTTCTTAGGAATATTTTCTATTTCCTCTTCCAATTTTTCAGTAAAGGAAGACTCAGTGGTAATAGGTTGATTGATTGGTAGGGTTTGGGTTGGAGAGGGAGATGATTCACCCAAGATGGCAGAAGATTGAAAAAAATCTTGGGAAAAAAAAGTTAGTGCTAGAATTAATAAAATTCCTAAATATCTTTCCATAATTTTAATTTGATACTTTTGGTCGCAAAAGTATCACAAAACTCTTCTGCAGTGATGTTCGACCTAAAATCTTCAAGCTCGTCGTCGGGGCCCCTCGGAAATTCACTAATCGTTCAGTTTCCGTTTCCCCTGATCTCCTCGCCTTTGATTTTTTAACGGTCTCTGCATCAATGCAGAATATCAAACATTTAGCCAATCGTCCTTATCTAAAGTGATATCATCATCAACACTTTCCTGGTCCCTAAACTCTACGTTAGTAGAAATTAACTCTTGGGGAATATCTGATAAAAATCTAGATACTAAATTATTAGATCTTTGACCAAAATAAAGTCTTTGTCGACTGTAAGTTAAATATAGCTTTTCTTTGGCTCGGGTAATCCCAACGTAGCAAAGTCTTCTTTCTTCCTCCAATTCATTTACATCTAACATGGCCCGAGAGTGAGGAAATAATCCCTCCTCCATACCAACCATAAACACAACCGGAAATTCCAACCCCTTAGCAGAATGTAGAGTCATCAATGTGACTGCATCGCCAACTTCTTTTCTATCATATCCATTTTCCACCAAAGCCACCTGCTCTAAAAAATCTACTAAGATAGGAAACTCTTCTGCTACAGAACGGAGTTCCTTGACATTTTCTACTCTACCTTTTCCTTCATCAGTTCCATCATCTAAATATGCAAGATAACCGCTGATTGCTAAAATTTTATCCAAGAGCTCAAGAGTTGTCATTCCGAGGGATGCACCATTACGGTGCGTCCCATGGGAATCTTGATTAGTATAGATTGCCGCGTCGCTCGTTTCACTCGCTCCTCGCAATGACATGGCAAGTTCTATCACTTTTGCAAGTCTTCCTTTGCCGATTTTTTCTGCCCGCTTTAGTGAAACAGAATCTTTAGGATTTTGCATTAGCCTAAGATAAGATAAAACATCTTTTATTTCTTTCCGGGCATAAAAACTTACTCCACCTACTAATTTATAAGGAATGCCTGATTTTAAAAATTGCTCTTCCAAAGATCTGGATTGGGCATTAGTTCTGTAAAGCACAGCTACACCTCCGAGGTGTAATCGCATTTTTTCACCTCGTTGGGTATACCCACGTTTGAGGTGGCTAATGATGAATAATGCTTCCTCTACCTCATTTCTGACCTCAACAATTTCTATTTTTTCTCCGCCATCTTTTTCAGTCCAGAGTTTTAAAATAGGATGAGATTTATTTTTGGAAATTATTGAGTGAGCTGCATCTAAAATATTTTGAGTTGATCGGTAATTTTGCTCTAAATTAAAAATTTTACAATTTGGATAATCTTTTTCAAAATTAACTATATTTCTAAAATCTGCTCCTCTGAATGAATAGATTGACTGGCTGGCATCCCCAACAACGCAAATGTTTTTATGTCTATTTGCTAAATATTTGGAAATTAAATATTGGGCAGGATTGGTATCCTGGTATTCATCAATTAAAATATATCTAAACTGAATTTGATAACGGGTTAAGATAGTGGGCTCTGTTTGAAAAAGCTGGATGACTTTTAATAAAAGATCATCAAAATCCAAAGCATGATTTTTTTCCAAAATCTTTTGATATTCTAAATAAATTTTGGCAACAAGTTCCTGGAAAAAACCCCTGGCATATCTTGGATATTCTAAAGAAGAAATCAGTTCGTTTTTGGCGCCGGAGATGGTGGCTCTAACAGATGAAGGGGAGGTTTTTTGGACAGGAATATTTAAATTTCCCATAGCCTCTTTAATAGCATCCAAAGCATCGCCCTCATCATATATGGCAAAACCGGGAGGGAGACCTAACGCTTTGCCTTCACGTCTTAAGACTTTGGCACAAAAAGAATGAAATGTGCCCATCATTGGTTGAGTGGGTAAATTGCCAATTAGCTTTTTAATTCTCTCTATCATTTCTCCTGCTGCTTTGTTGGTAAAAGTTAAAACCAAGATGTTTTCTGGTGGAATTTTTTTCTCGGAAATCAAATATGCAACTCTGTATGTTAAAACCCTGGTTTTGCCGGAACCAGCCCCGGCTAAAATTAAAACCGGCCCTTCAGTAGCTTTAACTGCTTTTTGTTGATCAGGATTTAAATCATCAAGGAGATTGGACATGAAGGATATATTAGCACCTGTCAGAATATTTGACAAAGAACCTATAGAATAGTAGTATCCAAATACTATGGCAAGACACCCAGAATTTAAAGAAGGATTAACTGTGAAAACCCAGAAAAAAGTTGAGGGAGTTAGAATTAAGCAGGGACTCACTTTGGTGGATATATGTCCCCAACCGTTTTTTCCACCCACGGCTACAACTATAGAACAAATATCCCCACCACCATCTTTTCCATCTACAGCTAGACTATTTGGGTCAAGACATTGATAATCTTGTAATTTCCACTCTAGGAATTTTGAGGGGCGTTTGTTAATATATTCTCCTATGGTGAAACTTTTAGATTTTTGGGCTCCGTGGTGTATTGATCCGCAAACGCCTGTTTTAACTGAAAATGGTTATTTGCCAGCTTCAAAAATACAAGTTGGCATGAAACTTATAACAGTTGATCCCAAAACTAAAAAACAATCAATTAAAAAAGTTCAAAAAATAAGAATTTTTAAAGATGTTGCTTCTAAGAAAATAACTTTGGAAACTGGAAAGGTACTTGTAGGAGATGATAATCATTTAGTTTTAACCCAAGAAGGTTTTAAAAAGTTGGAAGGATTAGTAGTAGGTGAAAAAGTTTTAGTTGACCCTAGGTTTGATAGTAATCAGGTAAATGAATCTGTAGTTATTGCAAGATTATTAGGTTTTGTAATGACAGATGGATATCTTTATGAAGATTTAAAACATCATATTCATGAAACCCATTTCTATATGGGAACCAAGCAGGATGCAGAACAAATAAAAAGAGATTTATTGTATTTGGGTTTTTCTAACTTAGAAATCAAAAGAAAGGCGAATAAAAGAATTATAGATGGTAGGGAATTTACAATTACTACTTACCGTTGTCGAAGTTTTAAAAAATCTTTATTCGAATTATTAAAATCCAAAGGAGCACCCGTTGGTAGAAAGAAAAATCAACCGTATTTTTTACCAGATTGGATTATAGATGGAGGCTTAACTCTTAAAAGAGAGTTTATGAGTGGTTGGTTGGGTGGAGATGGGTGCAAAATAGACTATTACACTAGATATGAAGGATTAAGTTCTCATTATGCTGGCTTCAAAGTTAATGCCATTGAATTCCATAAGGAAAAAGATTTAGAGCGTGAAGGAGTTTTATATGCCGAACAACTTAGGCGACTACTGGAGGATTTAGGGGTTGGTGTAAGGGAGGTTAGAAGTGTAGACGATGAAGACGGAGTTGTTATCTCTATTCATCTAGCTACGGATTATGAATCAATTCTCAATCTAGCTAAAATTGGTTATGCTTATGCGGGAACTAAAAATTCACAAATACCCTTTATTAGAGAATTTTTACAATACCGATTATTTGAAAGAGCAAATTATGTTGAGCTAAAGGAGATTGTTTTGCAGCAGTTGGCACTAGGAGCTACTAATCAGTTAATTGCCCAAAATCTACAAGTCCCACTCAATACAGTAGTAAGTTGGAAATATAATAAGACTGCTAAAGTTACACACCCATCTAATAGTGGTCAAGCTAAATTTAATGATTGGATAGAAGAAAGAGCGGAAGGTAAGCTCTTATGGCAAAAAGTGAGAGGAGTTTATGATGTTGAAAACCGAGATGTGATTGGTATAACAGTTGAT
Source organism: uncultured Gammaproteobacteria bacterium (assembly GCA_964547465.1). Lineage (GTDB taxonomy): Bacteria > Patescibacteriota > Microgenomatia > Daviesbacterales > UBA10151 > CAZJNI01. The sequence goes on from CAZJNI010000001.1 coordinate 119,088, forward strand.
GCACCACACACATTAGTGACTAATGGGATGATTTCTCATAACTGTGGGCCTTGTAGAGTAATGAACCCTATTTTGGAAGAGATAGAAAAAGAATTGGCAGGTAAAATTGAGGTGGAAAAAATTAATGTGGATGAGAATCAGGAAAAAGCTTCCAAATATGGAGTGATGAGTATTCCGACTTATGTGATAGAAAAAGATGGGAAAGAAGTAGGCAGAAAAATTGGAGTTACAAGTAAAGCTGATTTAGTTCACTTGTTGTCATCCTGAGCGAAGCGAAGGATTTAATTTAAAAAAGATTGCCACGTCGCTCGTTTCACTCGCTCCTCGCAATGACAAGGAAAAATGAACTTCAAAGATAAAGTGATTCAAATTGTTAAAAAGATTCCTTATGGTAAAGCTACCACTTATGGTACTGTGGCACTTTTATCCGGTTTACCTAGAGGGGCAAGGTTAGTTGGAGGAGTTTTGCGTTTTAACTCTGATAAACATAATTTACCTTGGCATAGGGTTATAAATAGGGAAGGTTATATTTCAATTAAATCGCTAAATCACCCAAAACAATTACAAAAAGTACTTTTGGAACAAGAAGGAATTGAGGTTACTCCGGATTTCATGGTAAACTTAGAAAAATATGGCTGGCCCTGAAGTCTACGTACTTCAGGGTAAATTTGGGTAAAAAATGAAAAACATTTGGATTATTGCTAATTGGAAGAGTAACAAAACAATTGCTGAAGCTTTGGATTGGATTTCTGAAGTTGGGCCAAAGTTGCCCAAGAGAGATGATTTAAAGATTGTAGTTTGTCCAACTTTCAGTTGTCTTTCTGAAGCAAAAAAAGCAATTACTGTAGGGAATTTTCCAATTATGGTTGGATCACAAAATTTATCCCCATTTGGAGTTGGGGCATATACGGGTGAGGAGACCGGATCACTTATAAATCAGCTGATTGGCCTTTCAATTATTGGTCATTCAGAACGTCGTCAAAATTTTGGTGAAACTGATGAGATGATAACTAAAAAAGTTGAACAGGCATTACAGTCAGGTATTACCCCTTTAGTTTGCGTTCAAGGAGCAGAGACTCCTGTGCCAGATGGATGTAAATTAGTTGCATATGAACCAATATTTGCTATTGGTAGCGGTAATCCGGATACCCCGGAAAATGCAGAAAATGTTACTAAAGCATTAAAAGATCTTTATGGACAAGATCTGGAAGTTTTGTATGGAGGTAGTGTAAATTCTGAAAACGCCAAAGGTTTCATTGATAAACCAAATATTCAAGGGTTTTTAATTGGAAAAGCATCATTAGATGCAGAAGAATTTTTAAAGATTATTAGCACTTTGGAAGGATAGTTTAGTGAAACAAATTATATTAGGAAAGAGAGAAAACCCCGTAAAATTAAGAAGAATAAGGACAATTTTTAAAAGATTAATTCCTATTACCATAGTTTTGGGATTACTGATTGCTTTGGCAATTTTTCTAACAACTCTCTCCGGTACCTCTGTTATAAATTACATTATTTCCGGAACAAGTCTACGTTCTGATGAAGCAAAAGTAAATGTACTCCTTTTAGGAATGGCAGGAGGGACTCATGATGGGGCAACCCTAACGGATACCATTCTGGTGGCCTCTTATGATTTAAAACTTAAGAAGATGCATATAATTTCTATCCCAAGAGATCTTTGGTTACCATCGCTAAAGGCTAAAGCAAATGCCATTTATCAAATTGGTATGACCCAAAAAAATGCCCTGGGCCTTTCAAAAACTGTAATGGGGAACATAGTGGGCTTGCCAATACATTATGGTTTGAGAATTGATTTTCATGGATTTGTTGAAGCTTTAGATGCAATAGGCGGAG
>CAZJNI010000001.1:120951-131543 GCA_964547465.1 uncultured Gammaproteobacteria bacterium
TTGCAGTTGAGAAAACTTTTGATGATTATAATTACCCGATTACGGGTAAAGAGAATGATCTTTGTGGATTTAGAGAAGAAGAAAAAGATTTCAATGAAGATGAGGCAAAAAAGCTTAATATTGAACCTGGCAAAAGAAAAGTATTTATCTCACCGGAAGGAGAGATTGCGACAGATTCTGCCGAGGAAGATAAAGGAGCAAAATATTTTACCTGTAGATTCGAGCATATACATTTTGATAAAGGAGTAATTCATATGGACGGGGAGACTGCATTAAAGTATGTCCGCTCAAGGCATGGTACTAATGGGGAGGCTTCGGATTTTGCCAGATCTGCCAGACAGGAGCGGGTAATTACTGCAATCAGAAGTCAGGTTTTATCTTTTGAAACATTAACAAACCCGCAAAAAATAGGGGATTTAGTCAAGACTTTAGGTAAAAGTATAGATACAGATATTTCGCTGAATGACGGGGTAGAATTTTATAAGCTTTCAAAAAATTTAGTAAAAACTTATTCAATTATTTTAAATGATTCTATTTTATTTCACCCTAACCCTTCAGATTATGGTGGTTCATATGTTTTAGTATCCCAGGATGATGACTTCTCCACGATTCATGAGTATATTGAAAAGATATTTAAGGAGGATGCAAAAAATGAAGCTTCTGCTTCTGCACGGGGCGGCTAGGGCCTCATCCAGAAAAAAACTGGTTGAAATAAAACAAAATTTTGACCCAAATAGTGTGGTTTCCTTTGAGGAGGGAGCAACTGTTAAAGACATCACTGATAATTTGATGTCAAACTCACTTTTTACCGACGAGAGATTGGTGATTTTAGAGAATCCAGATGAGAATTTTGTTTTAGACTTATCACTTATCACTAATCACTTATCACTTATTTTATGGTTTGATCATGAAATTCCAGATAAAAAACCTATTATGGAATGGGCAAAAAAGAATGGGGAAATCCTATTTTTCCCAGAAGCAAAAGAGATTTCTGTTTTTCCATTTTTGGATTATTTAGCAAATAAAGATATTAAGGCTTTTTTGGAAATAAAAAAATTAAAAGATGCCAATTATGATATTTTTTACTTTTTAACTATGGTATTTTATTTACTGCGAAATTTAGTGGTAACTCCAAAATCTGCCCCAAACTTTGTTAAACAAAAGCTAGAAAAACAAAGAAAAAATTTTGATTTAGAAAAAATTAAAAAACTTTATAAAGATATTTTAGAACTAGACTTTAGGCTTAAAAGCGGACTGATAGAGTCTTCACAGGCAGAATTTGTGTTAATAAATAAATTTACGGAGTAATTTGTTCGGTAAACTTTTTACTCATTAGATCCAGATCTTTTCCATCAACTACCCCATCCGAATTTAAATCTGCTTTTTTCTCTTTTGGATTTTTACCAAAATTCCGTAAGATTATAGCATTATCAGCTGCATTAATTTGGCCATCAGAATTTAAATCAAAAGTTTTTAATTCATCAGCAGAAGGGCTGGCAATTTGGGGTGTAAACTGCTGATTTGTCAGATCAAGATTTTCACCTATTCTTAAGATTGGTAAACTTAGCCCGTCTTGTTTTAGTTTAAAAAGAACTGATGATTGGCCTGTCTTTGCAACAATAGTTAGTTTGACAACTGTATCCTCGTTAAGAGGAAAAATATCAGACAGATCAAACTTTCTTACTTTTGTAAGAGGTATTAAGAAGTTGCCCAGGTTTTTAACTAAAGAAGATTGAATGACTGCATTGGAAATAGACAAATATGCTACTCCCTCATCCAAAACTTTCTCCTTGTCCAAAACAGACCCTATAATCGGACCAAAATTATTTTGAGTTGAAACAGGTGAGGCTGTTTGGAATTTAAAAATATCTGATGAGATTTTTCCGGTAATGATCTTGAATTGATATTCAGTTTTGGGAAGAAGATTTTTTAAAGTGACATAATGGATATTGTGTGGGTTGGGGGCTTGAAGGTCCTGATCATCCTTGGCTGTTTTTTCAGACGGGCTATTTTGGCCGAAAGTAATAAAAGCTATAGTCGGATTATCGCTTTGCCATGAAACTACAATTGTGGAATCCTCAATATTTGTGAAAGTGATATTTTTGGGTTTAATGCTTGGAGAGGCTTGAGAGATTAGGGTTTGATCTTTTAGGACCAAAAATACACCAACTACTATTCCTATAAAAATTACACCCAATCCTAAAATAGTTGGAATTTTAAACTTTTCAAAAAAACGGATCATTTTTTCAAAGTCCTTCAGTGTTAAAATTGGGATTTATTGGTTCTATCACCTGTTGCAGTTTTGCTGAAACTTCCACTTGTGATCGGGTATGTATTATATCAAATATTACCCAAGAAAAAATGGTAATAAAAGTTAAAATTGCAGCAATCAACCACTCTTTTTTATTCATTACTTAATATAGTAGGCCTTGCCTGTAATAGACATAATCAAGCCTGATCCTTCACTGACTTTAGTCAAAGATAAACTATCTATGGAGATTAACCTACTACTTGTCTTAAGATCTTGCAAGAAGGAAAGCATATTTTTGTAAACGGCTTCAATGTTCATAGTGAAATTGACTTCTGAAATTTTACCAACGCCGGTACCCTTTTTTACTTCCAAATCCAGCGGTTGAATTTGTAGAGCAGAAACAGATGCATCATGATTTTTAGCAGTCTGTTCTATATTTTGAATCAAAGTTTTTAACTCAAGTGTATCTGGAATAGCAGTTTGAATTTTATTTTTTATGGAAATATCAAGATTATCATAGTTTTGTTTCCCCAAAGATAAATCATTTGCTTTTTGAGTTACTTTTTGTAAAACAGACTCCGCATCAGTTAATTTTTTTTGTAAAACTAAAATGGTTGCAATAGTTGGCCTGATTGCAAAAAAGATAAAAATGAGTATCATAAAAAGGGTAAAAATAGTTGAACCATATGTCCTAACTATCGGCAGTCTGGTAACAGGTTTTATATAGGTAAAGTATCTTGAATAAATAGATGATTCGCTTTTCATAGGTTAACACCTCTAGCTACTTGAGCGCTACCTGTAAGGTTAAAATGGATTACTCCCTGGTCCAAACCAATGCCAGTTAGATTAATATTAGAGAATAGGGATTCTTGTTTCAGGCCTTGAACAAAACTTGTAACATCATTGCTATTTTGTGCCTCTCCATTGAGCGAGAAAGTAACTTTACCAACACTTTTCTCCATATTTAATCCAATTATTTTGATTCCCTGGGGAGTCTGATCGGCAATCTTTTTTAAAGTTAGCGGATAATCAGCAGAATCAGATTTTGCAGCCATTATGGCAGCTATCTTGTCTTGGGTTTGTCTAATTAATATTTCATAGGAATTAAGACTTTCTATATAGGGAATCTGCTGTTCTATCGCTTCTTTTTTTGAGGCTAAATCTGCATCTAGTTTAAATCTTAAAATAAATGCAATTAGTACAATTCCTTCTACAAATATAAAAAGAAATCTACCTGTAGAAAGTAGCCAACGAAATACCCTTAAGGGTAGTTTTTCTGGATTACTTTGAGGTTTAAGTAGATCAAGGTGTATACCAATCTTGAGATTTTTTTTGGGCATAACTACATTATACTACCCCTTTAGACAATCTGGATTTTAATCTGGCAGCCTTGTTAGGATGAATAAGTTTTACTTTAGCTGCTTTATCTAGTGCAGAAAAAACCTGACTGATAACTTTTTTTTCTTTGCTAGCACGGGCCTTTTTAAGCAAAGCTTTTAAAGCAGTTTCCCGCTTTGCATTTCTTTTAGTTCTGGTTTTATCTTTTCTAACTTTTTTTATAGCTGATTTTATTATCGGCATGGCGTGTATAGTAGCATAATGCTACACTAAAAGAAAATGGTTAAAAATTTATTTTCAATCCTTTATTCCCGGCAAAGTTCAATCCTTTCCGGTGCTGTAATTATTATGGCCACGGTAATTTTGGCAAAGATCTTAGGACTGATTAGGGATAGGCTTTTGGTTCATCTTTTCCCGCCGGATACAACTGAGATTTTTTTCGCAGCTTTCAGACTACCTGATTTAATATTCCAGCTTTTAATACTAGGAGCACTAGCGATTGCTTTTATTCCTGTTTTTACTGAATATGTTGAAGAAAAGGGTAGGGAGGAAGCGTTTGAAATGGCAAGAGCGGTTTTAAGTATAGCCCTTTTATTTTTTATTTTGGCAGCAATTTTGGTTTTTATCTTTGCGACACCACTGACCGCATCTTTAATTGTGCCTGGTTTTAATCCTCAAAGACAGGCGCAGGTTGCGGATTTAACCAGGATAATTCTAGTAGGTCAGATTATTTTGACAATTGGATCTTTTTTTATTGGTATTTTGCAATCTTTTCAAAGGTTTATTTTTCCTGCATTAGCTTCTGTTTTTTATAATCTGGGGATTATTTTAGGAATTGCCTTTCTTTATAAAAGCATGGGAATTACGGGTGCAGCAGTAGGGGTTGTCATAGGTGCACTGCTTCATGCTTTAGTTCAACTGCCATTGGTTTTATCATTAGGATTTAGATTTAAATTCCCTCCTAAATTCTTACATCCGGGGGTGAAAGAAATTGTTAGGCTGATGAGCGTTAGAACTTTGGGGTTGGCGGCAGAGCAGGTTAATGAAACTGTCGGGATCGCTTTGGCATCTTTTTCTACAATTGGCGCGGTAACTTATCTTACTTTTGCCCAACACTTGCAGGTTGTGCCAATTGGACTTTTTGGGGCAACCTTAGCACAAGCTGCTTTGCCGGTACTTTCATCAGAGCGGGCCAGAGGGAGGATCGAGGAATTTAAGATAACCCTTTTAACAACAATGCATCAAATACTTTTTTTGGCACTTCCTGCTGCCGCAATTTTAATCGTCATTAGGATTCCGGTTGTGCGTTTAGTTTTTGGAGCATCACAATTTGATTGGGAAGCAACAGTTTTAACAGGGGCTACATTGGCTTTTCTTTCAGTTGGACTTGCATCTCAAGCTGTATCGTTACTCTTTGTCAGGGGATTTTATGCCTTAAAAGATACCAAAACTCCTGTTTTTGTCTCTTTTTTGGTGGTGGCATTGAATATTATATTGAGTGTTTATTTCATAATGGGTTTAGGCTTGGAAGTTTGGAGTATTGGGCTGGCAAATTCTATAGCTGCTTTGCTTTCTTCGGTTTTACTTTTTTGGACACTGCATTTTAAGGTAAACAAATTTGATTTAAGGTCTGTTTTAATTCCCTTTTTCAAAATGGTCATGGCAACTATTATTATGGGTGTTGCTTTATATGTACCAATTAAGCTTTTGGATCAGGTAATTTTTGATACCACCAGAACAGTTAATCTGTTGATTCTAACAGGGATTTCATCAATTTTTGCTTTATCCGTGTATATTGTTTTAGTGTGGTTTTTGAAGGTAAGAGAGCTACAAACATATGTAGATTTGATTAAAAAACTAGGGAAGACTCAAATTCATTTAAAATCAAAGGAGATTATTACTCCTGAAACAGGCACTGTATAAATGTATAATAGTGTCCATGAATATAAGCACGATTCTACGAATACGAAATTTTTCAATTATTGCCCACGTGGATCATGGTAAATCTACTTTGGCAGATAGATTACTGGAAATAACTGGTACTATTCCCAAGGACAAAATGCAGCCACAATTACTTGATTCTTTGGCGCTGGAGCGTGAGCGTGGCATCACCATAAAATTAGCTCCTGTGCGCTTAAACTATATTTTAAATTCTACATTGTACATTTTAAATTTGATTGATACTCCCGGTCATGTGGATTTTTCTTATGAGGTGTCGCGTAGTTTAGCTGCTGTGGAAGGAGCAGTTCTCTTGGTAGATGCGACACAGGGAATTCAAGCTCAAACTTTGGCTCATGGTTTAGCTGCCATGGAACAAAACCTCACCTTAATTCCAGTTATCAACAAAGTAGATCTACCAAATGCCAACATAGAAAATTGCAAAAAACAACTCATAGAAACCTTTGGATTTAATGAGAGTGAGGTTTTACTTGTTTCTGGAAAAAGCGGGGAAGGTGTAGAAAAATTATTAGAAACAATAATTTTAAAAATTCCAGAGCCCAAACAAGAAGTAGAGAAACCGCTAAAGGCTTTAATTTTTGATTCTTTTTTTGATTCTTTTAAAGGAGTTATTGCGCAGGTGAGGATTATGGAAGGTGTCACCCCACCTGATCAGTCTCAAATTATTTTTTTGGGGACAAAGGCAACAGGCCATATTTTAGAAACTGGTTTTTTTGCACCTCAATTGACATTAAATAAAGGATTAAAGAGTGGGGAAATAGGCTATATTGCAACAGGAATAAAAACTCCTGATTTAGTTAGAGTGGGAGATACAATTGTTTCCACCCCCGAGGTGGAGAATGCTTTACACCTCGGGGGTGTCATAGAGCCTTTGCCCGGATATAAAGAGGTTAAGCCAATGGTTTATGTAGGACTTTTTCCGATAGATCAAGATGAATATCACGATATAAAAGAAGCATTGGAAAAATTTAGACTAAATGATCCGGCATTTACTTATACTCTTGAACATTCCCAAGCTTTAGGAGCTGGGTTTAGATGTGGTTTTTTAGGTTTACTTCATGCAGAAGTAGTACAGGAGCGGTTGTCAGGAGAATTCGGGGCAGATTTAATTGCCACTACTCCATCAGTTGAATATTTAGTGGATGGTGAAATTTTGACTAATCCCTCAACACTTAACATTTTTCACTCTATTAAGGAGCCCTGGGTTAAACTTAAAATTTTTATACCCCAAACATATATTGGTCCGGTGATGGAACTGGTACAAGATAAAAGAGGAAGTTTTTTAAACATGACTCACTTTGGAACTCAAGTTGAAATGCTTTATGAAATGCCGCTTTCTGAAATGGTAACTAATTTTTATGATAAATTAAAATCCGTTTCATCTGGCTTTGCCTCCCTTGACTGGGAATTTTTGGAATTTAGGGAAGCGGATTGTGTAAGAGTTGATATTTTAGTAGGAGGAGAGAAAGTAGATGCATTATCCACAATTGTTGTAAGAGAAAAAGCAGAAGGGTTTGGTAGGAATATAGTTTCTAGATTAAAAGAAGTTGTGCCCAGACAAAACTTTGCCATAGCAGTGCAGGCCGCAATTGGGGGGACCATAATAGCCAGAGAAACCATCTCTCCTTTTAGAAAAGATGTCACAGCCAAGTTATATGGGGGGGATCGGACCAGAAAAGATAAACTGCTAGAAAAGCAGAAAAAAGGGAAGAAGAAAATGAAAATGGTAGGCCGCGTCGAAATCCCCCAAGAGGCATTTTTGAGTATACTTAAATCGTAATGGAATTTTTTGAAGCAATAAAATCTATTATCAGTCGTGAGAAGAAAGACAAGACTAATAGTTGGACTTATGAACAATTTAGAGAGTATTTACTATCTTTAACAAGGGGAAAGGAATTTTTACTTTCATCTGAAGAATATCCAGAAAAAATTCAATTAAGCAAAGACTGGCAAGAAATATTAGATAATATGAGGAAGGAATCAGCTGACGGGTATGAGAGATGGGCATTAATTGGGTTTAAAGCTGATAGAAGATCGTTATACCTACCAGAAGTATCAGCTAAAGGTGCAACTACACATGTTCCAGGTATGATAATGCTAGAAACATTGGACAGGGCAAAATCTCAATTTCATATGGTTGATATGGTAGGAGATATTCACACACATCCACAAACTTCTAAAGCAATTTTTTCAGCTGGCGATTTATATACACTTTTAATATCAGAACAATACGCAAAAAATAATTCAATGATTATGGCATTGGGTGAGTATGAAGATATTATAGCGTTTAAAACTAGAGATACAGAGGTTGTGACTCTGCCGACAAGTGTTTTTTCGCAGGAATCATTTGAAAAATATTGGTATGATAAGAACGGTGAGGCTGATCAGTGGAATGTAAATTTAGATATAGCAACAAGACACAAAGTAGTGCTTTATAAAGGCAAAAGAGATGGTTTATTTATTAGGCAATTCCTCCAGGCGAAATAAATTTAGTTTGTTTTTAGGTTCATATGGACAATAAGTTCTCGATCGAGAACATAATGGGAATAAGGGTATTATATAAATTTTTGTGAAACGGGAGTTTGCTTTTGGGTGCAGAGAATCTGATAATGGTTAGATGTTAGATAGAAACATCAAACTTTTAACCTGGTTTAATTTTTTTGTAGATTTTAGGTTCTATTTTCCTATAGCCATTATTTATTTTTCCAAAGTTAGTGGCTCTTTTGCTTTAGGGATGAGTGTTTTTGGCTTAGTTCAACTTTCCCAAGCCTTATTTGAAATTCCAACAGGAGTATTTTCAGATTATATCGGCAGAAGAAAAACAGTAATAATAGGAGCAATTTTTGCAACTTTGGCTGTAATAAGTTATAGCTTTGGAATTATATGGACTTTATTTTTAGGAGCTATTTTTGAAGGTTTGCAAAGATCTTTCTATAGCGGGAATAATGATGCTTTGTTGCATGATAGTTTGAAAGAAGCTGGGAAGGAAGATGAATACCATACTTATTATGGAAAATTATCTGGGATGTTTCAAGCTGCTGCGGGAGTAGGAGCTTTACTGGGTGGAATAATTGCTTTCTATTCTTTTTCATTAGTTTTTTGGCTTTCTGTAATACCACAAATGCTTTGTATAATTTTAGCTTTTAAATTAACTGAGCCAAAAATAATAGATAAACAGACAAGTAATGTTTATTTTCATTTAAAAGATTCCATTAAATTATTTATTCAAAATCCCAAGTTAAGACTGCTAAGCTTGGCTAATATTTGGAGTTTTGGCTGGGGGGAAGCCGGGTGGCAGTTTAGGTCTGCTTTTGTCAATATGGTTTGGCCTATTTGGGCGATTGGGATTCCCCAGATGCTTTCAAACCTAGGGGCAACTATTGGGTTTTTCAAGGCTGGCAAGGTTATTAATAAATATGGTGCCACAAAAGTTTTGTTGGCGGGAAACATTTATGGTCATGTAATTAATTTTATATCATTAATTTTTGTTTCAGTTTTTTCTCCAATACTTATGACAACAACTTCTGTCAATTTTGGTTTATCCATTACTGCCGAGAGTAGTTTGATGCAAAAAGAATTCACAGATAAGCAGCGGGCGACAATGTCATCCTTAAATTCTTTAGGAGCAAGTCTGTTTTTTGTAGTGACTGCTTATCTTATCGGTTTGCTGGCAGATAAATTTAATCCGGCGCAAGCTTTGTTGATTGTACAAGTATGTTTACTGCTAAATATTTTTATTTACTGGAAACTTTTTAAACATAAATAGTTTGCTTTTGGGGAAAAGAGATACCTCTTGATTAAAAAATAAATTTGTGAGTAAACTGGAAGTAGTAGCAAAAAAAGAAGGGGGTGATTTAAATAATGAAAATACTTCATATGGTGGCGTTTTCTTTACTGGTTGTTGGCGGCCTTAACTGGGGATTGGTGGCACTACTTAATTTGAACTTGGTGGAAACTATCTTTGGTGGAATAGGCCTTACTAATATTGTTTATATTTTGGTTGGAGTGTCAGCAGTTTATATCGGAGCAACTCACATGGGTGATTGCAAATTGTGTAGTAAGAGTTAAGTTATTATTTTTCTTAATTAGGAAAGCAAAAATCTCGCTCATTGTCTGGGGCGAGATTTTTTTGGTACACTGGCTGCATGAAAATTATCAAACCTCACAGGTTAAATAAAGGGGATACCATCGGGATTGTGGCCTCATCGCTGCCTATTTTACCATCATTTAAAGAAAATTATGAAAGGGGAAAGAAAATGATTTTAGATTTAGGATTTAAGATTAAAGAAGGAAAGACCATAGGAAAAGTTAGATGGTGGATGGTTGGAGAACCAAAAGAAGTGGCAGAGGATATCAACTCTATGTTTGCAGACAAAAGTGTAAAAGCCATCATGGCCCAGACCGGAGGATACTCGGCAATTTCTGTTTTAGAGCACTTAGACTATGAACTGATAACTAATAACCCAAAACCCTTTATTGGTATGTCAGATACGACTGCATATCATTTGGCAATTTTTGCAAAAGTGGGCATGGTTGGATTTCATATGGATGATGTTTTAAATTTCAACAAAGAATTTTTCTTAAAATTTTTGACAAAAACAAAGGCTCCTGGAGTGATAAAACCTCTAAGTGAGTGGGAGCAGTGGAGAAAGGGAAAAGCAGAAGGATACTTAATTGGAGGAATACTGGAACATTCAAGAATTTTATCCGGGACAGAGTATTATCCAAAAATAAAAGATTTCAAGGGAGCTATATTTTTTTGGGAAGAAGTAGGGGTAACTTTGCACCATATAGCTACAACTTTATACAAATTAAAATATCTTGGAATTTTAGACAGGATTTCGGGAATGTTAATTGGAAAAATTATGTATATAAAACCAACCAGGGAAAAAGAGGTGGTTGAACCAACTGCAAAAGAGATGATTTTGGATATCTTAAAAGATTATGATTTTCCCATCATGGCAAATTTAGATTTTGGTCATTTTACAGTTAATATCCCCATGCCAATTGGCATTAAAGTTTCTTTTGATACTTCCAAAAAAGA
>CAZJNI010000002.1:0-118081 GCA_964547465.1 uncultured Gammaproteobacteria bacterium
TGCTTGCAGTTATGCTTCCCGTTTTGGGAATTGCTTTAATTCCTCTGGCTTCTGCAATGGTCGGCGGACTTATAACTGCAACGCATGTTTTTATTCTTTATAATTTGTTAATTCCTTTTGTTGCATTTTTTAGCTCTGGGAGTATATCGTGTTTTTTTTCTTTTTATCTGCGTTAATCTTAGTTTATCCCTCACAACTTAGGGATAGATTTATCTCAACTATCACGATTAATGTTTTACATATGGGGCAAAGATACCAGGGAGTAACGCAGGATCAGCAGATAAGGAGTACTCTAAATATTCCCACTCTTGCAATAAAGACCTCAAGTAATTCAGCGGAAACTTCTACAATTGCGTCTCCTTCCGCAACGATAGCATCCGATATTACCCCGGGTGAACCAATTGATACTACTGAACTTGGAGTATTTCGTTCATTTGAGATAAGATTAAATATTGAGTGGCCCAGGGCGATAAGAGCTTTTATCAAAAATCCATTCCTTGGAACAGGGTATTCTTCAATTGAGATAGCAACAGACAATGATCTTTTAAGATCTTTAGGTGAGGTAGGATTTTTGGGGACTCTGGCTTTGGGATTAGTTTTCGTTGAGTTAGGAAAAATAATTTTTTATAACTTTAGAAATGACAATAAAATAATAAGATATTTTTCTGTAGGGGTTTTCTCTATGATGATCGCCTTTTTGGTAAACGGATTATTTATAGATGTTTTAGAAGCTTCAAAAGTAGCAACTATTTTTTGGATGATGATGGGATTGAGTATTGCTGCATTAAAAATTAGGCAGATTTAAAAATGAAAATTTTAAAATTTTTAAAAAATCAATATTTTTATCTTTTCTTAATTATTTTCTTAGGCTTTGCAGTAAGGTTATACAAAATTGATTCACCAATTGCTGACTGGCACTCATGGAGACAGGCAGATACCTCTGCAGTAACAAGAAACTTTATAAAGATGGGATTTGATCCCCTAATCCCAAAATATGATGACATGTCTGCCAATTCAGAGACACCAATCCCAAATCCATTAAGATTTAGATTTGTTGAATTCCCCCTATATAATATTTTTGTCTATCCTTTTTATTATTTCTTTGGAATGAATGTAGTATTTGATCGTCTGATTTCAATAATCTTCTCCCTTGGAAGCACAGTGTTAATTTATTTTATTACCAGAAAAAACCTGGGGATTTTCACTGCTCTTTTAGCATCTTTAATATTTACAATCCTACCGTTTAATGTTTATTTCTCAAGGACTATTCTACCGGAGCCAACATTTGTTTTTTTCGCCCTAGGAATGGTCTACTTTATAGATAAGTGGATATCCCAAATGAGGATAATATGGATGATATGGGGATTTATATTTACAGCATTAGCATTTTTAATAAAGCCCTGGGCAATATTTTTCTATCTGCCTTTAATTTATCTTATATTTAAAAATAAGAAAAAATGGGATTTTGCCAAGAGATTTTTAACTTTTACTTTTGTGGCTTTAATTCCATTTTTACTTTGGAGGCTTTGGATACTGCAACAGCCTGAAGGGATACCGGCATCGTCATGGTTATTAAATGGAGACGGGATAAGATTTAAGCCGGTATTTTTTTGGTGGATTATATCTGAAAGATTAGGGAGGGAGATATTAACTGTAACAGGTTTAACACTTTTTATTTTGGGTTTATTATTAAGGCCTAAAGATGGGAATTACTTCTTTCATATTTGGCTGCTTTCTTCACTATCTTTTGTGGCCATTTTTGCAACCGGTAATGTCCGACATGATTATTATCAGGTTATGCTTGTTCCAATTGTCAGCATTTTCTTTGCTAAAGGTTTTGTTGGACTAATGCAAGGCTTTGAGAATTTTATTGCCAGGATTTGGTTAATACCGCTGGCGTTATTTCTTTTTATTACAAGTTTTTATTTTGGATACAAACAGGTAATAGAATTATATAAGATAAATAATCCTGCAATTGTTGAGGCAGGAAGAGTTGCTGATTCTGTTTTGCCAAAAAATGCAATTGTTATTGCGCCATACAATGGAGACAGCGCATTTTTATATCAAACAAACCGGCCGGGTTTTGCCTTCGTTCCCAGCTCAATTAAAGATTTAATTGCAGATTATGGAATAAATTATTATATTTCTACGAGTTTTGATGATAAAACTAACTGGGTGTTGAGATATTTTAATCCACTTATTAAAAACTCTAAGTTTGTAATAGTTGATTTAACCCATCTTAAGAAAAATTTTGAAGCTTTAGATATTGAACCTTAATCTTATGAAAATTTTGATGTTGACTCCGTATTTACCGTATCCTTTACTTACCGGTGGACAGACCAGGTCATATAATTTGATTAAAAGGTTGTCTGCGCTAGGACATAAGATCAGTCTTTTTTGTTTAATAAAAGATAATGATGAGAAAAAATATGTGGGTGAGCTTGAGAAATTTTGTGAAGAGATACAAGTCTTTAAAAGGGCGGGGAAGCCCTGGACTTTAAATAATATTCTGACAACAGCTTTAAGTTTTTATCCTTTTCTGGTTATCAGGAATTGGGCAAAGGGTGAAAAAGGGGTGATTGAGAAAAAGCTTAAGGATGAGAATTTTGATTTAATACACGCTGAAACTTTTTACGTTATGCCCCATATCCCCCAAACATCAATTCCGATTCTTTTGGTTGAACAAACAATAGAATATTTAGTTTATCGTCATTTTGCAGATAAGTTTAAGATTCCTATAATCAGACAACTGCTTTACTTAGATGTAATGAAAATGAAATATTGGGAATTGAAATATTGGAGGAGGGCAAAAAAGGTAGTGGCTATGTCAGATGATGATAAAAAATCAATGTTGTTTCAGGTGCCTAATTTAGATGTTGATATTGTACCAAACGGTGTTGACTCGGATTTTTTTGGAAAACAAATTGCTCAAAGATCAAAAACACCGATTATTCTTTACTTAGGTAATTTTACCTGGCTGCAAAATAGAGAAGCAGTAAGAATTTTGGTTGATAAAATATGGCCAAAAATTAAGTTGAAAATCCCTAAAAGTAAACTTTGGATAATTGGAAAAGATGCCAAGGATTTTTTTAAAAAATTAGAATCCGAAGACATCAGAGTTGATGAAATAGATGATATAAGGGAGGCGTATCAGAGAGCTTCTGTTCTTGTCGCCCCAATTTATGGAGGAGGTGGTACGAGATATAAATTTTTCGAAGCATTTGCGTCTGGCTTACCGGTTGTTACAACGTCTATTGGTATAAGAGGGATGATTGTTAAAGACGGAACAGAGGTAATATTGAGGGATGAACCGGAGGATATTGCCTCTTCGGTTGTTGAACTTCTAAATGATTCAGGGCTTTATGAAAAAATTGCCAATAATGCAAAAAAACTAGCAAGGGATAAATATGATTGGGATCCAATTGCAAAAAAATTGAGTGATATATATGAGGGTTTAGGGGGCAGCCAATGAGTGAAACTCACGCTAGAGCACTTAAGATTGCAATTGATGCCAGAATGTATCAGGAATCCGGTATCGGCAGGTATATTAGAAATTTACTTACCCAGCTGCAAAGACTAGATTTGGAGAATGAATATTTTATACTGCTTACCAAAATTGATTTTGATAATTTGAGATTTAGCAACAATTTTAAAAAAGTATTGGCAGATGCTAGATGGTATGGACTGTCCGAGCAGATCAAAATACCTAAAATTCTGTATAACTTAAAAGTTGATTTAGTACATTTTCCACACTTTAATGTTCCGGTTTTTTTTAATGGGAAATTTGTGGTAACAATTCATGATTTAATTCATCAGCATTTTCAAATGAGAAGAGCAACTCTACGAGATCCTGTTACTTATAAAATAAAACAATTAGGATATAAAACAGTTTTTAAAAATGCCCTTAATAAATCTGCAAAAATATTGGTTCCATCAAATTATGTAAAAGAACTACTAATAAAGGAATGGAAGGTTAGGATTGACAAAATGGTTATTACGCCAGAAGCTGTTGATGACAAAATATTCTCGGCCGCGAAGAACATGAAAAAGCTGGAAATAGAAAAAGTGTTAGAGAAATTTAATATTAAAAAACCGTATATTTTTTATGTAGGTAATGCACATCCACATAAAAATGTGAAAGGATTAATTAAGGTTTTTGGGCAGTTAAGGAAAAAATATAAGAATTTACAACTGGTTTTAGCAGGAGGAGATCATTATTTTTGGGCAAGATTAAAAAAAGAAATGGATTCCCGCCTGCGCGGGAATGACAGGGGAGTGGGTGGTATTATTTTTACAGGGTTTGTAACTGATAAAGAGTTAGTAGCTTTATATAAAGGGGCTAAATGTTTTGTAATGCCATCCTTTGAGGAAGGTTTTGGAATTCCGCTTTTGGAAGCTATGGCATGTCAATGTCCGGTGATTTCATCTAATGCTGGAGCATTAAAAGAAGTGGGAGCAGATGCTGCTTTGTATTTTGATCCACAAAGTAGTGATGATATGGTAGAAAAAATTTCCTTAATATTAAATAATGAAAAATTAAGAAAAGAATTAATAGAGAAGGGTAAAAAAAGAGTAAAGCTTTTTAGCTGGAAAAAATTAGCCCAGCAGACAATAGAAGTTTACGATTCTATTCGTTGAGTTGGAGATCCAATGCTCTTAAAGTATAATCTTCCCGTTATAGGTAATTTCCTTCTTCGGGCTTCATTTAAAACACCTCTATCATCATATCTACCCCTAGAATTAGCAGCCATTACTATTATGAGCATTGAAAATCCTACAAAATTAACTGCGACACCTAATAATCGTTGCCACTCTTCTGTATATCCAAGAGCTTGGCTAGCAATAAGATTTCCTACTATGGTAGTTACGCCTAATGTGGTTATAATATCTTTTCCAAATCTGTGTTGCTGATACCAGTTTAGATAACCATTTAATTCATCAACACTAGATTGTTGGAGTTTTTCCTGCCATGGTATATGTTGCTCAGCAGTATTTTCAGTTGCCATGAGTAAATAGTATCATATTTTAAATAAGGGTCAAGTGATCTGGTACAATTTATTATATGAAAGTAGCGATAGTTCATGATGATTTAGTTCAGTGGGGGGGAGCGGAAAGAGTTTTGGAGGGAATTTGTGAGATTTATCCGGATGCTCCAATATATACATCAGTTTATGATCAGGATAATAAGGAACTTAAAAAAAGATTTGGCAAGAAAAAAATTATTACCTCATTTTTACAAAAAATTCCCGGCTGGAAATCTTTATATAAACTACTACTCCCCCTCTACCCTATTGCTTTTGAGCAATTTAGCTTCGACGGCTTTGATTTGGTAATTTCCCATACTACCCGTTTTGCTAAATCAATTATCACGAAACCTAACACAAAACATTTATGTTTTTGCCATACACCGCCAAGGTTTCTATGGCGCTTATCCGGCAACTTAAGTTATGGATTAGGAGAGATATTTATGAGTAAGTTGAGATTATATGATCAGATAGCAGCCCAAAGAGTTGACTTCTTTCTGGCAGGATCAAAAAATGCCCAAAGGAGAATTAAAAAGATTTATAGAAGAGAATCGCAAGTTTTATATCCATATGTTGATTTAGAAAGATTTGAAGGCATTGAGAGTTTTAATGGGGGTTACTATCTAGCTATTTCAAGACCCAACAAATATAAAAGAGTAGATTTAGCGAAGATGGTTTGTTCGGATTTAGGAGTTGAGTTAAAAGTAATTTCTGGTAATCTGGATGAGAAAGCAGTAGTCCAAGTTTTAGCAGGATGTAAAGCTCTAATCATACCGGGTGAGGAGGATTTTGGATTGGTTTCTTTGGAAGCACAGGCTTTGGGAAAGCCAGTCATTGCATTTTCCAAAGGGGGAAGTTTGGAAACGGTCATAAATGGTAAAACCGGCATATATTTTGACAAACAAGATGCTGATAGTTTAAAGAAAGCAATAGAAAAATTAAACAGAATGAATATAAACCCAGTGGCATGTATTAATCAGGCAAAAAAGTTTAGTAAAGAAAAATTTAAGTCTGACTTTGTGCAGACAGTTGCTTCTTTGGAGTACACTATATAGATCTATGATTTACAACTTTGCAAAAAGATTCTTAGATATATTCGCATCAATGATAGGTTTAATTCTGCTTTTTCCGTTGTTTATAATGGTTGGGATAGCTATAATACTTGATTCTCCAGGGCCGATTTTTGCAGATACTCCCATGAGAGTTGGGAAAAACGGTCGGCTTTTTAAGATGTATAAATTCCGTTCCATGATTGCTAATGCACATAAGCTTTTGCGAACTGACCCTTCTTTAAAAAAGCTTTATGAGAAGTATAAAAAAAGCAGTTATAAATTAACTAAAGATCCCCGTATCACCATTGTGGGAAAATTTATCCGCAAATACTCTTTGGATGAACTGCCACAGCTTTTGAATGTTTTAAGAGGTGAGATGAGTCTGGTTGGGCCAAGGGCTTATTATCCGGATGAGCTTAACGAACAACAGAAAAATTACCCCGAGACTACAAAATTTGTTAGAATTATTTTATCAGGCAAACCTGGAGTGACAGGAGTATGGCAGGTAACCGGCCGTTCTGAAATTCATTTTGACAAAAGAGTTGAAATGGATTCCCGATACGTTCAAAGAAAATCTATTCTTTATGATTTTTGGATAATTTTAAAAACAATCCCCGCAGTTTTATCCGGAAAAGGAGCAGTTTAAGTATGAAAATTGATTCAATAAGCGCTAAATACAAAAAGCCAAAAAATAAATTCAGGAGAAGGTTTTTCGTAATTTTGGGTTTAATTTTACTTCTTTCTGCCATACCTTCATTTTTTACTTATATAAGTTTAAAAGGCACCCTAGCTCATGGGAAAGCATTAATTGCTGCCTATAACGGACAAGATTTTGATCTTTTAAAAAAAGAAGTAACATCAACCAAAGGGGGGCTTGAAAGAGCAAACTTTTCACTTAACTTTCTGTTTTGGCTAAAGATAATACCAATTTTAGGCGGATATTACTCGGATGCTAAGGGATTTATGGGAGCAGGAGTTGAAGAATTAATTGCTTTAGATAAGTTATTAAATGAGTTGAGTCCGCATAAGGAGGAGCTTTTGTTTGATAATCATCCAAAAAAGGGACCGGATAGGGTAACACAGGCTGTAAAAATACTGGATAAAAGTTTGCCATTTTTGGATAAAGTACAGGGGAATCTAACAAAGGCTGCAAATAATGTTAAGAATATTAACGTTAATAAATACCCGGATACTTTTAAGGGAAAAGCAATTAGGAAAAATTTGGACGTTGCAAAAAATCTTATTATGGGAGCTTCCATTGCAGTGGGAGATGGGAGAGAGGCACTAATGGTGGCTCCACAAACTTTGGGTATACCGGCTGCTAAAAATTACCTGCTGCTTTTCCAGAATGATAAGGAAATTAGGCCAACAGGTGGATTTATAACAGCTTATGCCACACTGACTATAAATAACGGGCAAATTAGTGCCACTACTTCTGATGACATTTATAGACTTGATGAAAAATTACTTAATGTTTGTTTAACAAAAATTTGCCCACTTACCCCCCCACCTCCTATTGTTAAATATTTGCCGGAAGTTTCCGGAAAACCTCGTTCAGCCTGGAGTATGAGGGATTCTAATATTTCTCCAGATGTTCCAACCTCTGCAGCCCAATTTGAAAAAATGTATTCACTATTGGGAGAAGGCTTACCTTTTGATGGGATAATTTTTATAGATTCCCAAGTGGTGGAAGAGTTAATTGAGGTAACAGGGCCAATAGATGTCTACGGCACCAAATATTCAGGAGAATTGGATAAAAGATGTAATTGCCCGAATGTGATTTATGAGCTGGAATCATATGCGGAGATTGCTGCAAAAGGTGAGAAAGATAGAAAAGCAGTACTTGGGGTGTTAATGCAGCAAATTTTGGCACGCTCAATAGGTGCTGATATAGAAAAGATACCACAACTATTAGAAACTGTAGCAAGATTGGCGAATCACAAGCATGTGATATTTTATATGCATGATAAATCAGCGCAAGATGCTTTTTCAGCTCTTAATTGGATAGGTCAGATCAAATCATATGACGCGGATTATCTGCACATTAATGATTCTAACTTTGCGGGAGGAAAATCTAATTTGTATGTTACCCAAACAGTAACTCAGGAAATAAGTAAACAGGGGGATAAAATAAAGAAAAAAATTACTATAGAGTATAAAAATGACCAGCCATTTGGAGTTTGGTTAAATGGGATTAACAGAGACTATGTCAGATTTTATGTGCCAAAAGGAAGTAAGCTTATCTCTTCAAAAGGTTCAGAGGTGGCAGTTACAACAATAGAGGATGATTTAGGAAAAACCGTGTTTGAGGCATTTATACAAGTCAGGCCGCAAAATAGTAGAAAACTGGAGATAGAATATACGATTCCTCACAAACCAAGTGGACAATATAAATTACTGATTCAAAAACAACCCGGAGCTAAGGATTTCCAGTATAAAATAAAACTAAACGGTTCCCAAAAGGCGGATTTTAAACTGGATTCTGATAAAGAATTTAAGTTCAGTATTTAGTATAATCCCCAGATATGAGAGGGATAAAGGTAGAAGGAGTTATTTTAAAGAGAAGGAATTTGGGGGAGGCGGATCGGATTTTAACTGTTTTTTCGCTGCAAAAAGGTAAGATTTCTGTTTTGGCAAAAGGGGTTAGAAGAATAACTTCCAGAAGATCAGGGAATGTGGAACTGCTTAATAGGTCTTTAATGTATCTTCATCAGGCTAAAACTTTTTTAATTTTAACAGAGGCTACAACACTAGATACTTTTTCAAAAATAAAGTCTGACCTTACTCTTTCTACTTATGCCTATCATATTTTGGAACTGGTTGATAAATTAACTGCAGAAAATCAGGAAAATAGGATTTTATATGAACATTTAGTACAAGTTTTAAAAAGACTCGAGAAAAATCCCCGCCAGATTCTGATTCGGGCATTTGAGGCAAAGATTTTATCAAACTTGGGCTTTATTAGCTTCTTAGAGTCACACCCTGGAGTGTCAAAGGGAATACACCCCTGGGGTGTCCAATTACTGAAAAGTTTGGAGTTATCCTTGTGGGACGGGATTGAGAAAATGGAAATTTCTCAAAAGCAGGCTATGGAACTGGAGCGTGTTTTAAGATATCATTTAGAGAGAGTGATTGAAGGATCACTTAAATCAAGAAGATTCCTAAAAAAGATTTAGGATTTATGATTTAAGATTTATGAATAATAATTTAATGGATGAGCAAAGCTCCTCATCTTTGATGAGTAAGATAGTTGCTTTGTGTAAGCGCCGGGGATTTATATATCCCGGGTCTGAAATATATGGAGGACTTAGTGGAACTTGGGACTATGGACCTGCCGGAGCTCTTTTAAAGAAAAATATAAAAGACCTTTGGTGGAAAGACATGGTGCAACTGCGAGAAGACATTGTAGGAGTTGATGCCGCAATCATGATGAATCCCAAAGCCTGGGAAGCATCAGGTCATGTGGAAGCTTTCAGCGACCCACTAGTTGAGTGTAAAATATGCCATGAGCGGTTTAGAGCTGATAAGGAAGATATAATTAAGAATCATGAAGCAACTCACAAAGAAAAGGTTGAATGGACAGAACCTCAACAGTTTAATCTGCTCGTTAAGGCTTATTTAGGCGTTTTGGAAGGTAAACAATCAGAAATATATTTAAGAGGAGAAATTACCAATGGAGTTCATGTTAATTTTAAAAATGTTTTGGATTCTACCAGAGTTAAAATTCCTTTTGGAATTGCTCAAATTGGTAAGGCTTTTAGAAATGAAATAACCCCCGGCAATTTTACCTTTAGATCGAGGGAGTTTGAACAAATGGAAGTTCAATTTTACGTTAAAAATGAGAAATCAGAGGCTGAAAAGTGGTTTGAGTACTGGAAGCAAAACAGGATGGATTGGTATTTATCGCTGGGAATGAAGAAAGAAAACTTAAGGTTTAGAGAACACGCAGAAAAAGAAAGAGCACATTATGCCAAAGCGGCATGTGACATTGAATATAATGCTCCGTTCGGCTGGTCAGAATTTATGGGGATTCATAATAGAGGTGATTGGGATTTATCCCGCCATCAAAAATACTCTGGGCAAGATATGACTTATAGAGATCCTGAATCTGGAGAGGAGTATACACCCTGGGATATTGAAACATCGGCTGGGGTAGATAGATCTGCGCTATTTATTTTGATTGATGCTTACAGTGAAGATAATGGAAGGGTTTATCTAAAACTTTCTCCAAAACTTGCTCCATACAAAGCTGCAGTATTTCCACTTCTTGCTAATAAACCGGAACTTATTAAAGTAGCCAAGAAAATTTATGATGATTTGAGAAAAGATTTTATGGTGGCTTGGGACGCCCGGGGTAATATTGGTAAAAGATATGCTAGTCAGGATGAAATCGGTACCCCTTTTTGTATAACAGTTGATTTTGATTCGCTAGGGGATGAAATGGTAACTGTCAGAGATAGGGATAGCGCCAAACAGGAAAGAGTTAAAATAGTTGACTTAAAAGATTATCTTAGTGATAGAATTAAATAAGTGGATAAATTAAAAGTTTGGTTTGCTGCTCATAAAACCACGGCTATCTTGGCTGTGGTATTAATATTGTTGGGGGGGTCGGGATTTTTAGGAATTCAAAAGTTTAGCTCTAAAGAAGATGGTTCAGTTGAAGAGGTTGATTTAGTTTTTGATGCAGAAGGCCCATACGCCTTAACCTTTCCCAGAAGGGATGGAAATGCTTTAATTTTAAATATTAAAAGAACAAGCTCTTATGATTCTATATCCTATGACTTAGCATATACCTCTACTCCTGATGAAACTGTAGTTAAGGGCACTAAAGTGTTAGACGAGGGAGAAGGAGGACTAGCTGGAGGCAGTATCGATAGGGGAGTTTCAGGCCAACTAGATACGAAAGATAAAAAGGGTGAATATGAGCAGGAAATTTTGTTTGGGACTTGTTCTAAAAATGTCTGTAAATATGATAAGGGTGTTGAAAATGGAACGCTTACACTTCATATAAGAAAGGGAGATAAAGCGTATAGAATGATTACCCAGTGGCATTTGCAAAAACCAGATGTGGCTTTGGGAAGCTTAACTTCAGGAGATAATCATTTAACTTACAAAGTGGATGGAGACAGGCAGACGCTTTCTAATATTGGATTTTCTATAATAAATGATTTAACAGGAGTTCCAAAGTTGCCAAACGGTAAGCAAGTTTTAGGCAAAGTTTATGCCTTAAATGTGCCGATTGCCAAAGATTTAAAGAGTGGTCAGGTAAGTTTAGAGCTGGCCCAAAATCCATCTCCTGATGCCAAATTATATAGATATGATGGAAATAAGAGCAGTTGGGAGGAGTTGGATACAAAAATAGAAGGATCTAAATTATCCTCCAAAGCCTCCGGCGCAGGTATATTTGCTGTTTTGACTTCCAAGAAATAAAAGTTTATAAATTTGATAAATTAGGTTGTAGTTGTGTGTTATTAACTAACCCAATATTAATATGATGTCTGTACATTAACCTATTAGCTATAATAACTCCTCCCACGAATCCTAGCATCATTGCTATGCCCCCGAGAGCACTCAAAGGACCTTTAGTTGGGAGCTCGTTTGTAAATGCTTTAGATGCTTCTGTAATTAAACCAGCCATTCCAATTGAACCTATGGTACCTCCAATTAAATTAGCAGTGAATCTACTAGTTCCCTCAACTAAGTTTTCCCAGAATCTTTTTGAACCTTTATGGCCTTGATAAATAATACTTAAGTGGCCGTTGTCTACGAGGTCACCTCCGGATATTTCAAAGTATCTTTGTCCAATTATCTCTTCACTCATAATCAAAATTATATATGAATCTTGCGAAATGTAAATACCCCTTGACAAACAGTGTTAAAATGGCGGAAAATAGTAATAGATGGTGATTTGAGGTGAATCAGCCATAGGCTGATAAATATTCTGCCCAGAATATGGATGTCCATATGTTTTTGGGCGAATACAAAGTTAAATTTAGTGGTCACGGGAGAGTTATACTACCGAAAAAATTAAGAGAGGTAGTCTTTGGTGACGAGATTATATTAAGTAAAGGATTTGAAGGTTGTATTTGGGGATTTGATAAAAAGCTATGGGAAGAGCAAGCGCAAAAGCAACTTGAGATTTCGGCTGTGGAGGAAAAAGCACGGAACTTGAGGAGATATTTATTTTCTTCGAGTATCCAGGTAGAGGTGGATGATCAAGGAAGGTTTGTTATACCAGGTAGTCTTTTGGGTTATGCGAGTCTTACGCAAGAAGTGATAATAATTGGTGCCGGAGATCATTTTGAGGTTTGGGATAAGAATAAATGGGATAAAGAGGCAAAAAGATTGGAGAAAGAGTATGGAAGGGTATCACAGTAGCGTTCTTTTAAAGGAGGCTTTGGGTGCACTCAATATCCGAGATGCCTGGTATATAGATTGTACTTTAGGCGACGGAGGGCATTCGATAGAAATTATAAAGCGGGGAGGGAAAGTAATCGGCATAGATGTAGACCCGCAGGCCCTTGGGCGAGTGCAAAAAAGATTTAAAGAATTGGGGTATTTGGGGAGTTTGGGGAAGAGAATAAAGCTAATTCAGGGCAATTTTAGAGATTTGAAAAAATTAATAAACCAGCAGACGGATACTGTAGGATTGAAATTTGCAGGGGCAATTTTTGATCTGGGGGTTTCCAGTTTGCAGCTTGAAACCCCGCAAAGGGGTTTTTCCTTTAGAAAAGTTGGCCCCTTGGACATGAGAATGGACCCTACACTTGGAGTTAGGGCACTGGATTTAGTAAATGCATTATCAGGAAAGGAGCTATATGAATTATTTAAAAAATTGGGTGAGGAAAAATATTCTAAACGTCTGGCTGACTCTATTGTCAGCTCCCGTCAAGTAATTAAAACAACAAAAGACTTGGCTGGTTTGGCGGAGAAGGTGGTTGGCAAAAAGGGGAAAATACACCCGGCCACAAAAATCTTCCAGGCTTTAAGAATAGCTGTTAATGATGAGTTGGATGCATTGCAGGAGGGATTAGATCAAGTAATAGATTTAATAGAAAAAAATGGCACAATTTTGGTTATTAGTTTTCATTCATTGGAAGATAGGATCATTAAATTTACTTTTAGAAAGTGGGAAGATGAAGGGTTGGGTGAGATTTTGACAAAAAAACCGATTGTGCCAAGAGATTATGAAGTAGCCGACAATCCCAGATCGCGTTCAGCAAAACTTAGGGTTTTTAGAGTGAATCATGGATCAAGTATCATGGGTCATATTGACATTTCTTGATACCTGACACTTGATACCTTGACACATTAACTTATGACAATTATTAAAAAATTTGAACCGGAGCTGCCTAAAAACGGATTTTCTAAAAAGTTAGTAATTTCTATTGGCGCATGTTTGTTTGTATTAATTCTGGCAGAGATTTGGGTTAGTAACACGGTCGTATCTTATGGTGATCAATTTGAGAAGCTCTCTTCTTTGCAAGGAGAATTAAATACTGAAAATCAAATTTTGGAAAACGAGATTGCGAAAAAATCTTCTATCATAAATGTTGCCACAAAATCCGGCGAACTTGGTTTTTCCAGAGGGAAAAGTATACAATATATTCGTTAAATGCGAATTTATTGGGTAAAAATCTTCTTTGTCTTATTCTTTCTGTTAATATCTTTGAGGCTTTTTTATTGGCAAATGATACAAGGAGAGTTTTTACAAGCCCAGGCTGAAAATCAACACTTCACCAATGTTTACGTCAAAGGAGTGAGAGGGAAGATATTCTTTAATGATGGATCCTTGCTTGTGTCAACTAGTCCTTCATATTCCATTTATGGATTACCGAAGGTTATAAAGCAGGATCAAAAATTAAATACTGCTTACTCCATTGCCAAAGTTTTAAATGAGTCTGAATCAAAAGATGATACAGAATCTTTGGCAAAAGATATCCTGAATAAACTCTCACAGGACCTTTATTGGATACTTTTAAGTAAAAATGTAACTTTGGAACAAAGAAAAGCAATTGAACAGCTTAATTTATCCGGAATTGGTTTTGATGAGGGCAATATTAGATTTTATCCGGAAGGTTCATCCTCTGCACACCTTTTAGGTTTTGTAGGACAAGATTCAAAGGGTGAGGATAAAGGTTATTTTGGTTTGGAAGGATTTTATGATGGGGAATTGAAAGGAGCCTCCGGATTAATAAGACATGAAAAAGATGCTTTAGGTTTGCCAATCCTGATTGGAAATTTTCTCACATCTAACGCCAGGAATGGTAAGGATTTGGTGCTAAATATTGACCAGACGGTTCAGTATGTTGTTGAACAAGCTTTAAAATCTGGCATGGAAAAGTACGATGCTAAAGCAGCATCAGCTGTGGTGATGGATCCAAAAACTGGCGCAATCCTTGCTTTGGCATCATTTCCAAATTATGATCCGCTAAAGTATTTTGATTACCCTAAAGAGTATTACAAAAACTCCTCTGTTGCAGATCAATATGAACCAGGGTCAACATTTAAGGTTTTGGTGATGGCAGCGGCAATAAATGAAAATGTTGTAAAGCCAGACACGAAATGTGATATTTGCAGTGGCCCAATATCTTTGGGAGGTTTTGTTATTAGAACCTGGGATAATAAATATTTTCCTGATTCGTCCATGAAGGATGTGATTGTTCATTCTGATAATACAGGTATGGTTTATGCCGGGAAAAAATTAGGTCTGGATAAATTCTATACGTATTTAGAAAATTTCGGATTCGGTAGCCCTACGAATATTGATTTACAGGATGAATTTTCTCCTGATATAAGACAAAAAAGTAAGTGGGGAGAGATTGATTTAGCAACTGCTTCTTTTGGGCAGGGGATAGCTGTTACACCTATTCAAATGGTTAAAGCAGTTTCAGCTATCGCTAATGGTGGAAATTTGATGGAGCCTCATGTTGTGAAAAAGATTGTAGATGATAGAAATAGTTTTGAAATAAAACCAAAAGTTATAAGACAAATCATAGAGGATTCAACAGCAGCGCAGATAAAAGAAATGATGGTAGCAGCGGTTAACGAGGGGGAAGCAAAATTTGCTAGACCTAAGGGTTTTAAGGTTGCCGGAAAAACAGGAACTGCTCAAATTCCAGTGGCAGGACATTATGATCCTAATAAAACTATTGCTTCATTTGTGGGATTTGCACCGGCTGATGATCCAAAATTTGTAATGCTTATACGATACGACCAACCAACTGCATCCATTTTTGGAGCAGAAACAGCAGCCCCGACTTTTTTTGAAATTGCCAAAGAATTATTTACATACTACAAAATTGCCCCAACAGAGTGATAACATTTAGTTATGGACCTTAAGGGTAAAGTATTTATTTTAACCGGAGCAAAAAGAGTAGGGCAGGATGTGGCCAAAACTTTGGGTGAGAGAGGCGCCAATCTGGTTATCTCTTATAACAACTCTTTAGAAGATGCTCAAGTTTTACAAAGGGAATGTGAATCTTCTGGTGCCAGAGCGATTATCGTTAAGGCAGATTTATCCCAAAATAAAGATATAGAATCCTTGGCGGATGAAGCATTAAAGCAGTTTGGCGCAATCGATGGACTGATCCATATGGCTGCCAATTATCCCAAAACTCCTGTTGGTGGGATTACACTGGAGGATTTTGATAAAACAATGCATATAATTGCAGCTTCTACTTTACTTTTGGGGCAAAAAATAGGAGCGCAAATGCAAAAAAATGAGGGGGATGTTAAAGGAAAAATGATTTTTTTCTCTGACTGGTCGGTTTTGAGGAATCCTTATCCGGATTATATTGTTTATAATGGGGCCAAATCAGCGGTGGAATCTTTTACCAAAAGTTTAGCAAGACAATTTGCGCCATCTATTACTGTTAATGCTATAGCTCCCGGGCCAATCCTTAGGCCCCCCGATTTATCAGAGGAGGATAATGAGGAAGTGATGAGTAAGACTCCTTTAAAAAAATGGGGTGGAAGTAAGGAGATTGCCAAAGCTGTTTTATATTTACTTGATGCTGATTTTGTGACAGGGATTATTTTGCCAGTTGATGGTGGCCGGTCAATTGCTTGAAGAAGATAGATTTATTTTTCTTTCAAGATACTTTTGTGCTTGCACATTAGCTATTGCATCAAACCTTATTAGCTCTAATTTATTTTATATCATCGACAAACTACTCACGATCGTGATAACCTTGAAACATGTATAAAAAGAAAAGTTTATCTAATTTAATTCTTTTAGTTCTGGAAAAGACGGCTGATGGTTATGTGAGATTTGAAGATTTTACCACTCACTATTATAGATACCATTATGGTGCTCCTGAACTTAAAAAGTCTCAATTTTCCTTAACTTTGAAGAGATTAAGGGAGAATGGGTTAATTGATTTTGTTGATGATAATAAATTAATTCTTAAATTAACCGATAAGGGTAGAACGAAAGCATTGAAATCAAAAATATTATTAGAAGATGAAAAATGGGATGGCAAATGGAGAATAGTTATCTGGGATATTCCAGAAAAAAGGAGGACAGTCAGAGATGTCTTGAGAAAACAATTAAAAAGCTGGAGTTTTACTCAATGGCAAAGAAGTGTATGGGCTACTAAGAAAAATTGCGCGAAGCCTTTAAGAGAATTCATAAATAAAACAGGAATAGACCGTTGGGTTAGGGTAATTGAATCAGATAATGTTGAATAAATTTCAAAGTATATACGATCGTTATGAGTTTGAAACAATGTTATAATTAGCTTCATATGAAACAACTTATCAAAAAAGTTATTTCTCAAAAAATTATAAATATTTTTTATCATTTGCCAAAAGCAGTTTTAGCAAATATTTGGTATGGTTTCCCCACAAGAGGACTTAAGGTTATTGGAGTAACCGGAACTGATGGTAAAACAACAACTGTTAATATGATTTATCAGATTTTAAAAGCTGCTGGTAAAAAGGTTTCCATGGTTTCAACTGTAAATGCATTTGTAGCAGAAAAATCCTATGATACAGGTTTTCATGTTACCTCACCTGATCCATTCATGGTGCAAAGGTTTGCCAAGCGAGCACTTAATATTGGAGACGAGTATCTGGTGTTGGAGGTTACCTCGCATGCCCTAGATCAGTATAGATTTTGGGGAATAAAATTTGACGTAGGAATTATTACAAATATTACCCATGAACATTTGGATTACCATAAAACATTTGAAAATTATTTAAACACAAAGGTAAATTTATTGAAGAATGTAAGATTCGCAATGATTAATCAGAATTTAAGGGAAAAAATTAAAGAGAAAGTCAGAGGTAAGATTATTACTTTTGGAATAAATTCCGGGGATTTTAATCAAAAAAATGTAAAGTTAAATTTAAAAATACCAGGCGATTACAATATAGAAAATGCCTTAGCAGCTTTGGCTGTAGCTTTTAGTTTAAATATAGATAAAAAAATTGCCATAAAGAGTCTGGAGAATTTTGAGGGGGTTAAGGGTAGGATGGAATTTATAAAAAATAAAAAAGGAATTAAAATTGTGATTGATTTTGCCCATACTCCAAATGGTTTAGAGCAAGCTCTAAATTCCCTGCGTTCCCAAATTCAAAGTGGAAAATTGATTTCCCTGATAGGATGTGAGGGATACAGAGATGTGGGCAAAAGAGAGATGATGGGAGAGGTAGCTCAAAGGTTATCTGACATAGTAATTGTAACTGCAGTTGACCCAAGAGGACAGCTGGATACTATTAATAGACAGATTACTAAAGGAGCAGAAAAAAAAGGAGCAAAAAAAGAAATTAATTTTTTTATAATTAATGACCGGGAAAAAGCAATAGACTTGGCCATAAACAGTCTGGCAAAAAGAGGAGACATAGTTGGAATTTTCGGAAAAGGGCATGAAAATTCCATGAATTTGGATGGAAAAAAGGAAATTCCTTGGTCTGATGTTGAAGTAGTGCAAAAAGATTTGAATGGATAATAAGCAAAGCTTGCCTTCGCATGGCGAAGGTAAATATAAACTAATTATAGATTCTTTTGGAAAGGAGAGATTTAAGTTTGATGAACCAATCAAAAATTATACTGCTTTTAACATCGGCGGGCCGGCAAAATTATTTTTTATAGCCTTCACAATACAAGAATTAATTAAAATTATATCTCAGTGCCGGGATTTAAACCTTCCTTATTTTTTATTTGGTACTGGTAGCAAAATTATGATTTCAGATCAGGGATTTGATGGATTGGTAATAAAAAATAGGACTAAAAATATTCAAACAATTTCTGTTAAAGGTAAGGTGTCAAGACTGGGCATAGGGGTAGAGGAAGCATTAATAGAGGTAGAATCAGGGGTTAGTATGAATAAGTTAGCTGAAGATCTGGATACACAGAACCTTTTGTCTGATGGGCTTAAAGGCATATCCGGAAGCATAGGTGGGAATCTGTTTATTAGTGCATTTTTGCAAAATATGGCCAAAAGTATTAAAGTATTGGATCAAGACTCAAAAGTTGAGGAGATAGAACCTGGAACTTTAAGTCCTAAAAGGCATATAATTTTATCAGCAGTTTTTAAGGTTAAGGCAAAAAATTTATGAAATACGAAATTATTGGTGGAAAAAGACTATCTGGAGATATCATGGTCTCCGGAAATGAGCACAGCTCTTTCCTAGATTGTTAATGGAGTAAGTATGAAATACCAAATTATTGGGGGTAAAAAGTTGTCAGGAGAAATCATGGTGTCCGGAAATAAAAACTCAATATTTCCAGCTATTGCTGCAGCTTTATTAACCAAAGATGAAGTTGTTTTAGAAAATATTTCTAAAATAAGTGATGTTGAAGTACTGGTGGAGATTTTAAAAAAATTAGGTGCTGATATAAAGAGAGAAGATTCAACTATTATTATAAAGGCTGAAAATATTAAGATCAGCAGTTTATCTCAAAATTTGATGAGCAAGCTGCGAGGCTCGATTGTGCTAGTTGGGGCGATTTTGGCAAGATTAGGCAAGGTTAATTTCTATCATCCTGGAGGAGATATTATTGGTCAAAGGAATATTAGCTCTCACCTGGAAGGATTTAAAAAACTTGGTGCAACTTTAAAAAAATCAGATTTGAAATTTTCGCTGCAGCTTTCAGATGATATTAAGGAAAATTGTACAATTTTTTTACGGGAGTCTTCTGTAACTGCTGCTGAAAACTTAATATTAGCGTCAGCTTTGGGTAAAAGAAAAGTAACTTTAAAAAATTGTCCGGTTGAACCTCACATTCAGGATCTTTGCAAACTACTTCTTCAAATGGGTGCAAAAATTAAGGGGATTGGATCTCACAGTCTTGAAATTGAGGGAGTGAGTGAGCTTTATGGAACCCACTTTAAAATAGGAATAGATTATATTGAAGTGGGTACATATGCAGTAGCAGCAGCAATAACAGGAGGTAAGATTAATATAAAAGGAGTTGATGAGACAGATTTGGATCCCATATTTGAACCTTTATCGAAATTCGGAATAAAGGTAGAAAAAAAAGAGGACGGAGTAATCGTTTGGACAGAAAAATTAAAATCTGTTCCAAAAATTATTACAAATATTTGGCCGGGTTTCCCGACAGATTTAATGAGTGTTGTTATAGTGTTGGCAACACAGAGTAAAGGTGTAACGCTTTGTCATGATTGGATGTATGAATCCAGGATGTTTTTTGTTGATAAGTTAATTTCAATGGGAGCAAAAATTACTCTTGCTGATCCGCATCGTAGTTTGGTCTACGGACCTGCTAAACTTCATGGAAGGTCATTGGAAACCCCGGATATCAGAGCAGGCATGGCGTTGGTTTTAGCAAGCTTGGTTGCTAGGGGTAAAAGTACTATCAATCAGGCAGAATTAATTGAAAGGGGTTACGAGGATGTTGTAGGGAAGCTAAAAAGTATCGGGGCAGATATAAGAAAAGAGACATAGTGATATAATCATTTTGTGAATATTGAGCCGAATCTATCTGATACATCCAAACATAATAATAGACAGTTGCAACTTAAAAAGCCAACCTTTCTGCTTAAATATCACCTTTGCCGCCAATACGTTAAATTATATCCACAGGAAATGTTTATTGGTATCTGTGGATCATTAGGAAAAACTACAACTGTTGGATTGACTACAGCTGTTTTATCTCAAAAATTTAAAATATTAACCACTAAATCAAATAAAGATCACGCGCTGGAAGTTCTTTCTACAATATTAAAAATAAATCCATCCTATAAGAAAATAATTTTGGAGTTAGGTATAAATATGGAAGGGGAGATGGATTTTTATAACTCTATAATTTTGCCCAAAGTTGTAATAGTCACAAGAATTACCAATGATCAGGTTTTTAAAGAAACAACTAAACTTTTATCTGCACTTTCAAAAGACGCAGTCGCGATCTTGGACTTTGATGATATTAATAGTAAGAAACTTTCTCAATCAACTGAAGCTAGCGTGATTTATTATGGTTCGGATGCAAAAAATTGTACTGTTTGGGCAGGAAATATTCGGATTGAAAATTTTAAGACTACCTTTGAGCTAAATCTTGGAGTTGAGAGAGTAAAAGTAGAATTGGCTATGTTGGGTATACACCTAATTTATCCGGCATTGGCAGCAGCTGCTTTAGGGGTTGTTTATAATATTCCTTTAACAAAAATAAAAATTGCGCTGGAATCTGTTGAAGTACAAGAACATAAACTACAACTGCTTTTTGGACCCAATAATTCTTTTATTTTAGATGACACATATGGTTCATCTCCGACTGAAATAGAGGCGGCGATTGATACTTTGATACAAATTCCATCAAGAAGAAAGATATTAATTCTGGGGGACATGAATAATCCTATCGGGTATACCCCCAGTGATTACAGGAAAATAGCGGAGAAAATTTACAAGGAGAAATTAGATTTTGTCTTTTTAGGACAGGGATTTATAAAGCAGGTTTCAGATGAGTTGAAGGATTTGGGTTTTTGGGAAGAAAGAATGGGAGACAATTTAGCAAATTCTCAACTCGTTTCGAAGCTTTTAAAAACCCTGGGTAGGGGTGATGTTTGTTTGATTAAAGGATCTAAAGCAGTCAGATTGGATGAAGTAGTCAAAAGAATCGCAAAAAATAAATGAGTCAACTTCTGGGTTTAGTATTATTATCGTTTGTTTCAACCAGTATTTTTATGGTGCCTTTTATAGATTTTCTCTATTTTTTAAAAAGAAGGTTTGAAAGAAAAGAAAAAATTGTAAAAAGTTATGAAACTCCGATTCATGATAAATTGATGAAACAAGACGAATTAACTCCTTCAGGAGGAGGAATACTTTTAATTTTAGTTATGATAATTCTAAGTATTAGCTACACACTATTTAGTCCAATTGTGGATAGAATAAGTTTAAAAATTCTTCTTTTAACTCTGATATCTTTTGGGTCACTGGGATTGCTGGATGATATTAAACTTATTATTACCAGAAGAGAAGGTAAGTTTTTAGGATTGGGTAGAAAGAGAATGCTTTTTGTGCAACTAATTCTTGCACTGCTTATTTCCTCTTTACTTTACTTTATGGCCGGATTAAATAATCTTTATATTTCAGGACTTGGTAATTTTGTTATTGGTTTTTGGTATATTCCGCTGGCTGCATTTGTGATAGTTTCATTTGCCAATGCCTATAATATCTCTGATGGTCTTGATGGCTTATCTGCAGGACTTCTACTGATTTGTTTATTTGCTTTTTTGGCATTGGCCTCGACCTCTTTGGATTTAACTCTGGCATCCTTTATTGGGATTTGGATAGGTGCACTTTTTGCATATCTTTATTTTAATGTATGGCCGGCCAGGATTTTTTTGGGAGACGGGGGGGCTTTTGGGTTTGGGGCAACTCTGGCAGTTGTTGGCCTTTTGACAGGAAAAATTTTGGCACTGGCGATAATTGGTGGGATGTTTGTAATTATTGTTGCCTCATCCTTTATTCAGATAATGTCAAAAAAATTTACAGGCAAAAAAGTCTTACCGGTTGCACCTATCCATATGTATTTTAAATATATTGGCTGGCAGGAACCAAAAATAGTAACCAGATTTTGGTTGGCCCAAGGATTATTTGCTATTTTGGGACTTTGGATAGCCCTACTATCTAAATAATGAATCAATTAAGAGTAAGCTTGCAATTACAAAAGAGACAATTTGATCTGATACTTATTTCTGTAGTTGGAATTTTAGTCATATTTGGTCTTGTAATGGTATATGATGCTTCAGCAATTCAGGGGTTGCGGGATTTTAAGGACAGCTATTATTACATAAGACAGCAGTTAATTTGGGTCGTGTTAGGGTTATTTTCTCTTTTTTTCTTCTCTTTTTTTAAATACACCAAATTTAAAAAAATAGCCTTTCCTTTACTTTTAATTTCACTTGGGCTTCTAGTGGCAGTTTTCATTCCAGGCCTCGGGATTTCTGGAGGAGGAGCACATAGATGGTTAAAGTTGGGTCCTGGAACTATTCAGCCAGCTGAAATAATAAAACTTACC
This sequence comes from uncultured Gammaproteobacteria bacterium, assembly GCA_964547465.1. GTDB lineage: Bacteria > Patescibacteriota > Microgenomatia > Daviesbacterales > UBA10151 > CAZJNI01. The sequence goes on from CAZJNI010000002.1 coordinate 22,560, forward strand.
GGAGTAATTTTTCTCTCTGCCATATTTGAGAAAAGAACCAGGATATTACCATTTTTAATTCTCTTGGGAATCGTTACGCTAACTACAGCTGTTCTACAGAAAGATTTAGGTTCAACTATAGTCTTTGTGTTAACATCTTTAATTATATATTTCGGAAGCGGTGGCGCAATTTGGCATCTCCTTGCAATTTTACCAATAGGAGTTGTTGGGTTTTTAGGGTTAGTTCTTACTTCAAGTTATAGAAGCAAAAGAATCTTAGCTTTCTTAGATCCATTTTCTGATACTCAAGGTTTCACTTATCATATCTCACAGGTTTTAATTGCTTTGGGATCTGGAGGTTTTCTAGGGTTAGGTTTAGGTCATTCCAGACAAAAATTTGAATATATTCCAGAGGTGACAACTGATTCCATTTTTGGAATAGTGGGAGAGGAGTTAGGTTTTCTTGGGTCTATATTTTTAATTACCCTATTTGTAATTTTAATTTTAAGAGGACTTAGGATTTCCAAAGAATGTCCAGACAGGTTCGGTAAAATTCTCTCATTAGGTTTGACAACCTGGTTAGGCTTACAAGCGGCAATTAATCTTTCATCAATGATTGCTCTGCTGCCTTTAACTGGGGTACCTCTTCCCTTTATCTCATATGGAGGTTCAGCACTTTTGGTAAATCTGACTGCTGTTGGAATATTAATTAACATTTCCAAGCAATCTGCCTGATTTTTTGAGTATAATCAAAATATGAAGATATTTTTGACGGGACATAAGGGTTATTTGGGAAGTGAATTCGTAAAACGTTATGGTAATAAGTATGAAATAGTAGGTTATGATCGTAAGGAAGGTGATGAACTGCTAGATTATGATAATCTGAAAAAGAAAATAAAAGGCTGTCAGCAAGTTGTTCATCTGGCTGCTATCCCTAAGCCTATGGAAGGTAAAGTATTTGAAGAATACTTTGATAATAATGTTAGGACCGTATTAAATATTGTAAAAGCTGCTGTTGAAAGTAATCTTAAAAGGATAATTTATGCAAGTTCGACAACTATATATGGAATAGAGAAAGGTATCCCATTTAAAATTCCTATCAACGAAGACCAACTTTTTGTATCCCAGTATATTTCGGTAGATCAATTAACGTGTCGGGATGTTGACCTTTCTTATCATATTAGTAAAGTAATGGCAGAACAAATTATGGCCTGGTATGGTTTAAATAAGAAGATTCAAACCATAGCTTTACGCTTTGGTCCTATTAATAAAGTATTTTTAGGAACGAGTGTTAGCATTAATAATGCAACTCAAGCTATAAAATTAGCAATAGATTATACTGGTGAACTTTGGTATGAACCGTTTAGTATTGTGGATGAGCTTCTGCACATTAGCATAAGGAAAGCCAGAGACATCTTAGGATATAGCCCGAAAAAAACTAATTATACTCCTGAGCAAATTCATTCAACTCTGGAAGAGAGAACAAGGTAAGTTGGGGGATAAACCAGTAAGGTCAGACCTTACGAATCTAATCTTCCAATATTTTATTTTCTATCACTGAAAAATCATCATTTTCTTCTACGAATGCTTTATATGTAAGTTTAGGATTAGTTTTAGAAAAATTACTTAAAACCTCTTCTGGATGAACCCACTGCGTTTTTCTTTTGCCTAAATACTCATAATATGAGCATGGTTGAGTTTGCAAGGAGTCTCCTTGCAAAGCTAGTGCTTGTTTATGTATATAGCGGGACAGATGAAGAAATTGATTTTCATGGGTTACTAAAACTGCTTTGTATACATCTTGAAATAATGAACCTACTCTTTTGTATTTACGGTTAAAATACATGGTATACCTTGTGCATAATGATCTCATAAATTTATTAATTGTTTGGGCTGATTTTTGTTTAATAAAGAAATGAAAGTGATTAGGCATTAAACAATAGGCAATTAAAGATACTTCATCAGCAAAATTATTTAATCGAAGTATTTTTAGTATTTTATCCTTTTCTCTGTAAGAAACATTTGGATCTCCAAGTCTTTTTCTTAAAGTTTCCTCATCTTTAGGTAATAAATATTCTCTTAAATAGCCTAGTAATACTCCATAATCTTGTTCATCTAGAAAAATTGTCCTCTTCTCAACTCCACGATTGTATAAGTGGTAATAACTATTATCCACATATAGCTTCAGAGAATTACGTGCCGGCATAGTTTCAGTTTACCAGACTTTCGTTAAGCACACAAGGAGTCTCCTGGTGTGCCTGTGGTTGAATCAGGTTCAGGTATAACGTATTATTACCTATATGAAGATTTTAATTACCGGGGCTCATTTTACACCTGCTGTAGCAGTTATTGAGCAGTTAAAAAAGAATTATCAGGCAGAGATTGTCTATGTTGGAAGAAAAACTACTTTGGAAGGAGATAATACCCCTTCTCAAGAATCTCAAGTACTTCCAAAAATGGGAATAAAGTTTATTACAATTACAACCGGAAGGTTGCAGAGAGAATTTACCATTTATACAATTCCTTCACTTCTTAAAATTCCAATAGGATTAATCCAATCACTATTTATTATTTTATTTGAAAAACCCAATGTAATATTGTCTTTTGGCGGGTATGTAGCTTTGCCGACAGTCTTTATAGGATGGCTTTTTTCAATACCTATTATTGTTCATGAGCAGACATTAGTATCCGGACTTGCCAATCAAATAAGTGCTCTATTGGCAGATAAAATTGCTTTGTCTTTTGATAAAGGCTATCAGATTAACAATACAAAAACTGTTCTAACTGGAAACCCAATCAGGGAGGAAATCAAGTCCCCTCAAAAATTTTCATTAGGCTCTGATTATAGGAAAATATTTGATTTAGCTAAAAAGAGTAATTCCCCTGTAATATTAGTTATTGGAGGTAATCAAGGTTCCCATACTATTAATTTAGTAATTGAGAACTCGTTGTCTAAATTATTAAAAATAGGGTACGTAATCCATCAAACAGGGGACACAAAATTTAGCGATTTTGAAAGATTAGAGGAAAAACAGAATGAGAAATATTTAGTGAAAAAGTGGATTGATAAGGATATAGGAATTGTTTTATCAGGTGTTGATTTTGTAATTTCAAGGGCTGGTGCAAATACTTTGGTAGAACTTGCATATTTAGGGAAACCAGTATTAACAATTCCATTCGAGCCGCTCTATAATGATGAACAGAACAAAAACGCAAAGTATTTTGAAGATTTAGGCTTAGCGAGAATTCTACCTCAAGTTAGATTATCCTCTAAAAGTTTGTTGGAAAATATAAAAATTATGCTTAAGGATTTAGATAATCTAAAAGAAAAAGCCAGAAAAATTAGAGAAACTATAAATACAGATGCAGCAAATAGATTAGCTTTGGAGACAACGCTTTTGGGTAAAAGAAATTAGAATATGTTTTCTAAAAGATTAAAACGAAATACAGGATTTTTTAATAAGATCCTGATTTTTTTCACGGCAATTTTATTTTTAGTTCTTGTTTTTCTGGTTATAAAATCTTCAATTTTCGTCATTAAAAATATAGATATTGAAAAACAAAATGTGGATTGTGTTGATGATTTAAAAATCAAAGATTCTTCCCGAATTTTGGGTCAAAATTTTTTCTTAGTAGACACTCAAAAAATAGAGGGAAATCTAAAACTTAAGTTTTTTTGTATAAAAAAAGTTTTAACTAAAAAGGAATTTCCGAATAAAATAAAGCTAACATTACTGGGAAGAGAAGCAAAAGTTCTAGTTGCTCCTTTAAAAAATAAGGAAGCGACAACAGCAGCACTTTTAGAAAATATTGCCACCCCTTCTGCCCAAGATTTTTCAGATAATTTTTTTGTGGATGATGAAGGTGTTTCCTTCGGTAAAGCAAGTACCGGAAATGACCTGCCCAAGATTTTTCTTTATGGTAAGGGAATACCTTTGGGGGAGCAAAATTTACAAATTAAAGATACGATAAGAATTTTAGAAAAAATTAAGTCATTTAATATTGACATTAAAACAATGACTATTCAGGGTGATTTTCTAATTACTGAAACGCAACCTAAAATAGTATTTAATTTAGCGGGTAAGATAGACACCCAAATTGCATCTTTACAATTAATCCTGCAGCAAGCTAAAATAGACTCAAATACTTTGGAGTTTATCGATTTAAGATTTGATAAGCCAATTGTTAAATTTGCCCCAAAGAAATAGTTATGGCTAAGGATAAAGTAATCTGTGGTATAGATGTTGGATCATCAAAAATAGCAACTCTTATAGCTTCAGTTGATGAAGACGGAAAAATAAATCTTATCGGTGTTTCCTCAACTATTTCCAGGGGAGTAAGAAAAAATCAGGTTGTTGATATAGACGAAGCCGTTGCTGCAATTACTGAATCAGTTGAGGCAGCAGAGAGAATGGCAGGATATTCGATTTCTTCGGCATTCGTTTCTTTGGGTGGTCCACAAATAGAAAGTGTAAATCAACATGCAGTTGTTGCTGTTTCAGAACCAGAAGGTGAAATAAAAGAATCTGATATACAAAGAGTAAATGATGCGGCAAGAGCACTCCCGCTTCCCTCTTCAAGAGAAATCCTGCACGTTATCCCCAGGACTTTTACAGTTGATGGACAAGAGGGGATTAAGGATCCAATTGGGATGACTGGGGTGAGACTGGAAACAGAAACACATATTATCACAGGTTCCTCGACTTCAATGAGAAACCTGGTTAAGTGTGTTTCGCAAGTTGGCATTGATGTTTTAGAGTTAGTATTTTCAGGAATTGCCTCATCTATTGCCGTTTTAACTGATACTGAAAAAGAGCTGGGGGTAGTTTTGGTTGATATTGGCGGAGAGACTACTGATGTGGTGATATTTATTGACGGATCAGTCTCTTATTCCTCTGTTATCCCGATTGGTGCCCGTCATATTACATCTGATATGGCGGTAGGACTTCGGATTTCTTTGGAATCAGCAGAGAAAATAAAATTATCTTTAGCTAAAGTGGTAAATACTCCGGCATTGGCAGATGAGAAAGAAGAAGAAAGTAAAAACGGTGCTGCCAGGAAAAAGGAAGACGGAATGCTTGATATAAAATCCCTGGGAATCACAGAGGATATACAAAAAATCTCCAGAAAAGCAGTAGTTGATGGAATAATTAGACCAAGACTCCAGGAAATATTTAAATATGTTGGCAAAGAGATTAAAAAAAGCGGTTTTGGGACTCAAATTCCTTCAGGACTTGTAATTTGTGGTGGGGGAGCGCAAACTGTTGGAATTTTAGATCAGGCAAAATATGTTTTGGGATTTCCTGCCAGGATTGGTCAAATTGAAGGATTATTTGGAATGATTGAGGAAATTGATTCTCCAACTTTTGCATCTGCCGCAGGCTTGATTCTTTATGGAGCAAGCCAGGGAACAAGAGGAGAAATACATTTACCGGTTCTCTCCGGAAACTTACCACTTAAAGGAATGATACAAAAGGGAATTTCTCTCATAAAGTCATTCCTGCCCTGATGTTTGATGTTCCTTATTTAGGTACTTGATATCATTAAGTACAATCTGCTATATTCGGAGCGAAGTCTGTCCAAGAAGTATTATGTTGATCAAACCTGATGTTCAGAGATTTGCCAAGATTAAAGTCGTAGGACTTGGTGGCGGTGGTTCTAATTCTATAAGCTCCATGATTGCTCTTCAGCAAATTCAAGGGGTGGAATTTGTGGCTATAAATACCGATGCGCAAGCTTTAATGAATAATCAATCCCCCACCAAAGTACAAATTGGTGAAAGTTTAACTAAGGGTTTAGGTTCTGGTGGAGATCCGGAAATTGGCAAACAGGCAGCTGAAGAATCGACCCAAAAGTTAGAAGATGTATTGCAAGATGCTGATATGGTCTTCCTGACAGCCGGAATGGGTGGAGGAACTGGAACAGGCTCAATTCCAATAGTTGCACAAATTGCCAAAAACGTGGGAGCTTTGACAGTAGCAGTTGTAACAAAGCCATTTTCTTTTGAAGGAACAAAAAGGATGGTGGTGGCAGAAGAAGGACTGGAGAAACTTAAGGATAAGGTTGATGCATTAATTATTATCCCCAACCAAAGGTTGCTTGAAACCGTTGACAAAAATATCACTTTGCAGGACGCATTTAGGTTGGCAGATTCTGTCTTGGGCCAAGGGGTTCAAGGTATTTCTGATTTGATTACCATGCCAGGACTTATTAATGTTGATTTTGCAGATGTTAAAACAATCATGTCTAATGCCGGTTCTGCTTTAATGGGAATTGGTGTGGCAGGCGGGGAAAACAGGGCTGCTGCAGCAGCCAGAATGGCTATTGCCTCGCCCCTCTTGGAGGTTTCAATTGAGGGTGCCAAAGGGGTTTTGTTTAATATTGTAGGAGGATCAGATCTATCCATGGCAGAGGTTAATGAGGCGGCACAAATTATTGCTCAAGCCGCAGATCCTGATGCTAATATTATTTTTGGTGCAACTATAAAAGAGGATCAATTGGATCAGGTTAAACTTTCTGTGATTGCCACAGGATTTGATGAAACAAGAAGAAGGCTCCGGGAATATATAGGTAGTGGAATTGGTTCATCATCCCTGCAAAATACAGCAACACCATGGCAGGAAGAGGCTGAAGAAACTCCCGCTTCTCAAACAGTTTCTGAAGCAGAAGTGGCAGAAGAAGAGACCAAAGAGGAAGACGACTTAGAAATACCTGCTTTCTTACGTAGTAACCGCTAGAGTTAAGTCCAAAATTCTGTTAAAATTCTTTCATTATGGCTAAATTGAAGAACTCGCTTCGCGAGACCTTGCGACCCTTTCAGGGTCTAAAAAGCGTTTCTTCGCAAGTTGATTTTCCAGCTCTGGAGAGGGAACTCCTAGACTATTGGTACAAAGAGGGAATTATTGAGAAATATCTAAAAAAGAACCAGGAGGCTGAAGAAAAATTTTCTTTTCTGGATGGGCCGATTACTGCCAATAATCCAATGGGGGTTCATCATGCCTGGGGAAGAACTTATAAGGATCTTTGGCAAAGATTTTTTAACATGAAGGGTTATGCGCAGAGGTTTCAGAATGGATTTGATGAGCAAGGACTCTGGGTAGAAGTTGAAGTAGAAAAAGAACTAGGACTACATAGTAAAAAAGATATCGAAAATTTAATACCAGGAGATAAATTTAAAAGTTTGGAAAAATTTATTAATCTTTGTAAAGAGAGGGTAAAGAAATTTTCTGAAATTCAAACTGACCAAAGTAAAAGACTAGGCTATTTTATGGATTGGGATAATTCTTACCATACTTCCTCTGATGAAAACAATTTCGCAATCTGGAATTTCTTAAAAGTTGTTAATGATAAAGGCTGGCTTTATAAAGGGCATGATAGTGTTCCATGGTGTCCAAGATGCGGAACAGCAATTTCCCAGCATGAAATTTTGACAGAGGATTATAAAGAAATTGATCATGAATCAGTATATTTCAAGTTACCCATTAGAGATAGAAAAAATGAATACTTAGTTGTTTGGACAACTACTCCATGGACTATACCAGCCAATGTTGCTGTGGCCGTGGATCCAAAAATAAAGTATGTAAAAATAGAGGAAAATGGTGAAATTTATTACCTAGCTGAATCAAGACTGGGCATTATAGGAAAGGGTGTAGTCATCAGTAATGCTGTATCAGCTAAAGATTTAGTGGGACTTGAATATGAAGCTCCATTTGATCATCTGCCTAGAGTTTCAGAAGCTTTGGGCGAATATATCCATAGGGTGGTAGAAACTGATGACTTAATTTTACCCATTACAACTGAAGAGGGAACTGGATTAGTCCATGTAGCTCCAGGTGCCGGGTCAGAAGATTTTAAATTGGGAAAAAAATTAGGTCTTCCAGTAATTGAGCTCATTGATGAGGAAGCAAATTATATGGACAAAATGGAGGATTTCTCTAATCAGAATGCTAAAAAACATCCGGAATTAATAATAGATTTTCTAAACAAAAAAGATGGCGGGAAATTTTTGTTTAAGACTGAAAGAATAAAACATAGATATCCAAATTGCTGGAGATGTAAATCCGAACTTGTTTGGAGAGTTGTTGATGAGTGGTACATAGCAATGGATCGTGATGACGAATCAGGAAAAACTTATCGGGAACAAATGGTGGAAGTTGTTAAAAACATAAACTGGATACCGAAGTGGGGATTAGAGCGAGAATTAGATTGGCTTAAAAACATGCATGATTGGTTAATTTCCAAAAAAAGATATTGGGGTTTAAGCTTACCGGTTTGGGAATGTAGTAAATGTGGTAATTTTGAAGTAATTGGTAGTAAAGAGGAGCTTAAAGAAAGAGCTGTTGAAGGTTGGGATAAGTTTGAGGGACATTCTCCGCATAGGCCCTGGATTGATCAAGTCAGGATTAAATGCTCAAATTGTTCAGAAATAATTTCAAGGATTCCAGATGTGGGGAATCCCTGGCTTGATGCTGGAATCGTACCATTCTCTACCTTGCCAGAAGACTTTTTTCCAGCAGATTTTATAACAGAAAGCTTTCCGGGTCAGTTTAAAAATTGGTTTTATTCACTTATAGCTATGAGTACAGCTTTAAAAAGAGAAGCTCCATTTAAAAACATTTTAGGTTTTGCTTCTTTACTTGATGAAAAAGGTGAACCAATGCATAAGTCTAGGGGTAATGCCATTGAGTTTAATGAAGCAGCAGATAAAATCGGTGCAGATGTAATGAGATGGATGTACGTTACTCAAAACCCAGAATTCAATTTACTTTTTGGATATACTCCGGCTGCTGAAGTTAAGAGAAGGTTTTATCTTATTCTATGGAATAGTTATAAGTTTTTCATAGATTATGCACTTTTGAATAAGTGGGATTGCAAAGAAGAGATTGATAATCTGACAGTTTTAGATAAATGGGTATTAGCACGCCTTACAGAAGTTGTTTTAGCGGTTAATAAGAATTTGGAGAATTTTGATGCTGCCTCATCTACCAGGGCAATTGAGGATTTTGTAGTGAATGACTTTTCAACCTGGTACATCAGACGATCAAGGGATAGAGTCGGACTTGATGTTGATAAATCCGATCGCAGCGCAGCTTTATCAGTTATGTACGGAGTGTTAGTCACGTTATCAAAACTTTTAGCTCCCTTTATTCCGTTTATAACTGAAGAGATGTATCAAAATTTAACTGGTGATATATCTGTACACTTAAGTGATTATCCACTGGGGGACAAAACTCTACTTGATGAAAAATTAATTGAGCAAATGAAAATAGTCAGAAAAATAGCAGAAGCAGCACATGCTAAAAGAAAAGAAGCAGGAATTAAGCTCAGACAACCCTTAGCTAGTTTAACTTATAAATCCTTAGTTCAGTTAAGGCAAGATTTAGAAAAGATTTTATCAGAGGAGCTTAATGTTAAGAAGATTGAATACCAAAAATCCTCAAAGACTGAGCCTGAAGTAGAGTTGGATACAAAAATTACTCCCGCTCTTAAAGAAGAAGGTGAGGCTAGAGATTTAATCAGGCAGGTTCAGCAACTTAGAAAGGAACAAAATCTAACTTTGGTAGATAAAACAAAAATAACTGCCCCAAGTTGGCCAAAAGATTTTGAGAAACAAATTCTTGTTGGGACAGCTTCTGTCTCTATTCAAAAAGGCAATGAGCTTTCTGTTATCAAAGTAGAAGATGTTAAATCTTAAGCTTATTAATTGGCAAATCACCCTGGCAAGTTTTTTACTTGTTTGTATTGGAATTTTAATTATTTTTTCATCATCCAGGGAACTTGCCATACAGCAGATAATCTTTAGCATTTTAGGACTTACTTTTTTCCTGATAGTTTCACAGCTTGATTTTCATGCTTTAGTGAGCTTCATAAAGCCTGCTTATTTTTTAATAATTTTTTTACTTATTGCAGTTTTAATCTTGGGAGTAGAAACCAGGGGAACTTTGAGATGGATACCTTTAGGGATTTTCAATATTCAACCATCCGAGTTTGCAAAACCAATATTAATTTTATTTTTAGCAAGATTCTGGTCAAATAATATTCCCTCCTGGAGAAATATTTTTAAATGCTTGCTTTGGGTTTTACCTATTTTTATTCTAATATTTAAGCAACCAGACTTGGGTTCTGCCTTAACTATTGCAGCAATCTGGTTAGGTATGTTATTTGCAGCAAAAGTTTCCCTTAAAAAAATAATTGTTATTATATTAATTAGCGCATTTATTCTTCCCTTAGGTTGGCATCTTTTGCATGATTATCAAAGACAAAGGATTATCAGCTTTTTAGCTCCTCAAAGCGACCCATTAGGTAGGGGATATAATTTAATTCAATCAACCATTGCTGTTGGATCAGGACAGTTTTTAGGAAGAGGTTTAGGAAGAGGGACTCAATCCAGGCTTCAATTTTTGCCTGAATTTAGAACTGATTTTATTTTTGCCTCAATTGCGGAGGAGATGGGACTTTTAGGTTCAGCTGTTATTTTGAGTTTATATCTTTTTATAATTGTTTATAGTTTATTTCTTGCCAATAAAATTTCGGATCCGGCAAATTTACTCCTAATTGTTGGGGTTGTATCAATGCTTCTTTTCCAGACTTTTGTTAATATTGGAATGAATATGGGTCTTTTACCAATTACAGGTATTACTCTGCCTTTGATTTCTTATGGCGGCAGTTCTTTAATAGCTACTTTTATATGTTTGGGACTTATCTCATCAGCCTGGAAATTTGGGAAAAGAATTGACCACGATTAGTTTACATGTTAAAATCTCTCCATGTTAAATTATGCAATCTGTGAAATAAACGGTAAACAATATAAGATTTTCCCTAATATTCCTTTGTTGATTGATTATCAAGGCGAAAAAAATAAGGATATAGAGGCTAATGTTTTGCTAATGGAGGATGGTAAGCTGCATTTGGGAAAGCCGTATCTTAAGGAAAAATTAAATTTAAAATTTGTTGAGAATACTCAAGGAGAGAAAGTCAGAGTATCTAAATTTCATGCCAAGGCAAATTATAGAAAAATAACAGGTAAAAGAGCAAAATTTACCAAAGTTGTTCTGAATGTGAAAAGGGCTTGATACGTTCATGAGACTGAACGTATCTTGACAATAGTTTTCACGGAGTGTATCTTACAATTGTCTTAATGTTATGGCGCATAAAGCAGGTGGTGGAAGTACCAGAAAAAATAGAGATTCGATATCAAAGCGTTTAGGCGTTAAAATTTATGGTGGAGCAAAAGTAATTTCAGGCAACATTATTGTCCGTCAAAAAGGAAATAAATTTTATCCGGGAGTTGGGACAAAGCAGGGTAATGACTACACAATATTCGCAGTGACGAGTGGAAAAATAGAATTTAAGAAAAAGTTGGGAAAAAGTTTAATTAATGTTGTTTAAATAAAAATGGATGAATCTATCTATGAGTTGGAAATAGACCTGCTGCAGCCAAATCCCCTGCAGCCAAGAGGATTGATCACACCGGAATCTTTATCTGAACTGGCAGAATCTATCAGGGCGCATGGAATTTTAGAGCCTATTGTGGTTGCTAAAACTCCTGCCGGTTATCAAATTATTGCAGGGGAGCGAAGATGGAGAGCTTCCAAAGTTGTGGGTATTCCTAAGGTTCCGGTGATAATCCGGGAAACCACTCCGCAGGGTATGCTGGAGATGGCTATTGTAGAAAATGTTCAAAGGATAGATTTAAATCCGCTGGAGAGGGCCCAAGCTTACAAAAGATTAATGGATGAATTTACGCTAACTAATGCAGAAATTTCAGAAAGAGTTTCAAAAAGTCCATCCTATATTTCCAACACAATAAGACTGCTGACCCTGCCTGATGCGCTTAAGGATGCCTTAATGTCCGGGGCCACCACAGAAGGTCATGCCAGAGCTTTAGCAGCCCTGGAGGATCCACACCTTATTATAGAGGCTTATAAAGAAGTATTAAAAAGAAATCTATCTGTCAGGGGTACAGAGGATTTGGTTAGAAGGTTTAGGGCAAAGGAAGGAATCGGGCCTAAGAGGGCAGCTACTATTGAGACAATGCATATACTTTCAGAAGAATTGGATCGGGTGCAAAATGATTTAAGTTCTGCCTTGTCTAAAAAAGTAGATAGGGCAGAAGTAAAGTGTTCACAAACCGGTCAAAAGGCAAAAGTGGAGTTATTATTGGAAGGAAATCCGGAAAAAACTACACCTGCCTTGGAAGATATAAGAGCGGCAATAGTTGGTTATTTTAATCTTTCGTAGAACTGATTATTTGTTAGTTAAAAGTCCAACGCTCGGAGGTGGCCAGTATCTAAAAAAAGCTCTTCCCACAATCTCTTCTTTGGTTACCGCTCCCCATTCTCTTGAATCAGATGAGTGTTCTCTATTATCCCCAAAAACAAAATATTGATTAGGCCCGGCTTTAACTGTTGAACCTTCCAGAAGAAATGACCCTCCATTTGTATGGATCCCTGCAGGTAAAAATGGTTGAGAGATTATCTCATCATTTACAGAAACCGTGTTATCTGCCACTTTTATTGTATCCCCGGGGACTGCCATTATTCTTTTGATAAAATCTTGAGATTCATCCCTGGGGTTTTTTAAAACAATGATGTCTCCCTTCTTCGGTGAACCAAATCTATAACTTATTTTTTCGGTAATAATATAATCCCCATTTTGCAGGGTCGGGATCATGGAGCTTCCGGAAACTTTATGAAATTGGGCAATAAATAAATAAATAATGAAAAAAATTGCGACACAAACAACAACAGTCTCAATAATTTCTATAAAATAGCCGCCTAATTTATTAAAAAAGCCTTTTTCTTCCCCATACCCATAACTTGTATAACCTTCAGGATCCATTCTTAAGATTATCGCAAAATTTCAGGTTGTGATGCAAGTACTACGGTGCTAAAATGACTTCTAATGGAGTCATAGCTCAGTTGGTTTACCCGTTCAAATTTTTGCAGAGCAAAAACTTGCGCGGGTAAAGAGCGCCGCATTCATCCGCGCGAATCTTAACAGATTCGATCGGATTCACATATAAAATATGTATTATGTATACGTTCTTAGGAGCTTAAAGGATGGAAAGTTATATTCTGGGTATACATCCAATTTGAAGCAAAGATTGGAATACCATAATAATGGTAAGGTAGAATCTACTAAATGGAGAAAACCTTTTGAGTTGATCTATTTTGAAGGGTATAATCATCATCAAGATGCAACTGCAAGAGAAAAGTTCTTTAAGACGCAATGGGGTAGGAATTATATAAGGAGGGTGTTAAAGAATTATTGGAAAGAAATGGACAAGTAGCTCAGTTGGTTAGAGCGTCGCATTCACATTGCGAAGGCCACAGGTCCGAGTCCTGTCTTGTCCACTTACAGGGATTTTGTTCGATTATTGTAGTATTCAGCAACTTTTTCATCAGTTGTGTACCATCTTCCTAAAAACCAAACAGCATCCAGTCTACCTCCATGTGCATGCGGGACAAGTGATTTATCAAAACTTGCAACCCTTTTGATTCCTGCTGGATAAATAATTTTATTCTCAATAGCTTTTCTAGCGATTGATAAAGCACCTGTAATACTATCTTCAGATTTGTCTAACCCCTTTTCTATATCAGTACTTTTTTTGCCCTGCAGCTTTAAATTAACAATTTCTAATATGTAGGGAGACAAATTTACCTCTCTGATTTTCAGCCATTCATTAAATTGTCTTAGAAAAATATCAACTGCCAACTCAAAGTTATCTGGTTGAGGTAAATGACGTCTTTTTTTCCGAGGTAGCCTATGATCAGAAATGGCTTTAGCAGTCTTAAAAAACCAATTCCGAAAATTCTCATGAGAATCATTTTCTGGCATATTCTCTAACTCAACTGCAGAAAAAAGTTCAATCTGTCTTTGTGATATTGAATTGATTACTTCAATAGGTCTAATATTATTTTGTGACGCTGTGTAAGTAGTTAAAAATTCTTTCGCATCTTCTGGTTTAATAAACCACCAGCTACCTTTTTTAACTCCTGGTAAATATCCGCTTGCTAGTGCCTCTGTTAATCTATTTTTCACAGCAGGAGTAGCTGGAAAATCACTTACTTGTTGATATTCTTTTCCGGGAGATTTTATTCTTCTTTTCGCTCTAATTCTTTTACTTCTAAATTCATTCAACCCTTCTTGGGTGATATAGATCCTTCCTTGAGTTCGGGTTAAAAGATGTTTATATCTAAATCCTAATAGGGTTCCATACTCATCTGACGTTGTTTGTTCAGCAAGAGGTAAAAATCCTTGTTCCAGCATTGATGTACTTAGTGTAACTCTTTTATAATGATATCTTTGCACCCATTCATCCGTTGTATACCAGCGTCCTAGAAATTTTACTGCTTCTAAACCACCTCTGCTAGCTGCTGTTGCTAGGGAGCCATCTTGATAATCAGCTAGTAGTCTAAATCCAGCTGGATAGAATAGATTTCCTTCAATTTTGTCTCTTGCCCTATACATTAAATTAAGTACTGCCCGTTGGGTAGATCCTAACTCGTCTATAATTTCAGATATTCCTTTACCCGCTGTTCTTAGTTCTACAGCTTTTAATTGGGCGGGGGTTAGTAATTCGGTAAGTCTATCTTTAAACCTTGGCATCAAATCTATGAAAGTAGTCTCTGTTCTCTCTTTTGGTTGCCTAACAAAAGTATCCTCAAAAGATACACCACGTGTCCTGATAATTCTCCTTAACTCCATATTTATATTTGCTCTAGCTATAGTAAATGTCCACTTGATAAATGTCTTTGTTGGATCCTTACCTTTCAGATCAAACTCAAAAGACGGAAGAGCAGCATACATTTCTGAAAGAGTATCTTGGGTAAGGTCTTCAGCTTCGTTTGGAAGACGACGTACTAAATATCTAAATAATTCTGGTCTTAAAAAACCATCTAATTCAGCAAAAGCCCGCTCATCTCCAGCTTTTATTCTCTTAACCACCAATGGTATATCAATTGAAGGTTTTGGTGTCCCTCTGCCTTCTGCTTCTAAAGTCATGAGATCATTATATAAAATGCCTATTTATAGTCAAATTAATTACATAAATCATTACGGTAAACCTCAAGATATAGAGTGGGCAATTGATGATCAGGGGAAAATTTGGATTCTTCAGTCAAGGCCAATAACTACGCTTTAAATTTTTATATATCTACTTATCCCATATCAGGTATGAGGATAAAGATTGAGAGATATTATTTCAATTTCTTTATTGATGCACTTCCAACAAGCGATTGCATTTGTGTAATAGCAACCTCATTTAGTTGTATTAAACGCTTACTTTGGGATAGACCAAGCCGGATAAGTTCGGCATTTATACCTTCCAAATTTGCCAATACCACCAATTGAGTTACATCTGCCCAGTCGCGGATATTGCCGTTTTTATTATGATTTTCATCTCGCCACTCCTTAGCTGTTTTTCCAAACAGCGCCATGTTGAGTACGTCTGCTTCACTGGCATAGATTACATTGGTTGATTGCTTTGATAGTTGGGGAGGGATCAAGTACGCTTTAACCGCATCAGTTTGAATCTTGTAGTTAATTTTTGCCAAAGTCCGTTTTATATCCCAACCCAAGGCTAAGCGTTGATTTTCTTCCTCTTTTAATCGTTGAAACTCTTTAATGAGAAACAGCTTGAATTCAGCGCTAATCCAACTAGCAAACTCAAAAGCAATATCTTTATGAGCGAAAGTGCCGCCGCCATATCTACCTGATTTAGAAGTCATACCTGTCGCAGCAGTAGAATCTATCCATTTTTGGGGAGAAAGGACAAATGAATTGCTTCCTGATTCATTTTTAAACCCGTCGAATTCGACCAGTTTAAAATTTGGGTTGTTTATCTTCTCCCATAAACCAAGAAATTCAATAGTACTATGGGTTCTCATCCAATTTTTTACAACATCTGCAGGCGCATCTTTGTTTTTCAGCTTGGCAATATCAGTGAGAGAAATGAAGTCTCCCTGATCCTTTTTTAGTATATAGATCTGTATGCCCTTGGTAATTATCTTTTTCATTTTAGGCATATCTATACTTTATAACCAAATAATACCCGAAGTCAATAGAGAAAGTAGACCCACAAAAGCTAAAACTACTACAAAAGTTAATATGAAATTGTGCTAATTATTGTTAAAATAGTTGTCTAGAGATAATTTCTTCTAGGCCAATGTATAAAATTTCAAAAAATATCCTTTATAATTTTTCGGGGCAAGTAACTCTACTAATTTTAACTATAGTTACAGCTCCCTTTATTATAAATTCCCTGGGTCATGATAAATATGGTATTTTTACTTTGGCTATTACAGTTGTGGGTTATTTTTCTATTTTGGACTTAGGATTAGGTACCTCAATCATTAAATTTATATCAGATTCCCATTCAAGGCAGGATAAAGAGTCTTTAGAAAAAATTATCAACACCTCTTTAACTTCTTATACGGTAATTGGATTTTTGGGGGCAGTTTTGATTATATTATCTACTCAATTTATTGTAAGAGGGGCTCTGCATATTCCTTTAACCTTAATTCCCTTGGCCTTATCGGTTTTCTATATTAGTTCATTAGGTTTTTTTGTAAATATGATTTTGACAGTTTTTAATAGCATACCTATTGCTTTAGAACGGATGGATATTACAAATAGCAGAAATATTATCTTTGGTCTTTTAAATACTTTAGGTATTGTTATACTTTTGATCCTTGGTCAGGATCTTCTGACAGTAATTATATGGAGTATTTTAGTTTCAGTAGTCGCAACAGTAAGTTTTCTAAAGATAATTTTTGACCTTTTACCAAATATTAAGATAAAGTTTGGTTTTGATAAAGAAATATTTGTTAGGTTAATAAAATTTGGACTGTTTAAATCTATAGTTAATATAAGCGGTCAAATTGTTTTTCAGTTAGACAGACTACTAATTGGTATTTTCCTTCCTATTGCATCTGTTACCTTTTATACTGTCCCTGCTATTTTGGCCCAAAGAGGTTTTTCAATACTCTTTAATGTTACAAGCGCTTTCTTTCCGGCTATTAGCTTCTCTCAAGCTAAGGATGATAAACAAAGAGTAAAAGATTTATATCTCCGTATGACAAAAATAATCATTTTGCTGATCTCCCCCCTTATGGCAATTATTTTTCTCCTTGCAGAAGATATTTTAGAGATTTGGTTAGGGTCTCAGTTTGCGTACCAAAGTACCTCAACCCTAAAAATATTAACATTAGCTTATTTTCTAGCAGCTTTTTCTGCTCCGGGAGTAATTGTTTCAGATGCATCTAACAAACCTCAAATTCCAGCTATTTTTTCGATATTTAGTGCTGCGATAAACTTGATAGCAGCATTAATTTTAATACCGGTATTAGGCATAGAAGGTGCCGCTTGGGCACTCGTTATAAATTTTGCGGTTCAAGTTCCTGTATTTTTAATGATTGTTCATAAAAAAGTTCTAGGGATATCTCATCTTACTGTTATTGCTCAGTCAATAATAAAACCATTATTATCCGGGATTACTACAGCAGTAATTTTATATACCGCACTTAACTTCATTGATAGTCCAATCCAGCGTTTAGTAGCTATACCTATTCTTTTTGGTTTATTGTATATAGTTATAAACTATCTTATTGGTACATTTGATGAGAGAGATAAGTTAATGGTTTTATTTTTTATAAACAGGTTTAAATTAATATTTCAAAGAAAATAAAATGGCAAAAAACTGGGCAACTTTTTACTCAAAATCCTTTGATTTTGAATTTTTGATCAGAAATACATATGTTCATCTTGATATGTTTAAGTCAATTTATAATGAACGCCCTAAAAGATTGCTTGAGGTTGGCGTTGGCAGCGGATCAATGTCCATCTTTTGGTCTTATTTAGGACTTAAATTATTTGCTTTGGATAATGATCCAAGAGTTTTGGAAAAAGCAAAATATATGTCAAAGAGTTTAAATGGTAATGTGAAATTTGTTTATGGGGATGCTTTTAAACTTCCATTTAAAGATAATTCTTTTGATGTGATATTTCATCAGGGACTCTTAGAACATTTTTCAGATGAAGAAATTATAAGACTCCTTAATGAGCAACTTAGAGTTGGAAAAGTAGCAGTTTTTAGTGTGCCCAATAATTTTTATAAGGAAAAAGATTTTGGTGATGAAAGATTATTATCTAAAAAAAATTGGGATAAATTTTTGAAAACAAATTTCAATTTAATTGAGAGTAAAAACTATAATCCTGTAAGAGAGAAGATCTTTAAAAAAATTCCATATAAAGTTGTAAATACGATGTACTATGCAAAAATAAAAAGATGAAAAATATAGTTCTAGATTTAAGATCTCTGGAGAGCCCAACCGGCAAAAGAGGAATAGGTTATTTTAACAAACATCTTTTTGAGGCTTTACTTTCAAATCCCCATCCTGATTTTAAATTTAATTTATTAACTTTTCCCGGGAGCAGTTTACCCAGTAAGTTTAAGGTAGGGCCGGAAGATAAATTTAGGTCAGTACCGGCTTTATTTTGGCCAAAAAAAGGGCTGCGCAAACTTGACCCTTTTTTTTCCCTATTTTGGCAGCGAACACTAAATCAGCTTAAGAGTGAACTTGTACATATACCATCCCTTTTTGAAACATATTACCTAAATGTGCCAAATAATATTAAATCTATTGTGACGCTTTATGATCTTATCCCTCTGCTTTTTCCAAAGCAATATTTTCAAAATGAAAAAGCTCATGTTTGGTATAAACAAAGATTAGAACAAGCAAAAAATGCTTCAAAAATTATCACCATTTCGCAATCATCTAAAAGAGATATTGCGGAATTTTTAAAAATTCCATCTGAAAAAATTGAAGTTGTTTATGGTGGAGTAGATGCGCGGTTTAAACCAATAGATAAGCAAAAAGTATCAAAAATTATCCAAAAATATAAAATTAAGCGGCCTTATATCTTAACAGTCAGCACTCACAGTTTTCATAAAAATATTTCCAGGATTTTTCAAGCGTTTAAAGAATATATTAATACATCTTTAAATAATGATTTAAATTTAGCAGTTGTTTGTAAATTAATTCCCACAGAGCTGAAAGACTGGCAAAGAGAGCTTAAACAGCTGGGAATAGAAAAAAGAGTTATCTTAACTAATTTTGTTGAAGATGAGGATTTAGCCGCCATTTATTGTGGAGCTGAAGTCTTTCTGTTTCCATCATTATACGAGGGTTTAGGGTTACCGGTTTTGGAAGCTTTTGCTTGTGGTACTGTTGTGATTACCTCAAATGTTGCATCAATGCCGGAGGTGGGGGGTGATGCTGCTTTGTATGTAAATCCGGAAAGTGTGGAAAATATTAAATCTGCGATTGCTCAACTTTTAAACGATCAAATCTTAAAGCAGCAGCTAATCAAAAAAGGTTTCAGCCAGGTTAAGAAATTTAGCTGGAATAAAGCATCCAAACAAGTAATGCAAATTTATAAAGAAATAATCCAAAATAAAATTGGGGGATAAAATAAGCTGTTAGCAAAAAAGGAATGGATTAAAAGTCCAACAATGGCGGAAATCAAAGCAGGATTTTTAGGATATGAATATTTTAAGAGACTTATCAGAAATATAAAATAGATACTAAGCCCAACTATTCCTGTAGTTGATGCAATGAATAAAAGACTGGAATCATTACCGGTTGAGCCGTGACCTTTGATGAATTCCTCGTCCCCTAAATTATATTCTTTTAAAGCATATCTGTATGCATTAAACCCTACCCCTAAAATTGGGGATTTTTGAAAAATAGTAAAACCCTGCTGCCAGGTATCAACACGGGATGCGGCTGACTGGGTTCTGTCTATATATCTTGGTCTTGCTACTAATTCTGTATAAATTTGAAATCCGAGTAACAGAACAAAAAATAAAATAATTACTGATAAGAAAAATATTCTTGATTTTTTTAAAAAAGAAAAGGTTACACCACTGATTAAAAACATTAAATAACTTGAACGGGAAAAAGTAGCTAATAGAGCTATATATACTATTGCCATTACTGACAGTCTAATATTGTGGAGATTCTTAAATGACATCAGTAGTAGAAATGTTAAAACAAAATAAGCACCTGCAAAATTTGGATCCAAAAATGTGGAGACCACTCTAAAATAATGCGGATCCCACCCGCTGATTGTCAAAAATTGTAAATCCGGTAAAAAAATAAACTGTAATAATCCTAAAATAGCTAAGCCAACTCCGCTGGTTAAAAATGTATTAGTAAGATTTTTTTTAAAGTCTGCAAAGGCGCCTGAATAAATTATCCAGCCGCTCAATATGTATGAAGAAAATCTGATGGTGTAAAAAAAGCTTAACAGGTATTCAGTTTTAGTTAAATGAAGTGGCGTTAAGATAAGTGATATTGTACTGCTAGTCAAAAATAATCCTGCAATTTTAATAAAAAGGGGTGGGTTTTTTAACCTGAACCTTAATTTAAAAATTCCCATAAGACAAAAGCAAATAACAAAAAAATCAAGCAGGGTAGGACCAAGATTTCCAAGAAGTGGAAACTTTATTAACTGACCTGCTAAAATCGAAAGTAGTAAACTTAAGTTAAGTAACATGACCTAAATTATAGACTATGAAACTATATCCTAACATAAGTTTAATTTTTTGTATCTGGACTTTATCGCTTTTAATGATATCTTTTTTTGGCTATTCTCTGCTTCCCCATTCTGAAAAAGCGGCTGCTGATTTTGTAAGCAATTTATCAATTTGGGATGGAGGACATTATTTAAATATAGCAAAATATGGATACAGCGAAAAAATTCAATATGCTTTTTTCCCAATGTATCCTTTGCTAATTAGGGTTATTAATTTAGTTTTCCAAAATTACTTAATTTCAGGACTTTTAATAAGTGTAGTCAGTTCATTTTTAGCAATTCAAATACTTTATAAACTTGTCATTTTGGATTTTGACAAAAAAATTGCTGAAAAAGTAATTCTATCTTTATTACTGTTTCCAACAGCTTTTTATTTTTTAATTGTTTACTCGGAAGGACTTTTTTTCCTTTTGACTGTTTCATCGTTCTACTTCTTAAGGAGGAATAAGCTTTTACTTGCAGTAATTTTTGCCAGTTTGGCATCTGCAACCAGGCTTTCGGGTTTAGCAGTAGTTTTGGCTATCTTAATAGATGTTCAAATAAATTATGGAATAAATAAAAAGAATTGGTTTGTTTTATTATCACCACTGGGATTTATTCTTTATTGTTGGTTTCTTTTTCAACAAACTAATGATCCATTATATTTTCTTACAGCCGAAAACAATTGGCAAAGATATTTAACACTTCCCGGAATAAGTTTTTGGGAGTCAATAAGAAATATCTCTTCGGGTAATTTAAATTTGAATAATTTTAATATCTTTTTAGATCTTGTATTTTCTATATTTGGTTTAGGTTTTGTAATAAGAAGTTTTAGATTTTTACCATCAGTATATTCTTTTTATGGTACAATTTCTTTGGCTTTTCCGCTGTTCACTTCTACATTAATATCAATACCGAGATTTCTAGTAGTTTTATTCCCAATCTTTATTTTAATAGCGTTAATAAAAAATAAATATGTATCTTTGACTTATCAGGTAATCTCTTTAATGCTACTTTCACTTTTTGTAAGCCTTTTCATCAACGGATATTGGGTAAGTTAAGGGGTGAAATTAATATTGCGGGAAATTTCCGTTGAATTTTGAGCGCTGTCCAAAGCCTTAATGGTAAAATTATTATCCCCATCATTTAAGGATTGATCAGAGGAAAAACTTCCATCTTGGTCAACAATTATTTGATTGCCGTTTATGAAAACTTTAGCACCTGCTTCTGTTTTACCGACAAACTTTATTTTTCTCTCACCCTGAATTTTCTTACTATCTTCAGGCTCACTTAAATCCAGAATAGGTTTTTCATTATCAAAAATTATTTTAATTGTTTTAGAAGGTAGACTTTCATTACCCTTATCATCAACAGTTTTTCCATATATATTATTTGTGCCCAAACTTAAATCAATATTTTGAAAATTGAATGAGCCATCAGAAGTGACATCTGCTGTTTGTTTTTCCTCATCATCCATAAAAAGTTTTACTTTCAAATCAGGTGTGGAATAGCCCTGGATATCAATTTGGGTGCTACTGGTTGCCTCATACGGAATGTTTAAGACAGGAGGTGCCAGAGTTATTTGATTTTCTAAATTTAGTTTTTTGACAGTTGGATGAATAAAATCCTTTACAGAACCAATTATTCCAATAAAATTTGGCAGAATCCAAAGTAAGGCGAGATAAGAAAAAATGATAACAAGTATTAAACTAATAATGAAATTGCGTTTGCTTTTGCCGGCTGCCCTTCTGATAGCACGGGGCCTATATTTATATGATCTGTAAGCCATTTGTAAATAGTATATAATAATCCAGCTTGCGGTGGTAGTTCAGCAGCAGAATGTCTCCTTCCCAAGGAGAAGGTCGGGGGTGCAAATCCCCTCCACCGCTCAGCGAGATCAATGCCTAAGTTTTCTTGGCTCATTCTAATTTTCTTTTTGGCTTACTTTCTGCTGGGTCTTTTTATCTTTAGAGATTACGGATCTTATTGGGATGAACCAAGGGATAGACTTACAGGTATAGTTGCCTTAAAATTTGTGCTATTTAAAGACCCGGAGCTATTTTCTTACAGGGACCGCTACTATGGAACTGCTTTTCAGCTGCCGTTGGTTGCTTTGGAAAAATGGTTGAGAATTGATAGTCCTCCTGAAATTTATTTTTTAAGACACTTTTCCACCTTTTTATTATTTTTTATAGCGGTTTTTATTTTTTACCTGCTTTGTAAAGACTATTTCAAAAACTTTTGGATTGGGGTTTTGGGTGCAACTTTTTTGATTTTAAGTCCCAGAATTTTTGCTGATAGTTTTTATAATTCAAAGGATCTAGTGTTGCTTTCTGCTTTTATCATTAGCTCTTATACAATGTATCGCTTTATCAAAAGTCCCAATATCCTTTGGTCCACCCTTCATGCAGCAGCCTGTGCCTTTGCTGTTGACGTCAGATTAGTAGGATTACTTATCCCGGGATTTACGGCTCTGTTTATATTATTTGATGTTATAGTCTCACCTGCTTTTGGTGGTTTCTTAAAAACAAAAGTAATTCCTCTTGGTATCTTCATTCTATTTTTTTGGCTATTTGTCATTCTTTTCTGGCCCTTTCTCTGGAGAAATTCCCTTACAAACTTTATTGACGCTATCGGTTTTATGAGTAAGTTTGAAGCTTATGGAGGAACAGTTTTGTACCTTGGTCAATTTATAAAGGCAAATCAAGTTCCCTGGCATTACATTCCTGTCTGGATCTTTTTTACTACCCCGTTGCTTTATACATTGCTATTTCTTGTGGGGATGCTGAAAACACTTATAAGACTTAGGTACCATTTGAGAGCCACTTACCGTAAAGAAAAGATCCTCCTGCTATCACTTCTTTGGCTACTAATTCCCTGGGTTTTAGTTATTAACTCTCATAATGAGCTCTATGACGGCTGGAGACATTTTTATTTTATCTATCCGGCCTTTTTATTAATAGCTCTTTATGGTTTTTACGCTATCTGGGAATTATTTAAAAATGTAAAATTTGCAAAGGTTGCGGCCGTTATAGTTATTTTGGGTAATTTTGCCTGGGTTGGGCGCTTCATGGTTATTAATCATCCTTATCAATATCTTTATTTTAATGAGGCTATTGGGGGAATGGAAAATGCCAAAAAGAATTTTGATCTTGATTATTGGGGTTTAACTTTTAAAAAGGGGTTAGAATTTATAGCACAAGAGGATCAGGGTAGCGCCATACCTTATATGCTTGAATTTGGATCAGCAGGGAATGTACAAATTTTACCAAAAAAGGATTGGGAACGCTTTGTATTCATTTATGATTTCCAAAAGATGGATCAAGCTAAATATATCTTAAGCAATTATCGTTGGCATCCGCAGGATTATCAAGGTCAGAACGAGATTTATAGCCTTAAGATAGATAAGACTAAAGTTATGAGTGTATTTAAGGCTCCATTTAAATAAATTACCCAAATTTCTACATATCTACTTAATTTCTTGTATAATTTTATCTGTGCCATGGAGATTGTAGGCCGACTTGGCTCAATGGTAGAGCAGCTGTTTCGTAAACAGCAGGTCACTGGTTCGATTCCAGTAGTCGGCTCAAAAATACCGTATCGTTATTTACTCGCCTCAATTAGGCCTTGTCTGGCAAATTGATTTTGAGGATCCAAAGATAGAACTTGATTAAAAATTTGTTTTGCTTTTTCTTTATCACTTTTAGCCAGATAAACTATCCCTAAATTATTTACTAAATTTAAATTTTTAGGATTAACCATAATGGCTTTTTGAATATATTGCAGTGCTAAATCATATTGTTTTTGGTCAAAATATAAAGCGGCTATATTTTGAAAGGACTGCCAGAGGTTTGGATTTATTTTGGCTGCCATTTGGTAACTTTCCATTGCCTTGTCCATTTGACCCATTTCCCTGTAGGTATTTCCCAGGTTATGATAAGCATCAGCATAGTTTGGTTTTAGCTCAATTGCCCTGCTAAATTCCCTCAAAGCTCCTTCCTTATCGCCGCGTCGTCCGTACACATCCCCTAAATTATTGTGTGTATTAGGAGAAGAAGGGGAGGTTTTGCCTGTTGCTATCCAGAGATTATCTTCGTTTTGCCAGTCTATCCCTCTAAAAAAGGTTCTGACAGACAAGGCCAGAATTATTAAAACAAAAATAATATAAAGTGTATTAGTAAACTTTTTCCTAAGTAAAATTAACTTGTCCAATCCTAAAGCCAGAAGAGTGAAAATACCTATACTCGGTAAATAAATATACCTTTCTGCTACTATCCAGTTTAACCTGAATGGGGTGAGAGTTGGGGATAGAGCAATTATAAAAAAGGATAACCAGAAGAAAGTAGATTTATCTTTTTTGAATCCAACAAGAATAAGTCCAAAAAATGCCAGAGTTAATAAAGCTCTCATGGCAAATGAAAAATTACCAAAAGCAAGTTCAGAATGATAAAGGGTTAAAATTTTGGGGAAAAATATTAATTCTGCATAAGATGAGATAGCAATTGGAATTTGAATTAAGGGATTATCTACACCTTTTTCCTGATAATGGACAGTCTGCAAAGTTGTTTCTCTTTCAGGTAAAGCAGCAAGGTTCACAAAAACATAAACAAGAGCAAGTATTAAAAAGGGGATAAATTTAAACCAGTTCTTCTTAAGGCTTCTAAAGCAAAAATCATACAAAGGATAGATTACAAAAAGCGCTGCAGGCATCACAGGGTGCGACATTAAAGATAGAAGATAGAAGATAGAAGATAGAATATAGAAAAGCTTTTTTTCTGAAGATAAAATATAAAACAGAAATGATAAAAGGAAAAAGAAGCTATATTGTGCATACATGCCTCCGGAAATCCAAAGCACAGCTTCTGCGATAGCCGGATGCACTGCAAACAAGGCGGAGGCAAAAAGAGCAATTCTTTTTGATTTGTATATTAGAAAAATAATAAAGTAGACAAGATAAGAAGACAAAAGATGGAAAATTAAATTAGTAAGCCTGAACGTAAAAGGATTAACTCCTCCAATGTGTACAGATGCCCAATAAATAAAATGTCTGATTGGCCCAAAGGGATATTGCAATATGCGGGAAAAGTCTGCTATTTCAGGTTTTTGAGCAATTTCTGCAATATCATCAGATATAAAGGCATTATTTAGAAAATATGTATAAGTAAAAATTACCAGTAGGCTTAAGATTAAAAGGTTGATCCAGTGATTTTTAATCCAGGATTTTTTATCAATATGATTTGGAGGGGTGCGATTATTTTTGTGTCTTTTTAAGAAAATATTCAATTTTTCCTTACCCCATTTTTTGCCTAAATAACTTAAAATTTCTTCTCTGGGGAGCGTTAAATTACCGGCAATTTCCTCTATAGTTTGCTCCTTGAGGTGTTTTTTTAGATAACTTTTTTGACTATGGGTAAGTTGCATGCATTATAGATATTAAATCTTTCTTTTTTGGATGAAAAGAGTGGAAAAGTTATCTGGGTATAGTTAGAACCTGGCCGGGTTCAATAAGATCAGGATTTGCAATATTATTTGCTTTGGCAATCCGATCATAGGCGTAAATATTACCATAAGCTCTGCCTGCAATCTTTGATAGCCAGTCACCTTCGACTACGGTGTAGGTATTAGATGTAATTTCAGGACCCCAACTCTGTTGCATCATAGTGACATCCGGAGCCCCTTTTGATCCGGGTGCAGCATTAGATGGTTCCTCTATTGCAGGAGCTTCAGATAAGACTGGTACCTCTTCTATTTTTGGTATTTCCAAAACCTGACCTACCTCAATCTGATCAGGATTTGAGATATTGTTAGCTTTGGCAATTTCTGTGAATTTATATCCGTCTTTGTAATATTTTTCAGCGACAGTAAATAAGGTGTCATCTTCTTTAACAGTATATTTTCCGGGTAAATTTTCAGGGGAAACATCTTCTTCCATTTGGGTTTGTTGGGCCGGACCTAAATCTGCACTATTTTTGTTAAAGTAATTAAAAACTAAAATCCCCACAACTAAAACAATCAAAGCACCTAAAATCATGCTCAACCTTGATTGATTAGACTCAACTTGACCTTCCAGTTTTTCAACATAACTTTCATAAACTGGAGTTGCCCCATTTTTTTTATTTGAAGTTTTTCTTGCCATTTTTTTTGGAGCAGTTTAGTTTAAGGAGCAGAATTACAAAGCATTTTTATCCTATAAACGAAAGTTTGTCAAGGGGCAATTATGTAAACTAATTGCCTCAAGGGGGCAAATCTGCGGGCCACGTTCATGTAAACTGAACGTGGCGGGGCCGACGGGAATCGAACCCGCTATCTTCTCCGTGACAGGGAGACGTGATGACCGGTTCACTACGGCCCCAACTTCTGATATATTAGCATCATGGAGTATTCTAATCAACGTCTGGCTAAGATGCTTAGGAGTGTGGCTGCTGCCTACACTATCAAGAAAATTGGTAATATTTTTCAAATCAGGGCTTATGAAAATGCAGCTGATTCTATAGAGAATTCAACAGTTGAAGTTTCGGATCTGTGGCAGGAAGGTAAGCTGGATCAGGTTCCTGGTGTGGGGGAAAGCCTTAAAGGATATTTGGATGAGCTTTTTAAAACAGGTCAGGTTAAACATTTTGAAGCAGTAAAAAAAGGTATACCTGATGTGGTTTTTGACCTGTTGGATGTTTCCGGTGTTGGACCCAAGACTGCTCAAAACTTAGCAAATTTGGGGGTTTCCAGCCTGGATGAGTTAAAAAGATGGATAAAGAGTGGAGAATTGGTACGAAAAGGTTTTTCTTCCAAGCTGGCCCAAAATATCATGGGTGGTTTGCATGAGTTGAATCAGCGGGATAACAGGATGCTTTTGCCTTATGCTGCAGTCCAGGCTGAAAAGATTTTGGATTACCTTAAAAAATCAAAGGATGTTTTGGATGCTCACCCGCTAGGATCACTCCGTAGAATGGTAGCAACAGTTGGAGATTTAGATTTTTCCGCTTCCTCAAAAAATCCCAAAGTTGTGGTTGATTATTTTTGTAAAATGCCTGCTATTGCCAGAATTTTAGATCAGGGTATAAACAAGGCTACAATTGTACTTAAAAGCGGTGTTCAGGCAGATTTATTAGTTGGTGAGCCTGATTCTTACGGAGCCCTTCTACAGCATTTTACAGGCTCTAAAGCCCACAATATTAAGTTAAGGACACTGGCAATTGGGAAAGGGTACTCTTTATCAGAACATGGAGTTAGACGAACTGAAGGTGGAAGATTGAAGGTGGAAGATGGAAAGCTCATAAAAACAGAAACAGAGGAGGAGTTTTATAAATTATTGGGTATGGATGTGCCTGCTCCGGAGTTAAGAGAAGATACTGGGGAGATTGAGGCCTCATTAGAGCATAAACTACCCCGGCTGGTAAGTTCAGATGATATTAAGGGAGATCTTCATCTTCATTCCAATTTCCCAATCGAGAAGCCATCACATGCTCCTGGAGTTGATTCCATCGAAGAAATCATTAGAAAAGCAATGAAGTTAGGCTATATGTATGTGGGCATCTCAGACCATTCTCCCAGTTTTAATTTAAGTAAGGATAAAATAGTAGCAACAATTGAAAAGAGGACAAAATTTATTCAACAATTAAAACAGAGGACAAAAAGTATTCGAGTACTAAATGGACTCGAAATAGATATATTACCCAATGGAGCATTGAGTATTCCAGATGAGGCTTTGGAAACTTTAGATTATTGTATTGCCGGCATTCACTCCGGGCACAGAGGCGAGAAAGATGTAATTACTAAAAGATTAATCTCTGCCTTAAATTCTCCTCATGTTGATATTATTTCTCATCCAACTAATCGATTATTAAATGAAAGAGATTCATCTGATGCAGATTGGGAAGAGATTTTTAAACTGGCAGCCAAAAATGGAAAGATTTTGGAAATTAATGCATACCCAAACAGGTTGGATTTAAGGGATGATCTGGTAAGAATGGCCAAAAATTATGGGGTGAAATTTATTATCAACACAGATGCTCATCGAATAGAACAAATGGATAATATGAAATTTGGGGTGGCTGTTGCCAGGCGTGGCTGGGCTGAAAAAAAAGATATTGTAAATAGCTGGAACTGGACAGATTTTGCAAAATGGTTTAAGATACAACTATGATAACTTACATTATTGTGGGGGTTATTGTACTTTTAGCTTTCTGGTTACTCGCAACTTACAATTCTTTGATAACTTTAAGAAATAGAGTCAGGGAAGCCTGGTCTCAAATTGATGTTCAACTTAAAAGAAGGTCTTCTCTAATTCCAAATTTGGTTGAAGCTGTAAAAGGTTATGTTAAGCACGAGAAAGGTGTGTTGGAGGAAGTAACAAAGGCCCGTACATCTTTGATGAGCGCTAAAAGTCCGCATGAGGCTGCTGATGCGGATAATATGCTTACTGGTGCTTTAAAATCCCTTTTTGCTGTGGCGGAGAATTATCCAAATCTTAAAGCATCGGAAAATTTTATTAAGCTTCAGGATGAACTTTCGGATACGGAAACAAAAGTTGCTGCTTCCAGGCAATTCTATAATACTAATGTTTTAGATTTAAATAATTCTTTGGAAACTATCCCTTCAGCTTGGGTAGGATCTATGTTTGGTTTTACTAAAGAGGATTTCTTTAAAGCCTCTGACGAAGAAAAAGCCGATATTAAGGTTAAATTCTAAATAGATTGCTTCGTTTCGCTCGCAATGACAAGTCAGATTTGGTAAAATACATCCACATATGGCAACTATTAATACTGCATGGGATCAAGTTGGGGCAAATACTTTTAAAACATGGTTGATCATGTTTTTCTTTTCAGTCTTTACTGTAGCTGTGGTATATGTGCTAGCCAGAGGTTTTGGATATGGAGAAGTAGGGGGATTGGGAATAGTGGGATTTGCTCTGATTATGGCTGGGGTGATGAATTTTGTATCTTACTTTTACTCAGATAAAATTGTCTTAGGAATTTCCGGAGCTAAACCAATTAAGAAAGAAGATAACCCGGAAATTTACAGAATTGTGGAGAATCTTTGTATTGCTGGGGGACTACCTTTACCTAAAGTTTATATAATTGATGACACTGCTACCAATGCTTTTGCTACAGGCAGGGATCCAAAACATGCAGCTATTGCTTTTACTAAAGGAATTTTACAGAAATTAAATAAACAAGAGTTAGAGGGAGTTACCGCACACGAGCTTTCCCATGTTGGAAATAGAGATACTTTGGTGATGGCTGTAGTTTCTATCTTGGTAGGGACAATTGCCCTGTTATCAGATTTTTTTATGAGGAGCATGTGGTATGGATCGCGAGACAGGGAAGGTAGAGGTAACCAGCTGTTTGTAATTTTGGCTATAGTAGCAGCTATTCTGGCTCCCCTGGTGGCAACCTTGATACAACTGGCAGTTTCAAGAAGAAGAGAACTTTTGGCAGATGCATCAGGAGTACTTTTGACACGTTATCCGCAGGGTTTAGCATCAGCCCTGCAAAAGATTTCATCTGATAAAGAGCCTTTAGAAGTAGCAAATCGTGGCACTGCCCACCTTTACATAATTAATCCTTTAAAAGGACAGGAAGCAAAAGCCTGGTTAGCAGGACTTTTTAACACTCATCCTCCGATTGAAGCCCGTATAAAAGCCCTGCGCGAAATGGAAGGTAAGGTCTAAGGGTTTTTTTGTCTTTCAATGAATTTTATATTTGTAACTTCATAATCTGGTTCTAGTAAATAGATAACTATCATAGCGTCTCGATTCTTAATATTTTTGTAAGTTATTATTCTTTTATCCTTTTCATTAAAAAAGGGACGGGGAAAATCATTCGGATTAGCTGTCAAGATTACAGATTTGGAAATAAATGCTGTTGCTGCAATTATTTTATCGCAATCTGAAATTTGTGTATCTGATATTCTTTCAGCTCTATATAAATCGGCAAGCCAAGCAGCCATAATTAAAACTTGCTTACCGGCATCTAATTGTGTAAATAAGTTAAGAGTTTTAAAAGCTTCGTCTTCTTTGGCTTCGTTGCATCTTTGGATTGCTTCGTATATGGTAACTTGAGATATTGCTCCAATGAAATTTTGATTACTTGTTAATTCTAAAATATATTTGACAATTTGACTTGATCTGTTTTGCGGAGAAGTACCTGCAAATTGAATAATATTTGTGTCAATGATAAGGTAGGATTGTTGTGGGGTTGTTTCACTCATTTAAAGATGGGGGTATAAATGTGTCTTTATCTGCAGCCTTTTTGAAAGCATCAAGTATTTGTCTTGGGGATGAGGTTGAAGTAGAGCTTGTACCCACGCTGCTAGCACCTACCTTAATAGTTCCAGAGGGTAAATAAATGGAGTTTGTAGAAACAAAGGGTTTTTTAGAGAGTTTTGTTTTGGAAAATTTCTTTTTACTCATAGAATCATTATATATCAAATATTCAATTATTAACAGAGTGGATAAATTAAAGTATAATCCTCTTAAGATGAAATTAACTAAAGATGCTGTTAAACATGTGGCCAAGTTGGCCAACTTACCTCTGACCGAAGAGGAGGAAGAAAAATATTCAAAGCAGCTTTCTGAAATTTTAGAATATATTGATCAGCTAAATTCTGTTAATACTAAAAATGTAGAGCCAACTTTTAACGTTTCAGGGCAAGAAAATGTCATGAGTAAAGATGAACTAGGGGACTGTACTATACCTTCTGATGATGCTTTATCAAATGCTTCTAAAAAGGAAAATGGATTTTTTGTAACTAAAGGAGTTTTTCAAGAGGAGTAATTACTAGGTCGCACCTTAGTTCAGGTGCGTCCTAGGTTAAGGTGCGACCTGAACAGATAAGATATGGATATTACGGGACTAACATTAACAAAGACTCTAGAAGCTCTTAAAAAAAAAGAGTTTTCTTTGAGAGAGTTAAATAAAGCTTACTTAGAAAGAATTAAAAGATATAATCGACTGCTTAATGCTTATCTTTTTATAAATGATGAAAATAATAAAATTCCGGCTGCTTTTAAAGATGTAATTTCAACAAAGGGAATTCCTACTACTGCTTCTTCTAAAATTTTAGAAGGGTATATTCCGCCATATAATGCAACAGTTATTAATTTATTATCCAGCCAAAATGTGGGAATAATTGGCAAAACAAATAATGACGAGTTTGCCATGGGATCTTCAAATGAAAATTCAGCTTATGGGGTGGTTAAAAATCCATGGAATCTAGACAAGGTTCCTGGAGGATCATCTGGTGGATCTGCTGCTGCAGTTTCAGCTGATCTTTGTACATTTGCTCTGGGTTCTGATACAGGTGGATCTATAAGACAACCGGCCTCTATTTGTGGAATAGTTGGTTTTAAACCTTCCTATGGAACAGTATCCAGGTATGGACTGATTGCCATGGCCTCATCTTTGGACCAGATTGGACCCATGACAAAATCTGTGGAAGACGCAGCTTTAGTATTGGAATGGATCTCAGGAGCAGATGGAATGGATAGTAATTCTAAAGGTGGTAAGTGGAAGATGGGGGGAATGGGGGAAATTAGGGGGATGAGGGTAGGAGTGCCTAAGGAATATTTTGGGGAAGGATTGAACTCAAAAGTAAAAGCAGTTATTCAGGATGCAATTAAAAAATTAGAAGAGATGGGAGCAGAAATAGTTGAAATAAACCTGCCACACAGTAAATATGCTGTTGCTGTTTATTATATTTTGATGGCTTCTGAAGTTTCCTCAAATTTAGCCCGATTTGATGGGATAAGATATGGAAAAGATAGAAATCAGTTTGGAGCTGAAGTAAAAAGAAGAATAATGCTTGGAACTTATTCCCTATCTTCAGGTTACTGGGATGACTACTACGCCCAGGCAGCTAAGGTTCGGACTTTAATAAAGGGGGATTTTGAAAAAGCCTTTGAGAAAGTGGATGCAATGGTTGGTCCAGTCTCCCCCACCACAGCATGGAATTTGGGAGAAAAAATTGATGATCCTTTAGCTATGTATTTATCTGATGTTTATACTATTCCAGCTAATTTAGCAGGAATTCCAGCAATATCGGTGCCTTGTGGTTTTTCTGAAGGGTTACCAGTTGGGCTACATATTCAGGGAAAATTTGGTGACGATAATACTGTTTTACAAACAGCTTACGCATATGAGCAAGCAACAAATTGGAAAAAGGAAAAACCCAAATTATGATTATTGAAGCTAGGGCAGATGGGTTGAGTCAACCGATAGATGATACTGAACAGTTGGGGCATTTAGTGGTAAGAAGGTTAGATCGGTTTACCAGAGGATACATAGAACTCTCCGGTATAGTTCCTATAATAAGTGGGTATAATTATAGTAGAGAAGATGGTGAATTAACCTTTTTTAAATACTCTATAGATACAACTAACCCAGCCGAAGTAGCCTTGGCTGTAAACCAGGTAAATATCATAAGAAGGTTGCTTACAAATGGTAGGGCTAATAAAGAATTGGAGGATACTCTGAAATGGGTACTAAATATCCAATGAAATACGAACCTGTAATTGGACTAGAAGTTCATGTGGAACTAAATACAAAATCCAAAATGTTTTGCAGATGCAGCGCTGACTATTTTGGCAAGGAACCAAATACGCACACATGCCCGGTATGCTTGGGGCTTCCTGGGGCCTTGCCTTATATTAACGAGCAGGCTATAGATGATTGTATAAAAATAGGTTTGGCCTTAAACTGCAAGATTTCTGAAAAATCCCTTTTTGAGAGAAAAAATTATTTTTATCCGGATTTACCCAAAGGTTATCAGATTTCCCAATACAGATGGCCTTTGTGTATCAATGGCTCAATTGAAGTAGAAGAATTAGAAGGAAGTAGAAGGATTAGAATAAATAGGGCTCATCAGGAAGAGGATACAGGAAAACTAACTCATCGCGGCAGCGAAACTCTAATAGATTTTAACAGATCCGGAGTGCCTTTAGTGGAAATCGTAACCGAACCTGATTTTAATAATGTAGAACAAATCAGGGATTATGCAAAAAAACTTCAGCAACTCTTTAGATATTTAGGAGTATCTAATGCCGACATGGAGCGTGGTGATATGCGACTTGAGGCGAACGTATCCGTTCGTCAGATTTCACCTAGGAGGAGTCCAAAGGCCACCTCCGAGGTGTTGCCTAATTATAGAGTGGAACTTAAAAATATTAATTCTTTTAGGTTCATGGTGGCTGCTGTTGAATATGAAATTAAGCGCCAAATTGCCGCATTAGAAAAAGGAGAAAAACTTTCTCAAGAAACCAGAGGATGGAATGAGGACAAAAAGTGTACATATCTTCAAAGAAGCAAAGAAGAGGCCCATGATTACCGCTATTTTCCCGAACCTGATTTATCTGAATTAATTTTGAGTACAAAAAAAATCCAATCAATCAAAGAATCTCTCCCGGAATTACCATGGAATAAAGCTAAAAGGTATATATCTGAACTGGGGATTAAAAATTCGGATGCGAAAATACTTTCTGATAACAAAAATTTAGCAGAATTTTTTGAAAGTGCAGTTGAGCATGGAAAAGAACATAAAATTTCTGCTCAAGATATAGCAAACTACATAATTAACAAAAAAATCGATATAAAAAAAGCCTTACCTTTGCAGGTAGTGGAAGATGTTAAAAATAGGGGGATAGGGGTAATTGGGGAGATTGGGGAGATAGAAAAGTTAGCCAAACAAGCCATTAAAGAAAACCAAAAAGCAGCAGAAGATTTTAGAAGCGGCAAGGAAGCTGCCTTGCAGGTATTAGTAGGAGCAGTAATGAGATTATCAAAAGGTAAAGCTGAAGCCGCTAAAGTTAAAGAAATACTACTTGAAAAACTTAAAAGTTAGCTGTTTAATTAGTTAGTCGTATATATGCTGGTGATCTTTCGAATAGCCCGGCGTAATAGGACAAAAATATGGCTAATTTTGTTCACCTTCACGGTCACAGCGAATATTCTCTTTTAGACGGTCTTTCAAAAATTCCGGGTTTGGTAAAAACTGTTAAAGATTTAGGCATGGATGCAATAGCAATAACAGATCATGGGGTGATGTATGGAGCAATAGAATTTTATAAAGCATGCAAAGAAGCAGAAATAAAACCAATCATAGGTGTTGAGATGTACGTGGCTAAAAGATCTCATACAGACAAAGAGGGAAAACTGGATTCAGAGCCGTATCATTTAACAGTTTTAGCAAAGAATTACCAGGGCTATTTAAACTTAATGAAGCTAACTTCCATTGCTCATATTGAGGGTTATTATTACAGACCAAGGGTAGATAAAAAACTCTTAAAGCAGTTTAGTGAAGGGTTAATTGCCCTGTCAGGATGTCCAACTGGTGAATTTATCCGCTCACTGGGTAATCAGGACTTAATAAAAGCGGAAGAAGTGATAAAAAGCTATTTAGAGATTTTCGGTGAAGAGAATTTTTATCTGGAGCTGCAAAACCATCCATATCAGCAATCAATAGATTTGGCTGTAGATGAAACCATTAGGCGTGATATGCAAAGACTGCTGCAGATTCAAAATAAAACTAAAGAGGCAGTTAAAGAACTATCTTCCAAGCTGGGAGTAAAAATAGTTGCCACAAATGATTATCACTATATAAAAAAGGAAGATGCGGAGGCTCAAGATGTACTTTTGTGCATACAAACAGGAAAGCTGTTATCTGAAACAGACAGACTGCGTATGATAGACACGCCAGATTATTTTGTGAAATCCCCGGAAGAAATGGAAGAAAACTTTAGGGATTTACCAGAAGCACTGGAGAATACAGTGAAGATTGCGGAGTCAATTGATTTGGAAATACCCCTGGGTATCGCCAGATTTCCAGTATTTAAAACAGAGGGAAAAACATCGATGGAGTATTTAAGAGAGCTTACCTATAAAAAAGGTGCCGAGAGAGTAAAGATAACCGGAAAGATTAAGGAAAGGATTGAATACGAATTAGGCGTAATTGAAAAGAAAAAATATGCAGATTATTTTTTGGTTGTAGCAGATTTTATGGAATGGGCGCATGAGAGGGGAATTATAACTAACACCAGAGGTTCAGCTGCCGGGTCTTTAGTTTTGTATTGTTTGGATGTGACTAATTTAAATCCTTTGGATTATCTGCTGCCGTTTGAGAGATTTTTAACAATTTATAGACCCACCTTGCCTGATATTGATGCTGATATTGCAGATGATAGACGGGACGAGGTTATTGATTATGTGATGAAAAAGTATGGAGAAGATAGAGTTGCGCACATTGTCACTTTTGGAACAATGATGGGGCGGGCAGCTGTGAGGGATGTGGGTAGGGTTTTAGGTATGGCATATGGGGAAGTAGATAGAATTGCAAAATTAATTCCCCCACCTCATCAGGGATTTCATAAACCATTGTCAGAAGCAATGAAAGATGTGCCCGAACTGGCCCAAATGTATAAAGATAATCCTCAAGTAAAAAATTTACTCAATTTGGCAGTCAAGGTTGAAGGTACTGTCAGGCATGCATCTGTTCATGCTGCCGGTATTGTTATCGCGCCTGATGATATAACCAGATTCACTCCGCTCCAAAAAGAGGCAGATGGAGAAAGACTGGTATCCCAATATGACATGTTTGCAGTTGAAGATGCAGGCTTGGTAAAAATGGATCTTTTAGGGATCAGAAATTTATCAATTTTAGGAAAAGCTGTGGAGTTTGTCAGGGAAAATCAATACATTGCTGTCAATTTAAACAAAATTCCTCTGGAAGATAAAAAAGCCTTCAGCCTTTTAGCAAAAGGAGATACCATGGGTATTTTTCAGCTGTCTTCCTCCGGTATGACCAGATATTTAGTGGATTTAAAGCCATCCAGAATAGCAGATTTAGCGGCTATGGTGGCACTATATCGTCCAGGCCCATTATCTGTTATCCCTGACTATATCCAAAGAAAGCATAATCCAAAATTAATTAAATACCTGGATCCGAGAATGAAAGAATATATGGAGCAATCTTTGGGGCTTTTGGTTTATCAGGAAGATGTTTTATATACGGCAATTAATTTAGCAGGCTATTCCTGGGAAGAGGCTGATAAATTTAGAAAAGCTATGGGGAAGAAAAATCCCAGCGAGATGGCAAAACAAAAAGGGCATTTTGTGGAGGGTTGTATTGCAAATGGGATAAGGAGAGAAAAAGCTGAAAAATTATTTGCATTAATTGCCCCATTTGCGGCTTATGGATTTAATAAAGCCCATGCTGCCAGCTACGCAATGGTGGCTTATCAAACAGCCTTTATGAAAGCCAATTTTCCGGTGGAATTTATGGCGGCTGTAATGACAGCTGAATCTGATGATACAGATAAGATCGCCGCGGCGATCGAGGAGTGTAAACGTTTAGGAATTGTAGTTTTACCACCGGATATAAATAAATCAGAAGTTGGCTTTTCTTTAGAAAAGCTTACAGATTTAAGGAAAGAAGATTTAGAAAGGAGTTTGAGTGTAT
Organism: uncultured Gammaproteobacteria bacterium; assembly: GCA_964547465.1. GTDB lineage: Bacteria > Patescibacteriota > Microgenomatia > Daviesbacterales > UBA10151 > CAZJNI01. The sequence continues at coordinate 59,565 of CAZJNI010000002.1, forward strand.
CTGCTGCCTCCAAGGTAAAACAAGGTATCAGGTTTGGTTTATCTGCAGTTAAAAATGTGGGTCTTTTAGCGATTGAGTCTATTATCAAAGCCAGGACTAATGGCGAATTTAAAAGTCTGGTTGATTTAGTGTCAAGGGTTGATACAAGGTTGGTTAATAGAAAAACTTTGGAGAGTTTAATTAAGGCCGGGGCACTGGATCAACTGGGACTTAGGTCTGCTCAACTTTTGATTTTGGATCAAGTACTTGAAGAAGGTCATAAAACAGCTAAAAGTAAGTTATCCGGACAGTTTTCGTTATTTGATTCAGAGGAAGATTTGGGAGGATTGGCCATAAAATTGCCTAATGTTGAGGAGCTACCACTGGAGCAATTACTTATTTTTGAAAAAGATCTGCTTGGTTTTTATTTGCATGAGCCGCCATACCTGGCAGCTTTACAAAAAATCAGTCAGTTTGTAAATTTTAAGATTTCAGATTTGCTGGATGAACATATAGGTCAAAGACTTGTTTTAGGAGGAGTGATAAGTCAGATTAAGAGAGTGTTTACTAAAAAAAGTAATGCCGAAATGGCCTTTGTCAGAATTTCTGATGGAGTATCCAGTATTGAAAGTGTAATATTTCCCGCAAACTTTGAATCAAGTAAGCATTTTCTTTTGAAGGATCAGGTAGTAATAGCAACCGGAAGAATTGACAAAAGAGAAGAGGAGTTATCTTTTGTTGTAGATAAGATTAGCCTTTTTGAACCAGAGGGTACGAATGAACTTTTTCAAGCCCGGAATTCTATTGAGATTTATATCCCCTTTGGAACAGATATAAGCATTTTACAAAATATCAACAGAACTTTAAGGACTTTCCCGGGAAAAGTACCGGTGGTTTTGCTTTTACCCAGTGGCAGTAGTGAACTGCGAAGAATGAATCTGCCTTTTTCCATTGACCCCAGTCCGGTTTTGGAGGGAGAAGTAAAGAAAATTTTAGGTGAAGGGGCTTTCAAAAAGGTATAGTTTATGTTAACATTACAGCCATGATTTCGGTTAAAGTAGGGGAAACAAATTTACACACAGGGGACACCTTAAGGGTACATGCCCAAATTGTTGAAGGCGGGAAAGTAAGGGTGCAGGTTTTTGAGGGAATTTTAATAAGGCTTAAGGGACGGGACGTAAATAAAACATTCACTGTTAGAAAAATCGGAGCAGCCGGGATAGGGGTAGAGAGAACCTGGCCATTGGATGCAAAAAATATAGTTAAAATTGAGGTAAAGAAGAAAAATTCCGGGGTTAGAAGATCTAAGCTTTATTATTTAAGAGATTTAACAGGTAAATCAGCTGTTAGAGTTTAATGCAATCTATCTGCACCTATGGATATTTTTCTGTTCAATTTTGTATGGATGGGAGAAAATGTTGGACTTGCATTACTCGGATTATTATTCTGTATCCTTTTTTTGCGGACAAAAAATAGTTTCTTTAAAATAATATTTTTTATTTCCTGGGTACTTTTCGTTCCAAATACAATTTATCTTGTTACAGATATACACTATCTGCCAGAGCAACTGATAAAAGCAGATATTTTATTTAAGATTATTTTAATCATTCAATATTTAGTATTAATTGGACTTGGGGTTGCAATTTATATTGCCTCGGTTTATCCGGTAGAGATTTTTTTTCAAAAAAATAAACGGGATAAGGCATATACAGGACTTTTGATATTTCTTTTTAATTTTCTTATAGCATTTGCTGTGGCGATTGGAAAAATACAAAGAACCGAATCCTGGGATATAATTATAAATCCTACCAGGGCTTTTTTTGATTTTTATAAATCTGCCTCCTCCTCGCCATTAATGCTCTTTGTAATTGTTTTTGGGTTGGTTTTAAATATTTTATATTTTTATATTATCAGGACATTCAAAAAAGATTTGGATAAAATTTTTAAATAGTTTTTTGAACATGAATTCAAAACAGTTTGGAGATTATGGGGAGGATTTGGCAGTTTGGTATTTAAAGAAGCAAGGGTATGAGATTCTGGAAAGAAATTACCGGATTAGTGGTGGGGAGATAGATATTGTGGCAATGGATGGGGAGACTTTGGTGTTTGTGGAAGTAAAGAGTAGATGGTCACATGAATTTGGCCCGCCTGCCGAATCTATGACTCCCTGGAAAATTAAATATTTAGTAAAAACCGCTCAATTTTATGTTTTAAAAATAAACTGGGAAGACAAAGAATATAGATTAGATTTTATTTCTATTGATTTTGCAGATGATCCCGAAAATCCCAAGATTGAGCTAATCAAAAATATTACTTCTTAGAGTTTCCTTCAACCGCGAATGGAATCTCTTTCCAGTCATGTACTTTCCTGATTTTTTTATCATACTTCCACATTGTTTCCAGTAAGCTATTGTCTACGCCCATTTTTTTAAACTCTCCCATTATTGCCACCAGGTCTTTGGGAAAACATTTACCTCCAAAGCCTCGCTGCGTGGTAACTTCCAGATGATAATCTCCGATTCTGTGATCAAATGCCGCCATTTCTTTTACTTCCTCATATTTAATACCCAGCTTTTGACAGTAATCATAAAAATAATTGGCAAAAGTAACTTTCATTGACAAAAAAGCATTGGCAAAATATTTAACGCATTCTGCAGTGGTAGGGTCTGTAAAAAATATTTTTTGTTTGGGAAATCTTTGCCTGAAAATTATTCCAACACTTCTTAAAACCCAATCAGAATCTGCTCCCAAAACAGTTCTTTCCGCATTTAAAAAATCCTCCAGATAATTTGCTTCAGTTAAAAATTCCGGGTTAAAACAGAATTTAGATTTGGGATATTTCTTTTGAAATTTAGCGGTTGTCCCGGGAATTACTGTAGATTTGATGATGATTATTTTATCTGTGTTATCTGTTAATTTGGTTATTTGGGGAATCATATCCTCAAAAATTGATAAATCTATGCCTGATTCATCAGCTTTCATAGGGGTGGGAAGACAGACAAAAATAAAATCTGAATTCTTTATTACATTCTCCAGTGGTTCTCCGTCCTTAAATTTGTCATACCATTTTATGGTATCCAGGCCGTTTGAGACAGTTTTAAAGCCGTTGGCCACAGCCTGGCCCACAAAGCCATACCCGATGATGCCGATTTTGATGGGAATTAATAATGCATCAGTAGTATCCATGGCAAATAGTATAAAGTATCATGTATCATGTATCAAGATACGTTTATGAAGCTAAACGTATCAAGTGTCATGAAAGTAATCCAAAAAGTAGCTTTGGCTTTTTTTAAAAATGGGAAAATGCTGCAGGTAAGAACCAAAAAGCAGAATGAGATATTTTATACCCTGGGAGGGAAAATAGAAAAAGGGGAATCTGATTTAGAGTGTTTAAAAAGAGAGGTAAAAGAGGAAATAGGTTGTGGAATTGATGATGGATCATTAAAGTTCTTAAAAGAATTTGAGGACGTGGCACATGGGGGCGGAATTTTAAATCTTAAGTTATATGAAGGGAAAATAATCGGGGAGCCAAAAGCTTCTTCAGAAATTGTAGAAATTGGATATTTTGATACTCAATCAGATCCTAAAAAATTATCTGTTATTGCACAAAGAACAATCTTTCCCTGGCTTAAGATGCATGGATACATAAATTAAGGTATAATTTCAAGGTTTGGCGCCATCGTCTAGTGGCCTAGGACGCTGGGTTTTCATCCCAGAAATCACGGGTTCGACTCCCGTTGGCGCTACACTTAAAGTTGGTCCGGTAGCTCAGCGGTAGAGCAGGAGCCTTTTAAGCTCTTGGTCCTCGGTTCGAATCCGAGCCGGATCACATGAATCAGCTAAATTGGGTTGATTTGGTGATTTTAGGAACCCTGGTTCTCTTTGCACTGGAGGCAATAGGCAGACCTTTTATTGTTGAAGTGCTGGATTTGGCAAGCTTTCTGGTAGCTTTTGTTTTTTCTTTTAACTTTTATAATCTTCCTGCCAAATTTTTTGAAACTCAATTTAGAATTCCTCACGGGCTGTCTTTAGTTTTGGGATTCATGAGTATGTGGTTTATTTCAGAATTTATTTTTTATTTCATAGTGAGGATATTTATTCCCAGGATTCCAAAAATTAAGATACCCTGGGGAGGAACATTATCTGTTATTCCTGCCCTTTTGAGATCTTTAATTTTTATCGCTTTATTTTTGGTTATGGTTGCCACTTTTCCAATACAGCCTACTATTAAAAAAGCTGTTTTGGATTCTAAATTAGGGAGTGAAATCCTAAAGTATGCTTACGGGTTGGAAAAGCCTGTAAAGAATGTTTTTGGTGGAGTGGCAAACGATTCCTTAACTTTTCTAACAATTAAGCCAAAAACAGATGAAAGAGTAGATTTAGGATTTCAAACAGCTAAATTTTCAGTGGACGAGACATCAGAAAATACCATGATTACTTTGGTTAATAAAGAAAGAGAAAGCAGGGGAATAAAGGCTTTAGTATTTGATGTAAGGCTAAGAGAGGTGGCAAGGGGCCATAGCGAAGATATGTTCAAAAGAGGTTATTTTTCCCATTATTCCCCGGAAGGTAACTCTGTTGCAGATAGGGCTACTGCTGCCGGAGTAGATTTTCTGGTAATTGGAGAAAATTTAGCATATGCTCCGGATGTAAATCTTGCACACAGCGGGTTAATGAATTCACAGGGGCATAGAGAAAATATTTTATCAAAAGATTATGGCAAAATTGGAATCGGGATAATTGATGGTGGTATTTATGGCAGGATGTTTACCCAGGTATTTAGCAATTAGTAGTAAGTATTAAGTAGTATGTATTATGGTGAGTCGCATAATACTTAATAAATGATACATAATACAAATTCTGAATGATTAATAATACTAAATTACTAGTAATAGCAAGTTTATTGATCATAATTTCAGGTTTTAGTTTTCTTTGGTTTGGCCTGAAACCTTCGACTACTTCTCTTTCTACTTCACTCTTCAGCCCATCTCCTGTTGTGGAATCTGTTGAAGTTGCCACAAGCTCTGTGGTAGCCGGGCTGGATGGAGAAAGAGCCCGGGTTACAAAAGTTGTGGACGGGGACACATTTCAAATTAACGGGGAATTAACTGTCAGGTTTATTGGCATAGATACTCCGGAAACTGTTGACCCAAGGCGGCCGGTTGGTTGTTTTGGCAAAGAGGCCAGCAGTGAAACAAAAAGTCTGCTTTTCGGCAAAACTGTGATTTTACAAAAAGACATTTCAGATAAGGATAAATATGGAAGATTACTGCGGTATGTTTTTTTACCACTTGATGACGGGAGGATCCTTTTTGTGGATGATTATTTAGTGAGAGAAGGATTTGCAAAAGTTTTAACTTATCCTCCGGATGTAAAATATAATGAGCAGTTAAGGGAAGCGGAAAAAGAAGCTAAGGAAAATGAGCGGGGGCTTTGGAAAGCATGCCAGTAAATTTAAGGATATGATAAACTAAATTTAGTAATGAAAAAGTTTATAGTTCAGTTTGTTTTTTTAATAATTGTAATAGGTATAGCTTTAGTTTTCTTTGGTCCCACAGGCGGAGGTAAAAATTTTGAGATCCCTTTCATACCTCAAAGAACAACTTTGCAAACTCTGGAAATTGGGGCAAATAAAATTCAGGTAGAGGTTGCAGATACACAGGGTGAAAGAAGCAAAGGTTTGGGAGGCAGACAAAATTTAGCGCAAGATCAGGGAATGCTATTTATTTTCGATCATCCTGATAAATACCCATTTTGGATGAAGGGCTTAAGTTTTTCACTGGATTTTATTTGGATAAAAGGAAACCTGGTGGTTGATATTTTGCCAAATGTTCCACCACCGGTTGAAGGACAAGCAGACTCATCCTTACCTATTTACCAGCCAAAAGTTGAGATAGATAAGGTTTTAGAGGTAAATGCAGGTACTGCTCAAAGATTAAATATAAAAGTGGGGGACACAATAAGTATAAAGTAAAAAATTCTAAGTAGAAAATTTTTTTCTTTTTACTTTTGACTTTGAACTTATGATCGAAATACTGCCTATAAGATTACTGATTCCGGAAGACAGCCAAATTTTTGGTAAAATGGCTGTTTCTTTGGGGAAACTTCACAGAGCTGGATTGGCTGTGGCTTCTGGTGTGGTGGTGACTCCCCCGCTTTTAAAGCTGAAAACTGTTTTGGAACATTATGATTTTAAATCTAAAGAAGTTTTTGAACAGTCCTTAACTTTAGTAAAAAAAGAGATCAAGTCAATTCCTATACCTGATCTTTTAACTCGCGAGCTAGGCAAACATCACCATTTTTTAGTTAATGAAAAGATTTTCAAATCTGTTAAGGAAGTTTGGATTGCTCTTTTAGATACCTGGTTGGAAGAAATTAAAGACAGACTTTGGAAAGAAGGGTTTCAGCAGGGGATGACTGAAAACCTGGAACCCCAGATTATTATTTTTATAAAAAAGATGGAAAGTTTAGGTTTAGCATATTTTGATAATCTGGCAGATGACACAGTGATAAATGTTAAAGAAGGTAAGCTACATCCAAATGATTTAAAAAAATTGGATGAGTTGGTTAGGGAAGCGAATAAAAAATTATTTATCCCCCACCAGTATGAGTGGATGGTAGATGGAGGAGTAAAGTTGATTGGGATAAAGCCTTATACTCCAAGTCCGGATATGTCTACCTATCCCATACCAAACGTGGACTCATCGCCCAAGGGCATGGGTAAAGAAATATATAAAGAGCTTTTGCCAAACGAAGCGAGAAGTACTATTAAAGTCTTCTTAGATTTATCATCAGGGTTAGTAGTAGAAAGAGAGGTTGACGGGGTTTATATTGCTTCTGAAAAAATATTTGATTTAAATAAAACTCAAGATTCTTTTGAAAATTTGGTTTTTAAAATTGTGGAAGCTGCCATAACTTTTCCAGACTCTCCGGTTTTGGTAAAGCTGGCAGATAAATCTGAAGGAATGGGTAAGGTAAGAGGAACTTTGCGGCTTTTGCATCAGAAAAATTTATTTGATCCAATTGTCGATGCTCTGGATTTTGCCAGACACAAAAAAGCTCTGACCAATGTTCACATTGTGGTGCCATTTATCAGAGGAGTAAATGAGTTACTTCAGATCAAACGCGAGCTGGCAGTGAAAAAGTTATCAAGAAAAAATTCTTTGCAGCTTTGGATGGAAGTTTGCACCCCGGAAAATATAATAAATCTGGAAGATTATTTAATGGTAGGACTGGATGGGGTAGTCCTAAACTTAGATGAGCTAGTGTCTTTCTTAAATGGTTTTGACAATAGTGAAGGGGAATTAATTGCTTATAAAAATGAACTAAGTGGTTTATTAAAATTTTTGGAGGATGGATTAAAGTTGCTTCATAAATCCAAGATTCCTTTTATAGCCTACGGAAGTTTAAGTTTATATCCACAGGTTCTGGAATTTTTAGTGGAAAAGGGAGTTTATGGAGTGGTGGTAGAGCGCTATGAAGCTCCTTCTGCAAAAGAGTTCTTACATCAGGTAGAGAGAAGATTAATTTTACGAAGAGTATCCTAGGGTGTCAATCTATATTCACCCCAGGGGTGTCCAAATTACAGGGGTGTCCAAATTAAATAGTAGGGTATATTCTCCTTTGGGTCTGCCAGCTGGCAGATTTAGGGTTTCCAGCCAGTTACTAATAGTTTTCTTTTCCACACTTTGGTGAATTTTAGTTAATTCTTTTGCCAAAACTACTTCTATATCCCCAAAAACTTCTTTCATATTTTCCAGGGTTCTGAAAAGTTTATGTGGTGAAACAAACATTATATATGTAGCTTTCATATTTTCATTATCTTCGCGGTCGCGAATAATTTGAAATAATTTTAATCTGTGGCCTGGTTTTTCCGGAGGATAACCTAGAAAGAAAAATTTATCAGGTGGAAGACCGGAAAGTGTGAGGGCTGTAATAACAGAAGATGGGCCAGGAAGAGAGTCTACCTCAATCCCCTGGTGGATACACTCTCTGACTAATTTATATCCAGGATCAGAGATAAGTGGAGTACCAGCATCAGAAACTAGAGCCAGGTTTTCACCAGACTTAAGTCTTTCTATAATTGCTGGAAAAGATTTAAATTCGTTGTAGTCATTTAGCACGATGAGCTGTTTATTAATTGGATTCCCGCCTTCGCGGGAATGACGGGAGAAAATTTTGTAATGATTTAAAAGGAGAGATGTCCTTCTGGTATCTTCACAAATTATTCCGTCCACGTTTTTTAAAACTTCAAGCGCTCTTAAGGTAATATCCCCTAAATTACCAATTGGGGTTGCAATAATGTATAGCATACGCTAAAAAATGAAGAAGCTTATCTTGTGACTGAAACTGGAGGAGTAATCATGCTTGGGGCTGTCACAGTTACTCTTCCACTTGAGTCCTTTTTAATGTTATATCCGGTTACATTAAGCGCCGGATCTTCATTACAAGTAGTAATTTCTGTGCCATTATTTACCCCTGGGTCTACTGGTAAAGCAGATATATAAGTTGTCACAAGATCTGTACAAATCATTCCAGCATCTTTATCTGTGTCTGTAATTCCTGGAAGACTTCCTCTGTTATTTGCGGCGAATGCTCCGACTGCATTTAAAATTGCATTAATGTCATTTCGTCTTTTGGTATCATCTGCTTGACCGAATTGTTTAGATGGATTAATGGCAATTAAGACAATTGAAAGAAGTACTGCTAAAATTCCAATAACAACCAGCAGTTCAATTAATGTAAAACCTTTTTGTTTTATTTTCGGTACTAAATTTAGCATATTCTGACCCTTATTATGCCATAAAAACATTACTTGTCAAGAACTATTTTGTTGGAGTAATTTTTGCCGAAGGGGTAGCTGACTCCGATGCTTGCGGGTTGGGTGTAACTGCTTGTTGGCGAGTGTAAACTGTGGGAGTTAATGAGGGTTTTGATTGTGGACCTAGAAATCTATTGTATGAAAAAATAAAAAGGATTATTAGTAAGATTACAAAAATACCTGTTAGTATAACCAGCCTGGTATTTTTAAAAGAAGACATATAATTGGTATAGGATCTTTCCCGGTTTTCTGAACTAGAAATAAGACTATACTGTTTTATTATATTAGTTTTATTAAGAAGTGCAAGCAGGGAAAATTCATCCTTGAGTTTGGGAATTATTTCCTCAAGTGTAGATACAGAAGTTATTGCTAAAACGCTAAATCCTTCTTCTTCAAATATATTATTGATTTCCTGGCAGAAGTTTTTATTTACTACTATAATTTTTTCTTTTTTTTGGATCTTGAAAGTTTTACTCTGTGTTTCTTCAAAAGGGACAATATCTAAAAACTTATTGATTTCGCTGTGTCGATCAGAGGCAGGTATACCTGAAATATCTTTTTCAAAGGTGGTATTTTTGCCAAGCAAAATAAAGACATTCATAGGCTCTATCTTTTTATTTTTTAAAAATTCCCGGATAAATTCTGTTAATTTTTCTGTACTAACTATTTCCAAATGAGAAAAAGCATTTTTCGGGATATCCAGCTCTAAGGATTTGGATTTCGGGACATTTGTTAAAAATAGTCCTTTATTTTTATCTATATAAAACAAAGCTTCGCTCTTTTTAGAAAAATTCATTATTAGATTTCCTTCCAGGAGGAAATAGTGATCTTACCATCAGTATACACTGTTTGAATACGGATTTTCCTGTTGGCAGTCACGGCAGTCCCGGCTCTACCAGTAGATACTATAGTTCCAGCTACACTGTCTATTTCAACTGTTGCATCAATTCCTTCTGTGATATCATATGAACCTGAATAGTTTGGGTCACGCAAACGGCGCAAAAGTCCATCTTCTGCCCCAGCTTCGCCGGCGTAGTAAGCCTCAAGGCCCAGTTCACTGTTTGTTGTTGAAAGATTATTTGTAAAAACCACAGATACAGCAGCAGTGATAATTATTACAGCAATTACTGTAAAAAATATTAATGTTATTAAAGCTTGTCCTTTTTCAGTATTTTTTTTCATAAAACGCTACCTTGTACCGATTGTTGTCTGGAATGTTTCAGTCTGATTGTTCCCGCCTGTTTTTATAACTTTACTTTTAATAATAAAGCTGACTTGAACTGTATTATTTGTACCTCCGGAAATGCCGAGTGTTGTAAAGTTGAGATTAGAAATTGTGGTATCTGCGCTATTTAATTGATCAACTGTGGGGTTTGTAATCAGCAAATTATTATTCCCATCAAGTGAATAAGTATAGTTTGTTCCGTCAACAATAATTTGTAGAGAAGCAGCTGAATTGCCAATAGCTGGACTAACAATTGAGCTAGCCCGGTGAATATCATAGGAAAGTCTGGAGGTAATAAATCTGCCATCCTGGGTGACACTGGAAGTGGCTTCAGACTCCAGTTTTACATCCAAAATAGAACCAAAAAACCGCATTAAGGTAACCAGCAAAATAGAAAAAATTCCCATATACAAAAGCATTTCTACAAGACTGAAGCCACGTTCATGTGATAAATATTTTTTCATCTTATTGTGCATAGTTAACAAAGATATTATCTATGGCCGGCGTAACTAAACTGCTATTTGTAGACAAAGTAGCTTTATAGCGGAAACACTTACTTGGATTTAGATAGCCTGAACCATTGGAGCCAGTAGGTATAGTAAAGCTTTGAGTGACTGGATTGGGACCATTACCAGGATTAGTAAGGAAAAATCCTACAGTAGGTGGTTGACCAGGTCCAACATAGCTAAAACTACTACAGCTGCCACCAGGAGCATCAGCAACTGATACTTGAAATTGGATGTCAGTGCCAGCGGGTTTAATGAAAGTAACATCAAAGTGATTAAAAGCTGTAAAAAGAGTGGTTGGCATAGGTAAGCCAGTCCATGATGTGCCTGATTCATAAGTTCCGGAGGGCAGATAACCACTTACACCCCCTGTACCGCCTTCAATTATTTGAAAAGCCTTACTGGTGTTATCAGTCACAATATAGGAATAAGCATGAGCACCAACCCGAATTGATGAAACATCATAAATATTGTCAATATCAGTAAAAGCACTACATTGATCATAAATATCATTGCCATCTGCGTCTTTTACCCTTAAGACTTGATATTTAGCATCATTGAAACCAACAATGATCGCTCTATTATCTATTACTGTTAAGCCATAAGGATCCATATTCAAAGTATGGTAACCGCTTCCTTTAATAGAGGGACTATTTAAATTAGTAGTATCAATAATAAAGAAATTAGGGTCGGTGGCTGAAGAGGGTCTGTCGGTTACCAAATAAGCTCTGGAGAGATCATCTGTTACAAACACATCAACTCCGGGTTTATTATTAACACTGAAGGAGGGTAGTGCTATTTTATTATCGGGATTTGTGGCATCAATAATTGAGAGTTGGTTGGAATTTGATTTTAGGGCCAAAAAGACATAACCGTTAACTACATACATCTTATTAGTATCTCCAACATCAATAGGTGATCCTAAAGCTACTGGATGAGCATGGTCTGCTACACTGTAGGTATATAATTTGTTGTCTGTGGTAATAAAATAAAGGACATTATTGGTGACAAATACATTCTTGGAACCTTTATTGCCAGAAATATCAATGCTGGCTAGAAAAGTTGGGTGGTTAGCTGATGCATCCAAAATTACCACTTCTTCGTTGGAATTATTGTCCGGAGCTAAATAAGCATAATTTGATTCACCAAAAACATCATTAGCTTTTAAGCCTGGGGCATCATAATAGCCGTCTGCAGGAAGTGAAACAGTAGGAGGATAAACCGAGTTGTCTATGATTACATTATAAAAAGGATGACTGGCAGCACTTTTTTGTGTGCCGGCAAATGCCCGGTTAGTTCCTGCCACCACACTTCCTACCAAACTGTTACCCAAATTGGCAGTGGCAGTATCAATTCTGTGATTTCCCGGATCACACCAATCTGCGCCAGAGGATTTGGCCAAAACTACCTGACCATCATCAGAAGTGGGATTATTGGAGGGAGAAAGGGTTTCAGTGGAGGTAAACAGACCCTTTGTAAAATCACTAACAGATTTATCAGCAAAAGAGTTGTTGCTAAGATAACGGGTTAAATACATACTTGAGCTTACATTCGCTGGCAAGGGACTACCCCAGGAAACTGTTACTGTAACTTTTTTTGTTGAAGGATCTACAAAACTTTGAGGTGCACCATCAGGGACAACAAAGTTAGTATTATTATCTCTGGATACATCAGATATGGTGATTTGGCGGGTCAGTCCATTAATTGTTTCAGGACCATTGCCGAGCGTCCAAGTTGAACCTGATATGGGATGAAAAATCTGGTTTGGAGGGCTGCTTTTAGCTGCAAAGTCTGTCCAATCTTTTTCTCGAATTACCCTAACTGCTTCCTGGGTTTCCTGAAGAAATTGTATTGCCTGCAGTCTTTCCTCACCCTGGGCCCGGCCGCTTCTGGTGGCTACAAATCCTGTTAAAAGAGCCGGGAATAATATTGCAGCCAGTCCCATGACCATCAGAAGCTCCACTATGGAAAATCCTTTTTTAGAATTAAATATTTTTTTCATAATTAATTAATAGTTTTTACCACTCCGTATTTGTTGATAGTTAGTGTCTGCACTTCTCCTCCGGCTGTGTTGTTAATAGTAATAGTACTTGGAGTAATCTCCCCACTGGGGTGGGAGAAAATAATATCATCAGTAGGGGATGATGATACTTTCATAGGATCATCCAAAACCACTGAAAAATCCGTCGGACTCGGAACATAAGTTGAGCCTTGAAAAAGGATATATGTATTTGATGAGGTAAAATGAATTCCAAAATTTCCACCACCACCACTGCCGCTCATGGCTTTTATTTGTTGGCTCTTAAGGTCGGCAATAAGAGTATCTGTAGCTGCTGAAATAGTAACATTATGCTGGACCTTAACTAAATTAATGGTGGTAAAAGAAAGTAAAATAGCAGCAATCCCCATAACTACCAGTAACTCCAGCAGTGTAAAGCCACGTTCAGTTTTCATTTTATCTGGGGCTAACTTGCCCAATCACGTTATAAATAGGAGCAATAATTGATAGCATCATGCCACCGACTAAACCGCCCACAAATACCAGCATAACCGGTTCCAAAACAGTGGTTAAGGTTTTAAGTAAGCTGGAAACTCTGTAATCAAAATATTCGGAAATATCCAGCATTGATTTATCCAGCGTACCTGTTTTTTCCCCTGCTTCAATAATTTTTATCATCACTCCCGGGAAAATATGTTTATGCTTTTTAAATGAGACGGATAAGTTTTCTCCGGCCAACAGGGTTTCTTTGGTAAAATTGATAGATTTGGCAATTTCCGGTTTTGTCACAACCTCTTCTGTTAACTCCAGGGCATTGGTGATACTAATGCCGGAGATTAGCAGAAGATGCATGCTTCGGGAAAATCTGGCTAAATCTATTTCCCTAAAAAGAGTTGATAAAATAGGCAAAGGATAAAGCAGTGAAAGTATCCATTGTTTCTTTCTTTTATATAAAATAACTATGCCAATGCAAAACAAAAGCACCCCTATTATGATTGGGATGGTGTAGGTAAGCAGGGCATTGGAGGTAAAAATAAGTATTTTGGTTGGCAAAGGTAAGTCAACCCTTAACTTCAAGAAAACGCTGCCAATTTTTGGCACAGCCACCACCAGGATAAGAAGCAGTATACCAACCATCACTATCAGAACCAGTACCGGGTAAGTCAGGGCAGATCTTATCTTGTCGTTAAACTCAATTTCTTTTCTCATCTGCTCTCTTAAGTCTTTGAGAATAGTTGCCAACTGTCCTGCTTCCTCGGCTCCCCGGACAATATTGACTGTAACTTTATCAAAAACTGCCGGAAATTTTGCAAACGATACATATAAATGCCTGCCTTGCAGTAAATCTGCATGTACTGTATCCAGTATTTTTTTGCTATTACCTTTTTCTTCTTCAGCTAATGATTCAACTGCTGAAAGTATAGGTAAACCTGCTGAAAGCATGGTTGATAGATTGCTAATCAAAGACAACTTTTCTGTACTGGAAATGGTAACCGGATTTTTTATGTTAATAAAGTTTAGTTTCATATTAGTTCTACCTTAGTAACTCTTAAGACTTCCTCAACTGTTGTTTGTCCTTCAATCACCTTTTGTAAACCATCATCCAACATAGTAGTCATGCCCTCCTCTACTGCTTCTTTTTTAATAATATCAGAATCTTTCTTTTCAATAATCAGTCTTTTGATCCGGTCTGTTATTTCCATCACTTCGAATATACCAATTCTATCAGTATATCCGGTTAGATGACAGGCTTTGCATCCCATACCTTTAGATACAGATATTTTAGCTTTTCTGCCAAAATGTTTGTTGAGTATTTTCTCCGGGATACTTTGGATAATTTCTGCTCTTTTTAAAATCTCTCTACCTTTACAAAACAGGCAAATTTTTCTGACTAGTCGCTGGGCAATAATAATATTAACAGTTGATGCCACCAAAAATGATTCAACTTTCATATCAATTAAACGGGGCAGAGCTGTGGCCGCATCATTGGTATGCAGGGTGGAGAGCACCAAATGTCCGGTTAATGCGGCATTAACTGCAATGTCTGCGGTTTCTGAATCTCTAATTTCTCCCACAAAAATAATATTTGGGTCCTGGCGCAAGATTGAGCGAAGACCATTGGCAAATGACAGGTTTGTTTTATTATTTAGTTGAATTTGATTAATCCCTTTAACCCTATATTCTATTGGGTCCTCAATAGTAGTGATATTTTTTTCCCTGGTATTTAAGATTTTTAGAATGGAATAAATAGTAGTGGTTTTGCCGGATCCTGTCGGGCCGGTTGATAAAATCATGCCATAGGCATTACTGATGGCATCAGAAACTTTTTTTAAGTCCTTTTTATTCATTCCCAAATCAGCCAAAGATAAAGGACGGAATTTAGAAGATAAAAGCCTTAAAACTACTTTTTCCCCATCTGCTATGGGAATAACTGACACCCGGATATCTACATTTTCATCATCTATCTGCATGCGCATTTTTCCATCCTGGGCCGATAAATGCTCATCTGTTGCCAAATTAGATAAAACTTTAATTCTGGTAACTACCCTGGGGTGAAGTTGTTTATTCAAATATAAGACGTCTTGTAAGATGCTGTCTATCCTAAATCTGATTAATAAATTATCCTCTTCCGGCTCAATATGAACATCGGAGGCTTTATCCCGGTAAGCATAGGTAATCAGTAAATCCACAATTCTGGCAATTGGGGCATCACCGGCAAGACTGCCGGTACTACTAACTTCTTGCAGCATGGATTGAATTGTAAGTTGTAAATCTTTGCGATATATTTGCAAACTATGATTAATATCTTTTTCTGTTGCCATATAGACAGCTACCTTTTGTGAGGTTTTCATGGAAATCATCTCTTTAATTTCAGTATTGGTTGGATCTGTCATGGCGATTTTTACCCCTGATGAATCTTTCTCAAATGCAATCACCTTGTATTTGCGGGCAATCCGCTCCGGAATAATTGCCAGTATTTCCTCGGGTATTGTCAGTTTAGAAAGTTGAATGAATGGTACATCCAGGGATTTAGCAATCAGTGCACCCAGTTTCTCATCAGAGATAACACTGTTTTCTACTACCACATCTTGCAAAGAAATACGGGAATTTGCAGCTAGAGTGATAAGTCTATCAACAGTCTTTTCATCTAAAGTTTTAGATTTTGAGAGAAGTATTTTTAGCTCTTCATCAGGTATAAGCATAATTTAGTTCTATGATAACACAAATTATACAGTTTTTAGCTTCTTTTTACCCGCTTGATAATACTGGCCCTGATTTCTGCATCTGTTAACATATGATGAAGGCCAGGTAAAACAGAGGCGATGATAATCAGCCCGACTATAGGTAAAAGATACTTATCTACATCAGGAATAAGTGAACCTAAATAATATCCTGCAGAGGTAACTCCAATTGCCCAAAGCACCCCGCCGATTAAATTATAAGTGACAAATTTTTTATAATCCATGGTACCGACCCCTGCTACAACTGGGGCAAAAGCCCGGATCACGGGAACAAACCTGGCTAAGATAATAGTTTTGCCGCCATGTTTGTCGTAAAATTTTTGGGCCCGCTCAAGGTGTTTTTTATGGAAAAAAATGGAATTTTCTCTGGTGAAAATCTTTGGGCCCAGGGTTTTCCCAATATAATAGCCAATGCTGTCACCCGCAACTGCAGAAATAAAACAACCTAAAATCAGAATTTTAATATCCAAGAATCCCTGGGAAGCTAAAAATCCGGCAGTAAAAAGAAGTGAGTCCCCGGGGAAGAAAAAGCCAATCAGCAAACCTGATTCCAAAAAAACTATTAGAAATACTCCCAAGTATCCGGCTGTTTTAATAATTTCAACCAGGTCAAAATGCATAAGAAAACAGTATAGCAGAAGTTAAGAAGTTATTGAAACCTGCGGATAACACCCACGCATTTTCCCTGAATTTTTACATCAGTTGCATAAATTGGGGCCATGGCAGAGTTGGCTGGTTCAAGTCTAATTCTGTTTGCCTCTTTGAAAAATCGCTTTAATGTGGCCAGACCATTATCCAGGAGAGCTACCACAATATCACCGTCTCTGGCATCATTTTGTTCTTCAATAATCACATGATCTCCGTCTAATATGCCATCTTCAATCATGGAATCTCCTTTAACCTGCAAAACGTAGGAGCGTTTTTTGCCGGAAAGCATAGAAGGGGAGACTTTAACAGTTGCATCAGGATCTGTATAGGTCATGATAGGTTGACCGGCTGCAATAAAGCCTAATACAGGCAATTCTACCCCTTGCAGGGCAGAAGATATTTTTTGATCAATTACTTCAATTCCCCTGACAGCTCCTTCAAATCTTTTAATTACGCCTTTGGTTGCTAAAGCCTGCAGGTGTTCATGAACTGTGGCTAAAGAATGGACTCCAATCGCCTCCGCTATTTCTCCCAAAGTCGGGGAATAACTATATCTATCTATATATTGCTTAATAAAATCTAAAATTTGTTTTTGGCGGCGGTACAATGTGATCGGCATATTTTTAGTGTGTCATGTATCATGTATCAAGTATCATGTTTTCTTCAAAGATCTGATAAGACCGTGTAACAGATTTCCCACGATTACTCTTTCCTGTTCCGAATCTTGATATTGTTCCTTTGTTATATAACCTAGATCCAGAGCTAATTCAAAGTAATACTCGACTTCTACTAGAGAACCGTTTGCAAAATCAAGGTGATGTAAGAACTCTTTCTTTGAGTGTTTTACATGCCCTTCCACAATGTTAGCAGCTATTGATACCACAGCTCTTCTAATTTGTGGCGTTAAGCCAAAAAGTTCTTCTCTCGGAAACTTTTCTGTTACTTTGTAAACGAGCAAAACCAATTTATGTGCTTCTTCCCAAACCCTTAGTTTCTTATAACCCTTATTATCTTGACTCATGACCCGTGACCCTTTGATACACTATAACAATACCAAATACAACCCGAAGGTGTCAAGTACTCATCTTTATATCAAAATATATCATATTCGTGGCACTTCGTGCTAGGACAAAGTGGATCATATCCCATCAACACACCAAATTTTGGAATGGAGTTATTGACTTTCAAGCTTGTTACTCTTTGGATTACTTACCTCAGAACTCAACTCGATAGCCTTGATTATCGCCTGATGGGTGGTTTCAACCCCCAAGGCGTCACGAATCTTATGCATATAGCGATATACGGTTCCAATTTTAATACCCATTTCCTGATGGATTTGCATTGTTTCCTGACCTTGAAGAAGTCTAGTTAATACATCAATTGGCCGGGGTGGCAATCCCAGTTTTTCTAATAGAACATCATTCAGAGTAGTCGGATTGTTTTGTAATTGAGCCTTGGTTGATAAAATATCCCGTCGCCTCGGTCTAATAACTCCTCTTGCTACCCCGCAGAACCAAGCTAAAAACTGCTTAGTTTCTTGAGGTACTTTTTCTGCAAATATAGGCAGATTCATACCAAGTAATGTTTCCCCTAAACCGACTGATGCTATACCGCATCTTTGGCAATTTATCTCAATCCCATTGAACAAACCCTGAAAAGGACCTCCACTTTCTTTAGCATACCTAATGCTCCCCGCACAACCATTAATAATTTCCCGCCCAGACTGAGGAAGATTTCCTGCTGATTCTAACTGCGCCATGATGTGGGAAATTTTAACACTCCAGATCAAAAAGTTCAAATTGACACCTAGTATTTGTTTTGTGAGTTTTATTTAAGTTCTTCACCATCAGGATCTTTTAGAGCAGGATCGACTAGTTCTGAAGCTCTTCTAAAATATTCTTGCACGGCCTTATTATCCTGCTCTGCTTTTATTCTAGCTAAATCACTGTTGAATGCATCTACTAATTTATCAAAAGCAGCTACTGATTTGGGATTACTTCTTTGCATAACAGCATCAAATAATCCAGGTTTTCCTGCTTTCTGGTACATAAGATCTTGTTCTTTAAAGTATTCGCCATAGTGCCTGACTGGTTTAAGTCTATCAAACCCTCCTATACGAGCAGCCATTGATGTGGACATCCACGCATTTAAAACATCAAGAGACAAGCCAGACTTTTCACTAAAAGAATGCTGAACTCCCGGAATTATTTCTTCTCCTGGTCTATTTTCTTGCATAAGCTAAAGTGTAATTCAATCTGGCTAGAATCTCAACTTTGTATTTTGGTGTATTTAAGGGATAAATCTTTTTAGAAAGGTAGTATCTCTGAGGATTTAATTTTTAATACCATTATTAATCCTTTTATTACTTCAAAAGATGGATTTTCTTTTCCTCTTTATTTCTGGTATAGTGATATCATATATTCATGAAGAACTTAATTACACAAAATCCGGATATTCTAGGCGGTAAACCAATTATTGCTGGCACCAGAATGTCTGTTGAGACTATTTTAGAGCTTATTTCTTCTGGTATGGAGAAAAAGGAGATTATTAAAGAATACCCTTTTTTAACTAAAAAGCAGATTCAAGCAGCTGTTAATTATGCCGCTAAACTGGTTGGTAAAGAAGAAAGCTATATTTTTGATAAAGCTCAAGTTGTAGCTCATGAAATTTCTCGCTGATATTAACATTCCGCAATCAGTTATTTCCTATTTAAATTTAGATAACCATGACGTTTTAGACCTTAAGAAGATTAATTTATTGGCTAAAGATTTTGATACAGTTTCCTAAATATAAAGTAGCCTGTATAGTTATTAGGTTAAAGGATCAAACTCCAAAGAATATTGTAAACTATCTTGATCAACTACTTAGAAATCAAAAAGTAGGGATCCTAGAAAAATCTCTCACTATTATTAGAACAGATTTGGCTGAATCACATTCCTTCTAATTTTAAAAAAGCTACTTTACTAAGAAGCGGAAGATGGCAAACCCACCCAGAAGTAGTATCACAATTATTGCTATAGCTTTAAAATTAAATGGAGATTGGCCCTGGACGCTTTGAGGTGCAGGAGTTGGTGAAGAAACTTCCTGTGCGCTGGCTGTGGCTTCACCTTGAACCTGGCCTGTTTCTTCACCAATACCTACATTCCCCGGATTTTCAGTGGAAATTCCCAGTACTGCCGGAGTTAATCCGGCAATGGTTGATATTCCCAAAACCAAAGGTTGGGAGATGGGATGTATGGAACAATCATTTACTGCACATCCCAGCCCATCTCCTCCGTCATTGCCACCTCCACCGGAAGTTGAGGAAGTAGAAGTTGGTGTTGGAGTGGGAGTAGATGCTAAAGTGTGCGTTGTGGCATAAAATGAGGCTTTGGTGGCGGTAAAGGTACAAAGACCATTAGCTACTACACAAGTAGTGGGTGGTCCGATACCTTCATTAGTCCATCCTCCGCTACCGCTGGTGGAGCGCTGGATATTGAGTGTTTGTCCATTAAGAGCTGTTCCTACAAAAATATTTAAAGTAATTGCCGGATTAAAGTTAAGCTCTACATTATTAAGCCCCCACTGCAGAGCTCCATCAACCACCACGCCTGAGGCTAAACCGGTTAAAGAGCTTTCTGTTACGTCATCAGCTGTCAACTCTGATATATTAATTGGTTCCCCATCCTCTCTGGTAATAACCGTGCCTGACTGAAGCTCCACGCTGCTGGTGCCTCCGTTGTCGCTGACACTGATGGTAGATGAGCCCAAAACCAGTACTTCTGTGCTTGAACTGCTATCCCCGCTGGTTGGCACAAAGGTTGCACCCTGAATCTGAATAATGGGAGCATTACCGAATCTTAGGGGATTACCTTCATGGTCTTGGGTAATAGAGTCTTCACCTTCTGTGGTTTGGCCGCTAACTTCCACAAAAACATCAAAGAATGAATCCACCGGCCAGGTGTTTTGAAAATTATCTTGAGCTTGTTCAGTAATTCTGTATGTTCCGGGCCTGTCTACCACGGCACTAAATTGACCACTGCTATCAGTTTGAGAAGTCAACTGCAACTGGACAATCTCTGTTGGAATTGGTTCTCCTCCTCCATCCGGAATCAGGGAGGTGGCACTGACAGTGCTGACATCAATATTCCAGCCTTCTATGCCCGGTTCGCCTTCATCAAGCTGACCATTAGCATTCAAATCTTTCCATTTCAGTCCGGTGATGAGTACCTTCTTAAAATTACCAAAATCAACGACTTCATCTGCGTTTGAGGTGATGGTAATATCACGATTGTCAGTGGTTTGTGCCCAGCCTTCCTGGGCGACCTCGCGAACCTGGTATGTTCCCGGTCTAAGGTTGGTAAACTCGAAATAACCCGGACCATAACCCCACTCATTATCATCACTGTAGGTGGTGGCAAAAGGTTCACCGTCATCAAGCTCGCCATTATCATTAGTATCTAAGAAGATCGTCCAGTCCGGTAAACCAAATTCGTTCTCCTCCCATACCCCGTCTCCGTTAATATCCTCAAACTTATATCCGGAAATCCTGCCATACTGGAAGTTGCCAAAGTACAAAAGGGTGCCATTGTCATCTTCAGTGGCTGTTTCCCCGGCAGATAGGTTGATCTCATATCCGTCTCCGTTGGGACAGAGGGAATTATCCCAAGGGGTAGTTTGGGTCCAGGTGTCGTCTTCCAAATTCTCACAGACCAGATAAGTGCCGGGTAAAAGGTTTTCAAAGCTATAAAGGCCCCAATCTCCCCACTCCCACCAATCAGTGGTTGTCTCATTAATGAGTTCACCATCCTGATAGAGAAAAATCGTCCAATCCTCAATTGGATCCTCATCCTCCTCATCCCATACCCCATCTCCATCCCAGTCATGGAATTTATAGCCGCTGATGGAACCTAATTTAGTGTTGGTA
This sequence comes from uncultured Gammaproteobacteria bacterium, assembly GCA_964547465.1. Classification (GTDB taxonomy): domain Bacteria; phylum Patescibacteriota; class Microgenomatia; order Daviesbacterales; family UBA10151; genus CAZJNI01. The sequence continues at coordinate 80,891 of CAZJNI010000002.1, forward strand.
AATGTGCAGGTGACTGATTCTCCGGGGCTTAAAGAAATATTGTCAATAGGACTATCATCACTACAAGAGGCTGATGTTAACTCCCATCCTTCAGGCAAATCTTCAGAAATACTATAGCCTTCGCCTGGTTCCAGTGAGAAACCGGTTGAGAATATTTCCGACTCATCTGTTAGAGAAAAACTCTCACTAAGAATTTCAGATACTCCTCCGGTTAGGTTAAAATTAAAGCTTTGAGGGTCTGCCGAGGGATCAGTAACTTTATCAACCCGAATTCTGGCTCTTCTTGTATTCTCAAATGTGCAGATTACATCTTCACCAGCATCCAAAGTAATACTGGCTGTCTGTGTATCTATATCTGGTGAGCTGTTTACTGTTGATTCATTACAACTTAAATCAGTTAAATCCCAGTCAGAAAAATCACTTTCTACTACATCATAGCTGCCCGGAGTTAAGTTACTAAAGGTTATCTGGTTGAGCAAAGTGTCATCAGTATCATCATCTAATGAAAAATCGCCCAAATCTCCACTAAAGTTAAAATTAACACCACTATCAGGTATGGAATCTTTGATTATGGTGATTGAGCCGGTGGTTGCAGTAAAGGTAACTGTGGCTGTTTGGGTGATTGTGATTGAATCCCCCACAGCAGTAAAGGTTGCCGTACCTTCAGTTGATGATTTAACCGTAAATGTGACAATTCCACTGGAGTCTGAAGGTCCTGAAGCCGCAGAGATAGTATCTGTTGCTCCTCTGCTGGAAGATAATGTTACACTTTTACCGGAAACAGGGTTATTAAATTGATCCTTTAAAGTCACAGTAACTGTTGAAGTAGTAGATCCATCAGCAGGAACAGAAGCAGGACTTGCACCGACCGTTGAGGTGCCATTATTTACAGCCCCTGCAACTTCTGTAAAAGTATTTGGATTAAATGTGGCTCCTCCAATAGTGCCAGTTAAAGTAATGTCACCACTTGCCAGCGGTGTCCCGGCAGTCGGTCTCACTTCTATTCCCGACCAGGTTATTGTGCTAGCACAACCCGAAGTTCCTTTTGATGCAGCTTTTACATGAGTTGTAATCTGGGTGGTTGTAGGGGTAACGGCTTCGACAGAAGAACCACCACCTGTAGTACCAAGTTTAATAGGTTTATTTGCTCCCAAATCTGCACAGCTACCATTGGTAGTAACTGTGGCTATTACAGACGAAGCAGTAATTTTAAAGTTAAATCCTATGGGAGCATTTAAAACCAGATCCGCCGTTGTTACCTGACCTACCGCGGATTCAACTAAAGTTGGTCCCGTGGTTGCAGTATAGGCACCCGTTCCTGTTGCGCTGTTTGTATCTGCAGAGATTAAAAAGATTGTAAAATGATTCAATCCGGTAATTGTTAGTGTATCCTCTTGGGCTGTAACACCGCCTAAGGTGACAAAAGTTTCCCCATCTTCCGAAGCCTTTACTTCCACACCTTCTGTTTTAGGGGTAGGCAGAGTTAGGGTATATTCAAAGGTCCCATTTTCCATGGTGGAGGTGATGTCATATGCTGTATCAGATAATGCACCTAAAGATACTTGTTCCTCCGGAGTTAATTTGACTTCCTTTATAGTGATGGTTCCGGCAGGATCCGGAAGTTTACTAAAAGTTACAGTGGCTTTACTATTTTGCGGAGCAGTGTATATCTGGTTTAAAACTACATTATTAGTAGTAGTGGCTGAACCGTCAGAATTAGTCTGCCAAAGTGGCGGGGCCAGGGAGGCGCTGGATTGGTTTTCAGTGGTGCTGGTATCAATTAATGCTGACTGTGTGGCTGGTGGAGTTATTAAACTTTCACCCAAAGTAGGGGTAGGGGATGATTCTATAGATGGAGCCGGGGTTTCAGAAGGGGATGGGGAAGGCTCGGGTGTGGGTTCTACTACTTGTTCCTGTGATACTGATGGGGTAGCTTCCTCTGCAAAAGCCACCAAAGGAATGGCTGTCTGATAAAACAGAAGCAGGAAGACAGAAATAAAAGATAAAATTTTATTTAATAATTTTTTCAAAATCTAGAGTATATATTACTATAGGAAATTCAAAAAAGCAACTTTGACTTTATATATACCTTGTGTACATAATAATTTAGGGTGAAAAAACTGCTTAACAATCAAAAGGGTGCTATCCCCATTTTGCTGCTTTTAGCTGCTGTTGGGCTGCTAGTATATTTATTTGCCACCAATACTTTCTCATTTAAAGATAAATTATTTAATACCCTCTTTCCCAAACCTCCTTCCCATGCCCAAGCTCCATCTGTGCCTGATGAAATACTGCTTAAATTTAAAGCCGGAGTGAATGACAAGGCAAGAGAAAATGTTTTAAAAGAACATAATCTGGAAATTAAAGAAACTATCCCGGCAATTGAAGTTATCTTAGCCAAAGTCCCGGAACAAGCTAAAGATAAAGTACTGGAGGCTCTCTCACATAATCCCAGAATAGAATATGCAGAGCCAAATTATATTAGCCGGGCAGTCTTTACTCCTGATGATCCATATTATGCTTCCCGTCAGTGGAATCTTCCTAAAATTTCTGCTTCTTTGGCTTGGGATATCTCTCAAGGCAGGCCTGATGTTGTGATTGCTATTGTAGACTCTGGAATAAATTTAGAACATGAGGATTTAGTATCTAAAGCAAGCGGAGATTTAGATGATTATGGACATGGCACAATGGTGGCAGGAACTGCAGCAGCTATTACCAATAATACTAAAGGCATAGCCGGCGTTTGTCCACTTTGTCAGATGTTATCTGTAAAAGTATTAAATTCCACTGGATCAGGTAGTGGTTCCGGCCTAGCTTCAGGTATTATTAAAGCAGCAGATACAGGTGCCAAAGTTATTAACTTAAGCCTGGGGATGTATTCTGCTAATACCACCGTGGAGTCTGCAGTAAATTATGCCTATAACAAAGGGGTAATCTTGGTAGGTGCAGCAGGTAATGATAATATCACTACTAAATTGTATCCCGCAGCTTTTCCTAATGTTATTGCCGTGGGGGGATCTAATTCAAATGATGATAAAATGTCTATCTCTAATTATGGAGATTGGGTGGATGTTTATGCTCCTGGATCAGGCATCCCTGTTACTACGGCGGATGGTAGTTATACTCTGGCCGGTGGGACTTCTTTAGCCTCCCCACATGTGGCCGGACTGGCTGGTTTAATCTTATCTGCAAAGATAGGGCTGACCAATCAGCAGGTAGTAGATTTAATTATCAGTAATATTGATGATCTTGGGGGAGTATACAATATGAAAAGAATTAATGCTTACAAAGCATTATCAGCTACAACAGGTATAGTATTACCTCCGGCTGATACCACTGCTCCCAGTGTTTCTATTACTGCACCAACTGGTGGTTCCACAGTTTCCGGTTTAGTAGACATAACAGTAGATGCCACGGATAATATTGGAGTTACTAAAGTAGAATTTTATGTAGATGGAATATTACTTGGATCCGATATATCCTCTCCGTATGTTGCATCCTGGGATAGTACAACCTTAACTAATGGATCCTCCCATAATATATCCTCTAAAGCTTATGATTTAGCAGGTAATATAGCTACTTCAGTTACTGTATCTGTCAGTGTAAATAACCCTGTTTCTACCCCCACTCCTATACCTTCTTCTACCTCAAGTCCTACTCCCACTCCAATAAGTACTGATACTACTCCTCCCACAGTTTCCATCACTAACCCCACCAATGGATCTGTCCTTAAAGCTACCTCCACCACATATATTCAAGCATCTGCCACAGATAATATTAAAGTATCCAAAGTAGAATTTTATGTTAATAATTCTCTAAAATGTAGCTCTGCTGTAAGTCCTTATACCTGCAGTTGGAAAGTTCCCGGAAGGAAAAATACCAGCTATAATCTTTCTGCCAAAGCATATGATATATCCAATAACACAAATTCATCCACTGTTAGTGTTAAGGCACAGTAATTTGATAGCCTGCATATTGACCTAATGCGAATAGTATGATATTCTCAATAGTATGAATTACACTCAAACTGTTTCTAAAATTAGAGAAAGAGGGCAATTAACCGTACCTCAGGATATCAGACAGGCATTAAACTGGCCGGATGACGAGGTAATAGTTAAGGTTACAACAATCAGTGACGGCTTCCGTGTAGAAAGATTGCCTGTTTCCCATCCGCAGCATCCTCAAAAGAAATTAACCAGGAAGAAGTGGGATAAGATTTATAAAAATATGGAAAAATTCAGTAAATCAGGAAAACAGAATATCAGGCTGACGGATTTCTTAAGACACGATAGGGATACTCATTTCTAATTATGAACTATGTGATTGATACTTCAGTTGTACTTCAATGGTATAACCAGGCTGGAGAACTGCATCCTAAAGAGGCTAAACGAGTTTTAGATGATTTCAGATCAGGTAGAATCCAGATATCAATTCCAGACATATTGCCCCTTGAACTTATCAATGGTTTGATTAAAGGAAAAAGTTTATCTGCTGATGAAGCGAATAAGATTCTAAATGATCTTTTTGATATGCCAATAAAAATAATAGATGTGAGTTTGCCTGTTTTGGAAGTTGCTGTAACATTAATGAAACAGTATAAGCTCGCTTCATATGATGCATATTTTTTAGCCTTGGCACAGTATGAAGGATGTAAACTAATAAGTGATGACATAAAAGCTCATGGGGCAGTTAGCGATGGAAGCGTAATTATGCTTGAGGATTATATAAACTAGCAGGAGTTGACTTTTATTAATCCCTTATGAACATAATTAGTTATGTTTCAAAAAGGCCTGCCTAACCATCAGGCAGGGGTTATTCATTATTTTCTTTTAATAGCAGCCCTGGGGATAATAGTTTTTCTTTTAATTTCTTCCTTAGCTCCATTTAAAGATAAATTATTTAGTTATTTATATCCCAAACCTCCTTCTTTTGCCCAAGAGGTAGAATCTGTTCCTGATGAAATCCTGCTAAAGTTTAAACCAGGAGTGTCAGATAAAATCCAAGACAGGGTTATGGGTTTTTATGGTTTGAATAAGATAAAAACCATTCCCCAAATTGAGGTACACCAAACCAAAGTGGCCCAAAAAGCCAGAGACAGGTTAATTAAAGTATTAAATAGAAACCGCAAAACAGATTTTGCCGAACTAAACGCGGTGGTAGAAGGAGCTGTCCTCACCAATGATTCCTATCTTTCTACTCAATGGGGTATGTATAAAATCCAGGCTGCTTCCTTAAGTACCAGTGCTTGGAATGTAACCACTGGCAACTCAAACATCAAAATTGCCATCCTGGATACGGGAATTTATCAAAGCCATCCTGATTTGTCCGGCAAGGTGGTATCAAGCAGTAATTTTACTGACAGCTCAACAGTGTCTGATGTGCATGGTCACGGTACCATCGTGGCCGGGATTGCAGCCGCTGCCACCAACAATGGTCAAGGAGTGGCAGGGGCAGGATATAACTCTTCTTTGATGAATGTCAAAGTTTTAGGAGATGCCGGTTCGGGTTATGATTCATGGGTGGCTGACGGGATGGTTTGGGCAACAGATAATGGAGCCAAAGTTATTAACATGAGCTTGGGAGGTACATATCCTTCTTTAACTTTGGAGAATGCTGTCAATTATGCCTGGAGTAATGGAGTGGTACTGGCAGCAGCAGCGGGTAATAACGGAAATGATACTCCACAGTATCCTGCATACTATGCTAATAGTATAGCAGTTGCTGCCACTGATCAGAATGATCAAAGGACCAACTGGTCTAACTATGATGCCTCATGGGTGGATGTGGCAGCCCCGGGTATAAGTATACGGTCTACAGCCAAAAGCGGAGGATATGAATACTGGTCGGGGACTTCCATGTCCACTCCTCATGTGGCTGGTGAGGCAGCTTTAGTTTGGGCCAAAGGAGCTTGTACCAGCAATAGTTGTGTCAGAAGTCAAATTGAAACATCTGCCGATGCCATCTCCGGTACCGGAACTTTTTGGAAATATGGGCGGATTAATGCCTATAAAGCTGTCAGCCAAGAGGCACCGTCCCCCACTCCTACTTCAACTCCTACTCCTACACCTGCCCCCACTCCCACGCCAACCCCCACGCCAACCCCTACACCTAGCCCTTCACCAACTGCTGTTCCTACGCCCATTTCTACACCAACACCCACTCCAACGCCTACCCCTACTCCTACACCAACACCTACACCCACACCTACCCCAACCCCAATTCCCACCCCTCCTCCGGATATCACCCCACCCAGCACTTCCATCACTTCTCCTGCTGACGGATCAACAGTCCTGGGTTCCATAGATATTCAAGCTTCAGCTGCTGATGATGCAGGAGTGACCAAGGTTGAGTTTTATGTTGATGGTGCTCTTCATGCCACGGATCTGGTCTCTCCATACATTGCTTCCTGGGACACCACCACAGTATCAAATGGTTCTCATACTCTGCAAAGCAAAGCTTATGATGCTGAAGGTAATGCCGGCAAGTCAATTTTAATGACTGTTAATGTTAATAATCCGGTGCCTGACACCACCCCATCCCAAACCTCTATTACCTCACCTTTAGATGGGGCAACTGTCTTAGGTAATGTTACCATTAAAGCTTCAGCTTCTGATAACGTGGCTGTTTCTTCTGTATCATTTTTTGTGGACGGAGTATTTTTGGAAGAGGATATCAATGCTCCATATGAGGCAGTTTGGGATACCTCAAAAGAAACCAGCGGTTCTCACACACTACATAGTAAAGCCATTGATACCTCTTCTAATGTGGGCGAATCCACCACAATCACTGTCTATGTAAATAATTCAACTCCTGCTCCTACTCCTGCCCCCACCCCTACTCCGGATATTACACCGCCAACTGTCTCTATAACCAATCCTGTAAATGGTTCACAAGTATCAGGTAACGTTGATATCCAGGCTTCTGCTACTGATAATGTAGGGTTGAACAAAGTGGAAACTTATGTAGATGGAAGCTTAAAATTCACTGATACATCCTCACCATATACCTATGACTGGAATTCACAAACAGTTTCAAATGGTTCTCATTCTATCACTGCTAAAGCCTTTGATACAGCTTCTAATTTTTCTTCCGGAACCATTACTGTGACAGTCCAAAATGGTGATACTCAAGCTCCAAGTGCTCCTGCTAACCTGGTTGCATCTGTTCCAGCTTACAATAAAGTGAATCTATCCTGGAATGTTTCAACTGATAATGTAGGGGTCAGCGGGTATTGGATAATTAGAAATGGTGCCACAATTGCTCAAAGTTCTACTACTTCTTATGTAGATAACAGTGTATCAGCCTCCATCACCTATAACTATCAGGTAAAAGCTTTTGATGCAGCTAATAATACTTCTGCCTCATCAAACACAGCCACAGTTACTACCCCTCAAGCTCCTGACATTCAACCTCCAACTGCTCCTGCTAACTTAATTGCCACAGCTGTCTCATCTTCTCAAATAAATCTTTCCTGGAACCCATCAACAGATAATGTGGGGATAGCAGGATATGAAGTGTATAGAAATAATAGCAAGATTGCAGATATATCAACTACCTCCTTTGGAGATACTGGTTTGGCAGCCTCTACCTCATATAGTTACTTTGTCAAAGCAAGAGATGGAGCCGGTAATGTTTCCCCTAATTCCAACACAGCTTCCGCTACTACTAATCCTGCTCCTACAACAGGTGCAATAGTTGGTACAGTATCATCTTCCCAAGGTGGTGTAATCCCGGGAGCTAAAGTGACCATTACTATTGGAAAAAGAAAAAGTTCATACACTACAACTTCTTATGGCACTTATCAGATCTGGTTCTTAAACCCCGGTACCTACTCGATAAATTACTCAGCCAGGTCACATGCTTCTCAAACACGCTCTGTCCCGGTTGAAGCGGGAGTTAATAAAGTTGTTGATGTTACTTTACAAAGTAGATAGTTACAGCTTAAACTAAATTAATATGGATAAAAAAAGTAAAGAAAAAGGAATAGTTGGCATTGTTATAATTATTTTGGTTGCATTTGCGGTTGCTTTTGCTGGCTATTCTTATCTAAATAATAGTAACCCTCTTCAACTGCTTAATAATTTACTTGGTGGATTTACACCAAGCACTCCCTCTACTGCCGGGGCTCAAGTTACTATTACAGACAAAGGTTTTGAGCCAGCCACTATTCAAATTGAGAAAGGTCAACAAGTCAGCTGGGTTAACCAAGATCAAAATCTGCATCGGGTGGCCTCTGATCCACACCCTACCCATGAAGGTTTAGTAGGTTTTGATTCTGGCGAACCATTAGCAAATGGAGATTCTTTTAGTTTCACCTTTGAAAACAGTGGAACCTACACCTATCATGATCATCGTAAGCCGCTGGATATTAAAGGAACTGTAATAGTTAAATAGCATGTCTCAAAAAAGTCTGTCTAACCATCAGGTAGGGGTTATCCATTATCTTCTTTTAATAGCAGCCCTGGGGATAATAGTTTTTCTTTTAATTTCTTCCTCGGCTCCATTTAAAGATAAATTATTCAGTCTTCTTTTCCCAAAACCCTCCTCTTATGCTGCGGAGTTAACCAGGGATTTAACCAACCAATTATTAAAAGGGGCTAAAGAATATTCCCTGGCCAGGGGGGACCAGAAAGCCGAAGTACTATCTAAATTAAAAGAGGTAGCCTTAAGGAGAAAAGAGATTATGGAAGAGGATATAAAAAAAGAACCTGAAGTATTTTTACTCAATACGCTATCACCCAAGCTTAAAAACAGATTGCCTAAAGAGATAGCAGAATTAGTTGAGAGTCAGATAGTAGTTGAAGGACCGCTTGATATTGAAATTGCTGAAAATTTCGAGGCTCAAAAGAGTGAAAAATTCCACAAGATAGATAAATACACCCTTCATTTTGTCCGTGGTGATCCGATGGATAAAATATCAAAGTTAATTGATAAATCAGGTAATAAATTTAAAGTGACGGGATTTGGCTACTTGGCAGATATAGTAGTTGATTTTTCTTCAGATACCTCACTGGAATCCTCGCCAACTTCCACTAAAGGCAAGAGAAAAATAAGCGGTGCCTCTGCAATTACAGGCCCCAGAAAAGCAGCTGCAATTTTATTTAACTTTTTAGATAATTCCCAAACACCTTTTAGTGGCGGTGAAGTAGCAAATACCTTGTTTGATACCAATCCTGGTGTCAGGTCTCTGACTAATTATTATGCTGATAATTCATATAATGAGATCTCCTTTTCCGGTGTTGTTTATGACTGGGTGAGTATTGATGTAAAATCGTCAGATGGCTGTAACCAGAATAACTGGGCTAACCTGGCTAATAGCAAAGCTAAAGAAAAGTATGGTTTTAACTACAACAACTATGACCATGTCCTTTATATCCTGCCAAAAGTGAGTGTCTGCAATTGGAGTGGTTTTGGTCAGGTAGGTATTCTTTCCTCACAAGGAAATACACTGGGCAAAAATACTTTTTACAATGGATACAATGACATAGGTGTCTATGCTCATGAGATAGGGCATAACTTAGGTCTAGAGCATGCAGCTTTAAAAAGCTGTACCAGTTCTACCAGGCAAACAGACTGCGATGTAGCTGAATATGGAGATTCTCTTGATCCCTTAGGGAGGGCAGTTCCGGTCTTTGCCCATCTTAATGATATGCATGAGAATAAACTGGGCTGGCTGGATGTCCAAAAAGCCGTCAATAAAAAAATCTATGATATCTATCCGCTGGCAGACCAGGCAGCCCGCTCAAATAACTTACTGCAAGTTTTAAGGATTGATAAAGGCCCGACATATTTTGTTTCATACTATCAGCCAATCGGTTTTGATAAAAATTTACCTAATAATAATCCTTTAGTGGTAAACAACAGTCAGGGGGTGGTGATTCATTCAGGGCAATCATATCCAAAATCCGACAGCCTGTTAATGCTTTTGCCGGAGATGAAAGCTCTTTCACAAAGTAGCAGTGGATTTACCCTGCTGGATAATGGGATATTTTATGATGAGGGTAACGGGGTGGAAATTAAACAATTGTCTCATGACTCATCAAAAGCCACTGTCCAGGTCACGCTCACCAATGGTTCATGTGTAGGCTTTCCGCCTCTTTTGTCTGTTCAAACCCCTGATGGTCTTCCCGGAACTAGCTATCCCGGAGGATTTGTTAATTATATTGTAACTGTCACCAACAATGATTCATCAGCCTGTTCACCTGCCTCCTTTAATCTATTATCAACTGTGCCTGATGGCTGGCAAAGCAGCTTTTCACCTACAAGCGTAACTCTTTCTCCGGGACAATCAACCACTTCCACCTGGACAGTGAGGTCTAAATCTGATAGCCCGGATAATATCTACAATATTAATGCTACAGCCCAAAATCAATCAGATACAAACCTTAAAAGTACTGTCACCACCTCACTTTTGGTTTCATCCACTTTAACTCCTCCCTCAACTTGTTCGGATACTAACCTAACCTGCACCTTTGGTAAAACTAACATTGGCAGCACTAGGGATCCCATTGGTTCAAACCAATGGGGTAGTAAAGCAGAGCTATCAGCAGATGGGGATGTATCGGCAATTAATGCCTATCTTGAATGGGATGGAGATGGTTCTGATCTTATCAAAGCCCTAATCTATGACAATATCCATGATTCTGACAATAATACTGATACGCCCGGTTCTTTAGTGGCAGAAAGCGCCACCGGCACCTTTTCCAGCACTCCTTCCTGGGTAAGACTTTCTTTTGATAGCCTTGTTGCCCTACCCAAAGGGACTTATTGGCTATCAGTTTTAGGTGAAGAGGCTGGAGTATATGGTTATTATAATGATGATGGCAGCAGCTTAACTTATTACAAAGATGATGCTGCCTGGTCGCCACCTGATGATCCGGCTCAGGTCACCTCTACGCAGGAAAGGGTCTATTCCATCTATGCTGATTATTCCCTGGGTTCTGGCTTACCTAAACCATCACCTACCCCGACACCTTCATCAGGATCAGACTCTATTAAAATTATGAATGCTAAGTTACCTACTGGAAAAATATTTTTATCCTGTGCCGGGAACTCATCTACCCACAAAATATACTGTTTTGGAGGAGAATTTGGTGGGACTCAAATAGTTGAATACAACTCATCCCTAGATCAACTAACTATTAAGTCTGCCAAATTACCGGATGATAGATTTGCTTTATCCTGTGCCGAAAATTCTTTTACACATAAGATATATTGCTTTGGGGGGTATACTTCTACCGGGATTTTGATTGACCAAATTATTGAATATGATTCAGCTTTAGATCAAACTGTCATTAAATCTGCCAAGCTTCCAAGTCCAAGGTACAAATTATCCTGTGCTGAAAACTCATCTACCCATAAAATTTATTGTTTCGGAGGACAAACTAATAATACTAGCCAACTAGTTAGCTCTACTGACCAAATTATTGAATATGATCCATCCCTAGATCAACTAACTATTAAGTCTGCCAAATTACCGGGCGAGGGGGCTAATCTTAATAGTCATTCCTGCGTAGAAGAATCTTCAACTCATAAGATCTACTGTTTTACGTATAACCAGATAGTGGAATATGACCCGGCTGCAGACCAACCACCTAGTATTAAAACTGCCAACCTCCCTATTGCAAGGCATGAGCTTTCTTGCTCAGAAAACTCCACCACCCATAAAATTTATTGTTTCGGAGGGTATAATGGTGGTTTACAAATTTATTTTGACCAGATTGTGGAATATAATTCGCCTTTAGATCAAACTGTCATTAAATCTGCTAAATTACCAGGGGGAAGACGTGGTTTATCCTGTGCTGAAAACTCCACCACCCATAAAATCTATTGTTTCGGAGGGGCCAATAATTCTTACTTTGACCAGATTGTGGAATATACTCCTTAATTTTTAATAGGGATGACTGCGCCTGGATCCGGCAGGAGTACGTCCTGAATTGCGAAGCCGGTTTCTACCCTGTTGCGTCCCGGGATAAAAGGTTTAGGTTGACCAGCTTCCAGTATTTGATAATCTTTGATATGCTCTCCACGATCTCCTAATCTTTCAAAACCATAATTATTACCGGGTGAGCCGGCTCCGCCACTTTCCATGTCTCTTAGTAAAATTCCATTCCAGTTGTCTACTTTCTGTTCTATCAAATCCTCTTGCTGCTCTAAGGGAATGACAGTACCCAGTTTTTCTCTGGCAGCAATATTAGGGTCAGCTTTTATAAATTTTCTGGCTGTATTAGGATATTCCCTAACTAATCTCAACATATTAGCCAGTCTGTTAGTAGCAACAGTTTTCCAGATTTCATTTATTTTAGGATCTAGTATCGTATTATTATCTTGTTCTAAAGCCTTAATTAATTGTTGCTCTTCAGTTAATGCTTCAGCGCTAGATTTATCATCTTTAGTTAGTAGGTATGGTATACCAACGCCTACTCCTATTGCTACTCCTGCTACTGCTGCCTTTAAGAATCCTCTTCTACTAACTTTTCCAGAATTACCTTCAGAATTTTCACTCATGGCTAAAATTATACCGCAATTTTGATATCAAAACAAATTAAGTTTGACACTAGCGTTTTATTTATGTCTATAATTACTTAATGCCTAAAGATAACGGTTTTGCCCCAATACTAATAATTTTAGCTGCTGCAGGCATCATTATCTATCTGTTATTATCCTCAACCCTGCCATTTAAAGATAAATTATTTTCTTTACTTTATCCTAAGCCTTCCTCTTTTGCCCAGGGCTCATCTGTCCCTGATGAGATATTACTTAAATTTAAAACAGGAGTGCCGGATTCAGCTAGAGAAAATGTATTAAAAGCCCATGGACTGGAAATTAAAGAAACTATTCCGGCAATTGAAGTAATTATGGCCAAAGTCCCGGAACAAGCCAAAGATAAAGTACTTGAGGCTCTGTCCCATAATCCCAGGATTGAGTATGCTGAACCTAACTATATTAACCAGGCAGCTTTTACCCCTAATGATTATTATTTTACATACCAGTGGAATTTAAAATCCAGATTAAATACCCCTGCGGCCTGGGATATTACCCAGGGCGATCCTGCTTTAGTGATTGCCATTATTGATTCAGGAGTAGATTTTAACCATGAAGAGCTAATAAATAAGGGAACCGGAGCACTGGATGATTATGGACACGGTACTTTGGTGGCCGGAGCGGCAGCAGTAAATACCAATAATAGTGTGGGTATAGCCGGGGTTTGCCCGCTTTGTCAGATCTTATCTGTTAAGGTATTAAATTCAACAGGTTCCGGGTCTGACTCAGCGGTGGCTTCAGGTATTATTAAAGCATCAGATGCAGGTACTAAAGTGATTAATTTAAGTCTTGGAGGCTATTCTTTAAGTACTACCATGCAGTCTGCAGTGGATTATGCCTGGAGTAAAGGAGTGGTTTTAGTTGGTGCAGCAGGAAATGATAATTCTACGACTAAGTTTTATCCGGCAGCTTTTCCTAATGTTATTTCAGTTGGGGCAACTACTTCAGACGATAACAAATCATCAATCTCAAATTATGGGGATTGGGTAGATGTTTGGGCTCCAGGGCAGGGAATCCTTGCTCCCAAGATGGGTGGTAGCTATACTGCCGCCTCCGGCACCTCTTTAGCTTCCCCTCATGTGGCCGGACTGGCCGGATTAATCTTATCTGCCAAACCAGGACTGACCAACCAGCAGGTAGTAGATTTAATTATCAGTAATATTGATGATCTTGGGGGAGTATACAATATGAAAAGAATTAATGCTTACAAAGCATTATCAGCTACAACAGGTATAGTATTACCTCCGGCTGATACCACTGCTCCCAGTGTTTCTATTACTGCACCAACTGGTGGTTCCACAGTTTCCGGTTTAGTAGACATAACAGTAGATGCCACGGATAATATTGGAGTTACTAAAGTAGAATTTTATGTAGATGGAATATTACTTGGATCCGATATATCCTCTCCGTATGTTGCATCCTGGGATAGTACAACCTTAACTAATGGATCCTCCCATAATATATCCTCTAAAGCTTATGATTTAGCAGGTAATATAGCTACTTCAGTTACTGTATCTGTCAGTGTAAATAACCCTGTTTCTACCCCCACTCCTATACCTTCTTCTACCTCAAGTCCTACTCCCACTCCAATAAGTACTGATACTACTCCTCCCACAGTTTCCATCACTAACCCCACCAATGGATCTGTCCTTAAAGCTACCTCCACCACATATATTCAAGCATCTGCTTTGGATAATATATCCGTATCCAAAGTGGAATTCTATGTTAATAACTCACTAAAATGTACCTCTGCTGTCAGTCCTTATACCTGTTCCTGGAAAGTACCTGGCAGGAAGAATGCAAGTTACACCCTTTCTGCCAAAGCTTATGATATATCCAATAACACAAATTCCACCACTGTTACTGTTAAGACCCAATAATTACTTCTTGTTGGATTCTTATGGATTTCTTACTTGACAAGGAAAATAGAATTAGTTAGAGTTGCTTTAAACCTATATGTTAAAAGGGCTTTTGTATAAAGCTTCTATTATTATTTCTGCTTTTCTGCTTTTAACTTTTCAACTTGTTCATGCTCAAGATGCTTCCCCCTCTCCAACACCCGATAGCTCTCCTACTCCTGGTGCGTCTGTTGAGGTTACGCCTGCTCCTTCTTCAACTGAAACACCGACACCGGAGCCTTCTGTAACTGTTTCTCCCCAGCCAGAGGCTGGTCAGCCTTTGGCTGAAACTGCTTCTCCAACTCCCACTCCGACCCCACAACCTGAAGTTTCAACTACTCCTGCACCTACACCAAATGAAAGCCCAAATCCCCCACCTTCAGGTGATGTTGAACTGGTGGCAGTGGTGGTAGAAAACACAGATGCAGAGTCTGTAGAAAGCTTGGATTTAGATCCGGTGGAGGCCACCAGTGCAGAGCTGGTTACAGATAAAGCAGATTATGCTCCTACAGATACAGTAGTCATCTCTGGAACTGGTCTTAGTCCAAATACTACCTATACTATTACAATATCCTCAACAGATGAACCCCCAGTAACTCACACTGAAAATGTCACCTCTGATGAGAATGGTAATTTTGTTTATGCATATCAGCTGGATGGAAATTACAGGCCAAATTATAGTGTGGTGTTGGTGGATTCAGCAGGAAATACAGTAGCTACAACAACCTTCACAGATGCTCCTCTTGGAAAAGATTTTAAACAATGTTCAAACAAAAATCCTACATTAAATAATTGTGTTTGGATTGGTTCCATTGTTCAACAAAGTAACTCACAATACCACGAAGGAATGACAGTTCCACAAAGGTTATTACTAACTAATATTCCTTCTACATCTGATAATGTTCACACATTAACTCTAAGCCATCAAGCGAATAAAGCTACTAGTCATGCCTATGATTTTATTACTGGGTACAACCAAGCTAATTCACCAGCTCTGACTCTAAATGTATGTGATGGCTTTGGTGGGAGTCTTGGTGCCACTTGTTCAAGTATCCGATCTGCTAACCATATTGCAACAAATGCTCCAGATGCGATGGGAACTGAACTAGGTGATGATGTTGCTGCTCGAGTTACAGCTTTTGAAAGCTTGTTTGAAAACAGAGAAATTGATCTTTATGGTAATAGCGCGATTACCAATGCGACGCTTACTTTTACAGGATATAATAATGGCGATGAAGGTTATGCTCTTTATACACTTACTTGGACTTCTGCCTCAACAGATGTTTTGATTGAAATGGCAGGACATCTTGCAGTTGGAGGAGATGGTAGCGGAGTTAGTTATGGAGTTGGTAAGGGTTCAAGTAGTATTAGCGGTGGACCATACCACTTTAAACTTGATAAGCTTGATGGAGGCTCTCTTGGTAGTCAGGACAACCAAATTAAAGGTGCAGATATTCAGGTTCCTCAGGAAGGTCATTTGATTGTTCATAAGGTAACTGACCCTTTGTCTGATAATACTACAGAGTTTTCTATTACTGCTTCAGGTACTGGAACTATCAGTGGAGATGCAACCAGAACAATAAGTGGTGGTGAAACTCAAGATTATGAGGTAATAGCTGGTACATATTCTGTAAGTGAAGCAGATAAAGATGGTTGGGTAGAAACTGGTAATACTTGCGAAAATGTAAATGTTCCTGCCGGTCAAACAGCAGAATGTACAATAACTAATACTCAAGTGGCCTGTTATCCAAATTTTACCAAGACATTCCAAATTTCTGGTGCAGGTAAGACTCAGTTTAGCCATGATCAGATGACTAATTTAATAAGAAAGTTTTATGTAATTTATAAGGTAGACGGTGGTTTTGAACAATCAATAGAACTTGATCTAAATGATCCTTCTCCTGATGAGGAGGGCTTAGCTGATTTGATTTTTGAAAAGTCGGTTGATATTGATGTTCCTAATACACTAAATTGGAGTGTTGATTTGGAGTGGAAGTTTGAGGTTAGAGAAGGTACCACAGTATTATTTAGTAGCGGTGGGACTAATGGTGATTTCTTCCTAGCTGAAGACCTCACTCCTGAATTAGTTGGTCCACAATGTGAATTCATTAATAATGCTGTTAGTCCAGTTTCTGCAGCTACTATTTTGAAACTGCATGATGAAGATGGAGATGGAAATATTGATCAATTTTTGGATGATGGATTAGGAGGTTGGGATATTACAATTACTGATCAAGGTGGAAATTCTGTTACTAATACTACAGATAATCCTTTTGATGGTTTTGGTGGAGGAGCTATTACATTTAATTTTGATTTGGGTACATATACAATTTCAGAAACTCAAAAAACAGGTTGGATGCAGTCTTATCCACATACTGGACCAACACCTTCAGTTGCGTTTGATTGCGATCTACCCAATGTTTGTACTCCTGAAGATGATGGCACATGGACAGTGGAAGTTAATTCTACACAATCCATAACTTTAGCTTTTGGTAATTTTGAAAAGCCAACACTAAAAGTTATTAAGGAAGTTGTAAATAATAATGGTGGAGAAGCTGATCCTGAGGATTTTATGATGCATGTTGACAGTGAGTCTCTGGGGGTGGGTTTTAGCTTCCCAGGTTCTACAAACGGTACCACTTCTACTTTAAATCCAGGTACATATACAATTGGCGAAGATGGTGTTGATGGTTATACACAAACAGGAATTGTATGTGACAACGGAAAAACTAATCCAGTTGTTTTGGACCCTGAAGAAAATGTAACTTGTACAATTACCAATAATGACGATGCTCCATCATTAACCTTGGTAAAACAGGTTACAAATAATAACGGTGGACTAGAAGGGGAATCAAATTGGACCTTAACAGCAGCAGGCCCAACAGGTATTGGTGGAACAGGTCCTTCAGTTACTTCTGACTCAACTTTTAGCGCGGGAACATACAATTTATCTGAATCAGGACCTTCTGGATATACTAGCTCTAACTGGGTTTGCGTAGGTGGAACTCAAGATGATTCGGATACAGTAACAGTTGGTTTAGGAGACGATGTTACATGTACTATAACAAATGATGATGATGTCCCTTCTTTGACTTTGGTTAAAGTAGTTACAAATGATAATGGAGGATCGGCTTCAGAATCTGACTGGACACTGTTTGCTTCAAAAGGAAGTGAAGGAATTGGTGGGACAGGTCCAATTGTAAGTAGTGATTCTACTTTTACTGCAGGTACATATGTTCTTGGAGAATCTGGTGGACCATCTGGATATACGGCATCTGACTGGGAATGTGTTGGTGGAGTTCAGGATGGTGATGAAATAACTATTGGGTTGGGTGAGGATGTGACATGTACTATTACAAATGATGATCAGGTTGGGCACTTGATTGTTCACAAAGTAACCAATCCGGCAGATGATCCAACAGTGTTTAGCATTACCTTAAGCGACAACCCAGTAAGCGGAAGTGCAACACAGGATATAAGTGTGGGCAACGATGTTAATTATGAAGTTGACGCTGGCACTTATTCAGTAACTGAAGCTATAGAAGCAGGCTGGGATGAAACAGAAAATACTTGTGATGATGTAGTAGTTGCTAATGGAGGAACAGAAAAATGTACTATCACTAACACTCAAAGAGGACATGTAATTATTCAGAAAAATGCAATTCCTGATAATAATACCCAAGCCTTTACCTTCAACAATAATTTTGGAAATGGCAATCCTGCAACCTTTAATTTAACAGATACAACAGCAGCTGGCTTACCAAGTTATGACGCAGAAGTTAAGCCTGGAAAATACGCAGTTTCTGAGACTATGCCACCAGGATGGCAGTTTGAGAGTGCAACATGTGACATGGGGGAGACTGTTGAAGATATTGATGTTGGTCCAGGTGAAACTGTAACTTGTACCTTTGAGAACGAAAAACTAGCAACAATAATCTTAGTTAAAAATACTATTGGAGGAAATGACACTTTTAACTTTGTGATGAGTGGGGATGGTCTTCAATCGGGTGCTGAATTAGCAACCGTAGGAAATACAGACAGTGAAACATTTAATAATTTAAACCCTGATAATACTTACACTATAAGTGAATTAGTAACTCCTGGATGGGTTTTAACTGGATCTGAGTGTACTGGTACAAATACACCAGCAAGTATTACCCCAAATGCCGGAGAAGAAATAACCTGCACATTTACCAATAATAAGCCAGCAGCCCAGATTGATTTAGATCCGTTACAGGCTGATAATGAGGTTGGAGATAATCATGTAATAACAGCTAATGTTCAGGTTCATAATGGAGATGGGGTCTGGGGACCATCTGCAGGTGACACATTAGTTACTTTCTCACTAGTTAACTCAAATGGCGCAACTGCAAGTTTTGTTGGGGGAGTTAATACTTGCACAACAACATCAGGTTCTTGTTCAGTAACTATTAATTCTCCAACTGCTGGAAGTGTCAGTATTAGTGCCTCAAGCGCACCAGTTATCCTGGGAGTAACTGTTAATGTTGAAACTGATGGATCAGGTGATAACAGCACTGATGCAGATAAAAATTATGTTGATGCATCAATTGCGCTTTCTCCTCAAGAAGCTACTAATGATGTAAACGAGGAACATGAAATTACAGCAACTGTTACTCAAAATGATGGCGATGGTTCGGATCCTGCAGTAGGTGTAACAGTCGTATTCTCAATTGCTTCTGGAACAGCCGAATTTGTCGGTGATGATAATTGTGTGACAGGTGGAGCAGGTACATGTTCAATATTAATTGTAGATAATACTCCAGGAGATAATACAATTGATGCAACTACGACCTTTGATGTAAATGGTATCAGTTTGACTCGTGCCACAAATGGTAATTTTGGTCCAAGTGGTTCTGATGCAGCAGAAAAGAAATATGAGGCAGGCATAATTATAGTGCAAAAGGTCACTGTTGGAGGAGATGGAGATTTTGAATTTAGTGCAGATTATGATAGTAATGGGTTTACTCTTTCTAATGGAGATACAGATAACTCTGGTTTTATTGCAACAGGCGTACATTCTGTTTCTGAAACTGTTCCAGAGGGTTGGGATATAACATCAGCAACCTGTGACGATGGAAGTGATCCATCAAATATAGGTCTTGAAGCTGATGAAACAGTAGTTTGTACTTTTGAAAACACTAAAAGAGGCAATATAAGGATTATTAAGGATGCTGATCCGAATGATGTGGCAGATTTCAACTTTACTGGGGGTCTTGGAAACTTCACTTTGGATGATGATGAAGGTGTGGCAGAGGCAGATACCGGCACTCATCCAAACAGCCAGCTATTTCCTAACCTTATTCCAGGTGTATATACAGTTAATGAAACCCAGCCAAACCCATTCTGGACTCTAAATAGCATCAGCTGTATTGATGTTGATACCAGTGAACCTTATGGAATAACAACTGTAGGTAATGGAATGATGCTAGATTTAGCGGCTGGTAAAAATATTGAATGTACCTTTGTTAATGAAAAAGAAAGCCCAACCAGAACACAAGGTTTCTGGCAAACACACACAGCCTTTACAACTTCTGTTTTCAATAATATTGGAATTGGAGGTTCTATGCCTATTGGTACTGCTCCGCATAAAGGATTTATTACTAATGCTGGTCAGTTATTTGGAGCATACTATTCAAATATATCCATGAAATCAACAGGCAAAGGTAAAAATGCTCAAAGAACAGATGTAGATAAAGCCAGAATGCAGCTTTTGCAACAACTTGTAACTGCGAAGCTTAATTGTGCAGCATTTGGATGTGCTCTATCTGTACAGAATATGATTACAGCAGCAGATGTAGCTTATGCAGGTATAAGTGTAAGCGCAATCTTAGCCTCAGCAGGAGCCCTTGATGCCTATAATAACAGCGGGGATACAATTATTATCAGCCCGCCATTGCCACCTGTAGGCAATGCTACACCAAAAGATTCTCAAGCTCTGGTTGACAAAGCCTTCTGGGATGCTCCATAATAACTTAAGTTTATGTTAAAAGAAAGAGAAAGATCGGCAGTAGTTACACTAGAAAAGCCTATTTCTGTAGTAGAGGATACTAAAGATAGACTCCACTTGGATAAATATAAAGAAGATATGTATGGATATCCTTATGTACCGGATGAACATCTAAAATTTCATGGCATAATAAAAGGAGTTTTCAGACCCATTGATATTGGTGGTAACAACCATAGAATAGTTGTCAGGAGTGTTCGAGAAGATTTATTTAAGTCCTAATTTGCCCAGATAACAAATGTGAACACTTTTTCTCCCTGGCCGAGATCACGCACGTATAGTGATGGGCGGCCTGCACTGTCCGAGCGGATTGCTTTGCCCCATTCAGAGGAAACTGATGCGTTTCCGGGAGATTTTTTGTCAAGTAGAGTAGTAATATTATCAAGATGAGTATAGATTATGTCAAGCTCATCATAGTCATGCTGGTTTGGGTGCTGATTTGTTGAGGGATCACTTGTGTAGTCCATACACGTATCAAGGTTTGTATTGTTGAAGTCTTCATCCTGATGGCCAAGCCCGAAATTATGTCCAACCTCCTGGCATATGACATATTGTCTCCAGGTTGGATTGTTGTATGTTGCGGTATTAAAGTAAGTATCATTCATTTTGGCAACGCCCTGGGTAATATGGCTGCCGCTGACCCATATTTGAGCCAAACCCAACCAGCCGTTATTGCCATAGGTTTTGCTGCAAACCTCCACCCGCCCTTTGGTCGGTTGGCAGTTGCCTTTGGATTTACCGGGAACAATAGATGTGTCTAACACCGAAGATTCACTCCAGTCAGCTGATGCTACTGCCAGGTGACTGTCCCAGAGAGTTGAAACATTATCTCCAAGCTTTACAGTGAAAGGATTGGCAGTACGTGCCCAATGATAGGGACCCCAGGAATGATTGGCATATACACTTGTTGCAAATACACCAACAAATAAGGAGAATAGGAAAATAGCCACAGCCATAAACTTACCTGAATCACGAAATAACATGATATTAATATCACTTTAGCAAATACCTTTGTTTAAAGTCAAGTGCCGGTGGTGATATAATTAACTGTTTATGCCTAAATTTCAAATTGTTTCTGATTTTAAACCTACAGGTGATCAACCACAAGCTATAGAAAAACTCGTTAACGGGCTTAATGCTGGTATGGAAAATCAGGTTTTACTGGGTGTAACAGGCAGTGGTAAAACTTTTACCATGGCTAATGTGATCCAGGCTGTTCAAAGGCCTACCCTGATAATCTCCCACAACAAAACGCTAGCCGGGCAATTGGCCCAGGAATTTAAGTCTGTTTTCCCTAAAAATGCTGTTGAGTATTTTGTGTCTTACTATGATTATTACCAGCCTGAAGCTTATGTGCCACAGTCAGATACTTATATAGAAAAAGATGCATCTATCAACGAAGAAATTGAAAAATTAAGACTTTCCACCACTACTTCTCTTTTGACCCGCAAAGATGTGGTAGTTGTGGCTTCTGTATCCTGCATTTATAACCTAGGCTCCCCGGTTGAATATGGAGGTGCAATTTTGGAGCTTAAAGAGGGGGTGAAACTTGGATTTGAGCAAATTAAAAAAATGCTGCAAAAAATGTTTTATTCCAGAAATGATTTGGATTTTAAAAGATCAACTTACCGGGTTAAAGGAGATACGTTGGATATTTACCCGGGATATTCTGAAGCTGCCATAAGGGTAAATTTTTTAGGAGATAAAATAGAAAAGATTTCTCATCTGGATCCATTAACTGGTAGCATCACACCAACTCCACAAACCCTGACAATTTTTCCAGCCAAGCACTATATCACTCCCGAGGCCAGGGTTTTGCCGGCTGTTAAAGAAATAGAAGATGATTTAAGAATTAGGATTAAAGATTTAAGAAAACAAAATAAATTAGTCGAAGCGCAAAGACTTGAGCAAAGGACAAACTATGATTTGGAAATGATAAAGCAATTTGGTTTTTGCAACGGCATAGAAAATTATAGTAGGTATTTTGAAGGAAGGGCTCCCGGATCACCCCCTTATACTTTAATGGAATATTTTCCTAAGGATTTTTTACTGATTATTGATGAGTCGCATATAACTCTTCCCCAGCTCCGTGGTATGTACAATGGAGACCGTTCCAGAAAAGAAACACTGGTTGAATTTGGCTTCAGATTACCTTCTGCATTGGATAACAGGCCGCTACGTTTTGAGGAATTTCAAAGGAAAGTGGGTCAGGCTATTTATGTTTCAGCCACCCCGGATGAATATGAATTAAGTTTGGCAGGCGCTCACCTCCGAGGAGTGACTTCGTCCCACCTCGGAGGTGGCTTTGACTCCTCCGAGGTGAGTGGAGTTGCTGAGCAGCTTATTAGGCCTACAGGAATTGTTGACCCGCAAGTTTCTGTCAGGCCAACAAAAGGCCAGATTGAAGATGTAATTAAAGAAGTCCTGGGTAGAGTGGAAAGAAAAGAGAGAGTTTTAATTACCACTTTAACCAAAAGAATGGCAGAGGATTTGAGTGATTATCTAAAAGATCGCGGAATTAAGGTTAACTATCTGCACTCTGATATTAAAACGCTGGAAAGATCTGATATTTTAAATTCTCTGCGTCTTGGTGAATATGATGTGATTGTGGGAATAAATTTGTTGAGAGAAGGTTTGGATTTGCCTGAAGTAACTTTGGTGATTATTTTAGATGCGGATAAAGAAGGATTTTTGCGCTCCAGAACTTCGTTGGTACAAACTATGGGTAGGGCTGCCAGAAATATAGGTGGAGAGGTAATTATGTATGCAGATACAACTACAAAATCCATGAAAGAAGCCATTTCGGAGGTAGACAGGCGCCGCAGATATCAAATGGACTATAACAAAAAACACCATATTACCCCGAAAAGCATAGAAAAGGCCTTGCGGGAGAGATTAATAGAACAGGTTGAAGAAATAGAAGAAAGCTTGGGTAAAAAAGAATTAACTGTGGAAGATATTCCGGTTAAAGACAGACAAAAAATGATTGGAAATTTAGAAGAACAAATGCATCAGGCAGCAGAGATCCTGGATTTTGAAGCCGCAGCCAAGTTACGGGATCAGATTAAGGAGTTATCCATCTAGCGTATGTTCAGGTGCGTCCTTGGTTAAGGTCGCACCTTGGTAGACTATAGTATTTCTATTCGTCTTCCAATATCAGGGGACCTAGTACTTCAGTAGAACTCTCCTTAAAGTCTTCCACAAAGCTTTGATAAGAGAGAATATCCTTTAAGTTCTTTCTTTTCGCGCTTCTGAAATAACTCAAAATTTCCTGTGGTTTTATCCAGCTAGCTTGTTTTTGACCTAAATAATATGGGTAGCTGGAAAATTCCCTAAAGTTAATTTTTTTATGTGTAACTTTTGCAGGATTAAGGTGAATGTAACGGGAAAGATGAAGAAGGTATTCGTCAGTTTCTATTAAAGTTGCTTTATACGTATTTTGGAAAAGGGAACCAACTCTTAGATATTTTTTGTTGAAATACATAACATAAGCAGTGGCTAAACGTTTCATCAGCTTCACAATCCCGTTAGATGTTTTCTGCTTTATTTGCAGATGGATATGATTTGGCATCAGGGCAAAAGCTAAAAGGTCTATTTCAGTAGATAGATTTAAACGGATGAACCTTGATATTCTAAGTCCGGGAAGATCCAGTTGCTTCAATTCCTCAATCGGTGAGAGGTAGAGTTTTAGATAATGTAAAAAAATTAAACAGTCCTGTTCATCAAGAAATATTTCTCTTTTTTCCACACCGCGGTTGTAAATATGGTAATAGCCATTCTCAACATATTGCTTGATGATATTTTTAGATGGCATTAATCTTATCGTATGTTAAGGACGTACCTTCGTCAAGGTCCGACCTTGGTTAAGGTGCGACCTGAACATGCGTTGAAGAAGCAGCCAGGATCCGGGATCAAATTAAGGAGTTTGTTGGGTAGTTTCTTTTTGATTTAATGATGAACTCATTGACCAACGATCTTTTTCTCCCTCAAAAGTAAAATCTAAATGTAAGGGCTTTTGGGGGTCAAATCCTGGTTCATGATAAGTACTTACATATTCGTTAACAACTAGATTCCATTCTAGGTGAGGATAATATGTGCCTCTTGTGTACTTTATATTAATACCTATTAGAGAAAGACCTTCACACGAATGATCACCTCTATTTAGATGAACAAAATATTCAGGCGATTCTTCACTCAATAAGTTTGGTGCTAGATCCAATACCATTATAGAACGCGGATAACCTCCATTATTAATTGGACCTAAATATAGCGAATACATGGTAATTTTTGAATTTTCATCCTTCTGTTCAAAGCAAGGGATAAGTGGTCTTTCAGAGTAGCTAATCTCAATATTATTGTTATTACTTGGATGAGCTTGCCATAAAAAACTCATTGCCAACATAGCTGCACCGATTCCTAGCTCTTTAAATGTTAAGTGGGGGGCGTTTCTTCTGGTATGGGAAGTTGAAAATGGTCTAGTTCCTAAAGCTGCTTCTAAAAAAGGAACTTCTACGGCATGACTGTTTTGCAAGTCTATTCTAGCCAACCAAAGTTCAGGATTAATAATAACTCTCTCTTTAAAATTAGCCATAGCTGTAGCTAAATATTACCACATAACCCCTTTAAAAATCTTGTTAAATTTATATATAAGAAAAGTCAACTGGAGAAGAAGAACTTACATTTTTTGGGAAATTAACATAAAGCTTCTCAAAACCAATTACCTTACCCCTTCTGTCTTTACTGATAATGGTTCCGTCGCCCACTTCCTCGCTAACAACCTCTTTTTTAGGATCATCAAACCAGACACTTAGTGTTCTTCCTTTTGAATCATAATACATTTTAATTTTTGACATATATTTGTTCTCCTTCCTTTATTCTGTCTGTTAGATAGGCTGTAATGATATACCCTTCTTTATTATTTACATTATCAGCTACAATACAAACATAAACTTTACCGATATCCAGATAATATAAATGTACTTTTATATCCTGTTTACTTCTTCTAATTTCATCAGGATTTTTTAAAGCTTCTTTTACATCAGATCCATGTTTGGCAACACTTGGATGTTTGGTTGTGATAATCCGTTGCCAATAAGCCTTGGTAGTCCTGATTGTAACACCAAGTGGCGTTTTGACCTTAAAATATTCATCAACTGCCACAAAAGAATTATAACATTTAATAATAGTTTTACAACTAAGGGCTTTAAAAATCTTGTCAAATGGTTTACAATAGTGCGGTAATTTTCGGGAATTATAAGGGTGCGTCATGGGTCAAGGATCATGTGTCAAGTTTAAAACATGATACCTGATACATGATGCTTGATACACTAACTATGGCAATTGACAAAATTATTATCAAAGGTGCAAGAGAGCATAACCTTAAGAATATAGATCTTGAGATCCCAAAAAATAAACTTATTGTTTTAACCGGCATTTCCGGTTCGGGCAAATCCTCTTTGGCTTTTGACACCCTTTATGCAGAAGGCCAAAGAAGATATGTAGAGTCTTTATCCAGCTATGCCAGGCAGTTTTTAGGGGTGATGGATAAGCCTGATGTGGATTTAATAGAAGGCCTTTCTCCTGCCATTTCTATTGACCAAAAAGGGGTCTCTCATAATCCCAGATCCACTGTTGGTACCACCACAGAAATTTATGATTATTTAAGGCTTTTATTTGCCAGAGTTGGTCATCCGCATTGTCCAATTTGCGGCAGAGAAGTTTCTAAGATGTCGGTGGAGCAAATAGTAGAGAATGTATCAAGTATCATGGGTCATGGGTCAAGTAATAGAGGAACTAGGATAATGATTTTGGCTCCGGTTATAAAAGATAGAAAAGGAGAGTATTCACAGCTATTTGAAGACTTCAGAAAAAAAGGCTTTTCTAAAGGAAGAGTTGATGGACAGGTTAGAGATTTAACAGACGACCTGATTTTGATAAAAACAAACAAACACACGATTGATTTAGTAGTAGATCGACTGGTACTGGATCGTTCTGTCATTCCGAGCGAACGAAGTTCGCGTGGGAATCTTGATTTAGTAAAGATTGCCACGTCGCCACGTTCAGTTGACATGAACGTGGCTCCTCGCAATGACATAATGAGTAGGCTTTCTCAAAGTATTGAGACAGCGCTCAAAATGGGTGAAGGGTCTGTAATAGCATCAGAGGTTCTGGACACTTCTTTGGAATTTCCGGCAAATCCTAAAAAAATGGAAGATCATTTATTTTCTGAAAGATTTGCCTGTCCTGTCGATAATATTGCTTTGTCAGAAATTGAACCAAGGCTTTTATCTTTTAATTCTCCCCATGGGGCTTGTCCAACATGTTCCGGTTTAGGATCACTTTTGGAAATTGATGAAACAGCAATTTTAAACCCGATTTTATCTATTGAAGAAGGCGGAATTCTACCTTTGAGCAAGCTGGCTACCAGTGAAACCTGGTACGGGCATTTAATTGAATCTGTTGGAAAAGAATATGGTTTTAGCATGAGTACCAGACTGGGGCAGTTAACTGCTGATGCCAGAAAAATTCTACTTCATGGAGCTGATAAAGAGGAATTTAGGGTTGAGGGAAGAAACAGGCAGGGTAGGTGGACTCATTTTTACTCTGAATTTAAGGGCCTGGTTGAATATTTAAAAGAAAGATATCAAACTTCTGAATCTGATTTTGTCAAAGCCGAGATAGAAAAATATATGTTTAAGGAAATCTGTCCCAAATGCAAAGGAGCCAGACTAAAAGATGAGGCATTATCAATTACTATCATGGGTTCAAATATTGCAGAGGTTACTTCCCAATCGATTTCTCAAACGCTAGACTGGATTCTTCACCTCCGAGGTGAAGCTAAGGTGTCGTCTGGATCACACCTCGGAGGTGGATTGAGCGAGCGGGAAAATCAGATAGCTACGCCGATTGTTAAGGAGATTAAGTCTAGAACCCAATTTCTAATTGACGTGGGCTTGGATTATTTAACACTTGATCGGGCTGCTATGACTTTAGCTGGTGGTGAATCACAAAGAATCAGGCTGGCGTCTCAAATCGGATCAGGACTATCAGGTGTGCTTTATGTGCTCGATGAACCTTCAATAGGCCTTCATCAAAGAGATAATTCCAGGTTGATCGAGACTTTAAAAAAATTAAGGGATTTGGGAAATACCGTGATTGTGAATGAACATGACGCGGAGACTATGGAAGCATCTGATTTAATGATAGAAATAGGCCCTGGGGCAGGGGAGCATGGTGGAAAAATTGTGGCTATAGGATCCCCTGGTCAGATTAAAAAAAATCCGCAATCGTTAACAGGACAGTATTTGTCTGGTAAGAAAAAGGTTAATATCTCCTCTGTCGTTCCTGCGAATGCAGGAATCCAATTAATTAACTCACGGTCGAAATTGGATCCCCGCCTACGCGGGGATGACAGTACACTAAGATTGCTTGGAGCTTCTGAACATAATTTAAAAAATATCAATGTTTCTTTTCCTTTGGGAAAATTTGTGGCAATTACCGGGGTTTCCGGATCAGGAAAATCCACTTTAATTCATGATATTTTATATAAAATTTTAGCTCAAAAGATTTATCGCTCCAGGGAAAAACCAGGTCAGTTTAAAGACCTGCAGGGTCTGGAATACGTTGATAAAGTGGTTTTAGTAGATCAAAGTCCAATTGGCCGAACTCCCCGCTCAAATCCTGCAACTTATACAGGAGCGTTTACTTTTATTAGAGAACTGTTTGCTAACTCTCCCGAAGCAAAAATCAGAGGTTATGGGCCGGGCAGGTTTTCTTTTAATGTTAAAGGAGGCAGGTGTGAGGTATGCGAGGGCGAAGGGCAGTTAAAAATTGAAATGCAGTTTTTGCCGGATGTTTATGTGACTTGTGAGTCTTGCAGCGGAGCCCGCTATAACAGGGAAGCTTTGGAGATTTTGTTTAAGGACAAAAATATTTCCCAGGTTTTGGATATGACAGTTGAAGAAAGCTTAAAGTTTTTTGAAAACATTCCTAATATTAAAAATAAACTGCAAGTGTTAAATGATGTGGGACTGGGTTATATCAGGTTGGGACAACCTGCCCCAACGCTGTCTGGTGGTGAGGCCCAAAGGATTAAGCTTTCATCTGAACTTTCCAAAAGACAAACCGGCCAGACTGTTTTTATTTTGGATGAGCCAACAACTGGTTTGCATTTTGCAGATATAGAAAGATTACTTAATATCTTGCGAAAACTGGTAAATTACGGCAATACTGTAATAATTATTGAACATAATCTGGATGTGATTAAAAACACGGATTGGGTGATAGATTTAGGCCCGGAAGGCGGGGACAAAGGCGGAAAAGTCATTGCCGAAGGCACTCCAAAAGATATAGCCAAAATCAAATCTTCCTTCACTGGCCAATATTTGGCTAAGATTATTTAAGATAAACAAAGTAAGCATATAAAGCAAATAAACCCGCAATAACAAACAAGGTGCCTACGAGATTTGCTATTTTCTGAGTAGTTTGAAGGCTAGGGTGAAATTTTATATGAGGAATTACGTGTCTTGTTTTTATAGAATAAAAAGCAGCATAGAAAAAAAGCAAGGAAAATATTAAAAAAATCTCTTTTGGCATACTTATTAATAATAACATAAATAGCTTTCCACCTTTCAGGTGTCCGCACAAATTTTCTATAAGACCCTACGTGTCATCGTATTTTCACCTCGGAGGTAGGAGTGATCGGATACCTAGGGTTTAAACCATTTCGCTCGCAATGACAGAATGGGTTTGTTACAATATGGAGAATGTTTAAGAGGATTTTTGTTTGCCTGTCTGCTTTTTTCTTGTTACTTGTTACAAGTTACCTATTACCAGTTACTGTTCATGCTGCCGAAGAGTTTGCTACCTCTTATGATGTGGTTTATGATGTAGGAGGTGATGGGGTTACCACTGTCACGGAAAAAGTTACTTTAAGGAATTTAACTTCAGAGTATTATGCTAATCAGTTTAAGCTAACCATTGGTGCCACTGCAATTTGGGATGTTAAGGCCTCTGATGCCTCGGGTCCAATGGAGGTTTCAACAGAGCAAAAGGATAGCTCAACCATAATTTCTGTTAAATTTAACCAGCAAATTGCCGGTTTAGGAAAAATCTTGCCCTGGACCTTATCATTTAAATCAAAGGATTTTGCAGAAAAGCAAGGTAAAGTTTGGGAAGTCCGGGCCCCTAAAATTTCTTCAAGCACAAACTTAGAAAACTATAACTTGACTTTGTCTGTTCCGGTTGAGTTCGGTGAACCTACTTTAATCAGCCCGGTCCCAAAAAGCCAGACTACCAGCTCCGGAAAGATGTTTTTAACATTTGATAAGGAAAAATTAATAAATTCCGGAATTTCTGCCAGTTTTGGTACAAATCAGCTGTTTGATTTTGATCTTACCTTTCATTTGGAGAACACTAATTTAGTGCCAATTTTAACTAACATTGCCCTGCCTCCGGACACAGCTTACCAGGATGTAATATTCCAGCGAATTGAACCAAAGCCCTTGAACGTAACTTTAGATAATGATGGTAATTATCTGGCCTGGTACCGTCTTAGCAGGGGCCAAAAAGTCGACATTAAGGTAATTGGATCAGCCAAGCTTTATACAACCAGTAAAGTAAAAAATCCATCATTAAGTGATGATTTGAGAAAAAAGTATACTGAAACTGTAAAGTATTGGGAAAAAGATAATCCGCAAATTATTTCCAAACTGGAGGAAGTTTTAGGGCCAAACCCGCCATCTGATCCGGTTGAAAGAGTAAGGCTTATCTACAGGTTTGCGGTAGATTCGCTAAAGTATGATTCCAAAAGGCTAAACGGGGAGAGTATTGAAAGGTTGGGGGCTGTAACAGCCTTAAATAATCCTTCCTCTGCTGTTTGCATGGAATTTACGGATCTTTTTATAGCTTTAGTAAGGGCTGCCGGAATTCCGGCCAGGGAATTGGATGGATATGCATACACTGCCAATACAACGCTTCGGCCCCTGTCTTTGACGAAAGATATCCTGCACGCCTGGCCAGAATATTGGGATGATAAAAAGGGTTGGATAATGGTAGACCCGACCTGGGAAAACACCACCGGTGGTGTAGATTATTTTAATAAATTGGACCTAAACCACTTTGTTTTTGCAATAAAAGGTTCATCTTCTGAAATTCCGGTTCCGGCCGGTTCATATAAATATAAGGGGCAGGATACGCAAGATAT
Organism: uncultured Gammaproteobacteria bacterium; assembly: GCA_964547465.1. GTDB lineage: Bacteria > Patescibacteriota > Microgenomatia > Daviesbacterales > UBA10151 > CAZJNI01. The sequence goes on from CAZJNI010000002.1 coordinate 111,561, forward strand.
CAGGGTGAGTTTAACTGACAGCGATTTTCTGGGAAAAAGTCAACTGGATGTACAAATTAATATTCCAAACCCCATGCTGGCGGGTTTTCCTGCCAAAGCGAACATTAAAATCACAAATTATGGAAACGCAGTTTTTCCTTCCAATAATCTATTAATAAGCAGTCAAAAAATTAATATTTTAAATTTACAAAACATAAATCTAGGGCCAATCCCTGCTTTTGGCAGTGCTAATTTTGACTTTGATTTAAGAACTAATCTTTTTGATAAGTTTAACGATCAAATTACAGTTTTGATTGGAAAAGAGAAATTTACTAAAAGTATCTTTGTCAAACCTTTTTTCCTGTTTCAAACCCTGCCTGTTATGTTGGCTGCTGCTATCCTTGGAATGGGGCTTTTATATGGAGTAATATTGCTTGTCTTAATCTACCGGAAACGCTTCAGGAAAGCTGCCAAAAAATCCGGGAAAACCTAAATGATTCCTAAGTTTTTAGACCGGTCAAAGATTCCACACAAAGCAGGTGTGTATATATTTAAGGATTCTAATAATTCAATTCTTTATGTGGGCAAGGCCATTGATTTATACCATAGGGTAGCCTCTTATTTTAGCGGGGACCAAACCTTGAGGACTAAAGTTTTGGTTGAACAAATAAATAATCTTGAGACAATTATTGTTGAGTCAGAGCTTGAAGCTTTAATTTTAGAAGCAAACTTAATTAAAAAATATCTGCCCCCCTTTAACGTCCGCTTAATGGATGATAAGGATTATTTGTATATTGGTGTTACCAGCGAGGTTTTTCCTAAAGTTATCACAGCCAGAAGAGCTGATCTTCAAAAACTTAAAAAATATTGGGGGCCTTTTCCATCTGCCAGGACTGTACGGGATACACTAAAACTACTTCGCCGTGTCTTCCCTTGGTGCAGCAACCCATCTAAAAAGAATATGCACTACCGGATCGTCAATAGGATTCCGGTACGGGATCGTCAGAATCGAGCTTGCTTTTATTATCATTTAGGGTTATGTCCTGGAGCCTGTATGGAAGTCATTTCCAAGGAAGACTATAACAAAATTATCAGGAATTTTTCTAAATTTTTAGATGGTAAGAAAAAGGAACTTGTAGAAGATTTAACTGAACAGATGTTAAAAGCCTCATCCGAGCAAAAATTTGAACAAGCTGGAATAATTAAAAAAGAGCTTGAGGGGATTGCCTACATGACACAAGCCAACAGGGTGGACTTATACCTTGAGAATCCAAATTTTCTGGAAGATGAAAATAAATTAGCCTTAGAACAGCTGCAAAAAGATTTAAATTTGTCAAATGCGCCAGAAAGAATTGAAGGATATGATATTTCCAATATCCAGGGGAAAGAGGCAGTTGGATCCATGGTTGTGTTAACCAATGGGGAAATAGATAAGTCACAATATAAAAAGTTTCGGATTCATATTAGTGGTAGGCCTAATGATGTTGGAATGCATAAGGAAATGATGGGACGCAGACTTAAGCACCCGGAATGGCCTTTTCCTGATTTAATAATAATTGATGGTGGTCGTGGCCAGGTTAGAGGGGTTAACTTGGAACTTATAACTTATAACTTGAAAATTCCAATCTTTGGTTTAGCTAAGAGAATGGAGTGGCTGTATTCCCCGCAAGGGGAGGTGATTAAGTTATCCAGGAAAAGTCTGTCATTAAAACTTCTGCAAAAACTCCGTGATGAATCCCACAGATTTGCAATTACTTATCACAGGAAATTACATGGTAGAATGGTCTTAGGACAATGAAAACCCTTCTGCGGTATTTTTTAATAAATTTAGTTTCTCTTTATGCAGCCACCATAATCCTGCCTGGTTTAACTTACTCTGGAGGAATAAAAAGTCTTTTTATCGGAGCATTTGTTTTTATGCTGATTAATTGGATTCTAGTCCCCTTTTTAAAGATTCTTTTCTTGCCGCTTAACCTTTTAACTGTGGGACTTTTTTCCTGGCTGATTAATGTTTTGGCTTTATATGCTCTAACTACAGTTTCTGATTTCCATCTAGTGCCATATTTTTTCCCGGGATTTTATTTAGGTGGATTTATGATCCCGGCTGTAGATTTATCCACTCTTTTAGTAGCAATTTTAGCATCACTCTCGATTGGAATTATAACTCATTTCCTGCAATGGCTTGCCCATTAATTTTTAAGTTTACTTCGTATGATGTATAATGCTTTGATTAAACCATGAAATCAGTTGTGTCCTTAATTCAAATTATTTTAGGAATATTATTGATACTGGTAATTATTATCCAACAAAAAGGTTCGGGATTAGGCAGTGCTTTTGGGGGAGATTTATCATTTTATAGAACCAAAAGAGGAGCAGAGAAGTTGCTTTTTTACGCAACAATTGCAATCGCAATCGCTTTTATTATATCCTCTTTAGTTGGTCTTGTTCTTTAAGTCACAGGATACATATGGATACTCTAATCAGAACCCTTAAGGTTTGGTATTTAATTTTTTTTGAAATCTTAAGAAGAAATATTAAATGGTTATACTTTGGCTTATTTTTATTTTTAATAGCTTTTTTTCTCCAGGTAAAATTAAACCTTTTTAACACCGCAAATATTTTAAGAATTGGTTTAATAGGTACATTTCAAGAACATAATATTCCCCTAGAAGTTACATCCCTGGCATCAAGGGGATTGGTAACAATAGATGAAAACGGCAGGCCAAAAGCAGACCTGGTATCCGGCTGGGAAACAAATAATGATGCAACGGATTTTAAATTTAAATTAAAAGATAATCTTAAATGGCTGGATGGAACAGCTATTAAATCTCAAGATTTAGTCTTTAGTATTCCAAATATTGACATTTCTTATCCGGATGATAAAACTATTGAATTTAAATTAAAAGAACCTTATTCCCCTTTGCCGACTCTTTTAACAAAACCCCTTTTTAAAAAGGGGACGTTTTTAGGAATCGGCCCATACCAAATAACAGAAGTGGACAAAAGCAGAATATTTATTACTAAATTAGTCCTGAAACCAATAAATCCTGATCTACCTTTAATTTATGTCCGTTTTTATCCAAATGAAAAGGTAGCTACGGCAGGGTTTAATTTAGGTGAAGTCCAGGCAATCCTGGGTATGAGTAATATAAAGGCTTTTTCAAATAATCCTAAAGTTACAATTTCCCAAAAAGTAGATTTTACAAAAATTGTAACAATTCTTTTTCAAACTAAAGATGCACTTTTATCCAATAGATCACTACGTCAGGCTTTAAGTTATGAGACCCCAAATATCAAAGGTGAGGTTGAGGCAAATAATCCATACCCGCCAAAGTCCTGGGGCTATAATCCTGATGCAAAAAGATATTTATCAAATAAAGAAGAAGCTGCTGCTGCGCTGGAGCGGGCCAAATCAACAATGCCGGAAAATAAGCTTAATTCAGAGATTATCCTAACTGCCACTCCTAATTTAGAAGATGTTGGAAAAGCTATTATTGAAGCTTGGAAAGCTTTGGGCTTTGATGTCAAACTAAGGGTAGAATCAGGCATCCCGCAAAACTTTCAATCACTATTAATAACTCAAAGTATTCCAGCTGATCCGGACCAGTACTTTTTATGGCATGCCACGCAAAATAAAACCAATCTTTCAAAGTATGATTCAAAAAGAGCGGATAAAGACCTGGAGGATGGCAGAAAAATTATAAATGAAGAAGACAGAAAAATAAAATATTTTGATTTTCAAAAAGCGCTTCTAGAAGATGCCCCGGCAGTATTCTTATACTTTCCAAAATACAATATAGTATATCTAAAGGGGGCAAAAACAAGCCTGGACAGGGTATTAAGTCTTAATCCCCAAAGGTGAAGGCATAGATTTTGGTGCCAGGAGTTTGGAAATCCAGGTGAAGCTGGTGAGTACCTATTTGTGGGAGTTCCACTAATGTGTAAAGTTTTGCTTCAGTCGCAGTGATAGTTTGAGTTTCCTTCCCATCAACCGAGACCTTTATGATATCGGCTTTTGTTACAGGGGTAATAACTAAAAATACTTTAGCTGCATTAAATTTAAGATCCAAACTGGCCTTAGTTTTAGAGGCAATATACTCTTCTTGTTCATCCCAGCTGCCACCTAAACTCCAGTAACTGTTAAATCCTTGCCTTCTATCTAAACCCAGATATATTTCTGGTGTTAGTTGGGATTTGGGTGTCTGGTCTGGTAGATCTACTAGAGGTATATCTCCATTTAACCCTGCCTCACGGAGAAGTTTTTGAATGTTTTCCTCTGTTTTATCATATTCACCCTCACCAAAATGAAAGTACCTAATATTGCCCTGGTAGTCAATTAAATATTTGGCAGGCCAATAGCGGTTATTGTATGCTCTCCAGGTTTGGTAATCATTGTCTTGTGCTACAGGATAATTAATTTTGTATTGTTTCATAGCAGTTAATACATTTTCTGTTTTTTTCTCAAACTCAAACTCCGGCGTGTGGACTCCCACTACCAGAAGTCTCTTGTCCTTGTATTTCTCATACCAGGAGGTGACGTATGGAAGTGTCCTAATACAATTTATACAAGTGTAAGTCCAAAAATCCACCAAAACCACTTTGCCTTTAAGTTGAGCCATGGTTAGAGGTTCAGAGTTTAGCCACTTAAATATACCTGCAAACTCTGGAGCCGCCCCATAGTTTGGCAGGCCGGATAGATTCTCTGAATCCATAGGCTGTGTAGGAGTAAAAACAGTGTTAGGATTGGGGACAGGCATTTCCCCTCTTTTAAGTTTCTCAAGCTCGGATTTGACCTGACTTTGTCCCTCCAGCTTATATAAAAAGGAAGAATAGGAGGGGATGGCATCCAAAAGTTTTGCCTGAAGTACCCTATCATAGCCAGTGAAAATGGCAAAAGCAGTCAGTATCATGATGACACCGAAAATCTGCTGGATCCTACCGGTATAGGGAGATAAAGATTTGCTTTTGGTAAAGAGGGTTTGTCCAGCGGTGGCAAAGATAAAAAGAGGGATTCCAACTCCGGTAACGTAAACAAGAGTTACCAGAATAATTTGCCAATTAAGGGATTGGGTGGCAGCTAAAGTGGCAATGGTGGCCAAGATTGGTCCTGCGCAAGGAGACCAGACTAAACCCAGAGAAAATCCGGTGATATAACCTGACCAAAAACCTGTACCGGGTGGCTGATTTGGATTTGGATAAGGAGTAAGTCTGGAAGAGAGTCTTGAGACAAATCCCTCTAGAGTTTGAGTAAGTCTTGGGATTACAAGGGTCAGTCCTAAAAACCCTATGACTAAAACCGCAAATAATCTTAAAATATCCGGATCAAAAGGGATAATTTTCACTATATAAGATAAGGTTAAGGTAAAAAAAGCAAAGGAAGTTACAATCCCCAGGGTAATCCCTAATGGCTTTCTATGCCCACCGGAGGTAGTGGCAGACAGGATGATAGGTAAAAGAGGCCAGATACAGGGAGCTGCAATTGTGACAAGTCCGGAAATAAAAGCAAAGATAAGTAAAGGGAACATTAATTCAGTTTAGCGGTTTTAATAATTCAAATCAATTTTTCTAATTTATAACACTAATTATTTAGTCCAGTCCCTATATGTGATATACTTGGGAGTATGAAAATGAACAGTAAAAGTCTCAAAAATCAGGCAATTCTTCTAAGAAAGAGAGGGCTCAGTTATAATGAAATAAAGATAGAAATTGGGATCCCTAAGAGCACCTTAAGTTATTGGCTTAAAGATGTACCTTTAGCACTGAAGCACAAGAAACGTTTCTACACGAGACAAATTCAAATTCTATCCCTAGGTGCACAAAGTCAAAAGGAGAGAAGAAAGCGTGAAGTGCAAAAAATTATTGAACAGGCTATCCTAGAGATCAAAATACCTCTGAATTCTGATGCATATCGTTTGATGGGTGCATGTCTGTACTGGGCTGAAGGTAGTAAGGGGGGAAGATTTGAGATTACTAATTCTGACCCACATTTTATTCTGTTTATGGTGAAATGGCTAAAAAATGTTTTTAATATTTATCCTAATATTCTGAGGGTTTGGCTAAACATTTACTCACAACAGAATGAGTTAGAGATCAAAAAGTTTTGGTCTGAACTTACGGGTATTCCTCTTAAGAATTTTGGCAAGACTTATATAAAACCTATAAGTTCAGGTTACAAAAAGAATAATCTTTACTTCGGTACAATAAGGGTTGAGGTTCCTAAAAGTACTGATATGAAACACAGAATTTTCGGGTGGATAAAGGCCACTTTAGTCGATATAGAAATTGAAACGAAGGTATTACAAAGGAAATGGGAAAGATTAACTGGAACGCCAAGACCAATTAATTTATAATTATCAAGAACGTTTTAATATTTGGGCCGCTAGCTCAATGGTAGAGCAACCGACTCTTAATCGGTAGGTTTCTGGGTTCAAATCCCAGGCGGCTCACCAAATGGTTGTAAAACAGACTGGGAATTAGGTTGATATAGCGTGCTAAACGGAACTTTCCATTTTAGCCCGATGATCTTTTTCTCGTCTACAACT
>CAZJNI010000003.1:0-10685 GCA_964547465.1 uncultured Gammaproteobacteria bacterium
CTGGTGGTGACTTATGAGCATATGAAAACCGGTCGGGGATCCGGCAATATTAGGCTTAAAGTTAGAAATGTCAGAACTGGCTCTGTTGTTGAGAAATCTTTTATCACCGGGGCAAGGGTCGAAGAAGCTAATGTAGAAAAGAAAAAGGCTCAATTCCTCTACAGAGATGGAGACACATATTCTTTTATGGATCCGGTATCTTTTGAGCAATTTAGCGTTTCAGGAGCTGTTCTGGGAAATCAGGTAAAGTACTTAAAAGATGGACTGGATGTATTATTAATAGTTTCCGAGGAGGAAGTATTAGGCTTGGAGTTGCCAATGAGTTTGGTTTACACTATAGCAGAGACTGGCCCGGAAGAAAAAGGGAATACTGTTTCCAATGTTTTTAAAGAAGCAACATTGGATAATGGTTTAGTTGTGAAAGTGCCTATGTTTGCCAAAGTTGGGGAAAAGGTGAAGGTGGATACAAGAAATGGGGAATATGTGGAGCGTGTTAAGTAAAAAGGCAAAAGTATAAAGGAAAAAACTTTTTTTACTTTGAATTTTTTACTTTATACTTTATACTAACAATATGTTTAAAAAGATAACTAAAGTTTTAATACCTGCTGCCGGGTTTGGAACCAGGTTTTTACCCCAGACTAAAGCCATGCCTAAGGAGATGCTGCCTATTGTAGATAAACCCGTGATTCAATACGTGGTTGAAGAAATTGTGGCATCAGGTGTGGACAATATTATTATTGTCACTGGTGCCACCAAAAGAGCAATTGAGGATCATTTTGATACTCCCAATGAAGATTTAGTGCAAAATTTAACAAACGGCAAAAAACAGGCGCTTTTAGACGAAATTCACAAAATCTCCAATATGGCAAATTTTATTTATGTCAGGCAAAAAGGTCCTTATGGAAATGGCACACCAGTTTTGGCAGGTGAGGCTGTAATTGAAGATGAGCCTTTTGCTGTTGTTTGGGGAGATGAGTTTATTTTAGCAGAGCCTCCCAGATTAAAGCAGATGATTGATGTTTATGAAAAATACGGGGGAATGGTAATTTCCGGAGTCAGAATTGAAAAAAAAGAAGATTTAAAAAGATATGGTATTGCTGATTTGGAAAAAGTAGCAGGAAATGTTTATAAAATAAAGCAAATTGTGGAAAAACCAGAACCTGATCTTGCTCCCTCAAACATAGCAACTCATGGAGCATATATTTTACCTCCGGAAATATTTGCTGCTTTAAAAAGTTTAAATCCCGGCCAAAGCGATGAGATTTGGCTGGTTGATGCAATCAATAAACTTAAAGATGAGGGAGTTCCGCTTTACGCTGTGGTTGTAGAAAACGGCAAATATTATGACACAGGAAATAAACTGGAATATATGAAAACTGTGGTAGATTTGGCAAGGATTCATCCTGAAATAGGAGAGGAATTTGAAAATTACTTAAAAGATTTAATGGGCAAATCTTAAGGCAAATACTGAAAATCCAATAACAGTTGCAGCTTGAGTTAAAACTCCCCAAAAAATATCTGCCCTTCTGTTTAGCGCATGCTGGACTTTATAAAAGGTAGAAAAAGGGGGAAATTTCCAGTTAAATAAAAGATAAGGCATAATCATAAAATCCCATGATTCAGAGATAAATATAGCCAACATCAGATAAAGATTATCTGTAAATTTACCAAATAAAAGGAAAGTGACAACAACTCCAAAAATTAAATCAGCGCTAGACTCAAAAAAAAGAACAACCTTATTTTTCTTTTTCCAGCCTAATCCAAAATCCCAGTGGGGAACCATGTCCAGAATCGGATGAGACAGGGCAGCTAAACTTATACCCAAAGCAGGATTGTTTGGAGTAGAGGCAGCAATTGCTCCGCCTACTATTGCATGTACTGTTGCGGTCATGTCTAATCAGTGTACCACGTTTTGTCAATAAATTCGACTCCGCTCATTATTGACCCTTAAGTGTAATCGAATGGTTCAATTTGATTCAAATATGGCAATATGGTAACCTTCTTGCATGTTTCCGGTACTTTTTTCCATAGGTAAATTTGGCATTTCCTCTTTTGGGGTTTTCCTTGCCCTGGGATTTTTATTTGCAGTTTTTTTAATTTGGAGGTTGTCCCGGGCCTGGGATTTGGATGAGGAAAAAATTTTGGATTTAACGCTCTTAACATTTTTAGGAGGATTAATTGGAGCAAGAATATATTTTGCAATAGAAAATTGGAGCTATTTTGCTACTAATCTTTCCAAAATTATACTTTTTTATAAATATCCGGGATTTTCTTTTTGGGGAAGTATACTGGGTGGATGGCTGACTCTTTTTTATTTTGCCAAAAAATTTAAGTTGGATTTTTGGTTAATTTGTGATATTGCTGCAGTTGGTTTTTTGGGAGGACTGATTTTATCTGATGTAGGCTGCTTTTTAGGTGGATGTGGAGTTGGCGTTCCTTCTAAATCCTTTTTTGCTATAACACAAATTGGCAGTATTGGAAAAAGGTTTCCCACACAAGCTTTGGAGGCTTTGCTTTTAAGTTTTGCTCTGTTTAAGATTTGGAAGTTGGCAACTCATTTTCACCAAAGGGGAAAAATTGCGGCACAGGCCCTGATATTTATTAGCACAATTAAGTTATTGATGGAGCCTTTAAGGGCAATTCATAACCAAAATTATTTTTTTCTAACAACTCTGCTTGTTTTAGGAATTGTCACATTTTATAAAGTGACAGCCAGGAATATTATTTTAGATTTTAAAAATTTTTACTTTTTTTTAATAAACATTGTAAGAGATGAAAAAGCGAGAAAGTCTCAAGTAGCACATTTAAAAAGAACTTGGTATAATCAGACAACGGCAATTGGGTGGAAGTTTAGAAATTTTAAAAAAATGGCAAGGAGGTTTAATGTTAGATTTTCCCAACAAACAAATAAATTTAATTAAAAAGCTTTTGCAAAGACAGCAAAAAGAAATAACAGAGAATATAAAAGAAATAGAGGAAGATGATCCGGCAAAATCTGATGGTTTGGTAGAAACTTCCGAACCGGGGACAGATTCATACATTGCCGATACTCACACAAAAGATGTGGCGCTGGAGCAACAGCTTAAAAAAACCAACACCAGCATTAAAGTGGCACTTTTGAAAATCAGAAAAGGGACTTATGGTAAATGTGAAAAGTGCGGTAAAAGAATTGAGATAGGCAGGCTTTTGGCTATGCCCACAGCCCAATATTGTATTTCTGACTCCAAAAAAGTTTTCTAAGTAAAATCATCTTGTATATATTTCAGTATTTGAGTGTACATCTCCTCCTGTGGTTTGGAACCAGGGGTAACCTGAAGCTGGTGTAGGAGCAGGAGTTGCTGTAGGTGCGGGTGTAGCTGTAGGTCCAGGTGTTGGGGTAGCTGTAGGTGCGGGTGAAGGTGTGGGGGTAGGAAGCGCACAGCTGGGAATGCTAAAAGAGGTTATTACACTGTTTTGTGTACCATTATAGGTTCTTGCATAGTAAGTGGTGTTGGGGTTAAGGGACATAGCTCCACTGCCATCATTGGCATTAAAACCGCTTGGGCCTGTGGTAGAAAACACCCCGCTGACAGCTTTGTGGTAATAGGGGGTGACAAAGCCGGAATCAGAGTCCATATCCACCCAGGTAACTCCGGAGTTAGTCCAGGAAATAGTTACCCCGGAGCCGCTGTAACCGGCATTAATACAAGCAGGAGTGGAAACAGTTGGGGCTGGTGGTGTGCCTGGAACTGGAGTGGGAGTAGGGGTGGGAGTAGGTGTTGGCGTCGGGGTTGGAGTTGGAGTAGGAGCCGGGTTAACTGCGACATTATAGAAACATTTAGATCCAAACCAGTGAACTCCTTCTTTAACCATCCGCCAGTTAAAGCTATATGTTCCGGGAGTTGATGGGGCCCAGACATTAAAATTAAATGTGGCAGTAGTACCCGGGGCCTTGGGGGAACTTGGCAAATCCACCCTGCTTAAACTCCAAACATTATTATCTTGAGGGTCCTGGGAGCCTAATCTGTATGGGTTTGGCTGGTCCCATATCCAGTTAGTGTCTCCATCATTTCTCATGCTGACTGTGGCAGGATAATTTCTTCCAACAATAACAGGATTACCACCATTTACACTGATGGCCGTACAAGTTGATGCATCATTGGCAGGGGCAGGAGTAGGAGTTGGGGTAGGGCTTGGATTGCCACATTGCCCTGCAAATACCCCCAGATCTGAACAGGAATAAGTAGTTGTCCCATCAGAGCAATTGTTAGGTGTGACCTGAACAGTATGATTGCTGGCATAATTGTTGGTACAGCCTCCGGTCTGGCCGCATTGGTTATATGGTGTGCCATTTGTACAGGTAACAGGAGTATCACAAGTAGTATCCAAAGGAGCAGTTTTAAACCCGGCAGGACAAACACCGGATGAACAATAAGTAGCAGGGGTAAACCCGGGAGAAGGATTAGAGCAGCATTGTTTATAATGCCCACCGGAAATACAGGCAGTATTAGGATCAGATCCATTGAAAGATGAGGCGGAGCATATTCCTGGAATTACCCTTCCGGCAGAATCAAACCCGGAGGCCCCGGTATTTGAGCCATAACATCTATCTTCAGTATTACATTCGTTAAATCTATAATCGTAACTCCAATTTGCGCAATCATTTGTGCCTGGAATACCATCAGAATAAGTTTCACAAACAACATATCTAAAAGTCCATGGGACTTGAAAACAAACATTACTTGGGGCTGGGCCTAGCTCACCATATATTTCGCAATCTGCAAGCGGAACATTATATGGTCCGCCGTTATCGTCTGAACACTGACCATTTCCTAAATAATTAGCAGAAACAGGCGAAATAAAAACAAAAAGGAAAAAAAATACAAATATAGAGAAACAAATTAAATAATTATACCTTTGAGCAGGCATAAAATTATCATAACATATACAGAAAGATAAACGAAAGTAGTACTATCTGGGGGAAGGACCTACCAAGGCGATTTTACGACCTTTCAGTAATGCATTATTCAAATCTGCTCCTGTCCAATCATTACCTCTGTTTATTAAGAAAGTCATGTTCCAGTCGCCAAATCTGTCACGGAAAGTTCCACCTCCAGCATCGGGAGTTATTTCGGCATTTAAAAATGAAGAACCTTCATAAACAAACAGTGGGTCATCAATTTCTACACGAACAGATCTCTTTGCATCATATTTACCAGCTAAAGGCCAATCAGTAGCTCCTACTGGAACTTCTGTACCTGAAATAGTTTTTGGTACATCTAAATAAGCAGTATATTCAGGAGTGTCCGATTGAACACGGATTTTTGGAGTGGAGGGCGGTGCAGCTCCAGCAGTGCTAATTGATACTGCAGCATCCGAATTAGAACGAAATGTTGTAGTAGACGGGATACCTTGAACAGCGAGATAGGTAAGGGATACTTGACCATTAGACAGAGTAAAATTTCCAATAACAAGATCTTTTATACCTGTTATCTCAAAGCTAGGAAAAAGGAATTTAAATTCTCCTTTGGCTTTAGCTTCAGCCAGCATTTGTCTGGCTTCAGCAGGAGAAACAAAAGTAAAGTATTTTTCCACGTCTGTAGGATCTTTTATTTCAATTCTTCCTGCCTTGATTGCTTCCTCAACAGGACTCGTTGCAGATTGTTCTACTGGAGGAGACGAAGGAGAAGAAGCTGGAGTCGAATCCACCGGTGGGCTTATTATTATCCCTACATTTTGTCCATCTACAGGAGGTTTAAGTGTATCTGAAATTGGAGCATTATCTACACGATTGGGAGGAACAAAATATTTTTGCAAATTTAAAGCTGCGCCTAATCCTAAAACAGTAAGACCAGATGTTAAAGCAATACGCAGAGGATGTTTTTGTACAGCATGACCAAACCCCACAGCTGTTTCATGAAGAACTTTACCTAATCTATCTAAAGGTGTTGGATGAACTGGACCGACTTCACTAGTAGCCATACGTATATTATACCATTTTTAGGCCATTTTTTGGGGGATTTTATTGGAAAAGGGATGTAGTAATAGGTTCAAACTCGCCAGCTTGGTTATTAGTGGTACTGCAGCGTTTAAAGTCTGGCTGACCTGAAGTTTTTGGATCGAGGGGGTTTTTCTGTATTTGTAGGATTAGACTACCACTGGCTGTGGCAATAATTTCGTCTTTTTCTAGCGGTAAAAGGTCAACTTTTTTTATGGTTGCTTCTTTGGGAAGAATATAGCTGATGGTGTAACAGTTATTTGAAATAATAGTAGTCTGTTTTATAATTTTATTTTTGAGTGTTTCCTTGCCGCCAATATTAAACGTAAGTAAATCTACAACAGGTGCGACACTGGATATACTAGTTTTTGTGGGTAGATTTAGCGAAAGTGCAGGTTTATTGTTGTACTGAATTGTTTGGGCAGTACTGCATAGCTCTTTTGCAACCGGACAAGAAAGGGCTAGTTTTTTAACAGTTACAGGAATTTGGCTTTGGTTAATAGCTGGCTTTTTAGAAAAAGGGAAGATATTGAGATAACTTAATGTATATGAAGCTATTGCTAATAGAATAATCCCAGATACTAAAATTATAATTTTACCTCTGGTAGTTTTTAGAAAACTATTTTGTGGAACTGGAGGTGTAGTCTGAATATTGGGCAATGTATCCATAACCTTATGTTATATAATCTGTAAGCTATGGTCAAGCAAAGACCCGTAATGTTAATATAAAAGGGTATGGATATTAAAGTTGTTTGTGGAATGGGAAGTGGTAAGACTACTCTTTCTGCTTTCGATGCCGCTTTAAAAGATGCGGGAGTTTATAATTATAATTTAATCACTCTCTCATCTATTATTCCTCCCAACTCTAAAGTATCTAAAGCCAGAAGATATAAAACACCTTCTGAAGAATATGGCCATAAATTATATGTAGTTAAGGCTGAAATCAGAAGTCATGAGGTAGGAAAATTTTTGGCAGCAGGAATAGGCTGGTATCAGTTTGGGACAGACGGGAGGGGAGTGTTTGTGGAACATGAAATTATAGGGGAAACAAAAGTGGCAGTTGAGTCTGAAATAAATTTGCGGATTCAAAATTCATTAAAAGATTTATGTATGAATAGAAATATTAAGTTTGAAGAGAAAAAAGTTAAATCAGCTGTTTCAATAGAGCAAATTAAAAATCATCCTACTTGTGTTTTAGCCTTGGCCGTATTCCAATCAGAGGATTGGCGATAGTTTAGGTTATGGGAATATTTTTCGCAATTGCCTCCGGCGCTATTTTTGGTATCACAAATTACATTGATAAATTTCTACTGGAAAAACACAACATCAGTCCAGTTGTAATTACTGTTTATAGTGGTTTATTTGCTTTTATCACAGGACTTTTTATTTTACTTATTACGGGATTTTATCCAATAGACTTAAAGACTCTTTTAATCCTTTTGGGCTCTGGTTTTTTAACTGCCATTTATTTATTACCTTATTACAAAGCACTAACCCTTGATGAAACATCCTTAGTGGTTCCTCTTTTGCAGACTTATCCGGTATTTGTGCTGATTTTAGGTTTCATAATCCTCGGTGAAACTCTCTCATACAGGCAATATTTAGGTTCATTTCTTATGATTTTTGCTGGGGTTCTTTTAACTATCAAAACCATAAAGGGGAAAATATTTAAATTGCGCAAATCTTTTTTTTATATTATGCTTTCAGCCTTTCTATTTGCATTAGCACAAGTTCTTTATAAATTTGGGGTTTCTGAAATTCCCTTTTGGAACACACTGCCTTATGAAGGGTTTGGTATAGCCATAGGAGCGCTGGCTATATTTTCTTTTAAAAAGAATAAAGCGCTTTTTAAAAAGGAAACAAAGAAGCTTAAAAGGCAAGCCTTTCTATTTATAGGGATAAATGAAGCAATTTATATCCTTGCAAGATACACAGGCTATTTTGCCATATCACTACTCTCGGTAAGTTTGGTTAGTGTTCTGGCAGGTTTTCAGCCATTATTTACTCTTATATATGGGATTATTCTTTCTCTCTGGTTTCCTCATATTGTAAAAGAGGTCATTACCAAAAAAACTTTGGGCTTGAAATTAGTTTCAATATTAATGATTATAGTAGGGTCTTATTTTATTTTCTTTTAATAGTATATTTTTTAAGGAAAAAGTGAGGATTATAAGACATCTTTGACTTTCTTAACCCTTCAATTCCCAAATCCTGCTCATGGCTTAAAAATTTACTTCCAAGCTCCAAAAGGTAAACTGCGCTGATATGTCTTAAGTAGGGGAAAATACCTTGATAGTTTGTATCAGCTTTCTCAAAAAGGTTCATTGCATACCCATCTTCTAAAACTTCATTTATTGAAAAACCCACTAACTTTTTACCTACATAGAGTCCCACGACAATAAGCCTTAAATCTTTTGCAAATTTAAGTATTTTTTGAATCGCTAAGAGTTCATTTTCCACATCAGCTTTTTCTCTGCCTTTTAGCTTTTGCCAATGATAAAATAAATTTAGCATCTCTTTTTGGATTTTAGGATCTGACAAATCCAATAGTTTATGAGATGATTCATAAAGCCTTTTAAATCTATTAATAAAATTTCTTTTATCTCGATGTTTATTACCCTTAAAATCTTTTGCTTCTTCAAGTAAATAAATATAATCAAAATTATCCCTATCTTCTTCAATATCAAATTCCTCAAGCAACTTTGGATCTGCTTTTAAAACTACCTCTGGAATTAATTTCAATCTGGGGTGCAACTTATTTTTTATTGATTCTTCTAGCAGTATTCTAATTGTTTGATTTACATTATTAATCCCAATAAAAGTATAGAATGACTCATTTGTTATATAGTCCCTAAACTTGATCACTAAGTTGTCATTAAGTTCTGATAGATAAGTTTCCTCACCGCCCCAGCTAAAAAGAGAAGTAAAGTTAAAATCAGAGTAGGGGGGATATTTTAAAATATGTTTTTCAATATGAGATTTATGCCCAAATGAAAACTTTATAAATTTAGGGAATTTAGGAATCATATAACTTTATTATAACTTAGGTTGCTTGACTTTACTTCAAATAGGTGTTTACACTTAAATTATGCTGGAAACAATAAAAAAAGAATTATCAGCACAAATTGCCATACTGTTTTTCATTTTAATATCTCTTTGGTGGTTATATATTTTTCTTTCAGGCTTTGAACAAACTTTTCAAAACTATGCTTTTGCTGCAACTTATGGATTGATGGCCGCCTGGGGAGGGATATGGGGGCTTTTGATCTCCAAAAAATGGGGTGGGTTTTCATCTACAATAGGAAAAGCAATTATTGCACTTTCATTAGGCCTTTTGGCTCAAGAATTTGGTCAATTAACATTCAGCTACTATAATATTTTTTCAAATATAGAGATACCGTACCCTTCCTTAGCTGATGTTGGGTTTTTTGGAAGTGTCATCCTATATATCATAGGCATATCTTTGCTGGCTAAAGCTTCAGGAGCTAAATTTGTACTTAAAACGATAGTAAATAAATTCCAGGTAGTGATTATACCAATGGTTATGTTAATAATATCCTACTTTATGTTTTTGAGGGATTATGAATTTGATTTTAGCGATCCCTTAAGGGTTTTTCTTGATTTTGGTTATCCTTTTGGTGAAGCAATTTATATCTCCATTGCTATTCTAACGTACACTTTATCAAGGAAATTATTGGGAGGTGTAATGAAAAGCAGGATCCTGCTTATTATATTTGCCTTTGTTGTGCAATATATTGCGGAATCTAATTTTCTTTATCAGACCTTGCAGGAAACATGGGTAAATGGAGGGTATGGTGATTATATATATTTTCTTGCTTATTTCATAATGACTTTAGGCCTAATACAACTCAAAACAGTTTTAGATAAATTAGATTAACTAAACCAATATGGATGCTTATGCCCAAGCAGTCAGTAATATAATAAAGGAACAGCAAGCTATAATAGGGCCTATTGCAATTGATCAGGCCAAAAAGGTTTCTGGCCTGGAAGTTTCAGGGGCAGATGATATAAAGATTACCGGAAATAAAAAAGAGGTTTTGGGAAACTTGGTAAACCAATACGAAAAATTATTTGGTCAAGCTTCAGTTGAGGTTTGCAAAGAAGCTTTTGAGTCATATTCAAAGAAAATCCCTGCCATAGACATTCCAGACATTTTGAAAAACTGATACAATATTTATATGGTATCGGAAGAGAAGATTACTGCTTTTTTAAACCTGCAGCAAATTGTTTTGGATATAGAAGACAGTGGCAGAATAATTAATCAATTTTTACCCAAAGTGCTTTCTGAACTGAAGTTAGTCGGATACCCATATATTTTTTTGTCAGCCATATTTATTGATACGGAGCAAAAAGTTAAACAGACTTTTTTTATAGATATTACTCAATCCTCCGGTGGGGAAGTTACCAAAGGGGAAAATCTATTTCAAAAGGGAAGCGAGTGGGAAATGAAAGTAATGTATGGGGAAGCAGCTGTAGTATCAGATGTAGGATCTTTAATTTCCCCTTCTTACCCACAATTTTCGAATATTCATTCTTTACTTATTTTACCAATTCAACATATACATGAGCTATCCGGTGTCTTAATGTTAGCCAGTTCCAAATCAGCGGATAAAATTGACGCAGAAGAAATTGAGTTTGGAAAAATGATCACCAGGCTTTTGGATTTATCATTCAGGCTGCAAGATAC
>CAZJNI010000003.1:10695-91371 GCA_964547465.1 uncultured Gammaproteobacteria bacterium
TTTAACTAAAATTACCCGGCAAGTTTATGAAATGAATGCCAAACTTCATCAGCTGGATAAACTAAAAGATGACTTTGTCTCTGTTGCTTCACACGAGCTAAGAACTCCTATGACTGCCATTAGATCCTATGTATGGATGGCTCTTCATAGAGCAGATATAACCTTGTCACAAAAAATGGAGAGATATTTATACAGGACGCTGATTTCTACAGAAAGGTTGATAAATTTGGTAAATGATATGTTAAATGTATCAAGAATCGAGGCAGGAAAAATTGAGATCAGTCCTAAATCGTTTGATATTCTGGCTTTGGCAAAAGATGTAATGGAGGAGGTTAAACTTAAGGCTGATGAAAAGCGTTTAAAACTATCAGTTTTAGAGCATTCCCTGCCGCCGGTTTTTGCGGATCCGGATAAGGTTCATCAGGTCCTCCTTAATTTAGTGGGTAATGCCTTAAAATTTACATATCCCGGTGGTAGTATCAGTCTTGATTTTTTTACTGATGGAATTAGTTTGGAAACATCAATTAAAGATAACGGTTCAGGCATTGCCAAAGAAGATTTAGGCAAACTTTTCCATAAATTTGGCAGACTGGATAATTCTTATACTTCAATATCCACCTCCGGTGGTACAGGACTTGGACTTTATATTTCAAAAAGTCTGGTGGAGTTAATGCATGGTAAGATTTGGGCAGAGTCCGAGGGGGTGGATAAGGGCGCTAAATTTAGCTTTTCTTTGCCGGTTGCCACCAAGCAATTAGTTGAGGAGGCGGAAAAATATCACCTGCAGCCACAGGGTGAGGCAAAGACGCTGGAACCGGTGGCATTGTAAATGTAAAATGTAAAATGTAAAATGTAAGAAGGAAATCCAAAATGGATAATTCACAAAAAAAGATTCTCATTGTTGAGGATGATCAATTTTTAAGAGAGTTTTATCAGGAACTTTTAATGGCTGAAGGTTATTTTATTGATGTGGCCTCCGACGGAGAAATGGCTTTACAAAAAATTTTAAGCAATGAATATGATTTAATTCTTCTGGATATAATGCTTCCTAAAAAAGACGGGGTAGCGATTTTAAGAGATTTAAAAGTCCATCAACCTAAATCTGCAGATGCAAAAATTGTAGTGCTGACCAATTTAGGCCAGGATTCTGTGATTAAAGAATGCTTTGACCTGGGGGTTGAGGGCTATCTTATTAAATCCGCCCTAAACCCGGATGAAGTATTGCGTGAGATTAAAAGCTACTTACAAAAAACCGCTTAAATTTTAAATGACCCCTAAAATAATTTTTGAAGATAATGATTTATGGGTTTTGGATAAACCGGCCGGACTGGTGGTGGATAAGTCCAGTACCCAAAAAGAGGATACCTTGGAGGATTGGTCGGCCTCACAAGGTTCAACCTTGGAGCGTGGCGGTATAGTTCACAGACTGGATAAAGATACATCAGGGGTAATTTTGGTTGCTAAAACAGAAGCAGCTTTGGAGAATTTACAGGCCCAATTTAAGGAGAGAAGAACTAAAAAAGAATATTTGGCCTTAGTTCATGGATTTATAGAAGGCCCGGGTAAAGTCGAAGGAAATATTGGCAGGAATCCTGTAAGAAGAGAGAAATTTACTGTTTTAGATGAGGGGAAAGAAGCAGTGACAGAGTATAGCCCTGTAAAAAATTTACAATTTACAATTTACAATTTAAAAAACGAAAGTAGCGGAGCTACTTTACAATCAATTTTCAATGACTTAAACAAAATTCAAAGAGATAAACTGGAAAGAACGAACTACAATCAGTTCACTTTGCTGAAATGTTATCCTTTGACTGGACGGACACATCAAATTAGGGTACATTTAAAATATATCAACCATCCGATTGTAGCAGATGAGGTATATGCCGGTAGAAAAATAGTGAGACTGGATCATAGGTGGTGCCCAAGGCAGTTTTTACATGCTGCAAAGATTGGATTTTATCATCCTGGGAATGGAAAATGGATGGAAGTTGAGAGTGAATTGCCGGAAGATTTAAATAAAGCCTTAGGTATGTTGACCAACAATGAATATCTATAAATTTCTATTGTATATCTATGAATATCCCACCAGGATATACAGTAGAAATAAATGGATATAAGTAGATATTAATTGTCAGAAATCAGCTATGGAAAATATATTTGTTCAATTAGCTATAATATTAGGTTTGGCTTCAGTTTTAGGTTTTATTACCTACAAAATGAAGCTACCGCTTTTGATTGCCTACCTTTTGGGAGGGTTAGTGATTGCCTTTTGGGGAATATTTGATGTTAAAACTTCTCAAGCTTTATCTTTTCTGCCAGAAATTGGTTTGGCATTTTTATTATTTTTGGTTGGAATGGAGTTGGATTTTCGGGAAATTAGAAGTTTTGGTAAACCAATAATTATTTCAGGAATTTTACAAATTATAATTACTTCTGTTTTCGGGACATTTTTAGCCCAAAGCTTTGGTTTTAATTTTTTAGAAGCGATCTTTTTAGGAGTGGGACTATCTTTTTCATCAACTATAGTTGTTGTTAAGCTGCTTTTGGATAGAAAAGATTTATCTTCTTTGTATGGTAAGCTGGCTTTGGGAATTTTACTGTTGGAAGATCTTTTAGCGGTGGTAATTCTTTTAGGTTTAACTTCCACCTCTTCTACGCTAGGGTTAGGATTATCACAGGCTTTCCCAGTTATTACATTTATGGGAAAAGCACTACTTCTTTTTTCGCTCGCCCTACTTTTAAACCGCTATATTTTAGGAGCTATATTTAAAGCTGTCTCCGGTTCGTCGGAACTTTTGTTTTTAACGGCATTAGCTTGGTGTTTTATCTACGTGACTTTTGCCCTATCTTTAGGCTTTTCAGTGGTGATAGGAGCATTTTTAGCAGGGATAGCATTGGCAAACTCAAAGTATCATTTTCAAATTAGCGGTAAGGTAAAACCAATGAGGGATTTTTTTGTGGCTTTATTTTTTGTCTATTTAGGAACGAAGATTAATTTTGCCCATATTGGGGATACATATCCTTTAATTTTAACTTTTACAATGTTTGCAATTTTGGTAAAACCAATAATGTTTCTTCTGCTTTTGGGAATTTTTGGTTTCAGAAAGCACACTATTTTTTCCTCAAGCATAAATCTATCTCAAATCTCGGAATTTTCTTTAATTATTCTTTTAGTAGGAGTAGAACAGGGTTTGGTGAGAGAAAGCGCCCTAACTGTGATTGCCTCTTCTGGTTTTTTATCTATTATTATTTCTTCAGTTTTAATTATGAAATCAAGAATTATTTACAAGTCTTTGGCAAATTTCCTCTCTCTTTTTGAAGCAAGCGGTTCCAGACATTATATAGAAAATATTAAACAATCGGAGCAATTAGTTGGTCATGTGGTGGTGGTAGGTGGTCATAGGGTGGGGGGGGAAGTTGTCAAACTCTTAAAAAAAGAAAAAATAGCTCAAATTGTTTTGGATTATAATCCTCATTTGGTGGAAGCATTACTCGGCCTTCACATTCCGGTGGTTTTTGGAGATATGGGAGACCCGGAGGTTCTGGATGCTCTTAATTTAGGGGAGGCTAGAATAGTTATTTCAACTGCACCGTCACTGGATGATAACAAATTGCTTTTGGAGGATCTCAAAACCAAGCATAAAAATATTCCGGTTATTTTAAGAGCAGATACCCTTGAAGATGCTAAAAAATTGTATAACTTAGGTGCAGATTATGTAATTATTCCGGAACTTTTAGCAGGAGATGTTTTGGCAGAGAGATTAAAAGAACACCTTTCAGATAAGGAGTTTTTTAAAGATAGAGCCAGAATAGAGCTGGAAAAGCTGGAGAGAAAAACATTGGCCTGGGAATAATTTTATCGCATACTTTTGTAACCAAAAGTATGACAAAAGTTTCTTGCAGTGAAAGTCGGGCTAAATTTCTCGTTTTGCTCCTCGGGGACTTTACCCCTCCGAAATTCCCCCACTAAAGTGGTGGTCAGTTTCGGTTTCCCCTAAGTCGCAAAACTTCGAAATTCTTAACGCCCTTTGTTTCAAAGCAAGAATTTAATATACTTCTCTCTAAGTATGAAACAATTTAAAATATTACAAAAAGACAGGAAGGCTAGGGTGGGGAGATTAACTACAACTCATGGGATAATTGAAACTCCGAATTGGATTCCGGTTGGGACAAAGGCAACTGTTAAAGCTTTGACTCCAAAACAGCTGGATGAGATTGGGGTGCAGGTTGTTTTGGCTAATACTTATCATCTGATGTTACAGCCTGGAGCTGATCTGATCCAAAAATTAGGCGGGCTGCACAAATTTATGGGCTGGGATAGACCAATTATGACAGATTCAGGAGGATTTCAGGTTTTTTCACTTGGAGTGGGACTGGAAAGTGGAGAGGAGAAAGTTATAAAACAAGGGGAAAGGGTAAAGCGAAAAGGGGAAAGTGAAATAAGACCCAGATTGAATAAAGTTACAGAAGAGGGGGTGACTTTTCAATCCCATTTGGATGGATCCAAACATTTCTTAGGGCCAGGGGAATCTATAAAAATTCAACATCAGCTAGGAGCGGATTTAATTGTGGCATTTGATGATCATGAATCAATCAAGATGAATTATGATCAGGTGAAAAAGTCTTTGGAATTAACAGAAATCTGGGGTCTTCGTAGCAAACAAACCTACGAGGTTTTGAGCTCGCAACCTCGTAGGTTGTTACTCTATGGGGTAGTACATGGTGGTCTGTATAAAGATTTAAGGATCAGATCTGCTGAATTTACAGATAAGCACTTTGAAGCTATAGCAATAGGGGGAATATATGGACAAAGAAGCGAGCTTTATAAAATAGTGGAATGGGTAACAAATGTGGTATCTGAAGAAAAAGTTAAGCATCTTCTGGGGATTGGGGAAGTTTTAGATCTATTTAACGCTATAGAGCGGGGAATAGACCTTTTTGACTGTGTAGGGCCGACCAGACGGGCCAGGAATGGCTCTTTGTATCTTTCCAAGAAAAACGGTGGAAAGCCGGAGAATAATTTTACAATTAACATCAAATCAGGCAGATTTGCCAAAGATTCAAAGCCAATTGATCCAAACTGTAAATGTTACACATGTCAGAATTTCTCCAGGGCATACTTGAATCATCTTTTTAAAGCAGGGGAGTTGCTCTATTTTAATTTAGCTACCTACCATAATGTTTACTTTGTAGAGAATTTAGTTAAAGAAATAAGAGAAGCAATTAAAAATAAGCAATTTAAAAAATTAAAATCTTCCTGGATTTAAAAATAAAAGAAAGGGAGTCTATTTCTAGACTCCCTTGATCTTTTAAATTCTTTGCAAAGAATTTTACATACCAGGTGCTGCTGGATCGCCACCAGTTTGTGCTGGAGGACAAGTACAGGAAGCACTGGGTTGTGCACACATTGTACAGTTTCCACTACTTGCAGCTCCTCCACAAGTTGAACATTTTTCTTCTTGCATTGGGGCTCCTGTTGAACTTTCTCCTCCCATTGAAGGAGTAGAAGTGTCCTCTGTAGGTGTAGGTTGACCTGTTGGGGCTGCTGGAGGAGTCATAGGTTGATCTCCTGCAGGCATTCCACCACCATTTCCACCTTGATCACCCTGTGTTGGATCATTTGGATTATCCATAAAAAATATCACCTCCCCTCAATAACTAGTTTATCCTCTGGACTATTGCGTGGTCAATACCTAATTAGTTACACTGATCTTATGCCCTGGAAAACAGTTCAAAGTAAAAAAAGGATACAAAAAAGAACCAGGCTGGCACTGATTTTTTTGGGAATGATTGCTTTGGTAATAATTTTGGGGAATTTGGTCAGATTAACACAAACTCTTTTTAGTCCCTGGAAACTTAATTCGCTTCAAAGCAAAAATTATAGCTGGAATAATGATTTCAATTTAAATTTAGTTATTAAAAAAGATTCCGCAATTTCGCTGTTAGTTTTTAACCCTAAAGATTCAAAGGTAGCCTTAATCAATATCCCGCCAGAGACCCTGGTAGAAGTTCCTCACGGTTTTGGAAAATGGCAAGTCCGCTCCGTCTATGATTTAGGGGAAACAGATCAAAAAGGTACAGGAGTAGAGCTTCTGGAGGATAGCCTGACTTCTTTTTTGGCAGTTCCAATTGATGGTTTTTTGGATATTGGCTCGCTACAGAAAGTTTCAGATGCGGAACAATTAGTTAGCCTTTTTCGTGAAAATTTAATCGGTGGTTTTATGTCGACTTTTTCTATAAAATCTGATCTGACTTTGTGGGAGCTTTTTAGATTAAAATTTGGTATAGCCTCTGTAAGGTTTGATAAAGTGCAAAATTTAAGTTTATCCCAGGGACTGGAAAAAAATAACCTGGCAGACGGGACAGAAGTTTTAATACCGGATCCAATTAGAATTGATGGAATCCTGGAAGATTTAGCAGATCCAATCATTAAATCTGAACATAAAAACATTGCCATATTTAATGCCACAGAAAAGACCGGACTGGCTCAAAAAGCAGCCAGAATTGTCACAAACATGGGTGGAAGCGCCATAATTTTAACCAATGCCTCAAAAAAAATCCGAAGTACTCAAGTATTAGGGGAAAAATCCCAGACTTTAAATAGAATGATTCAGGTTTTTCAAAAGCCCTGTAAGCTAAATTGTGATAAAATTGATCCGAAAGACGAGACTTTAGTCAGTTCCCGGGCCCAGATTAATATAATTTTGGGTGAGGATTTTTAAAAAATAATGATCTTTTGGATTTTGCTTTTTATTCTGGTGGTAATTATCTCTTTCTTGCTGGCATACTCTTCTATGCGCAATTTTCAGGAGATTCCAACTCTTAATGAATCTGATTATGGGCTTTTCTTAATCCGTAAGACTCTAAATATAACATCACAACTGCTGGATCAAATTCACCTTCAAATGCTTAAGGGTAACTTTATTATAAGTTTTGAGAGGTTGTTTAAAGGTGGGGAGTCAACGCTGACTTTGTTTGCTCCCAGAAAAATTATACAAGGCTATATTAATCATCTGGACCTTCTGGAATTGGAAGATTATACCGCGGTAGATGCGGATAAAATCCTGGTATTTGAGATGGGTACAAAAAAGAAAGCAGCTGAACAAGGCTTGACAGCTTTTTTTAAAGAATTTCCCGCTCTTGAGGTTTCAGAGAGTATCTGGTGGCAAGTTGTCTTAAAGGCAGAAAAAGGAGCAGTTTTTGAGGTTTTACCAAGAGTAATTATCCAGGCTAGTGACCAGACCAGAAGGCAGGAGATAGGGAAGAGTCTACATCTTCTGGCAGGCGGATTTTTGGCTAAAGTACCCAAACCTTTTACCAATAACCAGCTGCTGCAATTTTATAAACAAAGAAGTTTTACAAAAGGTGAACATAACTTGCGTTTAAGGGTAAATCAGGTTTTGGATTTGATTTTGCTCAAAGGTTAAGCTTCCGGCTCATCTGTTGTTTCCTCGTCACCTTCTTCATCGTCCCCTCCGCCATCAACTGATGTGACCAGGTCTGTGGTGACTACTGAATCTGAATTATCCAAAAATGAGGCCTGGTTTTTAAATCTCTTGCTTCTGAAAGTTTCTTTAATCAAAACTGATAACCCGTTTACTTTGATAGCTTTTATAAAAAGCTCATATTTATTGCCGCCTTTAAGCAATTTAATTAACCTGAATGATATATCATCCGGTAAGACTCCCAGATAACTTCCCTTAGAATCTACAACCGTAATACCTCTGTTTTTTAAAACCATTCCCACGCCCATGCCGCAAAAGGTAAGTGAGAGCTTTTGTGGTTCTGCAACATGCAAAAGGCTAACTACTTTGGTTTTTCCAGGCTCTTGCAAAAATAAAGAAGGGGAGAGTTTAATATGGCCGTTTGTATGATTTCCCTGGCCATTTGATTTAAAAGATTTGATAATTTTTAAATTTTTGATGGCAATCGGGTTGTAAGGATCAAATTTTAAAACCTCGTTATAGAATTTTTTGGCTAAGCTGGATTTACCAAGTTCCATATTTACTCTGGCCAAACGGGCCAGGGCATCGACGTTTTGCGGTTCAGATTTCAGGATTTTTTTATTTAATTTTAGAGCTGCTTCCCAGTTTGAGGAAAGAGCTGCTTCAATTGCCAGTTGCGATAAATTTAAGGAAAGTTGGGAGCTTTGAGCGTCCATCTAAGAAGCAGAGTATAAGAGTAAAAAATTTACTTGTCAACGTTTCGCATTTTATTTGTCTAAATAAAACACCCCAGGGGTGACTTACCATTGACACACCAGGTAGTTTTGTTAAACTGTAAGAGTATGCCTCAAAGAGCCGTAGTTTTTGCAAATAATGAAATTTATCATATATTCAATCGTTCTATTGCTAGAGCAGAAATATTTTCGCAAAAGGGGAATCTTCACAAAATATGGGAAATTGTTGACTACTATCGATTTCCTCAAAAAGTTAGGTTATCTAAATTTAAAAGTTTACCTGTATCTTTAAAAGAAGAATATATAAATGCCTTTAAAAACGATAAACCTTTAATTGAAATTTATGCCTTTGCTTTTATGCCGAATCATTATCATTTCTTGCTTAAACAGCTTCAGGATAGGGGAATATCCAGGTTTATGTCAAATTTGCAGAATAGTTTTGCTAAAGTATTTAATCTTAAGAATGAAAGGATAGGTGGCCTATTCCAAAATCCTTTTAAAGCAAAGAGGATAGAAACAGATGAACAATTTATTCATGTATCTCGTTATATACACTTAAATCCCGTAACTGCATATATTATTGAATTTGATAAATTAGCAAGTTACCAGTGGACGTCTTTTCCCGCATACGCATTAGGGGAAGAAATTCCATTTTTAAATACGGGATTTTTATTAGAAATGTTTGATTCAGATAAAGAGAGGTATATAAAATTTGTTTCTGATCAAGTAGATTATCAAAGGAAGTTGGCATTAATAAAAGATTTGACCTTGGAATCAGTTTAGATTACAGATACCCTGGGGTGGCAACCTAAATACACCCCTGGGGTGTATTTAGGTTCAATTGTCCAGTAATTTTCCAGAAGTACGGGTACATGTTATAATTTCCGAATATGTCAGGGCATTCCAAGTGGTCAACTATCAAAAGAGCTAAAGGGGCAGCAGATATTAAAAGAGGGCTGACTTTTACCAAAGTGGCTAATGCTATAACTATTGCCACAAAGCTTGGTGGATCCGGGGATCCGGAAGCCAATCCCCGCTTAAGAATGGTCATGAATGAGGCCCGTTCTGTTAATATGCCTAAAGACAATATACAAAGGGCAATTGACAGGGGATTAGGTAAAGGAGAGGGACAAGTTTTGGAAGAAGTACTTTATGAAGGTTTTGGACCTGCTAAAGTGGCCTTTTTAGTGGAAGGGGTGACTGATAATAAACTTAGAACTCTGCAAGAGGTTAAAAATATATTTGAAAGAAGTGGTGGTAGTTTAGCAGGACAGGGAAGTGTGGCTTACATGTTTGAAAGAGTAGGGGAAATAAAAGTTCAAAGTTCAAAGTTAAAAGTTAAAAGTAAAGATGATGAAATGCTGGAATTAATAGACTTTGGGGCAAAAGATGTAGAAGATTTTTTGGAGGACAATATACAAAAGTATTTAGTATATACAGAAGGCCCAGAACTAAATACTATGGGTAATAAAATTACTCAAGCAGGGTATGGGGTAGAGAGTCAGCAATTAGTCTATAAACCTAATACAATGGTGGAAATTAAAGATAAAGAAA
Organism: uncultured Gammaproteobacteria bacterium; assembly: GCA_964547465.1. Classification (GTDB taxonomy): domain Bacteria; phylum Patescibacteriota; class Microgenomatia; order Daviesbacterales; family UBA10151; genus CAZJNI01. The sequence continues at coordinate 20,429 of CAZJNI010000003.1, forward strand.
CAGCCCAAAAAGTACTGGATTTTGCCCAAAAATTAGAGGAGTTAGATGATGTACAAAAAATATATGCAAATTTTGATATTTCTGACGAAATATTAAATTCGAATATTTAAGTACGAAGCACGAAACAAATTCTAATGACAAAAATACAAAATTCAAAACGCTATGACTTAGAAGAAAGGACCAAAAAGTTTTCTCAAAGAGTTAGAATATTTGTAAAAAATCTAACAAAGACGATTGGGAATATAGAAGATGGAAAACAACTTATAAGATCTTCTGGTTCAGTAGGTGCCAATTATATTGAGGCAAATGAAGCTCTTTCTAAAAAAGATTTTATAATGCGTGTTAAAATCTGCAGGAAAGAGGCTAAGGAAAGTAAGTATTGGCTGGAATTATTAGACATTAATGATAATGGACTAGAGGAAGAACGCCTGATATTAATTCAGGAAGCGACAGAATTAATGATGATATTTAGCTCTATTATGAGGAAATCTAGCTTATAAGTTTATGATATTAGAATTTTGAAAATTTAATATTGTTTCGAATTTCGATATTCGGATTTCGAATTTAAAATTATGATTATTTTAGGCGTTGATCCAGGAACTGCTACAACCGGATATGGAGTAATAAAAATACCCGATGATATTTTGGGTAGGGAATTCAAATATGATATTGAGCTTATTACTTATGGAAATATTCATACCCCTAAAGAAAAATTAATGCAGGATAGACTGCATATGATTCATTCGCAGTTAACTAAAATAATTAAGGATTATAAACCTGATCAGATGATTTCTGAAATGTTATTTTTTGGGGCAAATACCAGGACCGCTATTATGGTGGGCCAAGCAAGGGGAGTAATAATGCTAACAGCAGCTCAAAATAAGATTCCCTTTCAAGATTACACTGGCCCTCAAATAAAACTAATGGTGGCTGGTTCAGGCAGGGCAGATAAAAACCAGGTGCATGATGGGGTAAGAAAATTTTTAGGCACAGCAGCTAAAAGAAGGAATAAACTGAAAGTTACCTGGAAAGGCGGGCATTTGGATGATGCCACAGATGCTTTGGCAATAGCAATATGTCATGTACTGAAGCTGGTAGCAAAGTGAGTGTATCAAGTATCATGTATCAGGTAACATGACACATGACACTTGATCCTTGACACATTTATGATTGATTTAACTAAACGTCAGAAAATAATAATCACCTCGATCTTATTAACTATAGGACTTATTTCAACACAGCTTGTTGATTTTAATTTAAGATTTAAATTCATAGCAGGATTAGCCGTTCTTTCTTACTTTCTCTCTCTCTGGGCTCTTTGGGAAGGCTTAAATTTAACAAAAGCTCTGGTTTTAACAATATTACCGGTTGCTTATACTCTGGCTGTTACTTCATTTTACTTTCTTTTACCAATCAGATGGCTAACCAGGCTGCCTGTGGCATCTATTTTTGGCTTAACCTTCTATTTGCTGCTTCTTTCCCAAAATGTTTTTAATGTGGCCTCAATAAGAACAATTCCACTGTATCGGGCTGCATCAACTGCCACCTTTTTGTTTACTCTTTTGTCAGCCTTCTTTATATATAATGTAGTTTATGCTTTTAATTTACTGTTCCTTTGGAACGGAATAGTAGTTTTTCTGATTAGTTTTCCTTTAATTTTACAAGTACTCTGGTCCCTTAAAATGGAAGATAAGGTTTCTACTTCTGTATTGATCCAAAGTTTTATCTTGAGCCTTTTAATGGGGGAATTTGCCTTTAGTTTTTCATTTTGGCCCATTCGTACAACTATCTGGTCTTTGTCTTTATCTTCTGCCATGTATATTATTTTAGGCCTGACAACTCAAGTTTTAAGAGGTAGAGAAAGTAGGAGAGTGGTATGGGAGTATGTGGGGATTGGAGCAGTGGTTTTCATTATAAGTTTTGTATTAACTTCATGGGTAGGATAAATAAATAAAATTTCTAATTTCTAATTTCAAATTTTAAAACAGAAAATAGAGGAGTGGGTTATAAAAAGCAACTAAGCGTGAAAAAAAATATGGGATTTCGTGAAAAGAATGGATGATGTAGAATGATATAGTTACTAAGCACGAATGTGGAAAACTATAAGTCTCTCTGTGCCTGTACTGTCATCCTACACATATGATTGCTAATTTAGTTCTTACATAAAATACCCGAAATGTCTTAATAGGAGGGGTCCTCCTTATCCTGTGGTTGTAATGAATTGCAGTGTAGAGTTATACACCTGCATTAATTACCAGGAAAAGTAACCAGTTAGCTCTTTCTTCTCTATTTAGTTGTCTTCCCTATAGCTGTGATGTCGTACAATGTATCTTATGCGATGTCAAAGAAGGGCTTTTCTGGAGGAGTGGTTCTGGATTAGTAAAAAATTAATGTACTAAATACATGGATTTTTAGCTACATTTTCTTGTACCTAATTCTTTATATTTCCCACCGATTTTTTTGTGTTTCTCTAGACTCTAGATTCTAGCGATTAATTTCTAGCTTTAGGGCTTCCTAGTAACCTAATCTGAATGACGGTAGATAGCAACCCTCCCCTGACAAGCCGTTTTTAGGGCATTGTAGGGCTTCAACCTAATAGGGTTTTTATCGAAGCTAGTCTGTCTGGTTACCTTCGTCAAATGGTAAAATTGATTCTGCTAATTTTCTTCTTTTGTTAGCCCTTGTCAAAAATTGTCATTTAGACAATTTTTGCAAGTGGATCTCCTTTGCAAAAAATAATTCTGAAAGATTTTAATTATTTTTTGCTGCAGTCCGATTGTCGGACAATATTAGTTGTTTTCTTTCATTCAAAATGTATAATTAGTGATATGGAGGATAAGCCAGCCAATGAGAAAATTTATACATTCAAAGATATAGGTTATTTCAGGCTTACTCCCCGATCTGCTGAAAACTATTATGAAATTTTTGCTTTCAGTCCCAAAGATTTAAAACCAAATGCCATTGTTTTGGATGCAGGTTCAGGAACAGAACAGGAGTTTGCCAAGAGTTTAGCAACCTCAAGGCCAGATATAAGGGTAATTTCCTTAGATCCAAGTTTAGCGCTACCTTCAGATGATGAAGCCTTAAAGGAGATGGGTATCAGTTATGATATTATCCCTCTAAAATCTCCAAATAAACCAGATGAGAAAACTACTCAACAAGACAGAGAACAAAGAGTAAAAAATAAGTTTGGAGAAGTTGTAGCAGCCATTGCTCCTCATTTGCCTTTTAAAGACCAGACTTTTGATTATATCTTTGATAATCACGGGCCATTTATGTATTTTTCTCCGGATAAGAATGAATTAGAAAGATATGTAGCAGAACTTCTAAGAATAACAAAGCCTGGAGGTAACATAGATATATATCCGCTGGATACTTATTCTGAAGCTTTAATGAATAATAGACAGAAGCTGAAGAATAGCCGTCAGCGTATTCAAGATATCATGCAAGATTTAGGGATGAATAATTTTAATGTATTTACAGCTCCTGATTTTGGTAGGATTAATCGTCTAGGAATAAAAATTACTAAAGTTTAGGTTCATTTAACTGCCAGGATTAATTTATTTAAAAGCTCACTGTTTTTGGAAAGACAATCTTTATATTGGCCTTGATAATAATCAAAAGCATTAACTGGTGTTAGCCTTAATGTGGCTTTGGCAGAGCTTTCTGCACACTGCTCCCCTATCTTGATGGGTTGCAAGATTTGGAAATAGAAAAGTATAAATAAAGAAAGTAAACCTATATAGATTAAATTCGCTACGTTCAAACGGGTTAATTTGTACATGACGGCGAATAGTATCAGAAAGTACTATAAAAGTCAACTATAGGTCGGATTATGTATTTATAACGATAATTTATAACGATATGGGATCGGAATAGATATATAGCTGAAAATAAAATTAAAATAGAATATCCATTAATAGGATTTGAGGTTGATGTCATAGATGAAGATCTGTGCTTTCCAACTGAGTGTGGAGATACAAATGCCTTTAAATTAGAAAAGTACCTTTCTCTTCCCAATACTAAGAAGATGTTGATTCTTCCTTACCCTCATTCTGAAGATATAAAAGTCTTTGAGTTTGTCGCCAATCCTAAATTTTTTGATTACATTAAACACAAACAAAATTTCCTAAATCAAAAAAACGCTAAATTGCGGAAATAAAATTCGTTGTCGCACAATATATAAAGTTGAATTAGAATTGTTATTAAGTTATGCTCAAGTTTATGGAAGTCCAAGGCAAGCAACCCCCGTACCCGGATTTAAGTGATAACGATAGAGTTGGGTTATTAGATAGTTTAGTTCTTCCTCCCCTTTTAGCAGCTGGCAGGCCAGTTTTGGATGTTGAAGAGTTACCCGGTTATAGATCCTATATTCTTAAGTCTCATACCCCACAAGATCAGCAGGTTTATGATTATGTAGCTAAAGCTGCAAGATTATTACAGAAGGGTTACAAACGATTTGCTCAAAGTTATATTGCAGAACACCCAGAAATTTTAAATTATGCTTCAAAGATTCATCTTCAGCCTCAACCTGCTGATATTCCTCAAGCAGTTAGCAGTTTAGTCGCACTTTTGTCTGAAGAAGGAGGAGTAGCTGATAAAATTTCAGGATTTAAGATAAATACTAGAGGGGTTTATCTTAAATTTGAATCAGACCAACCTTACGTAGTGGTATATCTTCAGAAAGGAACTTCTTTAGAAGAGATTGTTCCTTTTTTTGTTAAAGAATTTGCTGATTTTGAACAAACATCAAGACCACTTAGATTTAATCAAAAATATGGGCCAATTGTTTATGGAGCTTTTGGGGATGGGCGTTTTAAACAAATGTACCTTGACCGTTTTGGTTTACTTGACGAGTATTATGACCAGGCTACAAATCATTCTTTCCCTAGAAGTGATATTCCAAAGCCAAAAGAATCGTTTGCTGAGAGAATTGTAAGAAGAACTGTAGAAAGACTTATCAAAACTTGACAATGCTTATACATTGTGGGTTTAATGAGATCAGAGCAGAATTTAAATGCGCTTTTTAAAAAAATTATCTGGGCTTAATCAGAGTGGTATTATACATCTTATTCCCCTGCTGGTTATTTTGCTTGGAATTATTGGAGGGGTTTATTTAGTTCAGCATCCCCAGATTTTTAAACCAAAAGCTGCAGGTGAAAGTGTGGAGTTTTTGGATGGAAATTGCGTCAAAGTAAAAGACGGCAAGAAAGTTTTAGTCTGCGACCAGTTCCAAATGAGGATCAGATCCCCTTTAGAAACCGGCCAAACAACAGACACAGGTCCTAACATGAGTTTGGTAAAAACAGCTTATGCAGATGATCCAGAAGTTAAGAAGATCCAATACTGTGGTACTGATTGGCTTGCAGGTGCATTAAGTACAAATAGTTTTAATACTGTATATGCTGAAGATGGGTCAAGATTAGTTACTTGTCTTCCGGTGCTTCAAGAATGTAGAGAATATAATCAAACAGCAAATGAAATAACAGCAAAGTGTTTTTTGAGATGGGAAAGTACTCCAACTTATACTTCTACAGTTTCTGATCCGACAAAAGGTGCAGATCAGCAGCCTGCTGGTAGTCAAGTCCCCGCAACCCAAACCAAACCTGTTAATATTTCACCAAAAGGTGATGTTGAAATACTTGAAGAAAAAGAATATATTGATTTTTATTGGGCTAGTCCTGCTAGACTGAATGTAAGTACATATAGGTTTATGGTTACCTCTACTGAAGATAATCGTAAAGTGGGAAATGAAACTAATTGCCCCGCCAACTTTATAGGTAATTATCGTCATTGCAGCCAAAACCTCCCTGAACTTGAAAATAATGGAAAGAACCTTAAAGGAGGCATTGTGGGGGTATCTTCCTGGTGGGAAGATGGAGCAACTTATACTTGGTGGGTAGATGCTTTGGATGAAAATGGGAATAAAATTGGTACAAGTGATGGTTTTCAATTTACAGTTCATAAAAAAGTTGCTGCAGAAGGTGGAGCTGGAACAACTGGTGTAGGTGCTACCAGTCCAGGAGAGGCTATCAAGATTGCTCCATCTGGCAAACCCGGATCTTCTTCATCTGCTTGTCCTCCTGGTAGTGATAAGAAAGCAACTTACGGGCAATGTGGTGGAGAAATAGGATTGGAAGGTAAAGACCCTACTCATGAATTTGAAGTTACAGAAGTTAAAGATTGTCGTGGTAATCCAAAACCCTATCTGGTAAAAGATAATGGTGTATCTTCCAGATGTCCGCGAGGAGGTACTCCTGCAACGGGTGCACTTCCGGAGAAAGCCACGGTAAACACTTGTAAAGGAGTTAAAACCTGGGATCAAATTGACGCAGAACTTAAAGGTGCAAATTATGATGGAGCCTTTAATCATTCAGGAGAAGAGTTGGGAGCATATAACAGAACTGCTTGTCCCAGGGCAGAAGGTGGTGGAACTCCTATTCCCGGCTCTTCACCTGTAAGTACTGCCCGGCCAACAAGAGTTACCATTAAATATAGATTGGCCTTAAATCCCATTGATTTGGAAAAAGCTACCTGGTATGACTATACTGTTGGAGGGGTAACTGTTAATGTACCTTCCCCGCAGTTTACCCTGGGTAATCCAAGGTTGAATACAACTCAATCCATCCATGTTCAATTTATGGACGATCAACTGCAACCAATCAAATTCAGCACCGGTGAAGATTTTACAATTTCCTATATAGACTTTGTGGATTGTGCATCTGTCCCGGGTGCTAACTGCGGTGCCTCTAATCCATCTGCAGTAGTACCTCCTGTTGATAATTCCGACAGTAGTAACAGCAATACTGGTTGTCCTTTCACAACTTATTCAAACTATGATATCTTAACGCTAAAACAAAAATGCAGTCTTTTGGAACTTTCAAGATTGCCTTTTTCGGCTTTGAAAGACTTTAGTAATCAGGATCTTTTAGATATCGCCAGGAACATAGATGGAGTAGACGGACCATATCAATTCCTTTCACAATTTGATAATGTGAGATTAGCCAGCTTTGATTTGGAAGTTTTGAAAAAATTAACTAAAGATAGATTTATTCAATTGCCGGAAAATCTGCAAAATGCAATTAAAGGAACTGATTCCCAAACTTCCGAGCAGGCAAGCTGTCAGAGTATTTCTCTGTCTGGAGCTGCTGTTTATTATGCTACAGTCAAATTTAGGGGTCAACCACAGACTGTAAAAATTTGGCTGGCCTCAAATCTTGAAATAGACAAACCCGCAAGTGAAGTACAAAGCTGGACGATAGTTAACACACTGTCTAATCCAGCAAGCGGTTCATTTTACCCGATTGATATTCCACAGGGTTTTACCAGGGGTCAGCATGCAGTTTTAATGAGTTTGTATGGTTCCTATGGTCAGATGCTGGATGGAAACCCTAATGATGTAGTTAATCCTAGCTGTGCAACTACAGTTACCATTAAGTGATTTTTCTTGACAACCGATCTTAAATTGTTCTAAGCTAGATTTAATGGATAATTATTTCCAGGGCGTGGAAGAAAAATTGTTTTCCAAGAAAAATATTATTACTTATTTAATGCTGGCAATTGTGGCTTTGGCTATTCCTTTGGGGGTAAAGCTTGTCCAGACCCAGCAGACCTTAAAATCCCGGGCAGCAACAGGAAATGAAATTAAATTTGTTCCAAAAACAGGTGAACTGGAATGCACCTCTGATAGGTGTACTACTACTAAGCCGGAAGTACAGGTAGAAATTCAAGCGCCGGCAGATAGTGAATTTAAATAAATGAATAAATTTCTTGGACTGGGTGTTATATTAGTCATGCTTGTTGGCATTGTTGCCGGTGTAGTTTTAACCCAGAGACAGCAACTACTAAAATCAAAAGCTTCGGAAGATTTTGTTGGAAAGCCTTGTAGTTTTGATGGTGATATACCTGAAGCTAAAGCTTGCATTACTTCTTGTCCCGCAGGTACAACAGGTACTGCTGGTGGGCACAACTACTGTGTATATTCGGATGATGGAAACCATACCTTTAGTTCCTGCCAGCCTGAAACTCAAGCTGAAACATGTATTAAGTCGTCCACAGGTGATACAGGAGGTGGAACTTCTTGTCAGGACGAGTTTAAATATAACCAATGTACTGCTTGTAATAAATCAGAACCTGTATATCAGAATACCTGTACTGGAGCATATACAACCGGCCCAGTACAATCTGATTTAGCCTGTGGTTCTTTCTGTACAGGAGGTGATACAGGTAATGTAGGTACAGGAACTGGAGGAGTTTGTAGCGGTAATTTAACTGCCAGTTGTAATCCTGCTACTCTTAGTACCAGTTGGAATATAGAACCTAAGTTTGGTTGTAATGTCTTTTTAGAAAGCCCTGATGGTCAAAATAGCAGTCAACTTAGCTCAAACTGTTCCAGCAGTTGGTCAGGGTCTAATATACCGGGAATTGGAGCGGTTACGAACGGGACTTATCGGTTATTTGTAAGTAATGGGGATCCAAATGGTAGTTGTTATAACAAGAGTGTTGCTAGTGTAGCAGTTAACTGTTCTACTGGTGGCACATTCTGTAAAGCCAATTTTTTTGATGCCAGTGCTTGTAGAATTTGTGCTTCAGATGGATCTCATTGGATAGCTAGTTTTGGGCCTAATAAAGGTAGTACAGAATGGTGTGCTTGTGCCAAGAAAGAAGCCAGTTTTACTACAGATCCACAATATTCTATCTGTCCTGGTGGTGGGCCTACAGCTACAGGTGGAACAGGAGTTACAGATGCTGCTGAATTTGAAGGGATAGTTTTCAAACAGAATAATCTACCGGTTACTTACCTAACTGCTGGTCAAACATATGATGTGGAAATTACCATGTCAAACAGAGATAAGAAAGTCCCAAGTTATCAAGGTCCAACCTGGACTGCAGGAGACCTTAGCAAAATAAATATAACTGATTTGGAAAAAAACAAAATTGCAAATCCAGGTTATTTTCTGGGTTTCCCCCTGGCTGGTGATACAGGTGCAGGAGATTTTAAGATAAATGTAAATACTGCCGGTACAGATCTATCAATAAATGCTCTCTGGCAAATTCAATGGAAAGATCCCGCCAAATTAAGAATTTCCCTGGATAAGAATGTCCCGCCTTGTATTTCAGGTAATGTGACAGCTACTTGTTCTAATACTTTTAAAACTAAAATTACCCCGCAAAGGGATGGTACTACACCACATACTTTTTATTGGGGCATGGTACATGAGGGAGTAAACTGGTTTGGTGCACAGTATGCATCCCCTATTGAAGTAGCTGCAGCCGGAACAGCAGCTCCTGTTTGTGCACAGGTTCCAACAAAAGCTAAAAATTCAACCACCGGAGAATGTAAAGAATTTCCAACATCTTGTTTAGATATAGGTTGGGTGGCAGATTCAAAATGCACTGATGTTTCTGTTTGTGCACAGGTTCCAACAAAAGCTAAAAATTCAACCACCGGAGAATGTAAAGAATTTCCAACATCCTGTTTAGATGCTGGCTGGGTTGCTTATCCAAACTGTACAGTTTCCTCTACCCCTACTACTGCTATTCAATACAGAATAGCTGAAGGGAATACTCCGGATGATGCTAAATTTAATTTAGGATCGTTAAACTATGACCATCAATATCAACCCAGCTCATCAACCTCCTCGCAGAGGTTCTCTTATGAATTTTCTAGCCTTAAGACCAATGATGTTAGATATATAGCTATACAGTATCAAAAAGGTAATTTGCATACAGTAGCATATGTTACAAAAGTTATCAGGTTTGTGGGAAATGCACCGGTAATCACTGTTGCCAATTGTAAATTTTCTCCAACAGGTGATGGTACGGATGTTACTATAACCGGTTCTGGTTTTACTAATGATCAAGGTACGGTTACTGTTGGATCTAAAACTCTGGATAGTATCTCGAAGTGGACAGATAACCAGATTATAGGAAAGGTTAAAGAAAAGTTAGACGGAAAACAAAATATCAAAGTTACAACTCCCGGCGGACAAGTTACAAGCGGGGCTAATGACCGTTGTATAGTTAATACTACATCTGTTGACTTTACAGCCAAGTTGCAATGTAAACAAGCTGATCTCTCGGCTTCAAATGTGGAAGTTAAGATTTTTGAAAATACAGTTGGATCTGATCCGACAAAACCCTTATATAGGCAAAAGATAACATTAGATAGCAAAGGCCGCCCACAGACTGATTTTAATCCTAAATTTGAAGTAGACAAAGAATATGTTGTACAAATTAAAGCACCTAACTCCCTGTCACAGTTGTTTAAATTTAGGGCAACTGAAGGTTCTACTATTATTGAAAAGCCGGTTCTGCTTTTAGTGGGAGATATTGCCGGTCAGGATGGTCCTGATGGTCAGGTTAATAGTAAAGATTATTCAGCTTTAGTTTCTCAATGGAGTCCGGCTAAAGATGTGACCAGACTGGCTGATTTTAATTCTGATAAGAGGGTTAACAATTTTGACTACTCTTGTATTAAAGATAGTATTAGACTAAATGAGAAGGATAAAGTATTTAGTGCTCCAAAAAGAATATTAGAAGCCTCACCTAGTTCCAGCACCAGTTCAGCAACTGATACACCGACAATTTAAATATGATATTCTAAAACTATATGGATAATCAAACTGCCGAAAATAATAATCAGCTACCTAAGTTTAAGTTTTTGACCCTGATTAAATCGGGGTTGACCAGAAAAAATATTCTGATACTTTTAGGGTTAGTGGTTTTGGGGGAAATTTTATGGGCAGCAGGAGTTTTGTATAAAACTAATACCTCTACACCGGCGCCAAAACAAACTGTCAGCGTTCAATCTAAACCTACTCAAATTGAACTTAAAAGCAGTCAACCTAGTGTTAAGGTAGGAGATAAATTTATCGTTTCTATAAACATTTCATCAGACAATTTAACTGATGGAGTGGATTTGATAATAAGTTATGACCCTAAACTTTTATCCTTAGAAACAACTGGAGAGAAAAAAATTCCTGTGGCAGTTACAACAATATATAACGATTATCCGCTAAATGCAGTTGAGCTGGAAACAGGTAAGATTACAGTTTCAGGTATTTCAACCGGACAGGACGGGATAAAACCAAATGGTTTATTTGGCTCGATTAATTTTGTGGCCAAAGCTGTTGGCCTAACAAAAATAAGTTTAGAATTTAGCCCCGGAAGTACAGTTGACACAAATGTTATAGAAAGAAATACCGGAAAAGATATCTTAGAAGCTGTTAAAGATATAGACATTACAATTACACCATGATGAAAAAATTTCTAATTTCTAATTGTTTTTCAAACTGCCTTCAGCAGAGCAAATTTCTAATTGCTTTTCTTGCATTCTACATTCTACATTCTACATTCTACATTCCAGTCTATGCTCAAGCTGCCACTTTATCCCTCTCCCCCTCCTCGGGAACCTTTAACAGAAGCTGCAGTTTTTCTTTGGATATCAGGCTTGATACTGCTGCAGCCCAAACAGACGGAACAGATGCAATTTTGCTTTATGATTCAAGCAGGTTAACAGCTACCTCAATTACCAGTGGCAACATTTATCCGGATTATCCGGGAAACAATATTGATGATACGTCAGGCAAGATTACTATTTCAGGTTTAGCTTCTATTTCTTCTGCTTTTTCCGGCCAGGGATCTTTGGCTACACTTCAATTCAGTGTTAAAGATAATGCCCCAACAGGCGTAACACAAATTAAGTTTGATTTTGATCCAAATGATAAAACAAAAACCACAGATTCAAACGTGGTACAAAGAGCAGGACCGGATATTTTAAGTTCAGTGGTAAACGGAAATTATACAATTGGAACTGGAACATGCGGAGTTTTGCCGGCAACCGGAACAACTGGTGGTAATCGTGGCGGCCAGGGAGCAGTTTCCACCCCCTCTGGTGAGTTTCAAGAACCCCTTGTCTACAAAACCCTGCCTCCGGCAGGAACAGAGCAGCTGACATTCGCTTTATCAATTGTGGGAGTCACGCTGACAATTCTGGGAATTTTAGGTTTAGCTTTACTTTAACGATACGGGATCGGAATAGCTATAACGAAACGGTATTTTTATGACCCTTTCTGCTCTTATTACTGATTTTCTTGAATATCTGGAACTGGAAAGAAATGCCTCACAGCTGACTATTAAAAACTATGATCATTATTTAAAAAGATTTTTAAGCTTTGCAGGTGATATTAACCCCAAGGATATTGATTTAAATTTAGTCAGAAAATATAGATTGCATCTATCACGTTGGACAGATCCCCAAACTGGAAAAAGTTTAAAAAGAGTCACTCAAAATTATTTTATGATTGCGTTGCGGGCATTTTTAAGGTATCTTGCAAGGATTGATGTGGAAACTTTGTCTCCTGAAAAAGTTGAGCTTGGTGAGGTAGATCCAAGGCCGCTTAAGGTTTTGGATGATTCTCTCCTGAAATCCCTTCTTGAGGCTCCGGATACCACAAAAAAGGATGGAATAAGAGATAGGGCTATATTGGAAACTCTTTTTTCAACAGGTCTTCGTGTGTCTGAACTGGCTTCTTTGAATAGAGATACCATCAATCTGGATAGGCGTGAATTTGGCATAATTGGTAAAGGAGGGAAAGAGCGGGTGGTGTTTATTTCTGATTCAGCTGCTGATTGGTTGAGGCGGTTTTTAGATGTCAGGAAAGATAGCTTTAAGCCTTTATTTATTCGATTTCAGGGAAAAGTTGATCTGGCAAATAATGGTGAGGCTATGAGGTTAACAACACGTTCAATTGAGCGGATTGTAGAAAAATATGTTAAAGCACTGGGTTTATCTGTAAAAGCTACACCGCATACTTTAAGGCACTCTTTTGCAACTGATTTGTTAATAAATGGAGCAGATATCCGTTCAGTGCAGGAAATGCTTGGCCATTCTTCTATCCAGACTACCCAAATCTATACTCATGTAACTAATGCCCATCTAAAAGATGTACACAAAGCCTTTCATTCTGGTAATAAAAATTAATAATTTTTGCGATCCTTCGGATCTAAAGTAGGACTTTTAGAATGTAATATCTAAACTCTGAAGAATTTTTTGTCTACCTTTGGCCATCTGTTCTATTTCATGGGCAAGATCTTGATGATTATTTTGGATATATTCCCAGTCCCTTTCATCTAATAAATATGCGAGTACAAATTCTTCAGCTTTTACAGTAGCACTTCTTGGTTGATTAAACACAAGCGACATTTCCCCAACCAATCCCCCAGGCCTTATATCAGCAAGATGAACTATTTGCCCTGGTGAGATTTGACGATGAACACTCACTAAGCCTTGTGCTATAAAAAATAAAGGGCCTTTTTGATCACCTTGCCTGATTATTATTTGACCATCTCCAAAGAGAGTATCTCTTAAAAGAGGGATTATGGGATCTACATTAGTTTGATCACTTACAAATCCCTCAAGAGCTTGTTTCCTAGATAAAGATACTATTTCGCCTGACATATAGGCGTATTTTAACACAACAAACCTATTTTTTCGCTATATTCAGATAAATCACCTTCGAGGTGGATTACGTTGGCACCTGTCCTTTTTTTAAACTTTTTCAATAGTAAGGTGTTTAATTTGCTCGAGTTTTCTGGCATAATCTACCTGATCTAAAACAAACTGCTTGTATTTCTCTTTAGATGCAAAAAGATCCAAAACTATCTTCTCTTCTACAATATCCTTGGTAGGTAGCCCTAAATATTCAGGATAAGAAGACCACAAATAACTTTCCAGTTCTTTCGGTTCAATCAAAAATGAAGAAACCGGGTTAAGGTGAATATATCTTGAAACATGCATCAATTGTTCATCTGACCCGATGTGAACTGCCTGGAATAATCCCTGAAATAAGGGTCCAACCCGTTCATTTTTAGCATTGAAATATTTGGTATAGCTATTAGCGAAATTAGCTGCAAAAATCGAAATACCACGGTCCTTTTTCTGCTTTAATAGAAGATGAAAATGATTAGGCATTAGACAGTAGCAGATAATTTCAACCAATTTTTCATGCTCGCTATTAAGATTTTGGATAAGTTTAGATTGATCAGATGCTGGGAGAGTTAAAAACTTGGATAACCTGATCGGTAAATCTGTAAATCGATAAAAATCAATAGTTTGTACTCCCCTGTCTAACTCTCTCTTGTTGGTAAAGGTGGGTCTTTTTTCAACGCCCCTGTTAAATACATGATAAAGCTCCTCATTGGCGAAAACTACTTTTCTATTTGTAGGCATATTTTGACAGTACAACACATAAAGAGAAGGTGTCAAGCTAGATCACCTTCGAGGTGAACTACATTGGCACTAATGCCCATTTAAAAGATATGCATAAAGCGTTTTACTCAGGGAATAAATCACTTAACTCGTGAGATTTTTGAAACCGAGCAAAATATGGACGTGTAGGATGGTAAGTAGTTGGGGTTATGTCGGGTCTTAAATAGGGATTTTCAGTATACTCTAAAATTGATTTTAGTAATTCAATGTCTTTAATTGGAGTTAAACACTTAAAACCACTAACTTTCATAAGCTCACTTAATATGGGAAATGGAGATATATCTGGACTTAATGTTTCTATTACAGTAACTAAACCTTTTGGTTTAAGTACGCGAGAAGCCTCTATTGTTAATAGTACTGATTGTTTTTCATCAGTTTCTTCAATGTGAATACCGTAATAACCAAATACATTAATGAATACTACCTCTGATATTGAATGATCCGGAAAGGGCATGGACATTCCATCAGCATACATAAGATGATATCTATGCCTTTTTGCAAGCCTCTGATTAATTCTCTCCTTTGCTAAATCAAGTGATTCCTTACCAGTTCTGGGCTTTTCTCGCAAGAGCTTAGCAACTGATGATAAGTAACTTGTATCTAGTCCGATATATACCTCATCCCTTTCCATTTTACGTTTTCCTTGCGTTGAAAAAGGTTTTGTTCCAACTCCCACTTCCACAATATATTTTCTTTCTTCAGGCATCACTAAATTATATCTTAAGAGAAGGATTCTTGCAACTATAGGCTTAAGGTAAACTTTAAACAACCCGCTAGAAAAATTATCCCTAGCGGATTTTAATAATATTCTGATATAGATCCTGAAACGAGTTCAAGATAACCTAAAAGTCACTTTAGTTTCCCCAAATCCTTCAAAAGCGTTGACAGCACTGTTCCGACAACTGATAAGACAATTGCTGCCAATATGGCCGGAACCCAACCGTCTATCTTTACTCCCGCAACAACAGCTGAAACGATGAATAGCACAACCGCATTAATTACAAAGGCAAAAAGGCCCAATGTGACAATAGTTATAGGCAGACTGATAAAAGACAAAACTGGCTTAATAAAGGTATTAACTACCCCTAAAACTATTGCTGCCAGGACTGCTGTTGTGAAATCAGCAACTTTAAATCCAGGGACAATGTAGGCTGTTGCCATAAGTGCCAGCGCATTTAAAACTATGGCTATAATAATTTGCATTATTTATCACCCCCTATTTAATCATTACCTAAAAAAAGATAATATGTCAAATTCTGCTACAATATATTTATGGATCCAAAAATCAGAAGTATTCTTCTTAAGACCATAATTTTCATTTTCAGTATAAGTTTGGGGTGGTATTTGGTAAAAAGCGGATTCCTGCATACCTGGATTGCCACAATCCTCCCTCATCGTTTTATAGGAGAATTCATTGCCGGTGCGCTCTACACATCTTTTCTTACATCCCCCCTTGCAGTTGCCATGTTTTTGGTTATTGCTCAAGAAGGCAACCCAATCATAATTGCTCTACTTGGGGGGTTGGGGGCTGTCTGCGGCGATCTATTTATAATAAAGGTATTCAGAGATAACGAGGGTGATGTCAATAATGCCACAAGGCGGCTGCATCTTCAAAGAATAACCGCCATATTAAGGCAGTTTCATATGGAGTTCCTTATCCCTTTGTTGGGATGTGTGATCATTGCCTCCCCAATTCCTGATGAGATTGGACTTTTAATGTTAGGAGTTTCAAGACTCAAGTATGATGAAATTGCAAAAATAAGTTTTGTTTTAAACTCTGCAGGTATTTTACTGATAGTTACACCAATTAATTTACTTTCATGATAGGATTAACCACCCAAAAAGCTAAGGAAGCTTTAAAAAAATACGGCCCTAATTTGCTTCCCCAAAAAAGTAGCTATTCCGTATTTAAAATATTTTTAAGCCAGTTAAAAAACCCTTTCACCGTAATTTTAGTTTTTGCAGTGGGATTTTCATTCATTGCCGGTGATTGGATAGACGGATTTTTAATAGCGGCAATACTGATATTAAACACTATTTTAGGATTCTGGCAGGAATTTAAGGCCTCAAAAGAGCTGGAAGCCTTAAAAAGTTTTGAGACCCAAACCAGCCGTGTTTTAAGGGATGGAAAGGAAGTTGAGATTTCATCTTTTGAGATTGTGCCGGGTGATGTTGTTATTTTGGAAGCCGGGGACAGGATTCCTGCTGACGGGTTTGTTTCAGAATCCTACTCTCTTTTTGTTAATGAATCTGTTTTAACCGGTGAATCCCTTCCCGTTATAAAAACCATCAAAGAGAATGAGAATTTGCTCTATTTCGGTACTACTGTTTCCTCGGGCAGGGGTAAATTTTTGGTTCAGAAGACAGGAGAAAAAACCCGCTTTGGCTCTATTGCCCAAAGTCTGGTTGATGTTGAGGACGAGAAGAGTCCGCTGGAGATTTCCCTGTCAAGGTTGGTCAAAGGGGTGGCCGTCGTTGTTTTAATGGTAACCGCTTTAATTTTTACAATCAGATTTTTGCAGGGTTTTGAGATAAAAGAAGTATTTTTAACCAGCATTGCCTTAATGGTGGCAGCTGTTCCCGAGGGTTTACCGGCTGTTGTAACAATTGTATTGGCCGCAGGGGCGCGCAGGATGTATCAGAGGAAAGCATTAGTCAGGAAAATGGTAGCTGTTGAGTCTTTGGGAGGGGCGACGCTGATTTTATCAGATAAAACCGGCACCTTAACCAAAAACGAAATGAGAGTTTCCGAGGTAAAAAGCGTTAATGGCAAGGATGAATTATTAAAATGTTCAGTACTTTGTAACAGCGCCAATCTGGTTTTAAAAGAGGATGGTGGAGGTGTTGATATTTTGGGAGATACAACAGAGGGAGCGCTTCTTATTTGGGCTAAAGATCAGGGTAAAGATATAGAGCTTTTGCGCTCTGAAGGTAAACTTCTGGAAGAAATCCCTTTTTCGCTGCAAAGCAGGAAAATGACAGTTATCTGGCAGTATAACGGTAAAAAAGAAATCTATACCAAAGGCGCACCCGAGGTGATTTTAAAAGAAGTTAAATTAACTGAAAAAGAGCTTATATATTGGGACAGAGAATATCAAAAGATGGCTTCCAGAGGTTTGAGGGTTTTAGGTTTTTCCAAAGGCCGGGAATTTTTGGGACTATTAGGTATTGCCGATCAGATCAGGGATGAAGCAAAGACGGCAATCAGGATTGCCAAAGAAGCCGGCATTAAGGTGGTGATGGTCACAGGAGATAACGAGTTAACTGCCAAAGAAGTTGCGGAAAAACTCGGACTGTTAAATAAAGGTGATGAAATTTTGAATGGTTTACAAATGAATGAGCTGGATGATGAGGAGTTACAGACGAGACTGCAAAAAATTTCTGTTTATGCGCGGATTACCCCCGAGCAAAAATTGAGGCTGGTAAAACTTTACCAGAGAGCGGGTGAGGTGGTGGCAGTAACCGGGGACGGGGTAAATGATTCTCTTGCTTTAAAATCCGCCCAGGTGGGAGTTTCTATGGGTAAAGGCGGCTCGGATGTGGCCAGGGAAAGCTCGGATATAGTTTTACTGGATGATAACTTTGCCACTTTAGTTTCCGCAATTGAGCAGGGCAGGTCAATTTATGCAAATATTTTAAAAGTCATTAAATTTCTGATGACCGGAAATTTTTCCGAAATTTTACTGATCGGGCTTGCCTCATTTCTGGCTTTACCTACTCCCCTCCTGCCTACCCAGATACTCTGGATTAATTTTGTCACCGACGGCTTTCCTGCACTGGCTTTAGGCTTTGATTCATCTTCCTCTCATATTATGAAAGAATCCCCAAGAAAAGATAACAATATACTGGATAAATCAATGATCACTTATATACTAACAGGGGGTATTATCATTAGTTTTATCTGCTTTATTATTTTTTATCTGGTACATAGTAATTTTGGCTTGGTAAACGCCAGAGCCTGGGTGTTTTCCACCATGGTAATTTTACAAATGATTCTCCCTTTTATTATCAGAAGACACCATTCGATTACCTCCAACAAGAAACTTTTGTACTCTGTAATATTAGTGTTGATACTGCAATTTATGATCATGACCATACCCCAACTTAAGCAAATGTTTGGGATTGACTAGAATTTTGAGTTCAGCTAATATAGCAGTGCCCGCCCACTCCGATATGGCACGGATAGATCTTAACATTCCAGAATTGGGAAACAAATTTATTGACCTTAGGGATTCAATCCCCGGAGATTCATATAACTTTAGTTGGGTCAGGCCGCTTTCTCAAGTTAATTATCTGGCAATTCATCACAGCGCCACCTCCCCTGCCCAAACTCCGGAAGATATTGCCAATTTTCATATAAATAGTAATGGCTGGGGCGGGATTGGATATCATTTTGTAATTTCCAAAGACGGGATAGTTTACTATGTTGGTGATATAGGAACAGCGCGGGCAAATGTGGCCAATTTAAATGAACAGGTGATCGGGATTTGTCTGACCGGTAATTTTACAGATGTAGAGCCGACCGAAGAGCAGCTGGATTCTGCCAAAAAGCTTTGTAATTTTTTAATTAACTACCCTGACTTGGTAAATGTAAAATCCCGGGATGTGGTAAAGGCGCATAAGGAATTGCCTAATCAATCAACTACTTGTCCGGGAGATACCTGGACTTTATGGAAATCAAAAATTATACCTGGGGACGGTAATACTTCATCTGGTGGGGGTTTGACAAAAGAGGCAGATAATTTAAGGTTGCAGGTTGACAGTTTGCAAAGCAGTTTAGGTCTGGTAAATGATCAAATTATTAATTTGCAGCAAACAGTGGCAGATAAAGATCAGGAGATTATCAATTTAAGGGCGCAGCTTAAAGTATCAGTTGAACCGGACGATACAACCCTGACAATTCCCCAAGCTTTATTTAGTTTATATCAGTTTCTCTTCCCGCCCGGAAAGGTAAATTAAATTGGAATTGGCAGTTGTAGTTATTTTTTCAATTTTAAATGAGTCAATAATTGAATATTTATTTGGAAGTATTAAGGGGCTACGCCCATATCTTCCCCTTTTGTCTTTGACAGTGGCTATAATCTTAACTTTTATTTATCAGATAAATATTCTGTCAATTTTTTTAGGGATTCAAACCAACAGTCCTTTTTTAGATTTTTTGCTGTCAGCTTTTATAATTGCCAGACTGTCAAACTTTATAAATGATTTTTCAAGGCGTGTTTTAGGAAGTAAATAGAACTAAGGTCAATTCAGACCACCTGCAATTCAGACCACCTGGAGGGTGGGTTAGCTTGGCACCCATCCTTTTATGCATATTTTATCTCTCAAGTGTTACATGCTTTATTTGCTCAAGTTTCCTGGCGTAATCTACTTGATCTAAACAGAACTGTTTATATTTTTCTTTGGAAGAAAAAAGGTCCAAAACTATTTCTTTGCTGGCAATATTCTGATTAGATAATCCAAGGTATTCTGGATAAGACGACCAAACATAATTCTCCAGCTGTTCTGGTTCAATCAGAAATGAGGATACCGGGTTTAGATGAATATATCTTGATACATGAATAAGTTGCTCATCTGATTCAATGTGAACTGCTTTAAATACACCCTCAAATAAGGGACCGATACGTTCATGTCTGGTATTAAAATACTTGGTATAAGAATTGGTGAAGTTTGAGGTAAAAGTAGAAATTCCATTCTCAAGCTTTTGTTTTAGTAAGAAGTGAAAATGATTTGGCATTAAACAAAAACAGATTATTTCAACCAGCTTTTTATGATCTCTTTTGATGGTTTGGATCAATTTTTCTTTTTCTTCTTCGGGAAGCGTTAGAAACTTGGATAGTTTGAGTGGAAGATTGGCAAATCTGTAAAAATCAAGAGTTTGTACCCCACGGTCCAGTTCCCGCTTATTGGTAAATGTTGGTCTTTTTTCAACTCCTCTATTAAATACATGGTAAATCTCATCATTGGCAAAAACTACTTTCCTATTAGTGGGCATACAACTCTAGAATACTGTAAAAGAGAAAAGGTGTCAACGTATACCACCTTCTAGGTGGACTACATAGGCACCTGCTCTTCTCTATGATGATGTCAAGCTATTCCACCTTCGAGGTGGTCTTAGGTTTTAGATACCATCATCCGGTAAAAATGTACATGTAGGAGTCTTCTCTATTTGGTGGATTATATTTAAATGGTAGCGGTAAATGAGGCGAAGCAGATCTTCTGATTGCCAGACCAAAATGATGTTTTAAGGAGTTGTCTTTAGAACGTTGCTTGATACTAGTTTCTATTCGGTGATTCTTCCAAAAATCCGATAGTCTGGAAATTTCTTCTTGTGTCATGAGTACTCCAAATCTGTCTAAAAACATTATTCCATCTTCTTTTAATAGGGCATAACATTGTTTCAATGCAGCTAGAGGATCTCCTAAATACGAGAATGTAGCGCAACTGGTAATAAAATCAAATCTTACATCAGGAAAAAGCTTTTTTACCTGCTGTAGATCGCCAATGCGATAGTCGATGTCAGGTAAGGGTTCAGAGGCGGGTCGCCTATAATCAAAAGCGGATATGCCATATAGTCTAACTTGAGGATACAATCCGGCTAAGTCTACCAAGAAACTTGTATCCCCGCAGCCTGCGTCCAGTAATGTTGTTTCTTGATTTTGAGCAAGCTCCTCTTTTATGTGACATATTAAATCTTTTCCATAGAATTCAGGTAGGTAGTGTAAGTACTCAGTTAAACCTCTAGCGACCATGAAGTCTTGATCAGAAGTTTGTGAAGAATAAGCACAAGACCTCTCTTCTCTTATAAAACCCAATAAACTTGCGCTTTCAATATTTGGCATATACTTTTGTAGAGAATTATACTTTACCTCGAGGGCATTTGCAAACTATGGGATTATATTGGCTTTCCGGCCAGGCCATAGTTTAGAAGATCACCTATAAAGCCAATCAGCTGATATGGCCAGGTTAAAATCACGCTATAAAAGCCCGGAGATAAAAAAGATAAATACGGCCATTTGTAATACAGGGCAAAAGCTATGGCTACGGAAAAACCTATCATGAAATAACCAATGGCAATATTTGATATAATCCTACTGGTTTTCATTTTTACTCCTTGGCGTCATTTGTTTTTTCCTTAGATGAAACAGTTGTAGCCGCAGCGACTTTTTCTCCGGCCCTAACCCTCATTAAAATCACTCCCTGGGTTTGCCGTTGAAGTGTTGGGACTTCCTTAAGGCTCATTTTAATAAGTTGGCCTTTGGTTGAAGTTAATACTAAAGTATCAGTTGATTTATCCACCATTTGAGCTGTAACTATCTCCCCTGTTTTAGCAGTAATTTGAGCTGCTTTAACCCCCTGTCCTCCTCTGCCCTGTCTTGACCAACCAGAGGTAGCAGTTTTCTTACCCAAACCATTTTCCATAATTACCAAAAGCTCTCCTTCCAACTTCCCTACGATATTTAAAGAAACTACTTCATCATCTTTTCCTAATCTTATACCTCTGACTCCGGATGTATCCCTGTGGGTTGGTTTAACTCCTTTTTCAGAAAACCTGATGGATTTACCTTTTTTGGAGACAATTATTACATCATCCAAACCAGAAGTTGGGCAAACCCAACCAAGGATATCTCCCTGGTCCAGCTTTATTGCAACCAGCCCGTTTTTTCTGATATTTTGATATTCCCCCAGAGCGGTTTTTTTAACAGTTCCTTCTGCTGTACACATGAAGAAGAATTTAGATTCAGTTTCCTTCTCTCTTCTGGTTAAGACAGCGGTGACTTTTTCGCCCTGCTCAATATTTATCAGATTAACAATTGCCTGACCCTTGGCTGCCCTTTGGGTTTCCGGAATATCCCAGACTTTAACCTGATAAACTTTGCCTTTATCTGTAAAGAAAAGCAGATTGTCGTGAGTTTGAGTATAAAAAATGTGGGACACAGCGTCTGTTTCCTTGGTAGAAATTCCCATTACCCCTTTGCCTCCTCTTTGTTGGGTTCTAAAACTCATCGGAGATTGCCTTTTTACATAACCGCCTTCTGTTATGGTGACAATTGTTACTTCATTTGGAACTAAATCTTCCTCATTAAACTCCCCTATTTTTTGTTTATACACCCTTGTTCTTCTGTCATCCGCATATCTATCCTTAATCTTAATTAACTCATCTTTGATAACTTTTAATATTTTTTCCGGATGTGAGAGCAGATCTTCAAGGTAAGCAATCAACTCCTTAACCATTTTCAGCTCTTCCTCGATTTTTAACCTTTCTAATGCGGCCAGACGGCGCAGCTGCATATCCAAAATAGCAATTGATTGTAGTTCAGATAGCTTAAAGCGAACCATCAAATTCTTCTTTGCCTCATCCGAGTCTTTTGATTTTTTGATCGTGTCTATCACCGCATCTATATTGGAAACAGCAATCATAAGTCCTTCCAGGATATGAGCTCTTGCTTTGGCTTCAGCCATTTCAAATTCGGACCTACGCCTTACTATTACTTGTCTGTGGGTTATAAACTCCTCAAGAATATGCTTTAAGGTTAAAAGCTGTGGATGTACTCCATCAACTAAAGCCACCAGATTAACATTAAATACAGATTGCATGGCTGTATGTTTGTAAAGGCTGTTCAATAAAGCTTGAGGTTTAGCATCCCTTTTTAAATCAAATACAATTCTGACCATTTGTTTTCTGTCGGATTCATCCCGCAAATCACCAATTCCTTCTAATTTTTTATCTTTTACCATCTCTGCAATCCTGGCAATTAAAGTTGCTTTATTAACCTGATAAGGTAGTTCAGAGACAATAATCTGCATTTTTCCGGCAGGAGTCTCATCTATCTCTGCTTTTGCTCTCATCACAATTCTTCCCTTTCCGGTTGCATAAGCTGCCAAAATTTCAGTTTGATCATAAATTGAGGCGCCTGTCGGGAAATCCGGTCCTTTGATAAAGCCAAGTAAATCCTCAACAGTGGCATCAGGGTGTTCTATCATGTGAATTAATGCATCACAAACCTCACCTAAATTATGCGGAGGGATTTGAGTCGCCATACCAACAGCAATACCTGAAGCTCCGTTTAGAAGCAGGTTTGGTATGACAGACGGAAGTACCACCGGCTCTTGTATAGTTCCGGAATAATTGTCAACAAAATCAACTGTGTTTTTGTTAATATCACGCAGCAACTCTTCTGAAATTGCCGCCAGCCTGGCTTCAGTGTAGCGCATGGCAGCTGGTGAATCGCCATCAATAGAGCCAAAATTTCCCTGCCCGTCAATCAGCATATACCGCAGGGAGAAATTTTGAGCCATACGAACCATCGCCTCATATACAGGAGCATCACCGTGTGGATGCAAATTTTTCAAAACCTCTCCAACTACGGCAGCAGATTTTTGATATCTGGAGGTATGGTGTAGACCTTGCTGATGCATGGCAAAGATAATCCTTCGCTGGACTGGTTTTAATCCATCCCTAACATCTGGTAGAGCTCGAGAGATAATGACAGACATTGCATAATTCACATATGAATCCTGCATTTCTTTTATTATTGGGGTTGGTTGTATTTTACCGATATTACTCATGTATGAAGCATTTAAAAAGAGCCTAGCGCTCTATGTTAATTATAATCTGTCTAGGGGATTAAAGACAAGGGTTGTAAACTTATGAAACAGTAGGTGGTGAGTTGTCATATGAAGGAGAGATTCTCGGATATTTTTCTCCTAAAATCCCCTTAATTCTAGCAATTTCGTAGTTGTAATTACGATTGCAAACTATCACAATATCTGCCATTTCTTCTAACATAGGAGCTACTCTTCTAAAATCGTCAATCTTTTGAGTGGCTGCTTTGAAAGATTGTTGTGAAGTGTATCCTCTCTCCTCAACTTGGGTTTTATCCAGTAAAGCTAATTGTAATCCCTCAAGCGTTGTGATAAAAATTTTGAGATTGGAAAGATTAGCCAATTCTCCATAGAAGGAACTGACTCCTTCAAGAATTAAGTAATCTCGGCTCAAAAGTGTAATTGTATACCCAGCTTTTTGTTCTATTTCCTTGGGAGTAAATTGATAAAGCTGAGAATTTTGAGGGGCTTCTCCTGTTTTTCCAGTTTCATGAGAGTGATAGCGGAAATACCGTTCTCTTTTACTAAGTAATTCTTCTATATCTTGAGTAGCTTCTTCCAAATTACTTGCCTCAGGAGCAGGACCCGACACATTATTCGCCAGTCTCCATTCTCTCGATTTAAGGTAGCAGTCTAAATCTACTACATTTTGTGATCTGCCAATATAGTGGGCAAGTTGATAGCTAAATGCAGATTTACCAAGGGTGCTTTGTCCGCTTATGGCGATAATAAACGTGCCATAAGAAACTTCGTTAGCATTTCTTGCGCAATTCTCTATTATTCTTAATAGATCTCTTCGATTATGATCTAAAATTGCGTGTCGCCAAGGTACACTCTCAACGAATTCGGTTCCTGTTAAGACTCCTGTTTGCGCTCGTGTTAATCGTTTCTCTGTCATTTTCTAAATTAGAATAGAGACTATAGTTTACTACTGATTGTCAACATTAAGCTTTATACCCATGTTACTACCCATGCCAGGTATGGATTAAGTAGACATACTGGGATTTTTAATTTTCGCCCACTTTTCAAAAGAACATTTTTTAGGCCAGTTGCGCCAAGCTTGCTTGTTTCTGTAAAGTGGAAATTCTGATTTTTTAACCCAATGCAGATTTTCCGGGTTAGTAATATGATCTACAAATACTTTGCCATTTAAATGATCAATTTCATGTTGAAAAATCCTGGCAGTATAATCAGTATGTTTCTCTTCAATCTGACGAAACTGTATCGGAAGTCTATTGACGAAACGGTATGACAGCTTGAATGCCTTAACTTTTATGGAAACAGGTCTGGAAACTATTCCGCAAACTCTGGAAGTGGAGTAACAGCCTTCATACCATTCCGCTTTTTGTTTGGAAACCCAGGTAATTTCTGGATTAATGTAAATATGGAGACTTCCTACTTTACCCCGCCCATCCGCCTTCACATCCACCAGAATTATTCTTTTTAAAATCCCAATCTGTGGTGCAGCCAACCCTACCATGATAGGTTTTTTATTATTTTTCTGTTGTCCGCGTGCCACCTTAAGCATGGTTTCTACAACTTCTCGGATTTCCGGGCGGGTAAGCTGAATTTCTGGAACAGGCTGGGAAATTTGTTTTAATCGTGGGTCACCGGGAGGTAAGAATATCATTTGTATTTTTTGAAATTATATATTATTTGATTAGTTTCCACATTTTTTAATAGTTATGTTATACTTTCAGGCTATGACTATGCTTTTACCACCGGGTGGAAATCCTGAAAGAGCCGGAAGTTTTGTGCAAACAGAATCAACTCAAACAGCAGTTGGTAAAATAGAAGATAGACTAATAGCCCTCCAGCGTGAAATAGGGATAGAAGCTTGCGATTTTGTAAGTAGAATTAACTATCAAGATCCATTTAATCTTTTATCTGATGGTTTGTATGGAGAAATAACAAGAAAAGCAATTTTGAAATCAGCTGGATCAGCTGATTTATCTGATATATTGCCACCAGAATACAGGGTTGCTCGAGCTATTGAAGAAGATATATTAGTAAATCAAGTTGTATCTGTTTATAGATATGACCCTGATTTTAGAAGTGGAGTATCATCTGTAACAGATATAGTATTAAAATTAAAGCCGTTTATCCAAGGCCATCTTAATTTTGCCTCAAATCCCAATTATGGGTTTGTTGCCGATGGTACTTCTTATTCCCACAATACCCTGAATCCTTATTTAGAGGTTAATCGAAGCGGAGCATCACTAGTAACATATTTAGGAGGAAGAATGCAATTTTACGGGAGTAGATTTTCAACTCCATCTCGAATTGCCGGGTTGAGCTTTGGGGTGAATCAGTTTGAAGCAGCTGGTGCAGTATTTACAATGCAGAAGATGCCCGAAATAGAACAACTTCTACATGCTATTAAATTTTTGAAAGAAATAGATGCCACTATTCAAAAAATGGGTTTTGGTCCTTCACCCTTTAGCTAATTAACCATTTTATCCAATAAGATTTATACTCTGCGGACTTTTTTGCGAGCTGTTTCGATTAACCAGTTAATCTTATAAGAAAGCGGATTTATTATCAGGTCTCTGGCATGCATATATTCAATATCTTCTCCCCCAAAACCTCTTTTAAAAACTGATACCCCCCAGAATCTATGGTTTATTTCCCCTTCCGGTGCTACTCCCCAGAAATTGTAACGCCTCATTCCCCGCTTTTTTGCCTCCTTTATGGCTTCCCACTGTATTAAATATGCCCCGGGATAAATTCTTCCATCCAGAGTAGAGGCTCCATAATGATAATCAGCTTCTTCTCCATAAAAAATTATAAAAGCTTGAGCAAGCTTTCTTTTTCCAAGATAAGCTGTAAAAAGCAGCACCTGGTCATCTTTAACAAATACAGAAAACTGTTCTTTCAAAAATCTTTTATCAAATTCTACAAAATGTTGCCTTTTTGCAGTTTCTCTTTGCAGCTTGTAAAACTCATCAATATCCTCAAGTTTTTTACTGACAGTGATTTTAATTCCCAACTTGATTGCTTTTTTAATTTCATACCTGGTTGTTTTTCTCATTTCAGAAAGAAGTTGATCTTCTTTCTTTTCCAGATTGAGCTGTCTTGTGAGTTCTGCATGAAGATGCATAGGAGCAGATTTAAATCCTAATTTTTCAAAAACTAAACTATTTTTTTCATTTTCCAAAATTTGAGGACGAACTCTTACAAAGCTGCATTTTTCCTGTTTTGCAATTTCCTCAATGATTCTTCTAAATAAATTTAGCTGTTCTATATCTTCCCAATTAATTAATGGTCCGCCGGGGATTGTTAAGTAGCTGGCTCGCTTTGCCTCTTCTTTAATAACGAGCATAATTCCAACCAATTTTTCTCCATCATAAAATCCAATTCTTTTAATAACTTTTCCCAAATTTTGATGAAACTCTCCCCAGCTCCAACTCTGAAGGAAATTAGCCTCTTTGTGAGAAACCATGAATTTTTCCCATATTTTTTCACTTGTAATTTGTTCTACTGTAATTTTAGCCATTGGTTAATTAATTGGGAAATTTTCTCTGCTTCTTTTTCATCAATATTTATATGTGTAGGCAGATTAACAATTTCATCTGATGCTATTTCAGAGTTTGGACACTGATTTTTGTAATCTGTTTGAGAAAGATATTTTTTTGGAGCAATGGGCCCGTCATACCAAATATCTGACACGTAAATTTGATGACTCTCAAGATATTGGATAAGATTAATTCTGTTATTAACAAAAATTGGGAAACGAAGATTAGAAGATTGTGAAATTTGATTGACTATAGATGAAGATAGAATTTTCGGATTTATACTTTTGGCATAAATGTAAGAGATTGCTTTTCGATGATGTAAATTTTTCTCTAATTTTTCAAACTGGTCTTTTATAAGGTTGGCGTACCAATTTGGGAGTCTATTCAGTTCATTATTTGAGCCGTTATCCATTGGTCTTGATAATAAGTTTAATTTTTTGGCAGTAAAATGAAGGATTTTACCAATACCTAAAAAGTAGCTATTTCTAATAAGAAAACTAAAAAGAGGATAGAGTCTATCAATTAGCTGAATTTTTGTGTCCACACCTCGAAGGTGTGAATCTATCCCACCCTCCAGGTGGATTACGTTGACACCTGTCCTTTTTATTAATGCTCCGCCGGAAATTCCATCTATCATTTTATCCTGGCTAAATGATAGAGCTACAAAATCTCCCACCATCCCGGCTTCTTGAGTGCCCTCATATCTGGTACCAATGGAGTGTGCTAAATCTTCAATTAATATAATTTCATTTTCTTTACAGATTCTGGAAATTTCTTCCGCTTTGCAAGGATAACCCAAAGTATTTTGAATAATGACTACTTTAATTTTTGGGTTTTCATTTAATTTTTTTTGTAAAGATTGAGAGGAAAAATTTAAACTGCCCTTTTCAATATCTAAATATTCAATATTCAGCCCCGCTTTTTTAACTGCATCATAAACCGCAAAACAGGTAAAACCATTTATGGCAACATATGAATCTTCCTCCAAATTTAAAATTTTTAGAGCAAGTTCTATAGCTTGTCTGCCTTTATATAATAAGGTTACTTGGCCACCATATTTATCTTCCAGGAACTTTTTCAAGTTATTTGATTTTCCATCAAAAGTCAGAAGAGATTTTAAAACAAAACTAAAATCATAATTAGAACCTAAAGAATTAAATATATTCATCACAACCCCTTTGCTATTTTTTCCACAACTTCTTTTGGATTAGTAAATTGCGGAGAATGCTTGGCTGACTTTATTATATAGAAAGTGGAGTTGGGAATTAATTTATGCATTAAACGGCCATCAAAAACAGGAGTGGTTTTATCAAACTCACCCCAGATAATTGTGGTGGGGACATTAATTTCAGATAAGTGAGGCGTTAAATCAGAAGAGATCAAATTTTTCATGGTCTGTTTCATCAGAGGAGTAGCTTTGTTATAATCGCTTTCTCCGGTTAGTTTATATAACAGATCTTTTAACGTTTCAGAGGATGTAAGCCTCTTGCCCCATTTGGCAATTTTTCTAAAAATAAATCTTTTAATTCTTATTGATAACTTTTTATGATAAACTCCCGCGCTATCAATCAATATTAACTGCTCAACTTTTTGCGGGTATTTTAGGGAATATGCCAAAGCCATTCTTCCCCCGCTGGAATGACCAATTAAAATAACTTTTTCATTGCCAACTTTATTATTAAGCCAATTAACATAATCATCTAGGTTCCATACCCGGTTGATTTTTTCTGTTAATCCTGGAATTTTAGGTAGTTTAACATCAAATCCCGCCTCTTTTAAAAGATTAATAAATGGTAGCCATTTTTCAGTTGAATATGTCCATCCATGTAAAATGATTATAGTCCCCATTGTTCTCTCCTCCTTTGCCAAACCAGTTCTCTTCTGCATAATTTTTGTATATCACTTTTATTTAATAATAAATGCTCGATTACTCCTTCCAAAAATCTGGCCCCTTTGAAAAGAATAGTCTCTCCCCCGCTAATATTTTCTAAAAGATAATCCAAAACTTCTTTTGGTGTCTCAAACCTGACTGAAGGTTTCAATTTTGGATAAGTATACTTTGAAACTCTTGGACCCATTAGAATAATTTTCTCAAAATCATATTTTGCAATAACCTCTACAAGCTTTTCATGTTCCGGCCGCTCCTCACTTCCTTGTTCTAACATGTCCCCCAATACCACCCATTTTTTATTTGCAGGAATTTTATTAAACATATTTAAAATTACAGTCATAGAAGAAAGATTAGCATTATAAGAGCTGTCAATAAGAGTGGTATTTTTTATTCCTTCAAAAACAGAACTTCGCCCCGGGGGTAGGACGAATTTAGAGAAAGATTGATCTATAGATAAATTCAGGTACTCTAAAACTTTTAAGGCAGCCATAATCTGATAGAAAGATTCTTGAGGTAAAAGACAGTCAAGATGATAATTTTTATTATCTATTCTAAATTCAGTTGAATTTTTATTAAGTGTATATTTTTGCAAATGTCCTGCCCGAGTAATCTGTATAACTTTTACATTGGTTCTGGAAAGCTGTTTTTTGATAAGAGGTAAATCGCCATTTATAATTGCCAGATTTTTAGTATTTTCTAAAAAGTAGCCAAACTCAAAAGCAATGTTTTCTTCAATAGGTTTTTCAAAATTCATACTGTGGGTTTTGCCACTATTTATCCAAATTGTTGTGTCCGGTTTTAGAAAAGTTGCCAGAAATTTTCCCTCTTTTGGTCTATCACAATCAGCCTCAACTATATATAAATTTTCTTTATATGGTTTTTTAAAAGCCCTAAAAGGTGCGGCCAAAAATAAATATGGCCACTCCCCTATCATTAAAGTTTTTCTGGAAAGACCCAGAATATCAAAAGGTATTCCATATGAAGAGTTGGCATGATGGGAATATCTGGCACTTTCTCCAATTTGTGATTCCAGTAGATGCAACAGGGTTGTTTTAGCATTAGAACCTGTAATAACAATTATTTTTGGTTTCCATAAAAGTAGCTGGATTTGGGCAAAAATCCTAAAATAATAAGCTATTGGAAAATATAAAATACGCTTAATTTTACTTATCATCCAAAAACTTTCTGAACAGCTAGATTAAATTTTCTGCCCCTGTCAAACTCATTTTGAAACAGGTTAAATGAAGTTGCTGCCGGTGAAAAAAGGATTACATTCCCTGATTGGACTTCAGATTTAACATCAGTTAACAACTGTTCCAAATTATTGTAAGGCCCATGAATTTTGAGATTGCTACGCTTCGCTCGCAATGACGAGGTAATAGTATCTGTTGCATCACCTTCCAAGAAAAAAACCTTATTGACAAATTTATGCACGATCGTTACATATTTTGTATACTCCATTTTCTTATTCATTCCTCCGCAGATAAGAATCAAACACCCCAGGGGTGACTTTAGATTGCCACCTAAGGTTTTTATGGCTTGGATTGATGCTTCCGGGCTGGTGGCTACGGTGTCATTATAAATTTTTACCCCATTCCATGTTTTTATAAGTTCTATCCTAAAAGGTACTCCTTTAAAATTGGCCATCGTTTGCAATGTCTGATCTTGCGATATATTAAAAACCCTTGCCACCGCCAAAGCAGCTGCCATGTTCTCAAGATTATGATCTCCCATCAAATGTGGATGGAATTTTTTTGGCAAGTCCACTTTAGAGAAATAAATTATTCGTCCTTTAAAATCCTTGGTAAAATTCACTTTTGCGGTGATTGGATCATTTTTTCTTAGGAAAAGGAAGCCTTGCGCAGTCTGGTACTTACCAATAATTCTTTTGGCAGAGAGATATTCATTCATGGTGGAATAATAATTAAGGTGATCCGGAGTAATATTGGTGATAACTGACCATCTTGGGGAAACCTTATGTTGATCAAAAGCTTCCAGTTGGAAAGAGGATATTTCTAAAACTATTAGTGTGTCTTGTTTAATATCTGGAATAACGTCTAGGACACTTTTCCCAATATTGCCTGCAAGAATTATATTCCCTTCATGTTCACCTAACCCATGCCGGGTATGGGATGAGTTGACATGCAAGGATGCCTTAAGGATCTTATAAATTAATGTTGCTGTGGTAGATTTTCCTTTGGTACCTGTTACTCCAATAATTTGTGAAGGATTAACATATTCCAAAAATATTCCCATATCCATTTCCACTTTCTTCCCAATTTTGGTGGCGTACTCAATATATGGGTTATTAGGTTTTACTGCCGGATTTTTAATAATTAAATCTGCCCAATCAATATCCTCGTATCTGTGCTCACCTAGTGTGTAGCTAATGGAAAAATCTTTTAATTGATCAAGTGAGAGTTTTAAAATGCTCCCAGATTTTAGATCTGTAACTTTAACCTCCATACCTTTTTGGGCAAAATATTTAGCAGATCCAACCCCACCTTGATTAAGCCCTAAACCAAAGATTAATACTCTCATATTGTGGTATTATATCTTTTTCTGGCCCGTTTTTCTTATGAATAATGCTCCTATTGGAATATTTGACTCTGGTATTGGTGGTTTAACAGTTGCAAAAGAAATTATAAGAACACTACCTCATGAAAGTATAATTTATATCGGAGATACAGCCAGAGTGCCATATGGGCCCAGGAGTAAAGAAGTAGTCACCAAATTTGCCCTTGAAATGACAAATTTCTTGCTCAAGAAAAAAATTAAAGCTTTGATTATTGCCTGTAATACAATTTCCGGGCTTTGCTATGATGAGATTAAAAAGGTAGCTTTTCCGGTTATTACTTTAGGTGTTATTAAACCTGCTGTTAGGAAAGCTATTGCGACTACTAAAAATGAAAAGATTGGAGTGATTGGTACACTGGGTACAATCAAAAGTAGATCTTATCAAAAGATGCTTAAATTTTATAACTCTGATGCCCAAATTATAGCCTCTGCCTGTCCTTTGTTTGTACCAATGGCAGAAGAAGGGTTAAATAATCATGAGGCCACGAAATTAATAGCGCAAGATTACTTGCAGGAATTTATTGATAAGGGAGTAGATACACTGATTTTAGGATGTACACATTATCCTCTATTGTATGATGCTATCAAAAAGACTGTGGGAGATGAAATGACTTTAGTAGACTCTGCAGAGCCAACTGCCCAAATGTTAAAGGAAAGATTGGAAGAGGTAGATCTTTTAAGTGATAATCCAAATCCAGAGTATGAGTTTTATGTTACTGATGCACCTGAACGGGTGAAAAAAGTAGCTGGCAGATTTTTTGGAGAAAAATTAAATGGTAAATTAAAAAAAGTTAGTCTTGAGGATTAACTAATTCCTTAGCTAATTTATCAGTGTCCCCTGCGCTCATAAAAAAGAGGATATCCCCGGATTTTATTTCTGGTTTTAATTTTTCTAAAGTTTCATTTGCAGATCCGATGTAAACTACAGAATTTTTACCAATTGTTTCCACAAGCTCTTTACTGGAAACCAAACCAGTATCTATTTCGCGAGATGGATAAATATCCATAATATATGTTTTATCTGCCGGAATATTTTTAAAAACTTTGACAAAATCATCAAATAAATATTTAGTCCTTGAAAACATATGAGGTTGGTAAACCAAGAGGATTCTGGTATGCGGGAACTTTTCCCTGACCGCCTCCATGGTAACTTTAATTTCAGTTGGATGATGGCCAAAATCAGAATATACTTTTGCTCCCCTGTATTCTCCAATATACTCAAATCTTCTATTTACCCCTGTATAATCGGAAAGACTTTTTTTAATGATGTTTGGATCAATTCCCAAAAGCAAACCAACCTGCATTGCTGCTTGGGCGTTTAATTTGTTAAATTCCCCGGGTATTTTAAGTGGAAAACTTAATTTATTCCTGGAGTAGTCTAAGTACTGGACAAATTTATTACGATCGTGATACTTTTGTCTAGGAGTTTTCATAACATCTTTTACCAATTCTGCAACGTTTTTATCTAAAAGATTGGCCACAATTGTTTCTCTGGTCTGAAGTAAAAACTTTTCAAAAGAATCTAAATATGTATTTAAATCTCTAAAGTATTCAGGATGATCCATCTCGATGTTAGTTACAACACAAATATCGGGCTTAAAGTGCAAAAAGTTATCATTAAATTCATCTGCTTCCACCACGAAATATTTGCCTTTCCCGACTCTGTAGTTAGCATTCCATTTTGGGTGTATTGCTCCCAGTAAAACAGTTGGATTTAAGTTTGCATCCTCCAGGACTTGGGCAATCATGGCAGTGGTGGTTGTTTTACCATGAGTTCCGCAGATAGCTATGACAAATTCTTCCTTGGTTAAATACTTTCCTACAAACTGCTGCCAGGTCATTACCGGGATATTATTTCTTTTTGCTTCCAGTAGTTCTGGATTATTTGGATCTAGCGAAAAAATTGCCGGGGTGACTGCAAGTATTTGGACACCCCAGGGGTGGAATCCTATTGACACCCCAGGAAGTTTGGCTAAATGTTTTGGATTGTGGCCATTGAAGAGTTGATTTGGCTGGAAAATAGTTGTAAATTCATTATTAACTTCTAAATCACAACCGGTAACTTCAAACCCTTGGGCTTGGGCTAGCGCAGCTGCAGCTGATGCCCCAGATCCCCCTATTCCCAAAAAATGTACCTTCATTTGGATATTATATGATTTTTACAAGGACAATGCGAAAAGCAGAAAAGTCCTTATGTATCTATTCAACACACACCCGGTGTGGGTTAGTCACTATTTATCCCAATTTATCCCAGGGACTTGGTGGAGGGTTTTGTTGCAATAAGCCAGTTGCTTCTTCTTTGTTAAGAACTCTCCAGGTTAAATTGAGGAAATTTTCTGGGAGCATATATGCGCGCGTAGCGCCAATAAAACCGAGTACAAAATCCACATCCTTAAAGAATTTAATTACATTATCACCTTCCAGGTAACCTATCTCTCCATCTTCGTATTGATAAATTAATCTTACTACCCCCCCCTTGCCTGCAGCTGGTCTCATTTCTTTATGATTTACAAATCTACCAATTTGATCTTGTTCTGGCATAAATTTATCTTAATCAGTGGATATTACTCAAAATGATTCTATATGTCAAGAATAGCCTGTTTGGCGTGGGTTTGGATGAAGCGTTTTCTGGGCGGGACTTCATCTCCCATAAGCATGGTAAATACCTCATCTGCTCCTACTGCATCCTCTACTGTAACCTGTTTTAAAACCCTGTTTTCCGGATTCATGGTAGTTTCCCAAAGCTGATCCGGATTCATTTCTCCCAGACCTTTATATCTTGAAACAATCGTTTGGGTATCTGAACCTACTTTCTTTAATACTACCAGCTTTTCATCATCAGAATAAGCGTAATTAATCTCTTTACCCTTTTGAATTTTATAAAGCGGAGGCTGGGCTATGTATAGATAGCCTTTGGTAATAACTTCCGGCAAATACCTGAAGAAAAATGTCAAAAGCAGGGTCCTGATGTGTTCCCCATCAACATCAGCATCAGTCATAATAATTATTCTGTGATATCTGGTTCTGGTGTAATTCACACTGTCTCCAATTCCTGTTCCCAAAGCAATCACTAAAGCCCTAATTTCCTCAAACTCCAGGATTTTATCAAGCCTGGCCCGTTCCACATTTAAAATTTTACCTCTCAAGGGTAAAATGGCCTGAAATTTTCTATCCCTTCCCTGTTTTGCACTACCTCCGGCAGAATCTCCTTCTACTATATATAGCTCGGATTCTGCTGCATCCCGGTTTTGACAATCAGCTAACTTTCCAGGAAGAGTCATGCCTTCCAGCGCCCCTTTTCTAATAACAGCGTCTTTAGCAGCCCTTGCTGCTGCTCGTGCGCGGGCTGCTAACAGGACTTTTTCCAGAATTGCCCTGCCATCTTGAGGATTTTCCTCAAAGAACATATCCAGGCCTTCTTTAACAACCTGCGAAACAATCGGTCCAACTTCTGCGTTGCCTAGTTTTTCCTTAGTTTGAGATTCAAATTGGATCTTGTCTGAATCCATTTTAATAGAAATAACAGCCGTTAATCCCTCCCGCATATCCTCACCGGTTAAGTTTTCATCTTTTTCTTTTAAGGCCTCGGATTTTCTGGCATAGTCATTAATAGCCCGGGTTAAGGCCATTCTAAAACCGGTTAAGTGGGTGCCGCCTTCAGTGGTTGGTACCACATTGGCAAAGCTTTCTACGTTTTCATTAAAGCCATCGTTATACTGAATTGCTGCTTCAACATCTACTCCTTCCACAACTCTGTGGATTAAAATTGGTTCAGGATGAATTAGGGCTTTATTTTTATTTAAATGCTTAATTAAAGTGGCCAGCCCTGATTGGAAATAAAAGTGCCGCTCTTCGTTAGTTCTTTCATCGTAAAGATGAAATAAAATCCCGGCTACCAAATATGCCACCTGTTTAAGCTGTTTTTCTAACTTATCAAATTCAGGGGTGATGGTTGAAAAAATTGATTTATCTGCTAAAAAGGTAATTTTGGTGCCGGATTTTGCAGTCCATTTAAACTTAGATTTATATGGTAGCTTTGCATCCTTTGGTAGTGGTGCAACCTTACTTTTTGCTTTACCTTGTGAATATTCCTGGAAAAATTCTTTTCCATCCCGTCTGACCTCTGCCCTGGCATAATCCGAGAGTGCATTAACAGCAGACACCCCGACTCCGTGTAAACCTGTGGAGACTTTATATCCGCCTTCTCCAAATTTTCCTCCGGCATGAAGGGTGGTCATAATAACCTCCAGGGCTGAAATCCCTACCTTGGGATGTATATCAACCGGAATTCCCCTGCCATCATCGGCAACGCTGACATAGTCATCCTCATGTAAAGTTACCCAAATATTTTTGGCATAACCTGCCAAAGCCTCATCAATGGAATTATCAACCACCTCTTTAACTAAATGATGTAAGCCTCTACTATCTGTGGAACCAATATACATTCCAGGACGTTTGCGTACTGGTTCTAAGCCTTCTAAAACCTGAATTTGTTCTGCGGAATATTTTGAGGAATCTTTTGCCATAAAGTATTATTCTAACACTATTTTTGAGGCATGACCAGCATTAAATACTCCAAAATTGCCCTGATATTAACATTTTGTTTCTGCCACTCCTCTGCTTGCAAAAGTTCTTTTAAAAAAGTTTCAATTTCTTTTAAGGGAACATTTTGAGCGATCGCATTTTTTGTTTCCTTTCTGTACTCCAGCAAAGCTGTATGGAATGATTGAGATAAAGATTGTAAAAACTCTTCCCTATCTTTTAATTTTTCAACATACTCAAACCTTTCAGCGATACTGGAATTTAATAATTTTTCTATATGTGCTGAAAAACCTGGTATGTCAATGTATCCCATACCGGGCATGGGTAAAAGGATGATCTGGCAGCGGGATAAAACTGTTGGTAAAAAGGATGCATCTGAACTGGCACATAAAATAAATAAAGCCTCTTTAGGTAATTCTTCCAAAGTTTTTAAAAGCGCATTTTGGGCCTCGCTTGTGAGAGCTGATGCATCTTCTAAGACCACTACCCTACCTTTAGCGGAATATGGTTTAAGGGAAAAAAACTCCTTTATTTTTCTTGCCTCCGCAATACCCAGTTTGGAAGTATAAGGGAAATAAAGGAGATCAGGATGATTAAGGGTAAGTTTATGGCTAACTAAAATTTTATCTATCTCTTCTTTCCTTCTTTCTAAAGCCGCTGAAATTAAAAGCCTTGCAATCATGGGCCAATTTTAACATAATGAAAGTATGCCCAATACAACTGTCCAACCAAGCAGCACAATTGAAGATATTCTTTTTAGGGAAGGTTTGCTAACTCCAGACCAACTTTCTACTGTGAAGCTGGAAAGTATAAATTCAGGTCAGCCTATTGATAAAATTTTAATCCAGCATAATCTTGTTCCAATAGAAAAAATTACTCAAGCTAAAGCCCAACTTTTAAATGTGCCTTTTGTAAAAATGGAAGGTAGGGCTATTTCAACAGATATCCTAAATCTAATACCTGAAGCTGCAGCCCGCCGTTATACCATTATCCCTTTTGAGAAAAATAATGATGAACTTATGGTGGCAATGGCAGACCCTTTGGATATTCAAATAATTCAATTTATAGAGAAAAGATCCGGAAAAAGAGTTAAGCCTTTTCTGGCCCTGCCTGAAGATGTTTTAAAAGCAATTGGTGATCAGTATGCTCAAAATTTAACTTCCGAGGTAACCTCTGCCTTACAAGAAGTGCAGGATGTTAAACCGGAAGCACAACTTGAAACAGGGCCGGAAATTATCAGAGAAGCTCCGGTTTCCAATATTGTTACCCAGCTTATGGAATATGCTGTTAAAACCAGAGCTTCTGATATTCATATCGAGCCTCAAGAGGATCGGACCAGAGTCAGATACAGAATTGATGGAATTTTACATGAGAAAATTCTTCTACCCAAAGGTGTACATGATGCGGTCATCTCCAGGATAAAAATCCTGTCCAATTTAAAAATAGATGAAAAAAGGCTGCCACAAGATGGCAGGTTTACTTTTCGCTTTGGCCAAAACGAAGTTGACCTTCGTGTATCTACAGTCCCAACAGTTTTCGGAGAAAAAGTGGTACTGCGGCTTTTACCAAAATCCTCTGCTGCTCCAACTTTAATAGAGTTAGGTTTAAGGGGGGTTTCGCTCAAGAGTTTTGAGTCTCAACTTTTAAGAACACATGGAGTTATTTTAGTTTGTGGTCCTACAGGTTCAGGAAAAACCACCACCCTTTATTCTGTTTTGACAAAAATCTCAACGACTAGGGTTAATGTGGTGACAGTTGAAGATCCTGTTGAGTATCAGATTCCCGGGGTTAATCAGGTTCAGGTAAATCCACAAGTCGGACTTACCTTTGCGTCAGCCTTAAGGTCTTTTTTAAGGCAGGATCCGAATATAATCATGGTTGGTGAGGTGCGGGATACAGAGACTGCTGATTTGGCTATTCAGGCTGCGCTAACAGGTCACCAGGTTTTTTCCACCCTTCATACTAATTCAGCTGCAGGCGCACCTCCCAGGCTTTTGGATATGGGTGTTGAACCATTTCTTCTAACATCAGCCTTAAATGCAGTTTTAGGACAAAGGGTGGTAAGGAAAATCTGCCCTAAATGCAGGGTTGAATTTGGTGCGCCGCCAGAGGTTTTGGAAAATATAAAGTCAGTTTTGGGAAGACTCACTCCCCGCTCGGAGCAAGCAGGTATGAAATTATATAAAGGTCAAGGCTGTAATTTTTGTGGACATACCGGATATTTGGGCAGAATTGGTATCTTTGAGGCTTTGGTAATGAGCGATACTATTGCAAAATTAGTTTTAGAGCACGCCTCTTCTAATTCAATTGAACAAAAAGCTATTGAAGAAGGAATGATCACTATGAAACAGGATGGATATTTGAAAGTTTTGGAAGGCATTACGACCTTGGAGGAGGTATTGAGAGTAGCACAAGACTAATAACTTGGAACTAAAGACTTAAGACAAAAAGTTTTCAGTTTTAAGTTCTTAGTTTTCAGTCCCAAGTCTTAAGTTATTTTATGAATATTCAACAGCTTTTGGAACTAACCATAAATAGAAATGCCTCTGATTTGCATCTTTCTGTGGGATTTCCACCGATGATTAGGATTCATGGAGAATTGATTCCTGTACCGGGTGAGCCAGTATTAACCCCGGAGCAGGTGGAAAGCATGAGTGCACCCCTTTTATCCGAGGCTCAACAAAATATTTTTAAGCAGTCTTTTGAGTTGGATTTCTCTTTTGAATTCGAAAATAAAGCCAGGTTTAGAGTTAATATTTACAGACAAAAAGGTTTTTCAGCTGCCTCTTTAAGACTGATTCCCTTCAGGATTCCAGAGGTGAATGAGTTAGGTTTGCCTCAATCTGTTATAAAGTTAACAGAACTTAAGCAGGGATTTGTTCTGGTGACAGGCCCAACCGGCCATGGAAAATCTACCACCCTGGCTTCCTTTATTAATAAAATTAATCACGAGAGGGCAATCCACGTAATCACAATTGAGGATCCTATAGAATATGTATATCCTCCTGCCAAAGCTTTGATAGACCAAAGGGAGATGTATAAAGATACAAGATCATGGGGAAATGCACTGCGTTCTGCACTGCGGGAGGATCCGGATGTAGTACTGATCGGGGAAATGAGAGACTTGGAAACAATTGCCTCGGCTATGACAATTGCGGAGACAGGTCATCTGGTCTTTGCCACTCTTCATACCAATTCAGCTTCCCAATCTGTTGACAGGATTATTGATGTATTTCCGGAGATTCAGCAACCGCAAATAAGATTACAACTGGCATCAACTTTGGAAGCCATTATTTCTTTGCGGCTTATTCCCACAATTGAACCGGGCAGAATACTCGCATCAGAGGTTTTATTTGCTACTCCGGCTGTAAGAAATGTTGTCAGGGAGGCAAAATCCTATTTAATAGATAACCTGATAGAGACCTCTGCTGAATTAGGAATGCAGATTTTGGAAAGATCCCTTGCCGATTTGTTTAAAAAAGGGAAAATCAGCCAGGATACTGCTTTAAGATTTGCCCAAAGACCGGAGCTTTTGGGTAAGTTACTTAAGTAACTTAAATAGAATGGCTGAATTTATATACACTGCAAAAGATTCAAAAGGAATAGATCATATCGGCACAGTTGAAGTGCCTGACATACATTCTGCCGCAGTAATATTGCGTAAAAAAGGATTAATAGTAATTTCAGTCAAGCCTAAAGGTGTTTCTTCAATTAAATTTATCGATAAATTTTTAAACAGGGTTAGTTTTAGCGATTTAGTGGTAATTACCAGACAACTTGCCACCATGATTTCATCCGGACTGGTTTTATCTGATGCTATAGATATCCTGGAAGAGCAACAAACAAATAAAACTTTAAAAAAAGCCCTGGAGGATATATCCCAGGATATAAGAGGCGGATTAACTCTTGCTCAAGCTTTAGGGAAATATCCAAATATTTTTCCTAAACTTTATGTAAATCTGGTTAAAAGCGGAGAAGCTTCTGGAAAGCTGGATCAAGTGCTTTTGCAAATGGCTGACGGGTTAGAAAAAGAACGGGAATTTAAAGCCAAAGTTAAAGGGGCATTAATTTATCCGGTTGTTGTTTTGGGAATGATGTTTATTGTAATTGTTATAATGATGGTATTTGTTATTCCTAAATTAGTTGCGCTTTATCAGCAATCAACAATTGAACTGCCTCTGCCTACCAAAATTTTGATTTTTACATCCAATTTATTTGTAAATTTCTGGTGGGCAATGATCCTGGCTTCTTTAGGATTGATATTTGGAATTAAAAGATGGAGTAAGACCCCTGAAGGAAACCTGTTACTGGGTAAATTAACATTGAAGCTACCAATTGTCGGCAAAGTTATTACTAATGTAACCTTAACCAATTTTAACCGTACTTTTGGTCTTCTCACCTCGGCAGGTATTCCTCTTTTGGAATCTATAGGGATTGTTTCTGATTTAACAGATAATCCTGTTTTTAAAAATGCATTGAAAGAATCTTACAACGGTGTTGAAAAAGGACTGCCTTTCTCCTCCCTTTTAACTGCCAATGTTTTCCCAAAAATCGTCAGTCAGATGATTAAAGTTGGTGAAGAAACAGGTAAGGTAGATGAAATATTTTTTAAGCTGGCTGATTATTTTGAATCAGAATCAGATCATCTGATTAAAAACCTGACAGTTGCGATAGAACCAATTATTTTGATTATTTTAGGAATTGGTGTAGCATTTTTAGTTATATCA
This sequence comes from uncultured Gammaproteobacteria bacterium, assembly GCA_964547465.1. Taxonomy (GTDB): domain Bacteria; phylum Patescibacteriota; class Microgenomatia; order Daviesbacterales; family UBA10151; genus CAZJNI01. The sequence goes on from CAZJNI010000003.1 coordinate 61,559, forward strand.
ATCATTTTGCCAATATACAAGTTGACAACATCTTTTTAGTGTGAATACAATGGAGTAGTTGCAAAAAATATTTTTTGAAAGGGGGTGAATATTTTGATAAAATCTGCTCACAAAGGTTTTACTTTGGTTGAACTTTTGGTAGTTATCGCAATTGTTGCAATTTTAGCAGCAGTTGTGGTTTTAATTATTAATCCTTTGGAATTAACAAGAAGAGGTAGAGATGCTGCAAGACTTTCAGATCTTGCTAATTTGCAAAATGCCATTAACGTAGCAGTGCAGGAGGCAACAGGTGCCGGTGCAGAGGGAGTTCTATGTAATGGTGGTACTTATCCCTGTGGTGGAAAAAGCAATGCAGGATCAAGAGCTGCAGATGGTAGTGGATGGGTAACAGTAAATTTATCCGGTCAACAAAGTGTATCAGTTCCAACTCTGCCGGTTGATCCGGTCAATGATGCGACTTTGCATTATGCTTATTGCGCAAACAATGACGCCTGGGAAATTAATGCTGTTTTGGAATCGGTTCAGCAAAAAAACAAAATGGCAACTGATGGTGGGGATGAGAATGCAACTGATAACACCGGTCGTTTTGAAGTTGGTTCTAATCTAGGTCTGCTTACTGATTCAAGTACAGCACCCTGTGCGTACAATTGATTTAGGTGGAAACAGCTCTTTTCGGTTTTTTACTGGGAACTGTTCTGGGAAGCTTTGTTAAAGCATTGGCTGATCGAAGCTTAAGTTACAGGTCTTTTTGGGGAAGGTCGTATTGTTTGCAATGCAAAAAAACTCTGCAATGGTACGACCTTTTTCCTGTTGTTTCTTATTTAATTCTTAGAGGTAGATGTAGATACTGTCATAAAAAAATCTCTTTGGAATACCCAATAGTTGAGGTAATTTTGGGCATTCTGATTGGTTTTCTGTTTTGGCAAAGCCCCTTTAATTTTTCCGCCATAGGCGGATCAACCTATGGTTGGCAATTTTCAATTTTTGCCTTCGGATTTTTGCTAAAAATATTTTTTATTGTTATCTTGGCTAGCCTGTTTTTAACAGATCTTAAGAAAATGTTTATTCCGGATAGAATTATAATTCCTTCTATTATATTAGGGATTATTGCTAATATTGCTTTTACTATAGTAAAAGTAGGTTACTTATATTTTACTCTTAACCAGACTGTTTTGGGTAAGTATTTGCTCCCCCCGTATAGTGATTATTTTAGAAGACATACAGTTTTGATTATTGAACCATTTTTGTATTCGGTGGTAACAGCAATGCTAATAGCTGGATTTTTTATGGGACTGATTATTATTACAAAGGGTAAGGGTATGGGAGGCGGGGATGTTAAACTGGGGGCTTTTATGGGACTGATGTTAGGTTTTCCTCAAGCCCTTTTGGCACTAGTCTTATCTTTTTTAACAGGGGCTATATTTTCCATAATACTTATTATTTTTGGTAAGAAGAGATTTGGCCAAACAATTGCCTTTGGCCCATTTTTAGTTTTGGGAAGCTTAATAGCCCTATTTTGGGGAGGGCAAATTATGCAGTGGTATTTAAAAATAGGTACTTGACACCTAAATTTGTTTATGGTCATACTAAATTATTAATGAAATTTAATCTGCCCATGTTTTTTAAAAATCCTCGTGGTCTCGCCTCGCTTCGCGGTCGAAGCGGTTTCACCCTCATTGAGCTTCTGGTAGTTATTGCCATCATTGGTATTATTTCTGTTATTGCAATTGCACTTTTCTCAAATGTTCAAGCTGATGCCAGAGATGGTAAAAGAAAAGCGGAGTTGGAATCAATATCTAATGTTCTGGAAGTAAATAAAACTTCAACAGGATATCAACTGGCAACGGCAGCCTTGTTTGGTGGAGGTGTATTCCCTGGAGGTAGTACAACACTATCAACAGACCCTCAAGGTTATCCGTATTGTATTAATACTACCGCAAGTGTGGCAAATTCTGGTGTGGATGCTACCTGGATAAATGGTGCAACTCCGAGTTGCTCTACAGCTGCTCCGGCTTATTCTAAAATAGATGGTACAACTCCAGCTGCAAATAGTGCCCAATACAAAATCTGTACCCGTCTGGAAAACAGAGGTACACCTCAAGTTTTCTGCAGGACCAATACCCAGTAATTTATTTTAACCTCTTTAATATGCTGCCCAAGTCGTCTATAAATAAGTTTGGTTTCACCCTGATTGAACTTCTGATTGCAATTTCTATTATTGCTGTTTTATCAGTAATTGGTTTAAGTGCCTACTCCGGTGTCCAACAATCTGCCCGGGATGCCAGACGAAAAGATGACCTGCGCTCAATTAAAGTGGCGCTAGAGCTTTACTATCAACGTAATAAAAGCTATCCAATGACCGATTGGGTTTTTTCAAATGCCGCTCAACCCTGGATTCCCCTTTTAACATCAGATTATATTTCCAAAATTCCCACTGATATTCTGAATAAAGATCAGGATCCCAGGATAACCGGACAATATGGTTATGCTTATTTTGGAAACAACAATGTGTGTGGAACAGATCAACCCGGACAATTTTATGCTTTGGTTACCCAGCTTGAAAATACAACTGATAATCAAAGAAACGATTTACAAAACTATAAATGGTGTGATGGTAGCATTACCCCTAAAACTTCCTGGTCAAAGTATAGTTTTGCCATTATCAGTGACAACTAGATTTTAATTGACATTTTATTCCAATATAAGCTAATCTTAAATATATGAGATCTGCCCGCCCTAAGCAAAGTCGAAGTGGCTTCACACTGATTGAGTTATTAGTTGTTATTACCATTATAGGTATTTTATCAACCATAGGTCTAACGCTATATTCCGGGGTTAAGGCCAGGGCCAGGGATGCCCAAAGATTGGACGATGCCAGAAAAATAGTTATCGCGCTGGAACAATTCAAAAGCGGATCAAACAGATATCCTTATCTAAATAGTTTAGGGACTGCTGTCTGTCAATCCACTACCTGGTGTGATAGTATACAGACACAACCATGGATTCCAGAGATTGATCGAACCTCTTTTATAGACAGTAAAATCCCCCTGGATCCTATAAATACAACAACCGGATCACTAGTTTACAAATATACTACTAATGCATCAGGCAGTGACTATTGTTTGGAGATTCCACAAGAACAAAATGCCAGTAGTCATCCCTACTTTAAAACCGGTACCACCTGGAAGCTAAGATTTGGTCCCCAGGGAGCCAATACAGGATTATGTAATACATGAGAATTTCCCGTGGCTTCACATTAATTGAATTACTGATTGCCATAAGTATTATTGCCATACTTTCGGTGATTGGTTTAAACCTTTACCAATCAGTTTATAAGAGCGCCAGGGACACCAAAAGAAGATCAGATGTAAAATTTATCCAAAGCGCGCTGGAGCAATATCACGGGGATCAGAAGTATTACCCCTATACTGTTACATCCGGTAGCGAACTGTCTTTTACTAATTCTTCAGGCAGGAAATTTGTTTATATGAATAAAGTCCCACAAGACCCTGGTGCCACAGTATACCTTTATCAGGCTTTGGGGGCAGGTTGCATTAGTGATGCAACGGCTGCCAGTTGCACAAGTTATTGTTTGTATGTACAGCTGGAGAATGCTACAGGTATAACTTCGGATTCAGGCTGCAGCCCTCCCCCAAGCGGTTATAGTGGCTATAACTATGGTGTGACTAGACCATAAGATGCAAGATGTGTTACGTTAAATAAGTATGCGACCTGCCGGCTTCACATTAATTGAACTTCTGGTAGTTATTTCTATAATTGCCCTGTTGAGTATAGTTGCATTTATCAACCTTAAGGGTTTCTCCCAAGATCAGGTATTAAACAAAGCTACATCAGATATTCAATCCCTTTTAAGACTGGCACAAGCCAATGCAACTGCCGGAGTTTTGTGCAATAATAAAGGCGGGGCTAACTGGACACTGGATTTTCAGGTAAATAAAGTAGATATTAAGCTAAACTGCGGTGAGGGTAATTTCCCTGTTAAAACTTTAACTTTAGAAAATGCTCAAATAGAGTCTATTAAAGGTGCCTCTTGTGGCACAACTTCACTCTTACCTTTAACAGTTACATATTCCAAGATTTCAGGAGATGTAAAATTTAATTCAAGCGATTCTTGTATTGGGACAAGTCCAAATATTTTGATTAATTTGAAAAATTTAAAGACAACTAATATAAGGCCGTTTACAATTTCCAGAGGAGGGGCAATTGATACACAGTAGAAGGTCATCAGTCATCAGTCATCAGTCGTCAGTCAAAGGACAAACTTTACTGGAGTTGGTGGTGGTTATTGCGGTGATTGTAGTTGTCATAAGCGCCCTGACGTTTGCTACGATTTCCTCTTTACGAAATGCCCAGTTTTCCAAAAATCAGGCTCAAGCTACCAAATTAGCCCAGGAAGGGCTGGAGCTTATGAGAACAGGCAGGGATAGGAATCAGTGCATAAATAATCTTCCTCCCAGTGCTAATGTAGCTTCCTGGAATGGAGGGAGTGCTATTTGTTCAGGGGGTTCTATTTGGGGTTATTTAGTGAGTAGCGGTTGTACCCAGCCATTAAATTGTTTTTTTAACATAAATAGTCAAGGGGTACTAAATTTTAATACATCTTACTCTCCTGTATCTACTCAGCCTATTCTTCCCCCTAATTCTGAATCAATACCCCCATTTACCAGGGCTGTAATTATTACTGATGATTCTACAACCTATCAAATCCAAAAAATAGTTACTGTGATCGTTACCTGGATAGATGTATCCGGCCCACATGAATCCAGATTAACAACAATATTAAGGAGAATTTGATGAAAAACGGCTTCACCCTGGTTGAAATGCTGGTTGTGATTGGAGTTTTATCTATTGTGGGAATTTTAGTTTTGATTATTTTTATCAATACCTTAAGAGGAAGCAATAAATCACAAATTATAGTTTCTATCAAGCAAAACGGACAATCAGTTTTGGAAAGTATGTCTAGTAATATCAGGAATTCAGACAATATAATCTGTCCTGCAATAACTGCTCCAAGCACTACTGCCTCATCCAGTAATCTGGTAATCGGGAGTAGTAAAGGACTATATATAAGATACAGGTTTATATCCCCCGGTACCAACAGTAACGGAATGATCCAGCAGGATAATCCAGCCAAAGAATTAGATTCTACAACTGGCGAAGAGGAGACAGATGCTGTTTTCATTAACCGGGTGTGCACTGTAGATAATCCGATGATGAATGCTGTTGTTTTAACAGATACAAATTCTCAAAGTGGAGTTTCGCTTATAAGCGGTAATTTCACAAGAGACCGGTCAGCCGGGTTTAAGGATAATGTAGTCATTGACTTTATACTTTCCCATGCTGTTAATGCGCCAGTTTCTGTGGCAGGGCAAATTGATCCTGTAACTTTTAAGACAACTGTGCAACTAAGGTGACGCCTTGCGTCAAATGTGCTAGTCTTAAAGATATGTACAGAATTCAAAATGAAAAAGGTCAATTAATCTTAACTTTAGTTCTTATTATGACAGTGGCTTTGGCAATAGGTTTATCCATTGTCCAAAAAAGTCTGGTTGATGTATCAACCTCCACCAAAGTGGAGCAATCTTCCCGGGCTTTTTCAGCGGCAGAGGCAGGAATTGAGAAGGCTTTAAAACTTAATGATTGTGGAGCAGATGGAGTAAATTGCAGGGTAGATTTTACCAATATAAATAATTCTTCTGCCATAATTAACGATTCTACCCGGATACCATATATTCCTGCACCAAATGAACGGCAAGCCCCTTTTGAATATCCACCTATACCTAAAGAAGAGGTGGCCCAAGTTTGGCTGGCAGATTTGGATTCTACTACTCCTTCTTCTCCACCAGATTGCGGTCCAAATATTCAATGCTACTATAAACAAAATAGCTTAGATGTGTATTGGGGAGATGCAACCTCAACAGAAAAAAGTGCTTTAGAAATAACTTTGAACTATTATGATACGACTCAATCCATGTATCTGCCTAGAAAATGGTATCTTGATAATAGTAGTGCAAATCGCAGTGTCCCTAATTTTATACCTGTTACTTGTGGAAGCATCCCTTCTCCGATGCAAGGCTACCAGTGCAAATATACCTTAAGTTCACTACCTTCTGGTTTAATATTACTTAGAGCCAGGCTTTTATATAATACAACTTCTCAACCTCTTGCTTTCCAGGCTGTTGGGTTACGTGGAGGAGTTGGATGTGATCCTTCCGGATGTTGGTTGCCGCCACAAGCCAGAAATATTATCTCCACCGGTGCATCAGGAGAAACTCAAAGAAGAATTAAACTTTTCCAGATAAGTAAGGTAGTACCCCCTTATTTTGATTACGCCATCTTCTCTGCAGGGAAAATAGAAAAGTGAGGCAATGACTAATCAAGGCGGTGTTTCTCTAGTACGAAGTGCCAAACTGAATACTCGAGGAGTCAGTTTAGTTGAATCCATTTTGGTAGTAGTTATGTTGGGTATAATAATACTACTCATGGCAAATTTACCAAATGCCATGGGCCTTATTAATAAAAGTAAACATTTAAGTTTGGCAAGGGAAATTGCCAGTAAGCAAATAGAGGAGAAAAGAGAGACCCCTTATGCAAATCTAGTCAGTGATCCGGATAACCCTTCTGCTATCCTGGATTCAAGATTTAGTTTACTGCCTAATGGATCCGGCAGCGTAAAAATTGAAGATTGCAGTAGCCAAATTTGTACCAATTTGGAGCCTGTTAAACAAATTACGGTTACAGTTTCCTGGAAAGAAATGTCAAAAGATCAAATAGTTACTCTTAAAACATTTATTGCAGAAGGAGGATTAAACCAATAAAATTTCAAATTTCAAATTTCAAATTTCAAATTAATCAAACTGGTTTGACGCTGCTTGAAGTAGTTATTGCATCAGGGATTGCAACACTGGTGGGAGCATTACTTTTAATAATTATTTTTAATAGTGCCGGTCTTTTTTATAAGGAATCTTCAAAAGTAGGGCAAGGTTTAGGGGTTAACGATTCCCTGTCTGCGATAAGAAGTGGTATTAAAGAATCTAGCGCTATTGTACTCTCATATCCCGTAGGTTCTTCCCCTACTTATACCACTGGTTCAACGCAGCTGATTTTATCTGTTTCCTCAATTGATAGTAATAATAATCTTATTTCCGGTGTGTTTGATTATTATGTCTTTTTCCTTGATGGAGATAAACTTAAATTTAAATCCTTTCCAAATGTTGATTCAAGCAGCAGAAAAGAGGCAAATCAAATATTATCCTTAAATGTAGATAGTCTACTTTTTCAATATTTCAATTCTCAAATTCCTCCCCAGGAGGTCAGTCCCTCCCTAGCCAGTAAAATTAGAATCACACTAAAACTTAAACAAAAAAGTGGAGCAGGTTATGAACAAAGCATTGCCACATCGGAGGCTAATTTAAGGAATGACTAATAACTTAAAACAATACACCCCTCCTTCGGAGGTTAAAACTAAAAACTTAAAACTGTTTCATGATCAAAAGGGACAGATTTTAGTGATTGTATTTGTGGCTTTGGGGGTGGTTTTGTTTTCAGTTTTATCTATTATTGCCGGCTCCCAAATTTATTTTTCCAATACTTTTCACTCTGTAGATGCGGAAAAAGCTTTTGCATTAGCTGAAGCAGGGATAGATAAAACTTTGGCAACGCTAAACCGGACCGGCGGAAATTTTAGTGAAAATGATTTGGAAGTTAGTATGGGAGAGGGATATGGATCTTACAGCGTTAAAGTTACCTCAACAGATGTGGCAACTAAAATGATTGAATCAACCGGATATGTTCCAAACAAAGATAATGCAAAGGTCAAAAAAACAATTAAAATTAAAACCTCCAGAGGGGTAGGAGTAGCTTTTAATTATGGTATACAGGTGGGAGAAGGAGGAATGGAGCTGGGCAATGGTAATTTGATAAAGGGCTCGATATATTCTAATGGCAGTATTACTGCCGGCAATAGTAACATAATAACTGGAGATGCTTTTATTGCAGGAGGTGCACAGGCAACTGCTGATCAGCAAACAGAATGTGAAGGTTCAAACTGCACGGACTATATTTTCGGAAAGATTGTTTTTGGTGAAAGCAGGCTGGATGTTGCACAAAGTTTCAAGCCCACCATAAACGAGGTACTAAACAGAATTTCGGTAAAAATTAAAAAAGCGGGAAATCCTACCAATGCTGTAAAAGTCAGAATTTTAAGCGATTCTTCCGGTAAACCAAATAAAAACGGGGTGTTGGCAACAGGAGATTTAGTTAACGATTTGGTAACAGATGAATATGGATGGATAGACGTAGCTTTCAGTTCCCTACCCGCCTTAACCGCAAATACCACTTATTGGTTAATGATTTCTACAACACTTGAATCAAATGCCAATAAATACTGGGTTTGGCAAAATGTGACATTTCCCAGCTACATTTGTGAAAATCCAGACCAATGTGTGCCAAAATGGTCTGCAGACTGGAAAACAGGAAACCCAACCTGGACCCTGGTAGCTGGAGATTTATCATTTAAAACATATATGGGAGGGGCACCAACTGTATTAATAGGCGGCAGCAACAAAATGAATGTTAATGGGAGTGCCTATGCAAATACAATTGAAAATTTGATTATCGGAGGAGATGCATACTATCAGACAATTGCAAACAGCTCTGTGGCTGGGATTTCTCACTCCGGACAAGCAGATCAACCACCCAAAGTTTTTCCAATTTCAGATGCTAATGTGACTGATTGGAAAAAACAGGCTGGTGATTGTGATTCCTCACTTAATAATTGTCAGAATGTATTAACCGGTGATATTACTAATTGCGTAAATACCTTAGGCTCAAATAATCCCAGTAAGCCTGGTATAAAAATTGAGGGCAGTATTAATTTTAATAGTGGATGTAGGGTAACTGTTAAAAGTCCTATTTGGATTACCGGTGATCTGACTCTAAATAGTAATAATATTTTTACTCTTGATTCATCATATAATGAGACATCAGGAGTGATTATTGTAGGAGGAAAAGTAACCATAAATACCACTAACCATTTTAATGGGACAGGAATAGGAAGCAGTTTACTGATGGTTTTGACAGAGTATGATTCCAGGACTGATGGAGTAGATGCAATAGCTGTTAATAGTAATGGAAATACCGGGGTGTATTATGCCTCAACTGGGATTATTAATCCAGGGACTGGTAATTCTTTTAAAGAGCTGACGGCCTGGAAAATAAGACTTATAAACAGCTCAGAGATTGATTATGAAACAGGTTTATCCTCTACTCTTTTTACCTCTGGTCCTGGAGGAGCATATTCCTTGGTTAAGGGAACATACCAGGTGAAGTAGAATCTAGAGTCTAGAATCTAGATGCTAGATATTATAAACTATTATTATCTAGCTTCTAGTTTCAAGAATCTAGCATCTAGTTAACTGCCTATGGCTAAGATAAGTATTGGTTTAGATATTGGTTTTTCTACTATTAAAATAGTTTCCTTACTCAAAGATGGTAATCAACCTAAATTAGTTTCTTTAGGGAGTATTCCAGCACCAATTCCCGGTATGCTTTCGGATCAGGAAATAGATCTTCAGGCGGTTGCCGTAGCTATTAAAAAATTACTCGGGGCAACTAAAATTGAAGGAAGAGAAATAATTGCGGCGCTTCCGGAATCAAAAGTGTTCACCAGAGTAATTGATGACCTCCCGTTTCTTTCTGATAACGAGCTCTCCTCTGCCATCAGATATGCTTCGGAAGAATTTATCCCCATGCCCTTGGCAGATGTAAATTTGAATTGGCAGATACTGCAGCGATCTGATTCCAAGGAGCGTAATGCTAAAACAGTGGTTTTAGTCATAGCATCCCCCAAAAATATAGTTTCAAAGTATGTAAACGTCTTGGCAATGACAGGACTTAAACCCAAAGCCCTGGAGACAGAAATTATTGCTGTTGCCAGATCTTTAGTTGGTAATAATCCTTTTTCTCCGAGTACTCTGATTGTACAAATGGGAGCCACCACCACAGATTTTGCAACTGTTTCAAAAGGCTTGATTTGGCTGACACGTTCTATCTCAACAGGAGGACTGGCACTGACACGAGCCTTGGGACAGCAGTTTAACTTTGAGTTTACTCAAGCAGAGCAATATAAAAAAGTGTATGGTTTAGCGCAGGATCAGCTTGAAGGGAAAGTTTATGAGGCACTAAAGCCGATTGTAGATATAATCATGGGTGAGTGTAAAAGGGTTATTCAGGCATTTGAAACAAAATATCCTGCATATCCAATTAAACGGGTGGTTTTATCCGGAGGTGGTGCTAAAATGCCGGGTTTGGTGATTTATCTTGCCAATACCCTAGGCTTGGAGGTTCAGGAGGCAGATCCCTGGTATCTGATTACCAAAGATAAGGCAATTGTTTCAAAGCTTTCACAAGATGCTCCGTCTTACTCTGTTGCCGTAGGACTGGCATTAAGAGAGGAGTAAAATTTTAAAGTGGCACGAAGCGGAAAAAATAGGATCACAATAAATCTTTTACCACCTGAGTTTATGGTGGAAGAGATTAAAAAAGCCAAGTTTTACAAAATCCAAACAATTGGTGTGGGGATTATTTTGATAATGATATTTTTGTCTTCGTTAACCGTTGCTTTAAGGATCTTACAAAGTTATAACATATCCCAAATTCAGGGTAAGTTAAGCAAAATTGAAGATAGAGTTTCCGGCTTAAAAAATAGACAAGCGTCTTTGGTTCTACTAAAAGACAGGTTAACCTCTATTAATAAATATTGGGGACAACCATCTAAACAAAGTAATATGTATTCTCTTTTAGATAAAATTATTCCAACTCAAGCAGTCATAACTGCATTATCAGTTGAAAAAACAGGTGATGCAACAATTTCCCTGGTTGTATCTAATTCAGATATTTTGGATAATTTAATCTCCGGTTTACTCTTGCAAGATACTGATCAAAGTAAGATAAATAAAATTTCAATTGAAAACCTCAATAGGGGTAGAGATGGTACCTACAGACTTTCTCTTAAAATAAAGATAAATTAGTATGAAAAAAGAGACGATCCTGAAATTTTATTCAGATTATAAAATTTTTATATTTCCAATTGCCGTTACCATATCAAGCTTGATTTTGATAGCTTTTGTAATTTTACCTCAAGCAATAAAGTTAATCAGTAATCAAGAAACAGGAGATATTCTTTTACAAAGGACAAAGTTTTTGGAGGTAAAAGCACAGGCTTTGGAGGGCTATGATGAAGAGGACTTATCAAAAAAAGTTAACTTTGCATTAAATGTTTACCCGCCGGATAAGGATTTTGGTAGCGTTATTGGACTCATTCAAGCAATCACCGCTCAAGCAGGTTTTAATATAGTTTCCCTTTCACTCGGCGGGGGTCCTACCCAAACAGGAGCTCAAAACTTTAATATTGCGCTAGAGATATCAGGGCCCAAAACTCTGCTGCCTTCTCTATTATCCGCATTGGAAAATGCTCCCAGGTTAATGAGAGTAGGAAATATTACCATATCACCTGCAGCAGGTTCTGCCGGTGTACAGGCGAGTTTGGGTCTTGAGATTTTGTATCAAGCTGCGCCACAAAACTTTGGCAGCATTGATTCTCCCTTGCCAGAGTTATCAGAAGTCGATCAAGAACTGCTTGTAAAATTGGCGGGAGTACAACCTTCGCAACAGGTTGTTGGCGACGCTCCTGTTTCTACTTCTCCCAGAGGGAAAGATAATCCATTTGAATAAGCATAGCTTGCCGCTTCGCGGTGAAGCTATTTTAAAAGATCGGGTCTTATTTTTTTGGTTTTTTCCACAGACTTTTTTTTATGCCACGCGGCAATTTTTCCATGATCTCCGGAAAGCAGAATTTTGGGTACCTTAACTCCTTCAAATTCTTCAGGCCTGGTATATTGTGGATATTCTAAAAGTTGGTAGTTGGTAGTTGGTAGTTGGTAGTTAGAAAATGATTCATTCTGGGTGGCTTCTTCCTTTTTTAAAACACCCGGTATTAGTCTAACAATGGAATCTGCTATCACCATAGCAGGAATTTCTCCACCTGTTAAGACATAATCCCCAACTGAAATTTCTTCATCCACATACTTATCTATAAACCTTTGGTCAACCCCCTCATAATGACCACAGACTATGATGAGATGATCAAGTTTAGAAAATTCTTGTGCCTTTTTTTGTTTATATGGAGTTCCGGAGGCGGACATCAGGATAATTTTAAATTTTAAATTTCTAATTTTAAATTTGGTTTTTTTCGAAGAGGCTGTAGGATTTATGATTGAAGTTAATGAGCGAGTCAATACATCAGGTTTCAGCACCATCCCTGCTCCACCCCCGTATGGTCGTCCGTCTACTATTTGATGTTTTCCTTCGCCAAAGTCCCGCAAATTAATAAGTTCAAATTCAACTAATTTTTTTTGCCGGGCTCTTTTTAGAATACTGGTATTTAAGATCGGGTCAAAAACTTCAGGGAAAAGAGTGATAATTGAGATCTTCATTTCTCACCAGCTGGTTCTGTCAATTGTAAGTTTACCCTTAAATTTTCTGCCATGGCCCGGACAATAAGGAGTTTTCTGATAGATTTTATGGTCTGACCGCCTTTTCCAATAATTAACCCCATATCAGATGGATCTACACTTAAGTTTAAATTAACAGTGCCTTCCTGATTTTCTTCCTCAATACTTATTGCTTGCGGTTTGGTGACAATATTACTGACAATAAATTCAAGCAGATCCTTCATCTTTTTTCTCACTTTCTACTACCTTGTCATTGCGAGGAGCCGAAGGCTCCGTGGCAATCTTATCTGGGTTTTCTTCTGGGCTAGATTGCTTCGCTTCGCTCGCAATGACAGTATTATCAACTTTTACTTCCTCTACATTTGCTTCTGCTGGTCGTTCAGTAGCTGGGGTTTCTTCTTTTTCAGCCAAAGGCTGACCAGTCTCTGGCTGGGGTTTCTCTTCTGTTTTTAATTCTTCTGATGGCTGAGGACTGACGACTGAAGACTCTTCTTTCTTTTTCTCCTTCTTAGGCTTTCTAGGTGGTCTTGGCGGAGCTTCTTTTAACATACGCAGCAACCCGTCAGATTTTTGAGCACCCTTTTTAAGCCAAGCCGCCATTTTTTCTTTATCTAACTTGATGTCTTTAGGTTCTGTTAGCGGATTATAAGTTCCCAGTAAATCTAAATAAGCCCCGTCCCTTTTATTTCGCTCATCCACCACCACAATCCTATAAAATGGTTTCTGCTTTGCCCCTATTCTCATTAGTCTTATCTTTAGCATGGAGGTAAGTATAGCTTAAGCTTACTTGAGCGTCAATCACTATTTAAGCTTCTAAAGCCAGATTATGGGTTCTCATTTTTTCCAGCAATTCTTCTTCAAGATTACGTAATCTTAATTTTCCCAGCTCTTTTTCCTTAGACTCCAGTTCACGCTTGAGACTTTCCTGAAAAGTATCTTTCATAATTGAATCATATTTTTCAGATGCTTCCTGGCTCTTTTTTAATATCCTTGCTTTATAACAAATAGCATACGCAAAATCTACTCTTCTTCTCCATGCCCTTAAAAATGAGTTTTTATCAATACCCTCGGTTGAGTTTTCCTCTGGAAGAGGGACTAGAGGGCTATTTATGTAATTGAGCATTCTCTTAAAGTAGTTCAGATACCCTTGATAATTTTTTGATTTTATATCTAGTCTTAGGTGGTTTATATTATCAATCTTTGAGTTGATCCAACTTTCCAAAGCTTCTTTGCCCATAACCCAGTCAGGTAGAACTGCTGTTGCATATCTATCAATAAAATACCTCATTTCTGTAGCGGCTTTGGCAAGCTCATCCAAAGTGATGCCTTTTAGACGGGGTAATTTAGAGGCTTCCATTTCTTTAATATATGATTTTACCTCATTTCTTGGCCAACCAGCCTCTTCAGGCAGAGGTTTTTTTACATCAGAGGCTTCCTCATATCTTATACCAACATCTTTTTGTTGTTTAAGTAACTGATCTTTTTCCTCCAAAGCTTGTAGTGCAACTTGCAAAAGTTGAACTCGCTGTTTAAGAATTTCCGGTATGGCTTTTTTAAGATCCAGCTTTCTTTGGGCTGGTATTACCATGCCATTACTGACAATTTCATATACAGCTTTTTGGTAGATATCTTTCCAGAATTTATAGAAAGGTTTTAAAGAAGCAGGTAATCCTAAAGCCCTTTGTCTTCTAAAATAAGGGGTCAGGTGATCCCTTAGTTGTTCTGCGCTAAATTCATCTTCGGAAAAAAGATTTTCATCCATATCAGGTTGTGAGAGAAGCTGCTCTGTCGCCTCCAGTTCTCCGGTTAATTTATTTCTAGCTGTATTTTTATTTTTTCTAAGAATGCCTGGTGGAAATCTATCCTGTTTTCCCCAGAAAAAGTCTATGGCCAGAAGTTCTTCCATAGCTGAAAGTTGTTTGTTTGTTACACGATTCTTATTCCTAACTTGCGTTTTTTCTTTGAGCAGCCTTTCCAGAAAAGCACCTCTTGGCATTTTTACAACTTCCGGCCAGTCTTTTCCATATTGCTCATTTAAGCCCTGCTCGTAGGTAATAACTTCTTTTTGTTTTATTTGCATATCTTTAATTATCTCCCCTAATCTTGCAGACTCTTTTTCAGTCCACCTGGCAGTTGCTTGGGCCCGGGCCTGGGTGGTATAACGGATGAAATAAGCCTCTTTTGGTAAAGGAAAATCAGGATTTAAAGTATTGGATAAAAGCTGTGTTCTTTCTGCCAGTTCTACTTCAGCCTGTTTTGTTTTTGCAGCATGAGCTTTCTTAGCTTTTTCAAACCAAATCCAGATATCAATCCCTCTTTTAAGATTTTCCGCTGTATTTGTATCGTGTTTTGCCTGGGCTTGTCTTAAAGCCTGGCTTAATAAATCAGATTTTGGAAGTTTAAAACCACCAATAATCATTGGATCATCCCAGAGACTAGGATTACCTTCTTTAAGACTTAAAGGATTGGTAATAATTTGTTGTTCCTCTAGGGCTGGATGCATTAATAGTAAGTCTTTGGTGTATCTTCTATAAAAATCCTCAATTCCTTTAGGGTTATCATCTTGAGGTACAGTAGTAAAAAGCCTGAAAGGTTCCCTGGTTTGGGCATATAAAGCCTCCAAGTATGATCTTTCCTGAGGAGTATCTGCGTACATTTGTTCCAAAAGCAGCTCTTTTGCTTCCTCACTAAAAAAGGATGGAGCTTTCTTAACAAAATCTTTTAACTCAGTAACGGAAATTAAAGGTGAGAAATTGCCTCTGAAAATAAAAGATGTGATCATATTGCGGATTATCTTGACTCTTTCTGCAATTTTTGGAAATTTATCTAATGAAGCCTTTCTGCTAGTTTCTGGTAGTGCACTCAAGCCCAAATTGGCCCAGGGATCTATAAAAGAGAGTCTTGGTGTGCTCACCTCCACTACTTGTTGTAAAGGAGTTAAATCAGCAGTTAGAATAAAAACTCTTGGATTTGTATTGGCAGCATTAATTAATGAGACAGGAATGGCCAAAGGGCCAACTAAATCAGAATAAGTATTCTGATTGTCTATACTCAAATTAAGATAAGTTTCAGCTTTTCTTCTTAAGCCTTCCCTTATTTCCAAACCTCTCCTGAATAAAGGTTTTAACCTGTCTTTTTCGGTAATTATTGATTGACCTTTTTCCCCAAGAGCTCTTAATATAGCATCTCCTGCTACTCCACTTACTCTTCGTACAACTTCTCTATCAGTAAGGCTTACTCCATACTTACGGATTATATCTGAAAGCTCTTTTTGCTGTCTCGCGTTAAGAACAGAATGTGCAGATTTTTCTAACGAGTCGCCTCCAAGATCAAAAGGGACAAGAGAACGTTCAATCATAAGTTATGGCCTCCTGTAGCGTGGTCTTTCATATGGAAAGTCTCCTCTTTTGTAAGAAAGTTTTTCTTCATCTAAATCTTCTTCCAGTAAATCAGTTTGTAAACTGTGTGCCAGTCTATAAGTACGAGGGTGACTGGCAAATAAATCTATTAACTGTATTCTGAAAGACCTTACCTTGGCGCTTTTAATCATTTCGCTTAAAATAAGTGGTTCGTAAGGAGGCTCAGTTAAGACATCAATTATACGAGCCAGATCTAGCGTCCCTGCATCAGAGCGTTCGATGGCTGTTAGTATAAGTTGCTCAAAACTGTCATCCCTGTCATTAAGGTTTGGTTCAAAAGCAGCATTGCGTAGATAGGTGGCAAAGATTTTCTCATTGCACTCATCCAGGTCCAGATAACCTAAATCCTCAAGCAGGTTTAGCGAAGATATTTCCAAAACTAAGGCTCTTTCTACTTCCGGCAAATTATTAATTGCTTGGACCACTAACTCTTTAGTTACCTCATTAATAGTCCTTTTAGTATTTCTGGAATTACTTCTTACCAGTCTTGCTCCACCGCCACCTAACCAGTCAATTAATTCTCTGATTTTAGTCCCCCAGCGTAAATGAAGTTCTCCTAATTGTCTTTGAGGGTGTTCTGTAATCATTTGAGATAAAGTATTTCTGATCGCTGTCCGAGCTACTTCTAATCTTTTATTCTCCGGAGTATTGACTATTTCCATGGGATTGAATGCCGGTTCTCCCAATTCTTTGACCTGTAAAGCCAGTTGGGCAAAAGCAGTAGCTTGCTCTTGATATTGCTTTGGGGTTAAAGTTTTATTCCCGAACCAGGAATTCATAGTCTCTTCTGGCACTAAATCAATAATACGGTTAATTAAAGTGACTAATTCTTCTTCAGAAACAACAGCTGTTTCCTTTTTTACCTCAACAGCTTGAGCAGATTTTTGTGGAGCAGAGTTTTCAAACCAGTCCTTAAGATTTTCTTTAAAGCTAATATACCCATCATCTTCATCATCATTTAAAATCTTTATTTTGCCTAAGACTTCTGTACCTTTTTGATCAAGCTTTTTAAGTTTTCCCCTTTCAGCTAAAATATCTACTGTATGAGTTAAATCCCCCAAAACCCTTTCAGGAGTTGCTTTCAAAAGAAGATTCATAGCTTGTGCTACACTGAAGCCAGGGTCTTCCATGAATAAGTCCAGTACTTCAGTACTGGTCCGGATATAAGATTCCTGGTTAACCTGGTTTAGTTCTGCTTGAAAGCCGGGGATAGATTCCCGCTTAAGTCTAATCTGAATAGGAATAATATCTTTGCCTAATTTATTAAAATAAGCTTCTCCTTCCAACCCTTTTAGGTTAAATTTTTCAAGCCACATAGGATTAGAGTTTGGCCTTTGGATACGCCTGTTTTCTACGAAATCCGGTTTAGCTATTCCCTCCAAAATGTCCTGGGAATCTTCCAGCTTTTGCTTTAAGGTTTTTCTTCGGACAGTTAATTGTTCTTTTGAATATTGTGAATAATTTTCTCTTTCCATGATTATTTATTCCTTAATTTTATAATCTTACTTCTTTTAAAGTTTGACCAAAAGCCCCAATGGCATTAAAGCTAATTGGTACTTCATCCGTTGCAATCCCACTTATATTCACATTCAAATTAGCGCTCTTGTTTCTGGGTGTAACATATAAGAGGAGTAAGTTAGGACTAACTCTTAGTGGCTTTTCCGGCAGATCCGGCCTTATTGCATGAATTAATCTGCCTAAATCTGCAGGATCTATTGGCTGGTGATTTTTCAGCCTTAAATGAACTGCAAGTTGCTCAGCAGTGAAATACTCCCTTTGCACCTTCATGCGGGACATATCAGAATTATCCGAGCTGATATTTTTATAATCCACAATTGTGACTATTTCTAATGACTCGCCGGTATCAGAAATTACCAGCCCATCGGGTACACTTATTCCTCTGACTCCATAATTAAAGCCATGTGGGTCTGCTACACCAAATTTATCAGGGTGAAGGTTTTGGAAAAGCAGGTCGGTTTCTTCCGGAGATAGAATGGTAGTTCTCTCATTGAAATTTCCCTGGTTGAGGAATAAATATCCCACCTCCTCCAATATTGCTGCTGAAAGATCAGTATTAAAGTTGCGATTTGGGTCATTAACACCATTCCATTTGACTATCGCATTAAAAATTCTGCTTCGTCCTTTACTTTCAAGAAATGCCTCCAGTAACTTTTTTGTATCCCTATTTGCCTTTCTTAAAAATTCAGCTATTCTAGGTGCAAATCTTACATGGCTGTAATCTTTGATTGGAGGGTAAAGAGGATTTAAGATAAAATTGTCCCTTAACCTTATAATTCTGTCTGCTTCTAACCTGGTGAATTTTTCATCAATACCGGGTAGAACTGCTCCTATAAGGGTTTGTTGTAATGGAATAATGACTCTGGCAAGGCGATCAAAATGCTCCTCAAGAGTAAGGTCTGTTAATCTTAACCCCTGGGCCCATGCCGCGAAATGAGGCTTTTTTTGTATTTGTCCTTCTACCCAGCCGGCAGTAGGCAGGTTTTCAGCCATTTCCTGAAACCAGGATTTTTGTACTTTTAAGTATTCTTGCTGTTGCTTCACGGATTGTGGGGCCAGTTTTTCCATAGGATTAATTTAGTTAATAATTTAAGCTTGTTTGAGCTCTTTTAAGCGGTCTTGTTTTTGGGTAACTAAAGTATCTAATTGTTGTAAATCAGCTGTATGGTTGCCAGGGAGACCTAAAGATGCAGCTTCTGCTATTGTAGGTCTTGAGGCAAGTAAACTTACCAAACTTTGCTCAAGTTGGACAATTTCTTCTTGCTGTTCCGGGGAAATTTGAGTTTTAACTTCTTCAAGATAATAAGTACCTTTTTGGCCAGTATTCCTTTGCCCATACTTTAATGTCTGAATTATTTTATAGCCTGAAGGTCCAAGAAGTTTTCTTAAGCGCATTATTGCATTTTTATCTGCCTTTTCTGTGGGAACAGGATTTTCCTTTGTGGAATTTATTATCAAATCAAAAGCAACAGCTGTTAGCTGGCCCCGGATTTCTATTTCCTGGCCATCAGGCAAAGTTTTTTTAGCTTTTGTGGATCTTCCTCTATAGTCTTTAGGACTCTCATCCGCTTTAACAGGAATAATAGGGGTACCGTCCTTTATCCATTCTGCTGTATTAACTCTAAAGGTTTTTAGGGAAGAGGTAATATCTTCTGTATTCAATATGGAGTGAATTTTATTTATTAACTTCTTTTCTTCCTCAATGCTGGTACCCATTCTTTGTCTGTACATTAATATATTTACAGCAGAAGATAATGAAAATCTTAATGTTGATTTATTAAATGGCCTACCTTTTGTGGATAGACCTCTTAACTCTATTGCTTGTTGAAGAGTTAAGTTAGGATCTTCAATCATCCTGTTTAGTAAATTTAAAACAACCTCTTGAACTGGCTCTGCACCAAATTCCGGCTCAGGAGCTGGAGGTTTAGGTGCTCCAGCTTCTACAAGTTTAAGATAATATCCGGCTCTTTTATCTCGCCCCTCACCTTGCGTTACAGACACTAAACTTATTTTGGAAGATACTTCTTTTATTGCTTTGCTTCTTAAGGCGTCAAGAGAATCTTTTGGATTTCGCAATTTTCTTGCATCTTCACCATAGTAAGCCTCAACCCAAGTATCATTTGTTCCAAGTGCATTTTTATTATAAGAAACAGCCACCTCCAATACCTTTCTCCGGGTTTCTATTAGATTAAATGAGTGTATGGCTTCCAATAAAGTCTGTTTTCTTATATTTTCCTCATCAGTTTCCCCTATCTTTTCAGAGTCTGAACCTTGTTCCGTTTTTCTGGGAAGAGACCAAACACCTATTTTATCTGCTTGAGTCCCTCTTTCAAACATTCTTCCAGCCTTTTGTTCAATTCCCCAAGCTAAACGGGCAGGATCAGAGTTAACACCTGCATTTTTAACCGTTTCCCTTAAATCTGATATAGTTATTTTTTCTCCATTTTTTCCGTAAAGAATATTCATTAATACCCATTCAGCAGCAGTTAATGGAACTTCTTTTCCGTTAGCTTTTATAGTTTTACCTTCCTTATTTAAAGTAATTTCTGGAAGGGTTTTCAATGGAGCAGCTGGAGGAGGTGATGCTTGTGGCTCAGTTGGTTTTTCTACTTTTGTTCCCAAAGCTTTAGCCAGGATAATGTCATGTGATGGTTTATCTTTTAACTCCTGAAGCTGTGAGCGGAAAGAAGCTAAAGTTTCTTCCGGTATAGCTAAACCTGATCTTTCGACACCTCTTAAATCACGCTCTTTCCGGATAAGTTCCCTGCGATAATCATTGGCAATTTGAGGAAGATGCTCTTCCAGCTGATTATCAACTAAAGAAAGGGAGGTTTTTAAACGGTCAATTGATGCTCTGACCCTGTTTTTAATACCGAATGTTCTTACTTCTCTGGGAGTAGAATCCTTAAAATCTATAGATTCAGGACCTAATCTTTTTGTAGTTTCTTCTCTTTGTCCAACTAATTTATTTAGTTGGTCTTGTCTGGCTATTAATTGTTCTACTGAAAGTTCTCTTTCCATTTTTAGACCCATAGTTTACTATAAATTTTTACAGATGTCAAGTTAAAATTCTGGGATTTATTTGGTCAATTTTTCTAAAGCCTCTTTGGCTGCTTTTTCTTCTGAATCTTGTTTTAACCTTCTATCGCTCTTGCACTGAATCTTTTAGCCAGTTCCTTATAGAACTTTTTAAGTTGGTCTAAGCTAAAAGGTTTTAACATAACCGGTAGATTCTCAAAACCTTCAACTTTTAAGCAATCTATCGCAACCAAATAAGGATCAATTTCCATTCTGAATTTAACCCTTGTTCCTTCCATTAAATCCCAGATAGTGAAAGTTTGCAGTAAATAGTAAAGATCAACAAAATCCTTAACCTCGCTTCTCTGGCGTATTGTCTGTAGTTTATTTACCGCAATGTCAAGCAAACTATCTATCTCCAAAGAGTCAATAGATTTCCCTTTCTTTAGCCTTTTATATGGATAATAGCCAAAATCTACTTTTAGTCTCTCCCCATCAGAAAATTGTAAATTAAAAATTTTTACTACTTCCTTATCCTCAATTGTAGTTTTAAAGTTATGTTTTTCTCCCCACTCGGCTATTAAATTTATGATTGGTAAAGTATCAAATTTTTCTTGTGAAAAAAAATCTAAATCCTCGGATAACCTGTGGTTTAGATATACCGAGGACAGAGCAGTACCACCAGTAAAGTAAAAGTTATTTTTTAAAAAATTGCTTGATCTAACCTCATTAAAGATAATTTGTTGCTTTTGGGTAAGGTGTAGCTCGTCAGTAGAAGCTTTGGTTATTTTCCCCATATTAAAAGTTCCATTAGTCTTTTATTACGAGGATCAAGATGTAGTTTATCCCAATTCTTTTTAACCTCTTTTAAAGGAATCTTCTCCCCCTTATCAGGACCGTAATTGATCATTCTCTCCAAAATCAATAGTCTACCTGATTTGGTTTTTTTCAACTCATTAATATCATAGTCCCAAATAAACGGCATATTTATGATTTTATCATATTAAGTTTAGTTTTTCTAAAGCCTCTTGGGCTGCTTTTTCTTCTGCTTCCTGTTTGGAGGAACCTGTTCCTTTTCCCATTTCTTTCCCTTTAATATATACCCCTACCACAAATTCTTTTGCATGATCCGGACCTTTTGTCCCCAAAATTTTATAATGCGGAGATTCCTTTAGCTTTTCCTGGACAATTTCCTGCAGGTTTGATTTAGCATCCCTTGGTGGACCTGATTTTAACTCACTGGCAAAAAGCTCAAAAAGGGTTTTTTCAATCACTTTCTGTACACTTATAAGTCCCTGGTCTAAAAATATTGCCCCCAGTAGTGCCTCATATGAATTTGCCAAAAGCTGTGGATTGCTTCTGCCGCCGGATAGCTCCTCACCTTTGGAGAGTTTTAAATAATCCCCCAGCTTTAAATTCTTTGCAACCTGGGCCAGGGATTTGGTTTTAACAACATAAGCCCTTAAATTTGTCAGCTCCCCTTCTGCGTCAGTTCTTCTTAAATTATAAAGATAGTTGGAAACAACCAGCGATAAAACAGAATCACCTAAAAATTCCAGTCTTTCGTTTGAGGCCATATCTGATTTAATTTCATTTAAATAGGATCTGTGTATAAAAGCCTGTTTTAAAAGCTCTGGATTTTTAAAATCTAAATTTAGTTTTGCAATTAGTGAACTGAAATCATCATTTGCCATTTTTACTCTAGAAGATTATCCTCAATAAGTACTATTAAATCTTCTATGCTTTGTAAAGAGTCAACATCAGCCGGCTCAATTGTGACACTAAATTTTTGTGAAAGATAGTTTAGCAAATCATTTAACTCAATCGGGCCCAAACCTAATTCCTCCCTCAAGAGCCCATTTCTGTCTATGTCCTCTAAGGATAAACCCAGATGATCTGCTATAGCTTGTAAAATTATTTTTTCATCCATATTTTAATTAAGACATACTTTATTGTTTCATACAAGAACTTGTTCATTTGTATATATCAAGTCTGTATTTTTTTAATTTCCACCAATCTTCCCAAGGCGCCATTAATAAATGAGCTGGATGAATCTGAACCAAACTCTTTACCCAACTCAACTGCCTCATCTATTACAACTTTTGGAGGAGTATCCTTTAAAATTAGCTCAAAGGTAGCCAGACGCAAAATAGCTAAATCAATTTTATTAATTTGCCCGATTGGTCTATCCGGGGCGCTTTTTGCAATCAGTTTATCAATTTTAGAAATATTGGAAGTAATCTCGGCTATATCTTTTGAAACTTTGCCTTTGGGAGCAAATTGCCAGGAAAAAAGAGACTGCATCATTTGGATGCGCTTTAAGTGTCTTGGATCTTTGGCAGTTTTCATGCTTTGATGACTTTAACTTTTTCCCTGGTTACAGATTTGCCACCATAGAAACCACAATTGGCACAAACTATGTGTGATTTTGTGAGCTTGCCACAGTTTTTACAAGTTATGTAAGATGAAACCAGTTTAATACTGGCTCTTCTGACTCTTTTTCTATGTTTAGAATGTCTTCTTTTTGGTTCTCCAGCCATCTTGGCTCTTCCCTTGTCAAAAATTGCTCATCCGCAATTTTTGCAAGCGATCTCCTTCGAACAAAACAATTCTTGATATTTTAATTGTTTTGTTCTTCAGTCCGATTAATCAGGCATCACATTTGATGCAAGATCATGTAATTTTGCCTGCAGTAGCGGGTATTTGTCAAGTGTGGGATTATTATCTAATAATTTTCCGGCAGCAGACCTGGTTTTTTCCACCAATTCCAAATCAGAAAATGAAGCTATTTTGAATTCAAACCTGCCGGATTGTTTAACTCCAAAAATCTCACCTGATCCTCTAATCTTTAGATCCAGCTCCGCCAGTTTTAATCCATCAAATGTTGTTTCCATATATTTTAATCTTCTTCTATCAGCAGATGGATCAGATGTGTAAAGCAAACAATAGGAGGTTTTTACTCCTCTTCCAATCCTGCCGCGCAGCTGATGAAGCTGGGATAAGCCGAACCTTTCAGCGCCTTCGATCACCATAATTGTGGCATTAGGGATATCCATTCCCACCTCCACCACAGAAGTGGATACTAAAATCTGGACTTCTCCTGCTTTAAATTCTTTTAAAACTTGTTCTTTATCCCTGGATTTCATTCTTCCGTGAAGTAAGCTTAACTTAAGATTTGTAAATATTTTCTTTAACCTTTCATACTCCACTTTGACTGCCTTTACCGTAGTTAATGTTTCTGATGGTTCAATAAATGGAGTGATAATATATGCCTGATCTCCCATCTTTACCCTTTTCTCTATAAATTTATAGCCATCAGTTCTTTTTTTCTCCGGTACCAGATATGTTTTAACTTTAGGCCTGCCTTTTGGCATCTCATCGATTACGGATAAATCCAAATCCCCATATAAAGTTAAGGCTACAGTTCTGGGGATTGGGGTGGCAGTCATAGTTAAAAAATGAGGAGGTTTTGCTCTACTTCTTAAATAAGTCCTTTGTTCAACTCCGAATCTTTGTTGCTCATCTATTATGATAAGACCGACATTTTTTGTATTTAATTTGGATGAAAGTAGCGCATGGGTGCCGATTATTACATTAGGAAGTGATTTATGATTTATGATTGAAGATTTATGATTATTAATTCTTAAATCACTATTCTTAAATCCTAAATCTTTCTTCGAGCCTGTATAAATTCCCACCTTTATATTAAATGATTCCAGCAAATTTGAAATAGTAGAATAATGCTGAAAAGCAAGTATTTCTGTTGGGGCCATAAAAAGAGTTCGCAGGCCGTTTAAATGGACTAGAAAGGCTATAGCTGTGGCCACCACGGTTTTCCCGGAACCTACTTCTCCCTGTATTAACCTATTCATGGGACGGTTTTTCTTAAGATCAGAAATAAGCTCATCTAAAACTCTTTTTTGGGCACTGGTTAATGTAAACGGCAGTTTTTTAATAAATTTATCCAAATCTTTTATATTAATTTTTAAAGGTTTTACTAAAGGCTTTTTTTGCCATTCTAATCTTACCTTTTGGGTTGCCAGCGAAACATAAAAAAGCTCATCAAATCCTAATCTTTCTCTGCTTTTTTCTACATCCTGCCAGGAGCCGGGATAATGAATCTTTTTAATTGCATCAGATAAACTTAACATCTTGCCACGGATAAAGTCTGGTAGCGGATCATTAAGTTCTTTTTCAACTTGAGGCAGTAGTTGATCAATCTTGGTCCTTACCCATTTAGACGTTAAGCCTTCTGTTTCCGGATAAACAGGTACCAATCTTCCTGTATGTATTCTTCGATCTAACGATATGGGATCGGAATAGATATGAAGATCCGGTATTTTTTCCCAACGTGGCATCATTATTGATAACTTGCTTTTATACTTTGTGAGTTTCCCTGAAACCTGTAACCTGTCCCCTGTTTGAATTTGTTTGGTCAGCCAGGACTGGTGAAACCAGGTCAGCTCTATTGGGGAGGTTCCATCATTAAAAATTGCCTGGGTTAAAATCTTTCTGGATCTGGTATAGATATTTTTAATAGACCAAATTTCACCCTGCAGAGTAACAACCTGATTCAGCTGGGCATCTTTTATGGTAGTACTTTGTGAAAAATCATCATATCTGAAAGGAAAATGATAAATTAAATCCTCAACTGTGTTAAGGTTAAGTCTACTTAATTTATATAAAAGTCCGGGTCCAATCCCGGTTAATTGAGAAAGTTGTGTTTGTAAATCCATGAGGGAATTCTACCCTTTGCGAAGCAAATGGGCAAGGTTCCGAGCGAAGCGAGGGTTCTTACCACTACTTCCACTATTTATTGGAAGGCAGTTAAAAGAGGAATTAAGGAGAATAAAATAATTGCCAAGCCTGCTACCACAGAAAGTATAATCCAGACTATTTTAAACTTTTTTGAATACATTATATTTATTTTTACCATAAAACTTGAAAACAGAAAAGTAGGTGGTATAATTATAGGGTATGCATGAAAGAAATCCGGAATCAAGAGGATTAATGCCTATTGGAATAGTTCAGTCTCAAATAGTAGAAATATTAGATGCTGATGCTGAAAGAGCTTCCGGAAGTCCCCGATTGGGGGAGTTTTTTTATGACAAATTACACGACAAATTAGTTAAAGGAGCAACTCTTGGGAGTGGATTTTTTTCATTTGTTCAAATAGTTTCAATTACTCCTCCCATTGAAGATCCGTGGATGAATACTGGGGTTAGGCTAGGTGTTGCAGGTTTGGCAGGAGTAAGTGGAGCAATAGCAGGATTCATGATTAGCGAAATTGGTAGTTTAGCTGGAGTAACTGCAATTTCAAACTGGAAAGATTGGGCAAGATTTACAAATAGATTTATACTCTAATTAGAAGAAGTTAATCTTTCAATTTCTTCCAGAGCCTTTTTTCTTTTTGGATCCTTAAAATACTCTCTGGCTGGTTCCAGCTTTTTAATTAACCACTCCGCAACTGCTGCTTTTAAATCCTGGGGGTGTAAACTTTTTTCTGCATAATCTTTCTCCAATTCCTCATAGTTGGAATATGTTTTATCCCCTCCATACTTTTCATCCCGCTTAATCGTCAAGGTCGCACCTTGGTTGAGGTGCGTCCTTGGTTGAGGTGCGTCCTTGGTTGAGGTGCGTCCTTGACGGTCGTAGAATATTAAGTATTTTGTCCAATTTAAAATGGGATTTCCTTCGACAATTCCTTCGGGTGCATAAGCCTGGTTAATACTTTGTCTTATTTGATCTGGCAAGTCATGAATGGTGATCCCGCTTCCTGGTTTAGATTTACTCATTTTATTTCTCATAGCCAACTCATCTGCTTCCCCACTACCTTCAGTTGGCCCGGATAAACTAAGTAAAATTGGATGATGAATAGCAACCGGTTTAATCCGGTTACCTTTAATAGCTTTTAGCGGATTTGTCTTAACCTGCATTGCAGCATCCCGTGCTATAACATGTACCTTTCTTTGGTCAATCCCGGCATGGGCAATATTAGCTCCCAGTAAAAATATATCAGCCGCCTGCATTATTGGATAAAACAATTTATCAGTGGGAATAGAATCATCCGTTTCTTCCCTACCCATGATGGTGATAGATCTTTTGGTTCTGGCCAGAGTTGTGGTTTTACCAATCTCCAGGAGTGTCATCCAAAAGTCCAGATTTTGGGCATAAGTCTCTGAAGTTAGTTTAAAAATTAATTTTTCCGGATCTCCGCCAATGCATAAAAATAGAGCCTTCATGGCTTCCTTAAAATATTCCTTTGCCATTTTTTTAATAGTTTCAATATTTCCATCTAATTTATCATTAATAGCTGAATGCAAATCTGCCATCCAAATAACGGTTTCTGCTCCCACGTCTTGCAAGTCCTTAACTTTAAGCAAAGTAAACAAATAACCTAAATGTAGCTTCCCGGAGATTTCAAAGCCAATATAGTGTTTAAGCGGAGTTCCTGATTCTATTAAAGATTTTAGCTCCTCTTTAGTTAAAACTTCCTCCAGATTTCTGGTTATTAAATTTAGCTTTTCATCTGTAGTCATAATCTCATTATACAATAAGCTTTATAAATGGTAAGATTAGCTCAAGTTTATGGCCAAATCATTATCAAAAGTAGCTCAAGATTTAATCTCTGCCTATGATAGAGATTACTCGCAGTACCATGACAAAACCATCTCTGTAAACCCTGTGGTAGCGGAGTTGGCTACCTGGTATGAAAAATTCAGGACTGCCATGGATTACCATGATGATGAGGTAATACTGCGCTCCGCAATTGAGCGGATTTTAAAAAGAAGAATTATTTTGGGTGGAAGCGGACAATCAGTTGCAGCACCATTAATTAGAGAACTGGTTTGGGCCAGATATTTTCCTGATTCTTCTATCCCCGAGTCAGTAGTAATAAAAGTTTCACATGCCATAGATCTATATTTAAAATTGGAAGATGAAATAAACAAAAAGCACAGGATTAATAAAAATACGGTAAATGAGTGGATGTATCATCTGCTCTCTTCCGAGATTGAAAATATTCTAAAGCCTGCAATAGAGAAAGACCTAATTTGTAATTTCATGTTTAAGCTTTTTAAGGACCGCATAACCATAAGTGATGATAGTGATGAAATTAGAGACGTTCAAGTTTTTATTGCTATCAGGCGTGCTTATGCCAACGATGATTTGGCTTTTTTACGTTATCATCTTTTCAAGCAGTATTTTGGTAATTTAACTCTCAATAATTTGGACAAAATTTCCAGCCAATTTTTAGAAGCTCACAAACAATTTGAGAATCATTTTAAATATAGCGCCAAAGATAAAATTTATTCATATATTAAAAATCAAACAGTTCCATTTTTAATTTTGGATGATGTATTTAAAGGCGTTAAAGGAAAAATTCATACTTTAGTTTCTGATCAGGATCAATTTAATTTGGCAGTTTTAAATGCCTGTTCTAAAAGATACAAATCTATTTCAACAAAAGTCAGGCGGGCAATTATCAGAAGCGTTATTTTTATTTTCTTTACCAAAGCTGTCTTTGCTTTTCTTTTTGAAGGCACTTTTGAAAATCTTTTTTATGGCAGAATTCTTTGGTCATCTATTGCTTTAAATACCCTGACTCCTCCGATTTTGATGATAATAGTTGGACTTTTTATTCAGACTCCGAATCGGGAAAATTCATACAGGATTATGCACAAAATTGACTCAATTCTTTTTGATGAAGGACCTGTATTAGAGAAAACTTTAACAGTTAAGAGAAAACCATCTAAAACAGATCCGCTGCTGTGGAGCTTGTTTATAATTCTTTGGTTAACCACTTTTATTTTAAGTTTTGGGGCAATAATTTTTATTTTAACAAGACTGCAAGTTAATCCCCTCTCTCAAACAGTTTTTGTCTTCTTTTTAGCAATAGTTTCGTTTGTTTCATACAGGATAAACAAAACCGCTAATATGTATATGATGAAAGATCACAAGGAAAATTTAAGATCAATATCTTTTGATTTTTTCTTTATGCCTTTTATACAGGTTGGACAAAGGTTAACTATGGCTGTTTCACAAATAAATATAATTTTATTTGTGTTTGATTTTATTATTGAAACCCCATTTAAAGGTATTGTTGCCTTCCTGGAACAGTGGCTTCTGTTCCTCCGCACCCAGCGCGAAAAGCTTGACTAATATACCCATTACCCATACCGGGCATGGAATACGTTGACATGCAAGGACTTTGGTTGTATAAAAGAGATAATGCCTTATCGTAAAACTCCTTTAGTAACGGATGAGGTTTATCATGTGTTTAACTGCAGTATTGCTGGTTTACCAATCTTCCTTAACAATAAGAATTGTCAACGTGCATTAGACACAGTAAACTTTTACAGATTTGAGAAACCTGATCTTCGTTTTTCTCACTATAATCGGCTACCTATACAACAAAAAAGTGAATTTTTGCAGAATCTTAAGCAAAAAAATACAAAAAGAGTTAAAGTGTGGGCGTACTGCCTAATGCCAAACCACATTCACTTTGTGTTTAAGCAACTTACAGAGAATGGAATAGCCAATTTTATGAGTAACCTTCAGGAAAGTTATGCCAAGTATTTTAATATAAAGGGGGAAAGAACCGGATCTTTATTCCAATCCATGTTTAAAGCAGTTCGTATTGAATCGGATGAACAGTTGATACATGTTGTAAGATACGTTCATCTCAACCCCTTAACTTCATATGTGATTAGAAAAATTAAGGAACTGGAAACTTACCCATGGTGTTCCTTTGCCGAATATGTTGGGAATCAGAATATGGGGATAATTGATAAGGAGGATATTCTTGCTCACTTCTCATCTATCAAACGTTTTAAGGATTTCACTTATAATCAAGTGGATTATCAAAGAAAGTTAGCCGCAATCAAACATTTAGCTTTAGAATGAGAGTTAATATCCCGGTATGTCTACCTAACCCATGCCGGGCATGGGGTTTCTTGATTATTGGGTATTTGGATGGACTCTCAAATTAACATGTCTATCAGAAAAACTATGTCGCCACTTTAAAAGTGATATTGCAGTATGACTACCCGTAAGGATAGCAACGCCTGTTAGGGTAGATAGAGATAATGCGATAAAGGATACTCCTGGATGGTCTAAAGCTGCAACACCTCCACCAATGAGTAAATTGATAACTCCGGATTTCCCTAAACCAGCTGCAATTCTATGTTCTAATCGAGTAAGATTTTCTGCGTACCTATCTATTTCAGTAGAGGATCCCAAATTTTCTATCTCTTTTGTCATAAAATTATTATAACAGATCGGAAGAGCACACGTCTGAACTCCAGTCACCTAGCAAGATCTCGTA
>CAZJNI010000004.1:0-89850 GCA_964547465.1 uncultured Gammaproteobacteria bacterium
TCCCGAGAGAGCGAAGCGAATCGAGGGATCCTTCGACAAGCTCAGGATGATCTTGCGACAAATCGCAAGATCACTTTCATAGATACTCCTGGACATGCTGCTTTTGAGAAAATGAGATCCCGGGGTGCAAAAGTTGCGGATATTGCTATACTGGTGGTTGCAGCAGATGATGGCATTATGCCACAAACAGATGAGGCTATAAAACATATAAAAGAGGCAAAAGTTCCGCTTATTGTTGTTATAAACAAGATAGATTTACCAGGAATAAATTTAAAAGTTCAGATGGAAAAGATCAAAAAACAATTATCTGACAGAGAAATTTTAGCTGAAGAATACGGTGGAGATGTGCCTATTGTAGCTTTATCTGCAAAGAGTGGTGAGGGAGTTGATAAGTTATTGGAAGTTATCACTTTAGTTGCGGAAATACATGAGCTTAAAGGTGACTCAAATTTGCCTACAGCCGGGGTAGTGATTGAATCTTCTTTAGATAAATTTAAAGGCCCGGTTGCCACAATTTTAATTAGAAATGGCAGTTTGAAAAAAAGTGATCAAATTTTAGTAGGTGGGATTAAAGGAAAAATCAGGGGGATGTTTGACTGGAATAATAAGTCACTTGACCTGGCCGGACCATCCACCCCTGTGGAAGTATTAGGCTTGGAATCTGTCCCGCCTGTTGGAGCTTTGTTGGGTAAAGAGTCAGAGACGGGTCAGCCTTTGGCTGAAGAGGTAAAAAGTCTGGTGGATAGATTAAAAGAGGGGCAGACTAAAACATTAAAATTGGTGATAAAAGCTGATAAACAAGGCTCGCTGGAGGCAATTCAATCTTCGCTTGATAAGTTTAATGAGGAAGGTGAAGTGGTAGATTTTATATTTGCAGGAACAGGTGATATTGGGGAGGAAAATGTCAAGTTAGCTTCAGCTGTAGGAGCAATAGTTTTGGGTTTTAATGTCAAAGTTGCCCCAAATGCTCAAAAATTAGCAGAGGCGGAGAAGGTTTTAATAAGAACCTACAATATTATATATGAGTTGATTGAGGAGATGGAAGAAGTGGTGGAGGGATTACTTAAGGTTGGACAAGTGGAGGAAGTTTTTGGAAGAGCCAATATTATAGCGGAATTTCCTTACGGAAAAGGGGAAAGAATTGCCGGATGCAGAATAATAGAGGGTGAGATTGCCAAGGGGCGTAAAATCAGGATTGTACGTGAGGGTGAGGTAATTGGTGAGACCAAACTTAAATCTTTGAAAAAAGTTAAAGAAGAGGTTAATAAAGTGGAAAAGGGTAATGATTGTGGCATCTTATTTGATCCACCTGTGGATTTTGCAGTAAATGATGCAGTTGAAAGCTTTAGAGTTATTTAATCTATCTGTCATTGCGAAGCCACGAAGTGGCTGTGGCAATCTCTTTATTATTCTTCGAGCGATAGCGAGAAGTTTCCTAATACACCCTCCTTCGGAGGTAAAAATTATTAATTTCTATTCACACTTTTGTAACCAAAAGTGTGACAAAAGTTTCTTGCTGGAAAGTCGCCCTAAACCTCGGATTTTGCTGATCGGGGGCTCACCCCCTCACGAATTCCTGCACTTCGTGCTAGTCAGTTCGTGGTTCCCCCTGATATCAAAATCCTCGGTTCTTAACGGGCTTTGTTTCAAAGCAAGATTAAGTACACAAGCACTTGACTATTATGGGATATTAGGGTACAATCCCAAGCGTAACTGCCTCTTTAAATGAAATACGATACTCAAATTGTTGAACTTAAAAATCTGCTCCCGACTGCTAAAGATATATTGATTGTACTTCCTGTTAATGCTGACATAGACAAATTAGCTGCAGGGTTGGGATTATTCCTGATCCTGGAAGCTCAAGGTAAACAAGTTTCAATTGTATCTGATGATGCAATAAAGGTTTCCCAGTCTCATCTTTTTGGGGTTGACCATATTCAAAATAATATTCCACCAACAGACGGCGGGAATCTGACTATTACTTTAGAAGGTGTGGCAGCATCAGATGGTAGTGTCCCTGCTCTGGAAAAACTGGATTGGGCTGCAGAAAATAATAATTTAAATTTAGTATTTCATGTTCTGCCAGGCCAAACTTTCCAGCCTGCTAGAATTGTGCCTCATTACCAAGGATCAGGGTTTAATTTAATTTTTGTGATTGGGGCTTCAAATTTAAATGCTTTAGGAAATGTTTACAACAGCAATCCACAAGCTTTTTCAGGCACACATGTGGTGAATATCGATATTCAATCTGCCAACACCAGCTTTGGCCAGACCAATGTTTTAGATCCAAATGCCTCATCTGTATCTGAAGTTATGGTAAATCTGCTGTCTGATTTAGGATTTTCCCTGGACGCGGATTGTGCCAGTAATTTACTGGCCGGAATATTTGATGCCACAAATAATTTATCAGATGTCAAAACCAGTGCTGAAACATATATGGCTGTGGCTAATTGTCTACGGGTTGGGGGTAGAAAACCAGCCTCGACTAACGCGAGTCTAGGCGGGCCAGGTTCAACTGCTTCTGTTTCTGAGTCTCAAGTTGTACAACCCATACAACAGCCTGCTCAACCTGTATTTGATTGGTCAGCATTAATGCCAAAAAATGGACCTCAAGTGCAGCAAGCTCAAGAATATACTATCCCGCCTGTTGTGAGTCAAGTTGATGTCGGTGATGATATTCAGCCATCTCCTGAAGAGAGACCCTCTGGAGAAAGAGTAGTTTCAGAAACTCCGGAACCTGATTGGCTGACCCCAAAAATATTTAAAGGATCTTCAATAGGCTGAGATACATCGGTAACACTATATTTCTCCACTAATTGTTGTCAGTTTTCCAAGCAGGGATTTTTTGGTGGATTTATTTAAAAGAGCGGTTAACTTTTTATCAATCTGGTCGAGGGACATATTTTCAGATATCCCAATTACACCAGTTAATATGTTAAGAGTAGCTAGTTGCTTAAAATGTTTGATATTAAGAGTCACGAGTATCCTGCCCTTTTTCTTAGCAAATTCATAGACTTTAGAATCAGGTAGGGCTTCTAATTTATAGTCCCCTTTAATATGTTTGACATCAAACCGACTATTAGTTAAAGGGAGATCTTTTTTATAGAAAAATCCTTCATCAAGCAGAAGCTTGTGTTTGTAAAATTTCTGAGGCATCCTTAGTGGAACTAAGCCTATCAACTAACTCATTAACTGCGCCCTCCAGATTTTTTAAGGATACCCAAGGATAACCATCATGAATCTGTGTGAGGGTGTAACCCTCTTTAAGTCGAGCTACAATTACTGCTATTGGTATTCTTGTTCCCACAATACAAGGCGCTCCGCCCATAATATCAGATTTGGAAGTAATGTATCTTTTCATGCTGTCATATTAGCATAAACTTGCATATTTTAATAGTTTCTGTTAGTATACGCCCAAGAATAAAAGGACAACTTTGGCATCAAAGTTGATCCATAAGGAGGATAAAGATGCCGTTAGATCCAAAAGTAAAGCAGAAAATAATAAAGGATTTTGCCACCAAGAGTGGTGATACAGGTTCTCCTGAAGTACAGGTTGCACTTTTAACTGAACAGATTAAAAATCTGGCAAGTCATTTAAAAGAACACACTCATGATATTCACTCCAGACGTGGACTTTTATCAATGGTTAACAAAAGAAGAAGATTGCTGCAATATTTATTTAAGAAGGATGCGCAAAGATACACAATGGTAGTTGAGAAATTGGGATTATCTAAATAATTGTGTTATAATTATTGTGTACGAG
Source organism: uncultured Gammaproteobacteria bacterium (assembly GCA_964547465.1). Lineage (GTDB taxonomy): Bacteria > Patescibacteriota > Microgenomatia > Daviesbacterales > UBA10151 > CAZJNI01. The sequence continues at coordinate 3,764 of CAZJNI010000004.1, forward strand.
AGATTTGGGGATTGCAAAGAAATAATTAAGTTATTTAATTGTTTCTTCCACAGTTTCCAAACTCTCCCATTTATTTATATAGAATTTAATGCAAAAAATAATAACTAAAGAAATTGACCTTAATGGTCGTAAACTTAAATTAGAGACTGGTAAGCTTGCTAAACAGTCAGATGCTGCCGTGCTTGCTTCATGGGGTGAAACAGTAGTTTTAGCAACTATTGCCACCCAAAGTTTAAAAGAAGACATTGGATATTTCCCACTCTCTGTTGAATATGTAGAAAAACACTACGCTGGAGGAAGAATTTCCTCATCAAAGTTTATAAAAAGAGAAGCCAGACCAACAGATGAATCTGTTTTAACAGGAAGATTAATTGATAGGTCAATCAGACCACTTTTCCCCAAAGAATTTAAGATGAATGAGGTTCAGGTTATCATCTCTGTTTTATCATATGATGGTTTAAATGATCCGGATGTATTGGGACTTATTGCCGTCTCTGCTGCGCTGTCAATTTCATCCGTGCCCTGGAACGGACCAATTGCGATGGTTAGAGTTGGAGAGAAAAATGGTGAGTTAGTTATAAACCCCACCATGGATCAATACGCGAGTTTAAATATGGAGCTTTTGGTTGCTTCAGGTCGCGAAAAAGTTGTCATGATAGAAACAGGAGCAAAGCAAATTGACGAAAAAAAAGTTTTTACGGGGATAAAAGAGGCCTTCAGCCAGTCACAGGAAATAATAAAATTAATACAAGATTTTACAAAAGAGGCTGGTAAGAAAAAACTGGAAATTTCTCCACTTGAGGAGGCATTAGAAGAAGCTTTACTCACGGAAGTTAAAAAAATAACACATGAGAGGATTGAAGCAGCACTTTTTGACAACGAGCATCCCTGGCATGAGGCAACAGCAGATTATATAAAAAGAGAATTGGCTACTCAATATGCTGAAAAGCTGACTCCGGAGATAATTTCCGGAATTTTTGACAAAGTTGCCAAAGAAATAGTTCATGAAACAGTACTTGAAAAGCAAAAAAGAGTTGACGGAAGAGCCATGGATGAAGTAAGAGCCTTAAATATGGAAGTGGGACTTTTGCCAAGAGCTCACGGATCAGCTTTGTTTCAAAGAGGCGATACACAAGTTTTATCAATTGCCACACTTGGTGCCCCGTCCTTGGAGCAAACATTGGATGGTATGGAAGGCGAAAGAAAGAAAAGATTTATGCACTATTACAACATGGGTATTAATCCTTTTTCAGTTGGTGAGGTAAAAAGAATTACTTCTCCAAACAGAAGGGACGTTGGACATGGAGGTTTAGCAGAAAAGGCTATCCTGCCTGTTATTCCCGACCCTTCTCAATTTCCATATGCAATAAGAGTAGTGTCTGAAGTTTTGGCAGCAAATGCATCTACCTCACAAGCTGCAGTCTGTGCCGCCTCCTTAGCACTTTTTAATGCAGGTGTTCCCTTAGTTGAACCAGTTGCTGGAATTGCCATGGGACTTTTTTCAAAGGAAGATCCTGAATCAAGTTCAGGACAGAGATTTCAAGTTATTACAGACATGAGAGCTGTTGAGGATTTTTATGGAGAAATGGATTTTAAAATTGCCGGAACCAAAAATGGCATTACTGCAATCCAAATGGATACTAAATTAGATGGATTAAGTTTTGAAATAATTGAGGAAGCGCTAAATCAGGGTAAGAGTGCAAGAATAAAGATTTTAGAGCAAATGAGCAAAGTAATCCCATCTGTTGGACCAATGTCACAATATGCCCCAAGAATTGAAACAATGAAAATTGATCCATCAGAAATTGGACTTTTAATTGGTACAGGTGGAAAAACTATTAATGGATTGATCGCCAAAACCGGAGCACAAATTGATATTGAGGATGACGGGACAGTCACAGTTTCAGCAGTGGGTGAGGAGAGCGTAAAAAATGCACTGGTTGAAATTGAGGCAATGTTTAAAAAAGTGAATGTCGGGGATGAATTTGAAGGGAAAGTTGTCCGTCTTGCTCCATTTGGAGCGTTTGTTGAGATTACACCTGGAAAAGATGGTTTAGTTCACATTTCTCAAATGGCACCCGGCAGAGTGGAAAAACCAGAAGACGTTGTTTCTGAAGGACAAATGGTAAAGGTTAGAGTAACTGATGTATCTCCTGAAGGAAAAATTGGGCTTTCTATGCTTTTTGGAGCAGACATGAAACCAGATTCTGAAGGAAGACCATCTGGGGGCTCGCCCCGCTTTGCGGGCGAAGCAGGTGGAGGCTTTAGATCTCGTCCTTCGTTTTCCGCCAAAGGCGGACCAGCCTCTGGCTGGAGGGATAGATCAAGACCATCATCTGGAGGATATAGAAGCAGTGGATATGGTGGAGGTGAGAGAAGAAATTCAAGAAGTGGGTATGGAGCAGACAGACCTGCCCGACGTAGCTATGGTGAAAGTGGAAGACGTAGCGGATATGGTTCGCCTCGCTTCTCGCCTCGCGGCGAAACGGGGGAAAGAACATCTGGTGGATATGGAAGAGGTGGAGGACGAGACCGCGGTGGTAGAGGTGGATATAACCGTTAAGTGTTAGAATATTTGTGATGGAAAATTCTGCCCACTCAATAATTGAAGAATTAAAAATTAAGATTTCTCAAGCGCACCTTTCAAAAGACATTGAGGAAAAACTGCTTAATCTTTTACAATTTCCCGGAACTGGTAGCGAACTTGAAAAACTAATTGCCTATATTAATTTTTGTTTAAGTCTTCCTTTTGGTAAATTCAGTCAGGATATTTTAGATTTAAGCAGGGCAAAGCAAGTTTTGGATCGGGACCACTTCGGTTTGCAATCAGTTAAAGATAGAATATTAGAATATTTATCAGTTTTAATTTTGCACAAAAAAGAGGGAAATTTAAATTCCTTTCATGCACCGATTTTAGCTTTTGTGGGTTTGGTGGGAACAGGTAAAACATCTATCGCATATTCAATTGCAGAAAGCTTGGGAAGAGAAATTGTCAGGATCCCATTTGGGGGACTGGGAGATCCGGCTTCTTTGCGGGGACAATCAAGAGTGAGAGCAGATAGTGAGCCGGGCCAGATTATAAAAGCTGTAAGAGGGGCAAAAGTGTCAAATCCGGTTATTTTACTGGATGAGATAGACAGAGTTGCCCAGGATGAAAGGATAGACCTGATGGGAGTTTTGCTTGAACTGCTGGATCCGGAACAAAATTATGCATTTGTTGACCATTACTTGGATTTCCCATATGATTTATCACAGGTTTTATTTATTGCAACTGCCAACAATACTACCAATATTGCCACTGCTGTTTTGGATAGATTAGAACCAATTCAGATGCCAGCATACTCTGATGAGGAAAAAGTAATCATTGGTAGAGATTATCTTCTGCCAAAGGCATTGAAAGAGGCAGGTATTGAAAAAGGGATATTAAATATAGATCAAAGTATCTGGCCACAAATTATCAGGCCACTCGGTTTTGATTCTGGTATCAGGTCTTTGGAAAGAACGCTGCAAAATATATCAAGAAAAGTGGCCAGGAAAATAGTTGAAGGAGAAGTCGGCCCGTTTGTGGTTAGTAGTCAGAATCTGGGTGAGTATCTTATATAAAATATATGAATATGTTTGATAAATCTAAACAAGAAAAAGCCTTAAAAGTTATCCCTTTAGGAGGAGTAGGTGACGTGACCAAAAACATGTATGTTTATGAATATGGGGATGATATTGTAATTGTGGATTGCGGAGTAGGTTTTCCCGGAGAGGGAATGCCGGGAGTTGATTTGGTAATTCCGGATATTAGCTATCTCCGGGATAAAAAGGAAAAGATCCGGGGGATTTTAATAACACACGGACATGATGACCATATTGGTGGACTGCCATATATTTGGCCAGAGCTCCAGTGTCCAATTTATACACAAAAGCTAACAGCCGGATTTATCAGAAATAAATTTATAGAAGCAAACTTGCCCAAAGAAAAAATTGTGGAAGTTAAGATTGATCAAACTTTGAAGCTAGGGGTCTTTGATATTTCTTTCTATATTGTGTCTCACTCTATTCCAGATTCCACAGGCATTGTTATAAAAACGCCAAACGGGACAATAATCCATCAGGCTGATTTTAAAATTGACTGGACACCGGTTTCCGGCCAGGTGACGGATGTTGGGAAAGTTGCCCAACTGGGGCAGGAAGGGGTTAACCTGCTTTTAATAGATTGTTTAAGAGTTGATAAGCCAGGATTTAATAAATCAGAAAAATCCATTGAGGATTCTTTTGAAAAAGCAAGCCTGGAAACCTCGGGTAAGCTTTTGATAACCATGACCTCATCTAATGTTTCCAGAATGCAACAAGCTATTAATGTTGCTCAAAAATTAGGCAGGAAAGTGGCAGTGGTGGGTCGCTCTTTTGAAAAGAATTTTCAAGTGTCAAGAGATTTAGGGTATTTGCATGTTCCGCCAGGCATTATCATTGCTCCTGATACAATTTCCTCTTTTGCACCAAAAAATGTTTTGGTTTTAATTGCAGGATCACAAGGACAAGCGTCCTCTTCTTTAGTTAGGGCAGCCAATGAAGAACATAAACAAGTTAAATTAAAGTTGGGAGATAGTGTAGTTTTTTCAGCTGATCCAATTCCATCAACTGAATCTGCCCAGAATGCTTTGATAGATTCACTAACAAGAATTGGGGTGGAAGTTTACTATTCAGCAATCTCATCTGACTTGCATGTAAGCGGGCACGCAGCGAAGGAGGAACTGCGACTAATGATAAATTTAATAAAGCCAAAGTTTTTACTGCCAATTGGTGGTACATACAGACATATGAAGATTTTTGCCAAGATGTTGGAGGAGATGGGTTATCTTAAAAATCAAGTTATCAACGGCGAAGATGGGGATATATTAAATATTACAAAAGATAATATTAAACTTGAAGGACGCTTAGATGTACAAAATGTTTATGTAGATGGACTGGGAATTGGAGATGTTGGACATGTGATTTTGCGAGACAGGCAAAAGATGAGTGAGGAAGGAGTGGTGGTGGTTGTTGTGACTTTGGATACTCGTAGCGGAAAGCTAGTAGGTGAACCGGATATAATATCCAGGGGATTTGTATTTGAAGAATTTGCCAAGGATATTTTGGATGAAGCAAAAAAAGTTTTAAAGGATAATTTAGAGCAACATATTCATAAAAATCCTGATTGGAGATTTATCCGTAAAGTAATTGAGGATACTTTGGAAAAATTTTTCTATCATGCAACAGAAAGGAGACCACTGGTTCTATCGGTCATTGTAGAGTCATAACCCATGACCCATAGTAATATGTGGTATAATATAAAAAATGGCCAGAAGACGTTCTATTTATAGATTACCTAAATTAAAACTTAAGCAAAGAACCATTACTGCAATTGGTTCTTTAATTGCTTTTAGCTTGGCAATTCTTTCCACAGTTGCCTTGACTACTCATTCTCAAGTTCTTGAGTTTTGGAGGAATTTTTTAAATGATCTTTTTGGTTGGACTAAATTTTTTTCACCGTTGGCTTTTTTACTTTGTGGTTTTGTTTTAAGTAGAATGCGATGGAAATTTGCCCAAACCAATGTTTTGCTGGGATTTTTATTAATTATTTTATCTTTGGCTTCTCTTAGCGCGCCAGTAAAATATGATAAAGCAGGAGCGCTAGGGCAGACAATCTGGGGGCAACTATCATCTTTTGTAACGAGTCCCGGGGCAGCAGCTCTTTTGGTGATTACTTTTTTGGTTGGACTGGTTGTTTTATTTGATGCATCTTTGGGTCAAATATTTGGGATATTTTCAGGAATTTTTGGATTGATCAAAAAAGTTGTTAAAGCCATAATTTTGCGTCCAAAAAGTTTTCAGGCAAAAAATATTTCAATTAAAGTTTCCGGAATGGATGATCGTCCTGCTCCAAGACCACAGCAGACAATTAAAAAAGATACTATTTTGGCAGATACGCTAGTACAAAATGTGGCCGGGAAAGCCCAGGTTTGGAAATATCCTCCCTTGTCTGTTTTATCAGAAAAAGTCGGCTCTGCTGCTGATCGGGGAGACGTTAAAAGAAATGCAGATATTATTGAAAAAACCCTGGATTCGTTTGGGATCCAGGCAGATGTGGCAGAGGTTAACGGAGGTCCTGCTGTCACTCAATATGCACTAAAGATTTCAGCTGGAACTAAAATTTCAAAAATTGCCAATCTGCAGCATGATTTGGCTCTGGCTTTAGCCACCCCAACCGGAACAGTCAGAGTTGAGGCCCCTATTCCTGGAAAATCCTTGGTAGGAATCGAGGTGCCAAATAGATCTTTGGAAGTAGTTGGTTTAAGAGGGATTTTGGCATCAGATGAAATGGGTAAGCATAAATCAAAATTGGCTGTGGCCTTGGGACGTGATACATCATCTAAACCTATGATTGTGGATTTGGACAGGATGCCACATGTTTTGGTGGCAGGAACAACGGGGAGTGGAAAATCAGTCCTTCTAAACTCAATCATTGGCTCTTTGCTTTTTAGAAACTCTCCAGATGAATTAAAAATTATTATGATAGATCCAAAAAGGGTGGAACTGACAAATTACAACGGTGTCCCGCATCTTTTAACTCCTGTTATAACAGAACCGGAAAAAATTCTCTCATCTTTAAAGTGGGCCATGGCAGAAATGGACAGACGCTATAAATTATTTCAATCAGTTGGGGTCAGAAATATCACCGGTTATAATGAACTTTCAGGTTTTCAGGCCCTGCCCTATATTGTGATAATAATTGATGAGTTGGCGGATCTGATGATGTTTGCCCCGGTGGAAATTGAGGATGCCATAACCAGAATTGCCCAGCTGGCCAGAGCAACAGGGCTACATCTGGTGGTGGCAACACAAAGGCCTTCTGTGGATGTTATCACCGGATTAATTAAAGCAAATATTCCCTGCAGAATTGCTTTTAATGTCTCATCCATGATTGACTCCCGTGTTATTTTAGACGGACCTGGGGCAGAAAAACTTTTAGGACGCGGAGATATGTTATTTTTGCCTCCGGATGCGAGTAAACCTATGAGAATTCAAGGAGTTTTGGTTGGTGATGATGAGATTAATAATTTAATAAAATATCTTAAGGGAACAGGTATTGCTCCGGAATATACAGCAGAGGTAGTGGAAATGCCTTTGGGAAGAGTCGGAGGAAGAGGATCTTCTGATGAACGGGATGAACTTTTTGAGGAAGCTGTTAGAACTGTTTGCCAATATGATAGAGCTTCCGCATCACTACTTCAGCGAAGATTAAAAGTAGGTTATGCCAGGGCTGCCAGGATTTTGGATGAGCTGGAAACAGCAGGAATTGTGGGTTTAGGTGAGGGATCAAAGCCCAGGGATGTATTAGTGAAAAATGCTGATGACTATTTTGCAGCGCAAGCTGGAGGAACCGAGAACTAAATCATGTCAGGGAAAACAATTGCTACTATTTATTTTTATATTATTTCCGCAGCATCACTCGCGCTTATTGTGATTGGAATTTTTAATGCTGTTAATTTTGGAATTAATATAACTCAATATGATAAATATCCACTACGTTATCCACAAGGAAATTGCGAATCTTATCCTAATAAATTTGGAGGCCCATATCCTGCAATGGACGTCCGAGGAATACCTGCAACTCCATCTGCACAAGAATTGGAAAAACAAAAACAGGACTGTTTAAAACAAGAAATGGCTTTAAGTAAGCAACAAAAAATAGATGATTTAAAAAATGCTATTACATTTACTCTGGTAGGATTAGTTCTGTTTTTAATTCATTTTCCCCTGGCCAGAAAACAATCAAGATGAGGGATTTAAAAAATAGAGGGATTTGGGTAATTCCTACCGATACCATTTATGGAGTAGTTGGTTCTGCATTAGAACCTGATGTGGTAGAAAAAATTTATCAGTTGAGGAAAAGATCTACTGATAAACCAATGATAATTTTAATCTCTAACTTAAATGATTTAAATCATTTTAATATTAAGTTAACTGATAAACAAAAAGAATTTTTGGAAAAAAATTGGCCGAATCCTTTAAGTGTAATACTATCCATTCATGGTAAGAATTTTAAATACCTACATAGAGAAACAAATTCTTTGGCATTTAGAATGCCAAAGAAAAAAGAGTTAATTGAACTTTTGCAGGAGGTTGGTCCTTTGGTTGCCCCTTCCGCAAATATAGAAGGAGAGAAAGTAGCAGAAACGATTGATGAAGCAAGGAAATATTTTGGTAATTCTGTGGATTTTTATATTGATAGAGGGGTAATTAAAGGAGAGCCTTCAACCTTAATTTCATTAAATGAAGATTCTACATTCACAGTTTTAAGAGAAGGTCCTTTCAGGGTATAATTAGCAAATGCGTACCGTTGGACAAGTTTTAAAGGAAGAAAGAGAAAGAAAATTTTATACTTTGGATGAGGTAGAAAAATCTACCAAAATCAGAAAAGAACTTTTAGAAGCTTTAGAGAAAGGTGATTATCAAAAATTGCCCCCCCCAACTTTTACTCAAGGTTTTATCAAAAATTATGGAAAATTTTTAGGACTTGACAGTCAAAAGCTTCTGGCAATTTTCAGGAGGGAATTTTCAGAGGGGAAACACCCACCAAGAATTTTAGACTCTTTTAGTAATCCGGTTAATAACAAAAAATTTATCTTTACCCCGGCAAAATTTTTGGGAGCAGTTGTTTTAGGGCTTGTTATAATTTTTTTTGCTTACCTTTGGTTTGAATATAGATTTTTAGTTGGAGCACCTTTTTTGGAAGTAACTAACCCATCTGATCAAATGAATACAAATTCTCAAACTATTCAAGTTTTAGGAAGAACTGACCCGGAGGCGAAAGTTACAATAAATAATCAGGCAATTCAAATTGATCCTTCAGGTAAATTTTCTCAAGAAATAAAGCTGACAGAGAATGTAAACAATATTGTTATAACATCAACATCAAAAGGCGGGAAAATTACAAAAGTAGAGAGAACTGTCTTTTTAAGAGAATAGTTGGTATATTAAACAGATGGATCTTATCACAATTGCTTTAGTTTTCTTAATTCTTTTGCTTTCTGTATTTTTAACAATCACAGGCATTCAAGTATTTTTTATCTTAAGAGATTTAAAAAAGGCTTTGGATAGATTTAATAATATGTTAAAGAGTGGAGAAAATATTGCATCTGATATTGAAAAACCAGCTGGAGCTGCAATTAAAGTATTAAAAGAAGTTATTAAAAAAGATTCTAAACTTAAACAAAAGAGATTCTATAAAAAAGTCCTCTAATCTTCTACAATAGGCTGTATGCAAAAAAAGAAAAAAATCTCTTTCGTAATCCCTGTTTTTAATGAAGAAGAAAGTATAGATAAACTTTATCAAGAAATTAAAAAAATATCCTCTTCTGATTTATCTCAATTTAGCATTGAAATAATTTTTGTAAATGATGGATCAACAGATAATTCTCTGGATATTATGAAGGAATTAAGAGCAACTGATTACAGAGTGGAGATAATTAGTTTTAGAAAAAATTGCGGAAAGTCATTAGCAGTTAACGAGGGATTTAGAAAATCAACAGGAGACATTATTGTAACTTTAGATGCTGATCTTCAAGATGACCCTGCTAATGTAAAAGAATTAATTGAAAAATTAGATGAGGGATATGATTTAGTAATTGGTTGGAAAAAAGACAGGCAAGATCCTTTAACAAAAACTATTCCTTCAAAAATTTTTAACCTTTTTGTCAGAACCTTTTCAGGGATCAATTTGCATGATTTCAATTGCGGATTAAAAGTCTTTAGAAAAGAAGTTGTTAAAACTATTAGACTTTATGGTGAGTTACATAGATTTGAACCTGTCCTGGCTTATCAGGCGGGTTTTTCAGTTACAGAAGTCGTTGTATCTCACAGAAGAAGACAATATGGACAAAGTAAATATGGTTGGCAGAGATTTTTTAAAGGTTTTTTTGATTTTTTAACTGTTATGTTTCTGTCATATTTTGGTCAAAAACCACTTCATTTTTTTGGTTTATTGGGAGGATTTGGAATAACCCTGGGGATAATTTTTGGTATTTATCTTACTGTTCAGCATTTTCAAGGTCACCCAATCGGTACAAGACCACTTCTAACTCTTGCAGTTTTGCTTATTATTGCTGGACTGCAGATTATCTCAACCGGCCTTATTGCAGAAATGATTGTTTCAAAACACAGCAATGAGGAGAAAATCCCAATAGATTATGAAACAATTAAAAGGAAATGAAATCTAGCATATTTAAAATTTTACTTAAGTACTGGGATATTCTTCTACTTTTTTCTTTTATTGCAATTTATATTTACGTTTTCTCCACTCTTTCCATCTTAAGACATAATGCTTTTGCATCAAACTATGATCTTGCTAACATGAGTCAAACTGTCTGGAATACTCTGCACGGCAGAATCTTTGCATTATCAGGAGCTGAAGGTACGATATCTCGTTTCTCAATTCATGCCGATTTAATTTTAATATTACTCTCGCCGCTATATCTTATTTGGGAGAGAGCATACATGTTGCTTGTTACCCAGTCAATTGCTTTAGCATTGGGAGCAATTCCAGTTTATTTTTTAGCAAAGAAAATTCTGGAAAACAGTCTGCCAAATTTTGGTTTGAAGGCCGTGTCATTAATAATAGTTGTAGCTTATCTTTTAAACCCCAGTATGCAGTGGACAAACATCTATGATTTTCATGGTGTAGCTTTGGCGATCCCTTTTTTACTTTTTACCTTCTATTTTGCTTATATAAAAAAATGGAAATTATTTTGGGTCTTTGTTTTTCTATCATTAATAACAAAAGAAGAAATATCATTACTTATAGCATCAATAGGTTTAGCGATATTTTTTATTTTTAAAGAAAGAAAGATGGGTTTAATGACATTTATTGTAGGAATTTTGTGGTTTATAATCATGACCTTTTGGTTAATTCCGCATTTTAGTGAAAACAAACAATATTGGGCACTTAATTGGTTTAGTTTACTAAATCAAGAGGGTCGTTTGGTTATTCCATCACTTAAGATCCTAATTGAAAAATCCACTTTTTCTCAAGATGCCATCAATTATTATCTAAATTTATTAAAACCATTTGGTTTTTTGCCCATTTTAGGATTTCCCTGGTTAGCACTTTCTTTGCCTGAACTTCTAATAAATCTTTTTAGTTCTCAAGCTCAAATGAGGAGTACTTTGTTTCACTATGACAGCGGGATTATCCCCTCACTTGTTATTGCAACAATATTTTCTTTAAAATATATAAATCTGTTTATCTATTCTTTAAGAGATAGAGTTTTTCCTAAGCTTGGAGATAAATATTTAAAATTTACTTTTTATTTAGTAGTTACCTTTCTTTTAATGGTATCACTAAGAGTTAATTATCACTATAGTCCATTACCAACAACCCCATCCTGTTGGTGTCTTTCTTATAAAGTTACCAAAGATGATATAGAGTTTGATAAAGTTTTAAAAACTATTCCGAAAGATGCTTCTGTTACATCTTCAGGTGAAATAAGGCCGCATATAGCCAGAAGGGAAAATTCTTTTACTTTACCAGGTCATGTAGAGGATGCAGATTTTGTTGCAATTTTGGATGAAAATAGAATAGTAGGAGATTATTCCCCCAAAGAATTTGAAAACGCCTTACTTAAAGATCCAAAGTTTTTGCAAACTCATGATTTAATAAGTCACATCGGCCATTTTTACCTTTTTAAAAAGAAATAATTTTTATTTCACACTTTTGTAACCAAAAGTATGGCAAAAGTTTCTTGCTGGAAAGTCTGGCTAAATTTCTCACTTTGCTGATCGGGGGCTCACCCCCTCGGATATTCACTAATCGTTCAGTATCCGTTTCCCCCTGATAGCAAAGATTCGAAATTTTTAACGCCCTTTGTTTCAAAGCAAGATTTTAATTGTATAATACAAACATGGATTCTAAGCAAATAAGGGAAAAATATATTAAGTTTTTTGTGGAGAAAGGACATAAGGAAATTGCGCCGGCTAAATTAGTTCCTGAAAATGATCCGACCACTCTTTTTACCTCATCCGGCATGCAGCCATTAGTGCCATATTTGTTGGGTCAGGGACATCCTGAAGGAAAAAGATTAGCTAATTCCCAACCATCATTTAGGGCAGAAGATATAGAAGAAGTTGGGGATAACAGACATACCACTTTTTTTGAAATGTTAGGCAATTGGTCTTTAGGGGATTATTTTAAAGAAGATCAATTAAAATGGTTTTGGGAATTTCTTACTGTGGAATTGGGCCTACCAAAAGAAAAATTATATGTGTCGGTGTTTGAGGGAAATGATGATGTGCCAAAGGATAATGAAACTGCAGAAATCTGGAAATCTTTAGGAATTGAAGATGCTCACATCTTTTTTTATGGAGTGGATAAAAACTGGTGGTCCCGCTCCGGGGAACCGGATAAAATGCCGGAGGGAGAAATTGGCGGGCCAGATTCTGAAGTGTTTTATGATTTTGGGATTCCTCATGATAAAAAGTATGGAGATAAATGTCACCCAAATTGTAATTGCGGCAGGTTCTTAGAAATAGGCAATTCTGTTTTTATTCAGTATCAAAAAAAGGATGGGAAATTAAAAGAACTGGCTCAAAAAAATGTAGACTTTGGAGGAGGACTGGAAAGAATTACTGCTGCAAAGCTAGATACTCCAGATGTTTTTAAAACAGATTTATATATACCAATTATTCGAATAATCGAACAAACAAGTGGCAAAAAATATGAAGAGAATGCAGAAGCGATGAGAGTGATTGTTGATCACCTTAAGGCCGCTACATTTTTGGTAGTTGAAGGAGTTAAACCATCTAATAAACTGCAGGGTTATGTCTTAAGAAGACTGATCAGAAGATCTGTTATAAAGATGAGAAAATTGGAAAAAATTATCGATGAACATGATGTGGTGGAAGTTTGTGATGCCATATTAAATATTTATGATGGGATTTATTTGGCTGCTGATAAAGATAAAAGGATTATTTCAGATGTTATATCAACAGAAGTTTTTAGATTTGCCAAGACTTTAGAAAAAGGATTAAAAGAGGTTGAAAAAATTGAAAAAATTGACGGAAAAATTGCTTTTAATTTATATCAGACTTACGGGTTTCCAGTTGAATTAACTGAAGAATTATTTAAAGAAAAAGGACAGAAGATGGACCGTGAGCAGTTCAGAGCAGAGTTTGAAAAACACAGAGAATTATCTAGAACTGCCTCTGCCGGGATGTTTAAAGGAGGACTGGCGGATCATTCTGAAGTGGTTACTAAATATCATACAGCTACTCATCTTTTGCATCAGGCTTTGCGTGATGTTTTAGGGCCGCAGGTTTTTCAGAAAGGATCTAATATTACATCAGAGAGACTGCGATTTGATTTTTCTTATGATAAAAAAATGACAGATGAGGAGATTAAAAAGGTAGAAGAAATTATAAATAAAAGAATAGAAGAAGACCTAGTGGTAGAGCATAGAATTATCCCACTTGATGAAGCAAAAAAGATGAAAGCAATAGGACTTTTTGATGAAAAATATGCAAAAAAAGTTTCAATTTATGGAGTTGGACCTGATTTTAAACTAGATCCTGATGCTAAGGATCAGCGGGTACGTGGAGGATATTATTCCCTGGAATTTTGTGGTGGTCCGCATGTTGAGCATACTAAAATTATAGGTAAAATTAAAATTACTAAAGAAGAAGCAGTTTCTGCCGGCATGAGAAGAATACGTGCTCGACTCGAGTAGAGCACAAATTGTTTAAATTGTGCTAAGATAAATCTATGAGTTTTATAGACAGACTCTCTGCCCTAATACCTTTTGGAAAAGAAAAAAAGTTAACAGAGTATTACTTTGCGCTAAATATCTCTTTTGAAAAATTAGTTGCTTCCCTTTGGACAATTGATGGTAAGCAGTTAAAAATATTAGATATTGCTGATAGCGGGTATTCCAAAAATGACCATATTGTTGATGTGGCAGATCAGCTCTTGGATAAAGTTTTAGGAGATAGAGAAATTGAGCCGCAAAAAATCCTCTTTGGAGTACCGAATACCTGGCTTTCCGATGATAATTTAAAAGATGAATACTTAAAGTTGCTGCGGGGTCTGGTTAAAGAGATGGAGCTTACTCCGATGGCTTATGTTGCTACAACTCATGCCATAAATCATTTTCTGGAAAAACGGGAGGGAATACCCCAGACAGCTATTTTAGTCGGATTTGAAGAAAGTCATTTGTCTGTCATGGTAACTAGAGCAGGAAAGATAGATGGGGTAAAGGTTTTACAAAGAGGTGAAAACAGTGGGTCTGATATTGAAAAAGCATTACTTGCGTTTACTGATGTTGAAACTCTGCCTTCAAAAATTTTACTTTTCGGATTAGATGTTGAAGCTTTGGAAAAATTAAGAAGTCAGCTGTTGTCATTTTCCTGGATGTCTAAGCTTAGTTTTCTTCATTTTCCAAAGATAGAGCTTTTGGCAGATAATCTTGAGATTAAAAGTGTTTGTTTGGCAGGAGCAACAGAGCTAAATCCTGAAGCAGTTTTTATTGACAAACAAATTCAAAAAACTCAAAGAATAACAGAACCATTAAAAGAGGAAGATTTAGAAAATTTGAACGAAGAAAAGGGAGATAACTTTGGGTTTGTGGTTGGAGATGTTTCAAAACAACTTGAGGAAGAAGAACATAAAGAATCTTTAGGTGAAAGCGAGGAGGAGGTAGAATCCTCCATAGATACTAAAGAAGTGATGCCAAGTAGTAGCAGTTTGGAGATTGAGGATTTTGAAGAGCAAAAAGTTACCCCTTCCAAATTTAAACTGCCCAATTTAGCTAAATTTATCCCTAAAGGTAATTTTACTTTAGTTACAATACTTTTAGGAATTGTTGGAGCCATTATAATTTCATTTGGGGCTTATCTGTTTTTAGTAAAAGCCCATGTTGAAGTTTTTGTTGAACCAAGAATTTTAGAAAAAGACGCACAAGTTATTGCAGATCCTAAACAAAAACAGGTGGATGAAAGTGCAAAAATAATCCCAGGCCAGATTGTTGAGACAGAAATTTCTGGTTCATCTAAGGATAGTACTACTGGTAAAAAGCAGGTTGGGGAGAGTGCAAAAGGAACAGTTATTTTAAGAAATAAAACAGATGAGTCAATTACTTTATCAAAAGGGACAACTTTGACATCTAATGGTTTGAAATTTAGTTTGGACCTTTCTGCAACTGTGGCATCTAAATCAGCTGATGATGGGACTTGGGGTAAGGCAACTGCCACAGTTACTGCAACTCAAATTGGGGCTGATAGTAACTTACCATCAGGTAGCGATCTAACTATCTCAAACTTTTCTACAGATAAAATGATTGCCAAATCAGAAGGTAATTTTTCTGGTGGGACCTCAAAGGATGTTACAGTTGTTTCTTCTGATGATCAAAAAAGGTTACTTGCTTCTTTGGCATCAACCCTTCGAAAACAAGCACAGCAGAAATTACAAGATAAATTGCCTGATAAGAAAATATTGGAAGAGGCTTTATCAGAGACTATTGTTAACAAAAGCTTTAATAAAAATATAAATGATCAGGCCTCTGAATTTTCGCTAAATTTGACGATTAAGTTTAAAGGTACAGCTTTTGATGATAAAGATTTAAGAGGAATTGTCTCAAAACTAGTCACAACAGATGTGCCAGATGGTTTTCAGCTTGATCTTTCTGATACAGAAACTCAAGCTGATGTTTCAAAAGTTGAAAAAGATGGAAGATTAATATTTGTGGCGAAATTTAGAGCAAAACTTCTACCTAAAATTGACACAGGAAAAATTAAAAATCAGATTAAAGGGAAAACTGCGGATGAAGCTGCACAGATTATTAAAGGTTTGGAAAATGTATTAGGTTCGGAAATTAAGCTTACTCCAACTTTGCCAAAAATCTTGCAGCGTTTGCCTATTCTGAATAAAAACATTACTGTTGAAGTAGGACTTAAATGATTGCCACATCAAAGATTTTTTCATTGGGGTTTTTGTTTTTTGGAATTTTTATATTGATGCAAGTCTTACTTCCGATTATTTCTTTTCAGGTTTGGGAATTATCTCAAGAATTGGGAAATAATACAGCCTTAGTAAGTCCGCAAAAGTCCGGAGGACAATCTGTTTTAGGAGTTTCTATTGAGAATAAAAACAATTTTTCCAGCTTTATCTCCAGTAATAAAAGAGAAACTGTTGCTCCGTATAGCAAATTTAGTATTTCTGTCCCCAGATTAAAAATTGATAATTTATCCGTGGATGTTGATAGTAATGATTTGTCTAATGGTTTAGCACACCTGCCGGGTACTTCTTTACCGGGTGAGAAAGGCAATGTTTTTATTTCAGGACATTCTGCCTTAAGTCCAATATTTAGTTTTAAAACAGCTGCTTTTGCTAAACTGCAAGATTTAAAAAAAGGAGATCAAATCATTTTGCAGGCAGAAGGTACAGAGTTTAGCTACCTTGTGGAGGAACTTAAAGTGGTGGACCCTAAAGATTTGTCTGTGATAAATCCTCCGGATAAAAGAGGCAGGTTTATTACTTTAATGACTTGTGTCCCACCGGGATTAAACTTTAAAAGATTAGTGGTTTTGGGTAAGCTGATATGAAATATTTAGGTGTAGATTTTGGATTAAGAAGAATCGGACTGGCTACATCAGATGGTATTCTTTCTGCCCCTTTTAAAGTATTAGAAGTTAAGAATTTAAATGATGCTGTTTTAAAAGTTGAGGAAACTATTAGAGACGGATCTTTTGATAAAGTAGTAGTCGGATTACCGGAAGGAAAGATGGGACAGGCTGTTCTCGGATTTATTAATAAATTAAGAAAAAGCGGAATAGATATTATAGAAGTTGATGAAACGCTGTCTTCCAAGAAAGCTTTAGAGCAGATGATAGAATTAAATATTCCTAAGGAGAAAAGGAAAGTTAATGACGATATTGCAGCTGCCATAATTTTACAAAACTATCTAGATCAATTATGAAAAAGATCATAACTTTTATAATTCTCATAATTATTATAATTTTTATATTAAGAGGTTGGTGGCAATCTCAACTTGGTCCAGTTTCTTCTGATAATAAATCAGTAGTATTTGTAATAGATAAAGGTGAGGGATTTTCTCAAGTTACTGATGATTTAAAAAAAGCAAAACTGATTAAAAACCCTTTAGTTTTTTCTTTGTATGGAAAACAATCCGGATTGGCAGGAAGAATACAAGCCGGAACATTTAGACTATCTCCCTCTGAATCTTCACAGCAAATCCTTAAGGTTTTAACTGACAATCCGCTGGATACATGGATAACCTTAATTGAGGGATGGAGAATAGAGGAGATGGCAGATGTTTTAAGTTCAAAGTTCAAAATTCAAAGTTCAAAGTTTTTAAAAATAGCCAAAGAGGGTTATATGTTTCCGGATACATATCTTTTTTCAAATGATGTGACAGAAGAGCAAATAGCAAAAAGATTAAGAGACACTTTTGACTTAAAATTTACTAAAGATTTAAAAGATAAAATTAAAGCCAAAGGTTTAACTGAAAATCAGGGTGTAATTTTAGCATCAATTGTGGAAAGAGAAGCCAGATCAGATAAGGTAAGGCAGGAGGTAGCCTCTATTTTACTGAAAAGATTTAAAATTGGCATGGGGCTTAATGCTGATGCCACAATCCAATATGCGCTGGGATATCAACCCCAAGAAAAAAGTTGGTGGAAAAGGCATTTAAGTCATGAAGATCTGACTATTAATTCTCCCTACAATACATATATCCATTCAGGGTTGCCCCCAACCCCGATTTCTAATCCAGGATTATCCTCGCTTCAAGCAGTGGCTAATGCAGATCCCGCCACTCCATATTTATATTATTATCATGATTCAAAAGGTAATTCCTATTATGCGAAGTCGCTAGACGAGCATAATGCAAATGTGGCAAATCACCCATAACTTCAGATGAAAAAGCATTTTACTGCAACTGTTTATATTGTCTCCAAAATTGATAATGAATATAAAGTTTTGCTTCATTATCATAAAAAGCTTAAAATCTGGATTGCAATTGGAGGACATGTTGAAAAAAATGAAAACCCGATAGAGACTGCTTTAAGAGAAGTTAAAGAAGAAACAAATCTTAAAATTAAAATTTTAAATAATAAAAAGCTTTTAAAATTAAAAGGAATAAATGAGATTATCTTGCCTGTTGCGGTAGTTGAAGAAGATGTCCCGGAATACTGGGATGAACCTTTCCACCAACATATAGATCTAATTTATTTCGCATTTTGTGAAAATCCAAAGAAATTAAAAATGGAAGAAGAATCCAGGTGGTTTTCCAAAAAAGATTTAAAATCAGCTCATTTAAATAAAGAAGTGCTAATATTGGCGGAAAGAGCACTAGATTCTTATGTTTAATTTTTGGGGGAAGGTTAGAAAAGCAAATCTTAGGGGAAGAAAATTAGGATTTCCAACTGCCAATGTATCTTTGCATAAAAATATTCCAGAAGGAATCTATATTTCTAAAATTACTTTGGATGGGAAGAAGTATCAGTCAGTAACTTTTATTGGGGTAGCAAAAACTTTTGGAGAGAAAAGATTTCATTCCGAAACTTATATTTTGGATTTTAAGAAAGAAATTTATGGTAAATGGATTTCTGTGGAACTAATTAAAAAAATCAGAGGAAATATAAAGTTTAATTCGGCAGAAGAGTTAATTAAACAAATGAAGAACGATGAAAAGATAGCAAGAAAATATTTTTACCTCTTGACTAGGTAGTTTCCTTATGGTAAATTAAGATTAATTAAAGAGAAATTTCGGAGGCGTACGGTAACGTATGCTTCATTTTGTTGACTCGTAGATATAGAAGGATATTGACGAGCAAGACTGCCCGGTCTGGCCATCTACTAATGTCTTTACAACTTGTTGATAATAAAACTATACGTAAATCATGGAATAAAGCACCCACTTTAACCCCACAGCTAAACTTAATAAAAATTCAACTTGATTCATATAATTGGTTTCTAACAGAAGGTATAAGAGAAGTTTTGGATGAGATTTCCCCGGTTGAGGATTTCACCGGCAAAAATTGGTCTTTGGAACTTGGAGGTTTTTCATTTGGTAAACCCAAATATACTCCGGATTTGGCAAAAGAAAAGGGCGTCACATATGACGCTCCTTTAAAAATTGAGGCTATTTTAGTTAATAAACAAACTGGCGATAGGGGTAAGCAAGAAGTTTTCTTAGGTGATATTCCCCAGATGACCGAGAAAGGAACCTTCATTATAAATGGGGTAGAAAGAGTCATTATTAATCAATTGGTCCGCTCTCCCGGAGTATTCTTTTCTGCAACTGATGATCCAATTACCGGAAGAAGGCTTTATTCAGCAGAGGTTAGACCATATAGAGGTTCCTGGTTGGAATTTTCAATTTCCCGAACCGGTGTTTTAACTGCCAAAATAGACAGAAGAAGAAAATTTGCGGCTACAACCTTACTTCGAGCTTTAGGCTTTTCAGATTCGGAGTCAATAATGCAGCTATTTAGTGATGTGGATACAACTGAAGATAAATATATTGAAACAACTTTGAGTAAAGATCCAACCATAAACTCTGATGAAGCTCTTTTGGAAATTTTTAGAAAAATGCGTCCAGGTGATCCGGTTGTTTTGGATAATGCCAAAGCTTTACTTGAAGGAATGTTTTTTAACTCCAGACGTTACAATTTAACAAAAGTTGGCAGGTTTAAAATTAACAAAAGACTGGGATTGGATATTGCAAATACTTTAGAGAATTGGATTTTGACCAATAATGATATTATTGCCACTTTAAAATATTTAATTAAATTAGCAAATGGTGAAGGAAAAGTGGATGATATTGACCATTTAGCAAACAGAAGAGTCAGGTGTGCCGGGGAACTGGTACAGCAAAACGCCTTTAGGATCGGAGTTTTGAGACTTGAGAGAATTATTAAAGAGCGAATGAGCTTAACAACAGCTGATCAAGAACCCACCCCAGGTGGGTTAATTAATGCCAAACCGGTGATTGCTGCTATTAATGAATTTTTCCGCTCATCTCAACTATCCAGCATTTTGGATCAGGTAAATCCGCTATCTGAATTAGATCATTTAAGAAGATTATCTGTGATGGGTGCAGGTGGGATAACCCGTGATAGGGCCAGCTTTTCTGTCCGTGATATTAACCATTCTCAATACGGCAGGATTGATCCTATCCGTTCTCCTGAAGGACAAAATATTGGTTTGGTAACCTATTTAGCCCTTTATGCCAGAATTAATGAGTACGGATTTTTGGAAACTCCATATAGAAGGGTCGTTTTAGAGCGGGGTAAGCCCAGAATGACTGATGATGTAGTGTATATTACAGCTGATGATGAAGAAGATTATCATATAACGGAGGCAACAGTTAACACCGATACAAAAGGTAATATTTTAGACGATCGGGTTCCCATCAGATATCAGGGAAATTTTTTTGAAGGGGAATCTAAACAGGTCTCTTTGATTGATATCTCACCTCAACAAATCTTTGGAACCTCAGCCGCTTTAATTCCATTTTTAGCAAATGATGATGCAAACAGGGCTTTAATGGGAACTCAAATGCAGTGCCAGGCAGTGCCTCTTCTTAACCCTTCTGCTCCAATTGTTGGAACCGGGATGGAGCGAATTGTGGCGGATAATATGGGAAGAGTTGTTAGAGCACCTGAAGATGGGGTGATAGTGGCTGTTGATGGTAAAAAACTTATTCTTGAAGGTAGGAAGGATGAGTATAAATATGAGATAAAAAAATTTATCCACTCACCTCAAGGAACTTGTTATTCTCAAAAACCGGCTGTAAAGTTAGGACAAAAGATTAAAAAGGGTGATCTGTTAGTTGATGGTGCAGCTACCCAAAATGGTGAGTTGGCTTTGGGACAAAATCTTCTGATTGCTTACATGAGTTTTGAAGGATTAGGCTATGAAGATGCTATTGTAATTTCAGATAGATTGGTTAGGCAGGATCTTTTAACTTCAATCCATATTGAGGAATATGAGGTTGATGTGGTGGAAACAAAGCTTGGACCGGAAGAACTAACCCGGGATATTCCAAACGTATCTGAAGATGCATTGAGAAACTTAGATGAGCGGGGAATTGTCAGTATTGGTGCTGAAGTTTTGCCAAATGATATTTTGGTTGGCAAAGTTCAGCCTAAAGGTGAGACAGAGTTGACTGCCGAAGAAAGGCTGCTTCGTGCAATTTTTGGAGAAAAAGCCAAAGAAGTAAGAGACACTTCCTTGAGAGTTCCTCATGGAGAAAGAGGTACTGTAATTGGAGTTCAAATTTTATCCAGGGAAGAGGAAGATGAGCTGGATACAGGAACATTAATGAGAATTAAGGTTAAAGTTGCCCAAATGAGAAAAGTAACTGAAGGAGATAAGCTGGCAGGAAGGCATGGAAATAAAGGGGTTATCTCTCGAATCGTCCCGGTATCTGACATGCCGCATTTAGAAGATGGAACACCGGTTGATATTATTATTTCTCCCTTGTCTGTTTTATCCCGTATGAATTTAGGACAACTTCTGGAAACTCATTGGGGTTTTGCTGCAGAAAAATTGGGTTATAAAATTGCCGCCCCGGTTTTTGAGAAAATGCCGGAGGAAATGTTAATTGCCGAGCTTAAAAAGGCAGGTTTGCCTACTGATGGAAAAGTCAGACTGATCGATGGGAGAACCGGTCAGGCTTTTGATAACACTATTGTGGTTGGTAGAAATTACATCTTAAAACTGATCCATATGGTGGAGGAGAAAATTCATGCCCGCTCCACCGGACCATATTCTTTAGTAACTCAACAGCCTTTGGGCGGAAAAGCACAAATGGGAGGACAAAGATTGGGAGAGATGGAAGTTTGGGCGCTGGAGGCTTATGGTGCTGCACATATTTTGCAGGAGATGCTGACCATAAAATCTGATGATGTGGTGGGAAGGGCTAAAGCTTTTGAGGCAATTGTTAAGGGAATAGATATTCCACAAGCTTTAATCCCTGAATCATTTAAGGTTTTGGTAAAAGAGTTGCAGGCACTAGGTTTAAATGTTGAGACACTGGGGGCAAAGATAGTTCAGGCACTGGAAGTCGAGGAAAAGAAAGTTGTTTTGGAAGAAGTGGCAGAGCTGGCGCAGGTTTTGGATGCGAAAGAGACAGCAACAGATGAAGAACTTAGCGCTGAAGGAAGCAATTTTGAATTAGTGGAGGGGAATAAATGAACGATCTTTTGGATTTTGAAAGTTTAAAATTAACAGTTGCTTCAGCTGAACAAATCAGATCATGGTCTTTTGGTGAGGTTACAAAGCCTGAAACTATAAATTACCGGACTTTGAAAGCTGAAAAAGACGGCCTGTTTTCAGAAAATATCTTTGGTCCTACCAAGGATTATGAGTGTTACTGTGGAAAATATAAAAGGATCAGGTATAGAGGGGTAATTTGTGATAAGTGTGGAGTTGAAGTAACCCAATCCAAAGTCAGACGTGAGAGAATGGGCCATATTAATTTAGCCTCACCGGTTGCCCATACCTGGTTTGTTAAAGGTGCCCCATCAAAGTTGTCTTTGATCCTGGACATATCTCCTAAAAATCTGGAAGCTGTGGTTTATTTTGCTTCATATTTAATTATTGCAGTTGATCCGGAGGGAAAAGCGCAAGCTTTACAAAAATTGGATAAAGATCTGTCAGCTAAAATGGAAGAGTTTAAAAAAGTGTTAGATAAAAATATTAAGGGTCTGGAAGATTTGCTGAAAAAAGATCTGTCTGATCTTAAGAAAAAACTTGATAAGCAAAGCTTGCCTTCTAAAGAAGGGAAAGAAAAATTTGAGTTGGAAGCACAAGAGATGGAGCTTAAAGGCAGGCATGAAATTCAAAAACTACGTGATAATCATATAGTTGAGCTGGGACAGCTGGAAAATATCTATAAAGCGGTTTCGGATTTGGTTAAAAGTGTTATTCCCTCAAAGCTTTTGTCAGAGGAGGAATATTATAAACTTTCAGAATACGGAGTTTCGGAGTTTTTGAGCGTAGGGATGGGTGCAGAAAGCTTACTTGAGGTATTAAAAAAACTTGATTTGGATAAGCTTTCTGCTTATCTGCGGGATGAAGTTAGAAAATCAACAGGTCAAAAACATATTAAAGCTACCAAAAGACTTCGGATTGTTGAAGGTATGCGTTCTGCTTCGATTTTGCCTGAATGGTTAATTATCAAAGTCTTACCAATTTTGCCGCCTGATCTTCGTCCAATGGTTCAGCTTCCTGGAGGCAGGTTTGCCACATCTGATCTTAATGATTTATACAGAAGAGTAATTAATAGAAACAACAGACTAAATAGATTAATTAATTTAGGTGCACCGGAAATTATTTTGCGTAATGAAAAGAGAATGCTTCAGGAGGCAGTCGACTCATTGATTGATGCTTCATCCAGATCATCCAGAAGGGGGGGGCCGGTACTTGCGCATAATTTAAGATCGCTTTCAGATATGTTAAGAGGCAAACAGGGAAGATTTAGACAGAACCTTTTGGGTAAGCGAGTTGATTATTCCGGAAGATCAGTGATTGTGGTTGGTCCTAAATTAAAACTGGAACAGGTGGGTTTACCAAAAGAGATGGCTTTGGAGATGTTTAAGCCGTTTGTCTTAAGAGAAGTTATTGCCAGAGGTTTGGCATCCAATGTAAAGGGAGCAAAAAATGTTTTGGAGGCACGGCTTGCTGAAGTTTGGGATATTTTGGAAGAAATTATCACCGGGCATCCGATCCTTATAAACCGTGCTCCCACTTTGCATAGATTAGGTATTCAGGCATTTTTCCCTATTTTGGTTGACGGAAATGCCATTCAGATTCATCCTTGTATTTGTGCCGGATTTAATGCTGATTTTGACGGAGATCAAATGGCAATCCATGTACCGCTGTCACAAAAAGCTCAAGATGAGGCTAAAAGTTTAATGATGGCCAGAGAAAATATTTTCGGCCCGGCTCATGGTCAACCGATTACTGTACCGAATAGAGAAATGGCTTTGGGTTGCTATTACCTGACCTATATTTCAAATGCGGATATGGAAAAAGAAGCAATACCTTTTGTATCTGCTGATGATGCAGTCAGGGCATACAACTTAGGCAAAATCAAAGTGCAGCAGAAAATTAAAGTTAAGATAAGCGGTCAAGTTTTAGAGACATCTGTGGGGAGAATTCTTTTTAATCAGGTTTTGCCGGAAAGTATGCCTTTTCTAAACTCTGTTGTTAAAGGAATTACCATCAGAGATATTATTCTTAAAGCCACAGAAACTTTTTCGAAAGAGGAAGTTTCGGAAATTATAGACAAGATTAAAACTGTTGGGTTTATGGGCGCAACAATAGCCGGGATTTCAATTTCTATTTTTGATGCCAAAGTAGTTCCTGATAAACAAAGATATTTGGATTTGGCAGAGGAAGAAATTGAAAAAATCGAAGGAAATGTTGCCAAAGGATTAATTACTCCGCAGGAAAAATCACAACTCTCACAGATGGTTTGGATCAAAACTACTGAAGATTTGGCAAATTCAACCTGGGACTTTTTGGGACCGCAAAATCCAATCAGGATGATGGTTGAGGCAGGAGCCAGAGGCTCAAGAGATCAGGCAAAACAACTCTCTGCCATGAGAGGTTTATCTACAGATCCAACAGGTAAAATTGTGGAGCTGCCAACAAAATCAAACTACAGACAAGGCTTATCTGTTTTTGAATACTTTACATCTGCCAGAGGAGCCAGAAAAGGAGTGGCAGATAAAGCCTTAAAAACAGCTGATGCAGGATATTTAACCAGAAGGCTTGTTGATATTGCCCATGATGTAATTATAAGGAAGGAAGATTGCGGAACAAAAGAGGGGCTTTTGTATGATATTTCCAAAAGTTCATTTAATACAGCCAGGGAGAAGCTTTTGGGTAGAATGATTTTGGAAAATGTAACTGAAGGTAAGAGTCGCAAAGTCTTGTTTAAATCAGGAGTAATTTTAACAGAAGGATTGATACAAACTCTGATAAAATCAGGTGTAACTGAAGTTATGGCAAGGTCTCCCTTAACTTGTGCTGCAACTTATGGAATTTGTATTGCCTGTTATGGGTTTGATCTAACAACCCGGGAAATGGTTAAGATTGGTACTCCTGTTGGAGTTGTAGCTGCACAAGCTATTGGTGAGCCTGGAACACAGCTGACCATGAGGACTTTTCATACAGGAGGAATTGTTGGGTTGGATATTACTCAAGGCCTTCCCAGGGTTGAAGAACTCTACGAGGCAAGAACTCCTAAGGTGGTGGCCCCGCTCTCTGAAATTGCCGGAAAAGTTTCTATTTTAGAAACTGAATTGGGAGTTAGAGTTAGGGTTAGAACAACCTCAAAGCCGCACGAGGAAAGAGAATATATTATTCCTGTCACAGCCACACTGTTGGTTGAAGAAGATCAATTAATTGATGCAGGTACTATTTTGGCATCTGGTCATATTGATGTCAAAGAAATACTGCGCGTTCAGGGACTGAAAGCAGCTCAAAGATATATTGTAGATGAGGTAAGATCTGTTTATGAATCACAAGGAGTGCCAATTAACGAGAAGCATTTTGAAGTTATTGTTAGAAAAATGTCTGATAAGGTTAGGATTGAATCACAAGGAGATACTAACCTTTTGCCTGGTGAAATTATAGACCAGATTAAATTTGAGGATGAAAATAAAAGAGTTTTGGCTAGTGGAGGGGAACCTTCCACAGCAGAAGTTGTAATACTCGGGATAACCAGGGCTTCGCTACAAACAGAAAGCTTCTTATCTGCTGCATCTTTTCAGGAAACAACAACTATTTTATCTGATGCAGCTATTCAGGGAAAATCTGATAAACTATTAGGCTTGAAGGAAAATGTTATAATTGGACGTCTAATCCCAACCAGTGTTGAAAGAGCTATGTTAGAAAGATAAGGATCATGCCAACCATTAATCAATTAGTTAGAAAAGGTAGAAAAGCAATTGTTAAAAAGATTAAAGCCACAGCCCTTCGCCGAAGCTTTAATGCCAAAGATAGAGCCTACACTCAAAATTTTAATCCGCAAAAGCGGGGGGTAGTTACTTTGGTTAAAACCATGACTCCAAAAAAGCCTAATTCAGCTCTTCGAAAAGTTGCCAGAGTCAGACTTTCCAACAGGACAGAGGTTACAGCATATATTCAGGGTGAAGGCCACTCGCTGGCAGAGCATGGAATTGTTTTGGTTCGGGGTGGCAGAGTTAAGGATTTGCCGGGAGTAAAATATCATTTGATTCGTGGAAAATTTGATTTGGCAGGGGTGGTCGGCAGAAAACAAGGCAGATCTATGTATGGCACAAAGAGTGGTGAAGCAGCAGTTGCGCCCAGATCTGTTGCAGCTCCAATGACAGCAGCACCTGCTGCGCCAGCAACTGGCCCCGCAAGTCCGGCAGGAGAGGCAGCTTAATATGCGTTCTAAAAAGATTGAAAAAAGAATTATTGATGCAGATCCAATTTATAATTCCAGGTTGTTGGCCAAATTTATCAATAAATTGATGAGAGATGGAAAAAAGAGCATTGCCCAGACAGTTGTCTATAAAGCTTTGGACGTTATCAAAGAAAAATCACAACAAGAGGCCTTAGGTGTTTTTGAGAAAGCGCTGCAAAATATTTCCCCAAAAATGGAGGTTAAACCAAGAAGAATTGGAGGAGCTTCATATCAGGTACCGATTGAGGTACGGGGGGATAGAAAAGAAGCTTTGTCTATCCGCTGGGTATTAGCCGGAGCAAGAGCCAGATCAAATAAGGAGTTTCACACTTTTGCAGAAAAACTAGCAGCAGAACTAATGGACGCTGCGAATAACACAGGTTCAGCTATTAAGAAGCGTGATGATATGCAAAAAGTTGCAAATGCCAACCGTGCATTTGCCCACTTCAGATGGTAAATGATTACCATAATTTTTGAAGTACATTCCACTACTTTTGATAATGAGAAACATCTTTCTTCTGGACATAATGATGTAGGACTTTCTCCACTTGGTGAAAAGCAAGCAAAGGAATTAGGACAAAGATACGAGCATGAAACTTTTGATGCTATATTCTGTTCGGATTTACAAAGATCATATAAAACAGCAGAGATAGCTTTCGGAAAAAGATTTTCAATTATTAAAGATAAGAAATTAAGAGAATGTGATTATGGAGATTTAACTGGTCATCCATCAGATGAAGTGGATTCAGCTAAAGTGGAACATATAACTGTGCCGTTTCCTAATGGAGAATCTTATGAAGACTGTTTGAAAAGAATGAAGGAATTTTTAGATGATCTAAGACAAAAATATCACGATCGTAGTACTTTTGTCCTAATTATTGGTCATAGAGCTACACAGTATGGATTAGAATATTTGATAAATGGAAAATCTTTAAAGGAATTAGTAACAACTCCCTTTAAATGGCAACCAGGTTTGATTTATAGATTTTAAAAAGTGGTAAAATAGGAGTATGTCACGAGTTAATCTAGAACCAAATCCCTTAGAATCTCAATCTAAGGTAGGAGAGGTAATTAAAACAGCCGTACATACTTTAGGTAGGCCTTTCAGAGAGGCAATCCAGCGGATATTTCCTCGTAAGAGAAGTACACGTCAGACGATAATTAGAGTTTATGATCCTCTTAGAACAGTGGGTAATCATCCAGGATCAACTTTTGATTTGCCACAGAAACCAAAAGATTGACCCGCGCAAATTTCTTTGAAATTTGATCGGGTTGACTTTTAGGATCAAAATGTTTAGAATTAACTTGTTGCCTCCCGAGAATTGAGGGAGGCTTTTTAAATATTATAAGCAAAGCTTGAAATTTTAGAAGACTAAAATTATGGACAGTAAATTAAGACAGGAAAAATTAAAAATGTGGAAAGAAAATCTAGCTAATTTGGAAAAACAACTGGCAGAGATTTTAATTAAAAAAGGCCAGGCGGCACAGGAGGGCGATTTATCTGAAAACGCAGCCTACAGCATGGCAATTGAAGATTCTGAAACAGCCAGAGTCAGGATTGAAGAAGTTAAAAAAATTATTAAAGATTTGGAAGAGAGTAAATAATGGCTGTAACTAAGACCAAACGTGATTTTCCACTAGATCGTATACGTAATATTGGTATTATTGCCCATATTGATGCCGGGAAAACTACTACCACCGAGCGAATCCTCTTTTATACAGGAAGATCCTACAAAATCGGTAATATTGATGAGGGAACAACTGTAACCGACTGGATGGAACAGGAGCGGGAGCGTGGTATAACTATTGTTTCTGCCGCAATTACCACTTTTTGGACAGTCAAAAAAGACCAGGGATTATTTAAAGATTTAGAAACCAGAATTAACTTAATTGATACTCCGGGACACGTTGATTTTACAGCAGAGGTGGAAAGATCTTTGCGTGTTTTAGATGGAGCGGTGATTGTTTTGGATAGCTCTTCCGGCGTCCAATCTCAAACAGAGACTGTCTGGAGACAGGCTAATAAATATGGGGTACCCTTGATTGCTTTTGCCAACAAAATGGATGTGGTGGGTGCGGATTTTATGGCTACAATACAATCTGCCAGGGATAGGCTGGGAGCTAATGCTGTTGCCTATAATTTGCCAATTGGCAAAGAAAATGATTTTAAAGGTGTGGTAGATTTGCTTACTCAAAAAGCATATGAGTGGATGGGTGATGAAACAGGCGCCATGTTTAATGAGATAGAAATCCCCTCTGATATGGCAGATAGCGTAAAAATAGCCCGGGAAAAGCTGGTTGAGGAAATTTCCGGTTGCGATGATGTTTTAATGGAAAAATATCTGGGTGGGCAGGAAATGTCTGTGGAAGAGTTAAAAATAGCCCTAAGGAAAGCGGTGATTGGAAATAAAATTGTGCCTGTTATGGCAGGATCATCTCTGCGGAATAAAGGTGTTCAGCCAATGTTGGATAGTGTGGTGGAATATCTGCCATCCCCCCAGGATATTATCTCCTTTAAAGGCAAAAATCCAAAAACCGGGGAGGAAGAGGAAAGAAAATCTGATCCGAGTGCTCCTCTTTCTGCTCTAGCCTTTAAAATTCAGGTTGATCCCCATGTTGGAAAATTAACTTATATTAGAGTTTATTCAGGAACGCTAAAAAGCGGAACATATGTTTATAATTCCACCAAACAGATTAAAGAAAGAGTCGGTAGATTGTTGTTAATGCATGCCAATGACCGGGAAGAGATAGACGAGGCATATGCCGGAGAGATTGTGGCAGCTGTTGGACTTAAAGATACAATTACCGGAGATACGCTTTGTGATGAAAATGCTTTGATCGTCTTAGAATCTATCAATTTCCCTGATCCTGTTATATCACTCGCAATTGAGCCAAAGACAAAGTCAGATCAGGAAAAGTTAGGCTATGCCCTAAACCGTCTTGCAGAAGAAGATCCAACATTTAGAGTAAAGTCTGACCCTGAAACCGGACAAACAATTATTGCCGGAATGGGTGAGCTGCAGCTGGAAATTTTAGTTGAAAGGATGAAAAGAGAATTTAAGGTGGATGCTAATGTGGGTCAGCCACAAGTTGCATATAAAGAGACTATTACCAAAGCGGCTGAAGGAGAAGGCAAGTATATCCGTCAAACAGGAGGCAGAGGTCAGTATGGTCATTGTTTGCTCAAGATTGAACCACTTCCTCGCGGCCTTGGTCGGGAATTTGAATCAGCAGTGGTGGGTGGAGCAATTCCCAGAGAATTTATTCCGCCAATTGAAAAAGGTGTGATTGAAAAAGAAGACACCGGAATTCTGGCAGGATATCCGCTAACAGATATAAAAGTGACTGTTTATGATGGTTCATTCCATGATGTTGATTCCTCTGAAGTTGCATTTAAAATCGCTGCATCTTTGGGTTTATCTGAAGCTGCCAAAAAAGCAGACATGATTTTGCTTGAGCCAATCATGAAGGTGGAAGTGACCACTCCTGATGAGTTCATGGGAGATGTGATTGGGGATTTATCTTCTAAAAGAGCTCAAATTTTAGGAAGCTATAAAAGAGGAAATTATACTGTGATTGATGCGCTGGTGCCTTTGGCAGAAATGCATGGATATGCAACAGCTTTGAGGAGTATGTCTCAAGGCCGGGCCGGATATTACATGGAAGCAGACCACTATGACCCGGTGCCCAAAAATATTACGGAGAAAATTGTGGAAACTTCAGGATTTACCGGTCGAGTTGAGCATTAATCTTTTTTATGAAGAATAAAATAATGACTAAGCTGTTGGTAGGTTTCAGCATTTTTAGCGGTTTTTAACCCGTGGATCATCTGACTCCTGATTCTTTGCTCAACTATTTCTATAGACTCATTAGGCCAACCTCCAGCTTTTATACCTAGGGGAATAAATTCTAAATAAGTAAATCTTCCAACAGCTATTTTTAGTTGTGACTGTATTACTGGTATTTCGCAGGTTTGTACCCATGTTGTTCCTGTATCAGCTACAGGAATTAAATATTCTCCAAGTTCAATTTTTCCCATCAGAGGATTTTAACAGGAAGAAGCTGGGGAATCAAATATTTGACAAAGAAGTAAATTTTATCTAAGCTGGAATTAATGTCTAATTCAAATCAAGACAAAGGCTCGGCTCACCTTGTGGCTATATTATCAGTTGGCCTTGGAGCTCTTTTAGTTATTTCTTCTGCAATACCAGTTAACAGAAACTACAATGACGGAAAGTCTGATGTAGCCGGAGTATATCTGGCCA
Organism: uncultured Gammaproteobacteria bacterium; assembly: GCA_964547465.1. Classification (GTDB taxonomy): domain Bacteria; phylum Patescibacteriota; class Microgenomatia; order Daviesbacterales; family UBA10151; genus CAZJNI01. Next base: position 34,515 of record CAZJNI010000004.1, read on the forward strand.
AAGGAGATGCCTCTAAATCCGCAATGATGGAAAAGCAGGATTTTAAGATTGCAACGTCCGGTGGCCAAACAGCTTTGGTGAATAAAAGAGTAGGAGCTTTGTCAAATTTCCCAATATCTGTTGACCCGGTCACCAAACAGCTAACTGTCACCACCCCGGCAGGATCTAAAATAGTAGCAGTTTTACCACAGCAGGCAATAGATAATATGCTGGCGTCACATGTAATGACTGATGTGATGGGAGAAAAGGTAAATAGTGAGCTGGCAAGCATTCCCAGTCTGGTAAAATTGGAGGAGAAAAACGGGGTGTTGGTTTATAAAGTTAAAGGAACAAAAACCCATAAATTGTTAGGTTTTATCCCCATAAAGACCGGAGTTGAGGCTTTTGTTTCAGCTGAAAACGGCCAGGTTGTTGAAAGCACTGATTCTCTTCTTGGCAGGATCCTCAACAGACTTGCTCCTTAAAGATAACCCTTGCAAAAGTATGCAATTCCCGCTAAAATAACAAGATTATGGCTGAACAGAAAAAATTTGATAGAAGTAAACCACACGTTAATGTTGGGACCATGGGTCATGTTGACCATGGTAAGACAACTTTAACCGCAGCAATTACTAATGTTTTGGCTGCCAAAGGTCTGGCAGAGAAAAGGTCAGTTGATCAAATTGACAATGCTCCAGAGGAAAAAGCCCGCGGTATTACTATTAACATTTCCCACCAGGAATATGAGACAGAAAAAAGGCATTATGCTCATATAGACATGCCTGGACACGCAGACTATATTAAAAACATGATTACCGGCGCCGCCCAAACAGATGGCGCCATTTTAGTGGTTTCTGCTCCTGACGGACCAATGCCACAAACTCGTGAGCATCTTTTGCTTGCCAGACAGGTTGGAGTTCCGGCAATTGTGGTTTTCTTAAATAAAGTAGACATGGTTGATGATCCGGAATTACTTGATTTGGTGGAAGAAGAAGTTAGAGACTTACTTAAAAAATATGAATACGATCCGCAATCTCCCATAATTCGTGGAAGCGCTAAAAAAGCACTTGAAGGTGACGCTGAATCTGTTAAAGCAATTGAAGAATTAATGGCTAAAGTGGATGAGTGGATTCCAACTCCAGTTCGTGATGTAGAAAAACCATTTTTAATGGCTGTGGAGGATGTTTTCTCAATCAAGGGTCGTGGAACTGTAGTAACTGGCCGTATTGAGCGAGGTAAGGTTAAAGTTAACGAGGAAATTGAAATTGTGGGTATTAGACCTACAAAGAAGTCTGTTGTAACTGGAATTGAAATGTTTCATAAAATGCTTGATGAAGGTCAGGCCGGTGATAATGCCGGAATTTTGCTCCGCGGAATTGAAAAAGATGATGTAGAACGTGGACAAGTTTTAGCCAAACCAGGCTCAATTACCCCTCATAGCGAGTTTGAAGCAGAAGTTTATATTTTATCCAAAGAAGAAGGGGGACGTCACACTCCATTTTTCAAAGGCTACAGACCACAATTTTATATCAGGACAACTGATGTGACTGGTGAAGTGACTCTACCTGCAGGCACAGAAATGGCTATGCCGGGAGATACTGTTAAAGTTACCGGAAAATTAATTACACCGGTTGCTATGGAAGATGGTTTGAGATTTGCCATCCGGGAGGGTGGAAAAACTGTTGGAGCTGGAGTAATAACGAAAATTATTGCTTAGCTCAAGTTGTCATTGCGAGCCCGAAGGGCGTGGCAATCTTATTAATAAGATCCTCACGTCGCTTCGCTCCTCAGGATGACAATATAGTATAATTTGCACATTGAAAGGGAAATATGCCAAGAGGAAGAATCAGAGTAAAACTGAAAAGTTTTGATCACCGGGTACTAGATCATACCTGTGAATCCCTTTTGGATACAGCCCTTCGAACCGGAGCTAAAATTGTTGGCCCAGTCCCCTTACCTACAAAAATTGAGCGAATTACAGTTTTAACCTCCCCGCATACAGATAAAGATAGCAGGGAAGCATTTGAAATAAAAACCCACAAAAGAATGATTGATATAGTTGAGCCTACCCAAAAAACCATAGACTCCCTGATGCATCTTGAAATCCCGGCCGGAGTTGACATAGAAGTAAAAATGTAGTATAAAATGAAGCTAATATGGTAGAAAAGGGTCCACAGGTTACATGGAAAGAATATAATGAATGGTATCGGGCTACTCGTGATCAAAGGATTGAAGGGGAGCTAGCATATGGACAATGGCCTGAAGGAACACCACAAATCTTCATTGATTTAGAAAAGAGAATACCTTCTGAAGAAAGGTCAGATTGGCATCTCTTAGAGCTTTTTGCTGGACGACATCCGCGTAAGTGGAAATTTACAAGACCATCAATTGAAGAAATTTTAGCCAGACCTGCTGATTATGCAGCTATAAAAGAAGAAGAATCTAGAAAAAGAATAGAGGCAAGGGGAGGAAAATTATTAAAAGAGCAAGTGGAAGAGGTTTTGGATACTTTGACTGATAGAGAAAACAGAGTAATGAGGTTAAGATTTGGTTTAGAGGATGGTCGCTCTAGAACCTTAAAAGAGGCTGGTATTGAGTTTGGAATGGAAGTTAGAGGACAGGCCTATTCTGGGGAAAGAATTCGTCAAATAGAGGCTAAAGCTTTGCGGAAACTTAGACGTCCTTCAATAGTACAACCCCTTCAAGACTATTTAGCATAGAATTATTCCAGCCTGCACTTTGCTAATCCCACTTCGGGAGTGTGATTTTCAATTAAAGTGTACGATCGTACAAGTATAAAAACATCCCTTCGTCATTGCGAAGCCACGAAGTGGCTGTGGCAATCTTATTTCAATAAGATTCCCACGACTTACTTCGTAAGTCTCGGGATGACTAGTTAATATTTTTGTATAGATCCTTGAGGCTTGGATTAAATTTACTAATTAATTTTTCTTTTGCTGCTCTATTCCAACTTTTAATCTGTTTTTCTCGCTCAATCGCAGTTTCTGGGTCATAATAAACTTCATAAAATAGAAGTTCATGAACCTGATATTTTTGGGTGAATCCTTTTACCAGATTATTTTTATGTTGCCAAACTCTTCTTAATAAGTTATTTGTGATTCCTGTGTATAACACTGTTCTAGTGAAGTTACTTAGGATATAGACATAATATTGTTTCATAAGATTATTATAGATAGGATCGCCACGCTTCGCTCGCGATGACGAGATAATAAGATTCCCACGGTCCGCCTTTGGCGGACCTCGGAATGACAATGGTGGGTGCATGCCGGCTATGCATCCTTAGCTCATTCAGCCAGATATCCTTTTATTTCTTCAACTCTTTGCTGAAAGTTTAAAATATCTTCAGGCCAAAGTAGAAATGAATTTCTCCTTCTTTCTCCGTTTTCTCCAACAAAAGCTGATTCTGTTATTTTTAGATATCTTTTATTATTGGAAGCAACGTAGCAATCAAAGAAGAAAGTTCTTTTACCGCACTTTAACGTAGAAGATTGAACTGGTTTCCTGATCTCTTTCTGTTTGTCCATGCCTGTATATTCACCCCCTTTCCTAAATCTCTGATTCCATAATTACATTACCCCAATAAAACCCTAATGTCAAGTAGGTCAAAATATATCAACCCCGCTGAGCGGGGTCAATTTGCCCTTGCATTTGAGCTTAAGTCTTGATACAATTGCCTAACATGATAAGGTCAGGTTAATTTTTAACCTTAAATTTCAGTAGATCGTGCGTCGGGTTTTTCGATACGACGATTGAAGGCGAGATACTGAGTGAGCGCTCCAATAAAATGGGCCTCACTCTTTTTAATGGATAAATTTATGATAAGTACATTACTCGGTATAAAAAAGAATATGACCAGCACTTATGATTCTCGTGGCAGAAGAGTCGGGGCAACTGTGGTTGAAATTCAGCCAAATTTAGTTACCCAAATAAAGACTAAAGAGGGAAAAGACGGCTACGGGGGGATACAGCTCGGGTTTGGAACAAAAAGGTCTGTTAAAAAACCCCAACTCGGACTTGGAAAAAAAATAGGGGTAGATCAACCAATCCGCTGGTTTAGGGAAGTTAAAATTGAAGGAGATCCCTCGACTTCGCTCGGGACTATTCAGCCTGGACAAGCAATTACACTTGACCAGGTTTTTTCAATAGGAGACGCAATAAAAGTTCAGGGGACTTCCAAAGGTAAGGGTTTTCAAGGCGGAGTCAGAAGACATGGCTTCCATGGCGGATCAAGAACCCATGGTCAGTCAGATAGAATGAGAGCCCCAGGAGCGATTGGTTCCGGAACAACTCCGGGAAGAGTTTATAAAGGTAAAAAAATGGCAGGACATATGGGTAATATTTCTGTTAGCACTAAAAATTTGGAAGTTGTAGGACTGGATAAAGAGAAGAATTTATTGGTTATTAAAGGTGCAGTTCCCGGAGCAACAGGGGGACTTGTAACATTAACAAAACTTGGTCGGGTTAAAGGTTATACTCCTCCGCCGGAAGAAAAGCCGGATGAAGAAGGTGAAGGGGAAAGCGTAAAGGGTGAAGAAAAGATAGAAGGTCCACAAGAAACAGTAGCACAGCAACCAGCTGAAGAAGTAAAAACTGAGGAGGTAAAGACAGATGCCAAGAGTTAAAAAAAATTCAAATACTACGTCATTGCGAGCCCGCGAAGCGAGGCGTGGCAATCTCATTAAAAAGATTGCTTTGTCGTCAAAGACTCCTCGCAATGACAGGAGGATTTCTACCCGAGTCAGTTTATCTGTACCAGTGTGTTCATTAGCAGGTAGAGCTGCTGGAAATTTATCACTCCCTAAAGAATTTTTTGGAGCAGAGGTTAACAAAAAACTTTTAGCTCAAGCGCTAAGAGTTTATACAACTAATCAAAAAAGTTTAACCGGTAATACTAAAACCCGAGGTGAGGTTGAAGGGTCAACTGCCAAAATTTACAGACAAAAAGGGACAGGTCGGGCCAGGCATGGTGCAATCAGGGCTCCAATATTTGTTGGAGGAGGAATTACTTTTGGTCCTAAGGAGAGGAAAGTAAGATTAGATCTCCCCCAAAAAATGAAAAAATCTGCGCTAAAGTCTGCGCTGTCCTCTAAAGTAATAGATAAATCTGTAATGGGATTGTCTGGAATCGAGAAAGCATCAGGTAAGACAAAAGAAATAGCGAAATTAATGTATCAAGTATCAAGTATCAGGTATCAAGGGAAAGATAAAAAATCTAAGAAGATTACCAGTACATTAATTGTAACAGGAGATAAGGTAGATAATATACTTCGTGGAGCTAGAAATATTCCAGGGGTTGATATTTTAACAGTTAATTTAATTAATGCTTATGAGGTAGCAAGACATGATTTGCTACTTATTACCAAAGAAGCTGTAGATGTTTTAAGCGGAAAGGGTAAAGCGGAAAGGGTAAAGTTATGATAATTTTGAAAAGACCAATAATTTCTGAAAAATCTATGAGACTTGCCAAGAGTGGTTTATATACTTTTGAAGTAGATAAAAAAGCCACCAAAGACTTAATCTCTAAAGTTGTTGCCCAAACTTTCAATGTTAAAGTTTTAGGGGTTAAAGTAGCTAATGTTAAAGGGAAAATTAAGATGCAAAAGTCGGTAAGAAAATATTTTAAAACATCCACCATAAAAAAAGCTTTTGTACAAGTTAAAAAAGGTGAGAAAATTGCCATTTTTGAAACACCAAAAGATGAGGAAGCAGTGGTGACTACAGCTGAAGGTGAACCTCAAATTATGAGGGAGAAAAAAGATTTATTGGGTAGAACAAAGGTGAGAATTGAAAAGCGCGCAGTAGGTGCTGCACCAACAACCCAGAGGAAAGTGATAACAGGCAAGTAGATTTATGATTTAGGATTTATGAATATGAAAAAAATAGAAACAAAGAAAAACTTAAAAAAAATATTAAAAAAACATTCAGGTAGATCATCTGGTGGTATGGTTACTGTCCGGGGTCAGGGCGGCAGACACAAAAGATACTTTAGACAAATAGATTTTAAAAGAGAAAAATTTGGAGTTGAGGGTTTGGTTGCCGGCATTGAATATGACCCGAATAGAAATGTTGATATTGCTTTAGTTAAATATTCAGATGGTGAATATAGATATATTCTTTCCCCAAAAGATCTAAAAGTGGGAGATAAGATTAAATCTGATCAAAAGGTTGAAGCCAAAGTAGGCAATGCTATGAAACTTAAAAATATCACAGTCGGCGCATTTTTACACAATGTTGAGTTAATGCCTGGTAGAGGTGGACAAATGGGTAGATCTGCGGGTACTGTGATACAACTTTTAGCCAAAGAAGCAGGATTTGCGCATTTGAAATTGCCATCTGGTGAAATTAGAATGGTTCCCCTGGAATCAATGGCCACGATCGGCATGTTGGGAAATGAGGAAATGAGAGCCAGAGTAATAGGCAAAGCCGGAAGATCCCGCCATATGGGGATCAAGCCAACTGTTCGGGGTATTGCCCAGGATCCTGATTCACATCCACACGGTGGGGGCGAGGGAAGATCTGGAATAGGACGAAAGCGGCCAATGACCAAATATGGTCGTCCTGCTGTTGGTAAAACCAGGAATAAAAAGAAATGGACAAATAAGTATATTATAAAGAGGATAAATTAATATGAGCAGATCAACTAAAAAAGGACCATATATTGACGAAAAGTTACTTAAGAAAGTAATGGCTCAAAAAGGAGCTGCCGGTAAAGGGGGCGCCTCCGGCACTAAAGACCCTATAAAGACTTGGGCCAGAAGATCACAAATTTCACCTGAATTTGTGGGCCACAGCTTTTTAGTTCACCAGGGGAAAAATTTTGTGACGGTTTTTGTATCAGAATCTATGGTGGGACATAGGTTAGGTGAGTTTGCACCAACCAGAATATTTAGAACACATGGAACAGTTACCAAAAGAACATTGGAGAAAACATAGATGGAAGTTGTAACAATACAAAAATATATGCATACTACCCCCAGAAAGTTAAGACTTGTGGCAGATATGGTTCGTAAGATGGCACCCACTCAAGCTTTAGATATTTTAAGGATTACCCCGAAGATGGCAGCTAAAGATTTAAGCAAGGCTTTGGAAACTGTATTGGCAAATGCAAAACAACTTGGACTGGATACACAAAATATTTCTCTTAAGTCAATTGAAATAAACGAGAGTACAAAAATGAAAAGATATAGAGCTGGCACAAGAGGCAGGGCAAAGCCTTTTAAAAGAAGAATGGCACATATTAAAATCGTCGTTACCGACGATTTAAATGTCAAAAGTCAAATGTCAAAAGTCAAAACTGAAAAAGTAGAAGAAATGGAGAAGAAATAGTGGGACAAAAGATTAATCCGGTCGGTTTCAGGATGGGTATTTCAACCAGTTGGAGATCCCGTTGGTATGCTGCGGGTGGGAAATACAAACAGTTTGTTTTAGAAGATTTAAAGATTAGAGGGATACTTATGAAAAAATTAAAACCTGCAGGTATACAAAATGTGGAAATTGAAAGGGCTGTTAATAAATTAAAAGTGATCATTTTTGTTTCCCGTCCGGGAATTTTAATAGGCAGAGGTGGGTCAGGACTCACAGAATTGAAGAAGTTTTTACTTAGAGAACTACAGCTTAAGGATGAAGCTTTAGAGATTGTGCCAATGGAACTTAAAGCCGCGGATCTGACAGCTTATTTGGTAGCGCAATCAATTGCAGAACAGCTGATTAAAAGATTACCGGCACAAAGAGTGATGAATCAGGCTATAGATAGAGTGATGAGGTCTGGTGCCAAGGGAGTCAGGGTTGTATTGTCTGGTAGGATTGGCGGAGCAGAGATTGCCAGAAGAGAATGGAAAGCATCAGGTACAATGCCGCTGCATACATTACGTGCAGATATAGACTTTACTTCCTACCCTGCTTTGACAAAATCCGGGTTTGTTGGGGTAAAAGTTTGGATTAACAGAGGAGAAGTGGAGATTTAATATGGCGCTGCTACAACCAAAAAGAACAAAATATAGAAAAGTTTTTAAAGGCCAAAGAGGTGGAGTTGCGACTCGGGGAAACAGTTTATCTTTTGGCACTTTTGGAATAAAGGCAATGGAGGCAGGTTGGATTAGTGCAAGACAACTTGAGGCAGCGAGACGTGCCATGGCTCATTACACCCAAAGAGGTGGACGTATTTGGATCAGGATTTTTCCTGATAAACCAATTACCAAACACCCGGCAGAGTCCCGGATGGGTTCTGGCAAGGGGGACGTGGAAGGATATGTGGCAGTTGTGAAACCCGGACAGTTAATTTTTGAAATGGGGGCTGTATCTCGTGAAATTGCAGATGAAGCATTAAGGTTGGCTTCTCATAAATTGCCAATTGATACAAGATTTGTGGAGAAGTAATTATGAAAAAACAAGAATTTGTACAAATTAAAGGATTAGATATTAAAGAGTTAAAAGCCAAGGTAGTAGCGCTAAAGGATGAAATTGCCAAACTGACAATGGAAAAAAATAGAAAGATATTAAAAGATCTAAAAAGTATCTTTAAGAAAAGAAAAGATTTAGCTCAAGTTCTAACTGTTTTAAAACAGAAAGAATTATTGGGACAGTTAGAGTCAAGAGTCAAGAATCAAGAGTCAAGTGAAGAAGTAAAAAGTCAAAATAATACACCCTCCACTAAAGTGGGGCCAAAAGTTAAAGGTATAAGTAAAAAGGAAAAAGTAAAAAAAGGAAAGGAGAAATCTAGTCCCTAGACTCTAGTAACTAGTCACTAACTTATGATAGGTCGTGTTACATCAACAAAAATGCAAAAAACAGCGGTTGTTTTAATAGAAAGAATAGCAATGCATCCTTTGTATAAAAAAACTTATAAAAGATCTAAAAAGTATTTAGTGGATGATCCAATAGGAGTTAAAGACGGGGATTTGGTGGAGATTATAAAAGTTAGCCCTATATCTAGAAATAAACATTGGAGGATTATTAAAGTTGTAGGTAAGAATCTGGCCGAGATTGCGGAAGAGAAGCTAAAGGCTCAAGCTGAAAAGGTGATTTCAGAAGTAATGCCGGAAGAGAAAGTAGAGTCAAGAGTCAAGAATCAAGAGTCAAGTGAAGAAGTAAAAAGTCAAAATAATACACCCTCCACTAAAGTGGGGCCAAAAGTTAAAGGTATAAGTAAAAAGGAAAAAGTAAAAAAAGGAAAGGAGAAATCTAGTCCCTAGACTCTAGTAACTAGTCACTAATTATATGGTTCAGCATAGAACAAGATTAAATGTGGCAGATAATAGCGGTGCAAAAGCTCTGCAGGTTATTCAGCCTCTTGGTGGATCTGGTAAAAGAAAAGCCACAATTGGCGAGATTGTGGTAGCAGTTGTAAAAGGGGCAGATCCTAATGGTCAAGTAAAAAATCATGAGGTGGTAAGAACTGTGATAGTTAGAACTAAAAAAGAGATAAGACGTGATGATGGTTCCTATATCAAATTTGACGACAACGCAGGGGTAGTGATAGATAATGATGGTAATTTACGCTCAAGCAGAATTTTTGGACCAATTGCCAGAGAAATCAGGGATAAAGGTTTTACAAAAATTGTTTCACTTGCCCAGGAGGTATGGTAGTGAAAAAATTAAAAATTAAAAATTTAAAATTAAAAATTAAGAAAGGAGATAAGGTCAAAATTTTGCTTGGTAAAGATAGAGGTAAGGAAGGATCAGTCGCTTATGTTTTAGGGAAAAGTAGAAAGGTATTTGTTGAAGGAGCAAATCTTTACAAAAGACATGTCAAAAAAATGCAAGAGGTTAAAGGAAGAATTATTGATATACCAAAACCAATGAGTATCTCTAATGTTGCTCTGATATGTCCTAATTGCAAAAAGATCACAAGGATAGGATACAAAAAGCTAGGAAATGATAAGGTAAGAATCTGTAAAAAGTGTAAGAAGGAGATTAAATGAAATAAGCGGACGATCTGAAGGAGATCCTTCGTCGCTAATTGCTCCTCGGGATGACAAACAAATTTAAGAAATTGTAATTTGTTTGTCAAATGACTATGGATAGACTTAAGGAAAAATATTTAAAAGAAATAAGAGCTAAACTGCAACAGGAGCTGGGTATTAAAAATGCACTGGCTGTTCCACAGGTGGAAAAAGTGGTTATCAGTATTGGTTTAGGTGAGGCAAAAGAGAATAAGGATGTATTAGAAAAAGCTAAGGTTTATTTAACAGCTTTGGCTGGACAAACACCGGTTGTGACTCTGGCCAAAAAATCAATTGCATCTTTTAAGGTATCAGTCGGTCAACCAATTGGGATGATGGTTACATTAAGAGGGACAAGAATGTATGCCTTTTTGGATAAATTGATAAATATAGTTTTACCAAAGGTAAGAGATTTTAAAGGAATTTCTCAAAGCTCTTTTGATAGCATGGGAAATTTAAATATTGGTTTGCGGGAACAGACTGTTTTCCCGGAAGTTGATTATAAAACAGTTGATAAAGTTAGAGGGTTAGCAGTTACTATTACAACAACAAGCAAAAATCAAGAGCAAGGCAAAAAGCTTTTAGAGCTTTTAGGAATGCCTTTTAGAAAGGACAGTCAAGTCGCTAGAGTCTAGGTTCTAGTCACTATAATTTATGGCAAAGGTGAGCAATATTGTTAAAAAGAAATTTAAATACGAAGTACAAAAACACAGCCGGTGTTCACGTTGTGGTAGAGCTCGTTCGTATCTTCGAAAATTTGGACTTTGCAGATTATGCTTTAGAGAACTTGCTCATTTAGGGCAATTGCCCGGAGTAAAGAAAGCGAGTTGGTAAGACTATGGATCCAATATCAGATGCGCTAATTAGAATAAAAAACGGTTATTTATCCGCAAGCCAGAAGGTGGATGTGAGATATTCAAAACTTACTTTACAAATTATCAAATTACTTGAGAAAGAAGGATTTGTAGAAAAAGTTTCCCAAAAAGATCATGCAATAGAAGTAATACTTAAATATACAAACAGACAGCCTGCATTAACTGATGTAAAAAGAGTTTCTAAACCGTCCTTGAGAGTTTATAAAGGTGTAAAGCAGCTGCCAAGAGTTTTAAATGGCCTGGGATTTGCAATAATCTCTACACCTAAAGGCATAATGAGCGAAAAAGAGGCAAAAAAACAAAATGTAGGAGGAGAAGTATTAGCACTTATCTGGTAATTTTATGAGTAGAATTGGAAATGCACCTATTTTAATAGTTTCCGGGGTAACAGTTGAAAAGACCGGGAAAACTGTGTTGGTTAGTGGACCAAAGGGAAGCCTAAAAATTGATGTACATCCGTCAATCACTGTTGAGATTGAGAAGGATAATGTGATTATAAAAAGAAAAGGTGAGCAAAAAAATATTAAGGCTCTGCATGGTTTGGTTAGAAGTTTAATTGCGAATATGATCGTCGGTGTGACTGAAGGATGGACTAAAAATTTGGAGCTGGTGGGTGTAGGTTTTAGGGCACAGACTGCTGGAAACAAATTGGTATTAAACGTAGGTTACTCACACCCGGTAGAAATCGATAGCCCTGAAGGTATTAGTTTTGAAGTAGCGGATAATATCAAAATCAAAGTAACTGGAATTGATAAACAGTTAGTAGGTCAGATTTCTGCAAATATTAAAAAGGTTAGAATACCAGATGTTTATAAAGGTAAGGGTATAAGATATGAGGGCGAATATATCAGAAAGAAGTTAGGAAAAACCGGTAAGATAGGAGCAGCTGGTGTTGGGGCGGGAGGGGCAGCTGGAGGCAAATGATATGAACAGAGTGCATAGAATAAAGCGACATAAAAGAATACGTAAATATCTTGCTGGAACAGCTAGCTTTCCCCGTCTGGCAATTTTTAGATCCAGCAAACATATTTTTGCTCAAGTAATTGATGATGGCAGTGGAAGAACTTTAATCGCTCTATCTGATGATAAGGAAACTGGTACCAAGGTTGAGAAAGCTTATAAAGTGGGAAAGAAATTAGCAGAAAAAGCATTAGAGAATAAAATTACATCTGTTGTATTTGATAGAGGTGGATTTTTGTATCATGGTAGAGTGGAGATGATTGCAAAAGGCGCCAGAGAAGGAGGACTGAAGTTTTAGCGCAAAGCGCCCCTCGCGCAAAGCGCCCCAAAATGGATAATAATAGAAATAATTTTAATCAAAGAAATAGAGGTGGAAATAGAGGGTTTCAATCCCCCCAGCTGGATAGTGAGTATTTTGAAAGGGTAGTGCAGGTAAATCGTGTATCCAAAAAAACTAAAGGTGGAGATAAAAGGTCTTTATCGGTTTTGGTGGTTGTTGGTGATAAAAAAGGCAAAGTAGGTGTTGGACTGGGAAAAGCTCAAGAGGTTCAATCAGCAGTTAGGAAAGCTACCACATATGCAAAAAAACATATGATAGAAGTGCCTTTAAAAGGAAGGACGATTCCACATCAAATTTTAATTAAAAAAGGAGCGGCACAAGTTCTTTTGAAACCAGCCCCGGTTGGAACTGGTGTGATAGCAGGAGGGGCAGTCAGGGTGGTTGTTGAGGCAGCAGGGATTCATGATATAGTTTCTAAGGCTTTAGGTACAGAAAATAAAGCTTCAAATGTCTATGCAACAATGGAGGCCTTAAGCAAGCTAAGATCAGTAAAGGATATTAAGAGATGAAACTACACCAGTTAATAAAAGTTATACATAAATCCAAAAAAAGAATAGGTCGGGGGTTGGGATCTGGTAGAGGTAAAACTTCAGGTAGAGGCACAAAGGGTCAAAAAGCCAGAGGAAAAATCCCGGTAGGATTTTCTGGAGATTTATCTTTATATAAAAAACTGCCTTTGAAAAAAGGTCAGGGAAACCCTAAAATTTCACAAAAACCAAATGTTATAAATTTATCTGCTCTTAATATTTTTAAATCAAAAACAGTTGTCACTTTAGAGGAGTTGATTAATGCAAAAATTTTGACGGAGAAAAACAGCAAAAAGGGGGTAAAGATTTTGGGTAATGGTGAGATTAATGTTGCATTAATAATTAAAATTCCTGTATCCAAAACTGCCCAACAAAAGATAGAGAAAAAAGGTGGAAAGGTGGAGAATGTCTAATTTATTATCTCCAATAATATCTGCTTTTAAAATTGCTGAACTTCGAAGAAAAATTATAATTACTACGATTATAGTAATAATTTTTAGACTTGTTGCGCATATTCCGGTTTCAGGAGTTGATCTGGTAGGTTTGCAACAATTATTTTCCTCAAATCAACTTTTAGGATTATTGGATATTTTCTCCGGTGGGACTTTGGCAAATTTTTCCATAATTTCCCTGGGTTTAAATCCTTATATTAATGCCTCAATTATTTTCCAGCTATTAACTATGATTATTCCCTCCCTCGAAACTTTATCCAAGGAAGGGGAATATGGTAGACAGATGATTAATCAGTATACAAGATATCTGACAATTCCCTTAGCTATTGTTCAATCAGTTGGGATGTTTGCTTTACTGAAAAATCAAGGAGTAATTAGCAACATTGCTCCAATACAGATTGCATCAATAATCGTTGGAATGACTGCCGGGACTATTTTTTTGATGTGGTTGGGGGAATTGATTACAGAGTATGGAATCGGTAATGGAATATCTCTTTTAATTTTTGCCGGAATAGTTTCCAGGATGCCGGTGGTTTTTACACAAACTGCTTCAGTTTTTGACCAATTGCAAACCTTGAATGTGTTAATTTTTGGGGCTTTAACAGTTTTAGTTATTGGAGCTGTGGTGTTTATGAATGAAGGTAGAAGACAAATACAGGTTCATTATGCCAGAAGATTTGTTGGTGGGCGACAGGGAGAAAGCGGTGCTCAAACTTACCTTCCTTTAAGGGTTAATCAGGCAGGAGTTATCCCGATTATTTTTGCAGTTTCTCTGGTTTTGGTTCCTTCTTTTGCCGGCCAGTATTTATCTAATGTAGATCAGAGGCAACTTGCTTTTTTGGGCAGATGGTTGGCCGGCAATTTTGGCCCCACTAATCTTATTTATAATTTAGTTTATTTCTTATTGGTGGTTGGTTTTACCTTTTTCTATACAGCAGTTATTTTTAATCCGGTTAAAGTGTCTGATGAAATAAAAAAATATAATGGATTTATCCCCGGGATCAGACCGGGGGTTGCCACTGCCGCATACCTTAATTACATTATGGTGCGAGTAACTTTGGCAGGAGCTATCTTTTTGGGAACGGTGGCCATATTGCCATCAATCGCCACTCAAGTTACCGGCATTACCACCTTAGTTTTAGGAGGAACAGGGCTTTTGATTGTGGTATCGGTGATTATGGATACAGCCAAACAATTTGAATCAAAACTTATTGAGAGAAGCTATGAGGTATTTGCAAAAAGATCATGAAAATATTATTAATTGGCCTGCAGGGTAGTGGAAAATCCACTCAAGCTAAATTGTTATCTGAATATTTAAATCTTCCTGTTATATCAACTGGTGATATTTTTAGAAAACAGGCATCAATCAATGAAATCATCAGAACTACTTTGCAGGAGGGCAAGTTGGTGGATGATACAACAACCAGTAAAGTTGTTAAAGATAGATTAAATGAAAAAGATTGCCAAAATGGTTTTATTATGGATGGATATCCCCGGACTGTAGAGCAAATGAAGATTTTTGATCCGGGCTTTGATAAAGTCTTTTATTTAGATGTTCCACAGGATATGGTAATTAAGAGACTAAGCCAAAGGGGGAGAGAAGATGACACAAATGAACTGATTAGACGCAGATTGGATCTATATTACAAACAAACGCAACCTTTATTGGATTATTATAAAAGTTTGGGTAAATTAGTGGAAGTGGATGGATCAGGAGATATACAAACAATTCAAGATGAAATCAAGAAATCGTTATGAGCTGGAGTTGATGAGAAAGTCTGGCAAGATTGCCTCATCTGCTCTGAAAAAAGCCACAGAGGCAATCAAGACGGGTGTAACTGAATTGGAAGTGGATAAAGTAGCGCAGGATGAGATTTATAAATTGGGTGGAAATTTGTCTTATAAGACTGTACCTGGGTACAACTATGCTACCTGTATAACCGTTAATGAACAGGTGGTGCATGGAATACCAACAGAGCGAAAGTTTAAGAGTGGAGATTTGGTAAGTATAGATTTGGCAGTTGAGTATAAGGGTTGGCATACAGATTGTGCATGGTCAGTGTTAGTGGGTCATGAGTCAAGTGTCAAGGGTCATGAAGAGAAAAAAAAATTTTTAAGCGTTGGAGAGCAGGCTCTTTGGGAAGGAATTGATAAAGCAATTGAAGGAAATAGCATTGGAGATATTTCAAATACTATTCAAAGTAGAGTTGAGGGTGCAGGCTACAGCGTAGTCAGGAGTTTGGTAGGTCACGGGGTTGGGAAAAGCCTGCATGAAGAACCGGAAATACCAGGGTTTGGAAAAGCGGGAGTTGGGGTAAGGTTAAAAGAAGGTATGACTTTGGCACTGGAGGTAATTTACACAAGCGGAAATCCGGAAGTGGTTTTAGAAGAAGATGGATGGACATTTTCCACATCAGATGGTTCCTGGGGGGGTTTATTTGAAATGACAATAATTGTAGGAAAAAAGGAAGCTAAAGTATTAACCCGCCTTCGTTGAAACTACGGCGGGCAAGCAGATTGGCGTAATTCTATGGGTTGTATCTTGAAGCTAAATTTGTTAAAATACTTTGACCTTAAAAGATGAATGATGTAATAGAGGTAGAAGGTAAGATTAAAGAGGTTTTGCCCAACACTCTGTTTAGAGTGGAAATAGAAAGAAGTGCGGATGTGCCTGAACTTATTGGACGGATAATATTGTGTCATATTTCGGGAAAGATGAGAATGCACTATATCAGGCTTTTGGAAGGGGATAGAGTCAGGATACAAATGAGTCCAAAATATGATTTGGACAAAGGGAGAATTACCTTTAGGTTAAAATAATATGAAAGTAGCAGCCAGTATTAAAAAAAGATGTAAAGCGTGTAAAATAGTCAAGAGAAGTGGCATTTTGTATGTCATTTGCCCTCGTGATCCAAGACACAAACAGAGGCAAGGATAATTATGAATTTACAATTTACAATTTACAATTTACAATTCGGAGGTAATTATTAATGGCTCGTATAGCTGGTGTGGATCTTCCTGAAAATAAAAGATTGGATATTGGTTTAACCTATATATTTGGGATAGGCCCGTCAAACGTAAAATTAGTCTTAAAAGAGACTGGGGTTGATCCGGCAAAAAGAATAAAAGATTTAACAGAAGATGAAGTTGGGAAGCTGCAAAAGGGAGTTGAGAAATTTAAAGTAGAGGGAGACCTGCACCAGGAAGTTTCTCAAAATATCAAAAGACTGGAAGATATCGGCAGTTACAGGGGACTGCGACACAGGAAAAATTTACCATCCAGAGGTCAAAGAACCAGATCTAATGCCAGAACAAAAAGAGGAAAGAGAAAAACAATTGGTGCAATGAAAAAAGTTGAACAGGCAACACGCCCCTCCGATGGAGGTAAAACAGAAGGAGTCAAACCAAATGCCTAAAAAAATAAGGAAAATTAAAAAAGCAACATCTGATCGAAAATACGGTAATGGTAGAGTATATGTGACAGCAACTTTCAACAATACTTTAGTTACCTTAACCGATTCATCAGGTAATGCCCTGGCCTGGGGTAGCTCTGGTGGGGCTGGTTTTAAGGGAGCAAGAAAAGCAACACCATTTGCGGCAATTTCTGCTATGGAACAAGTTTCTCAAAAGGCCAAGGCTTTGGGTATAAATTCAGTTGAACTTTATATTAAAGGACCAGGACCAGGCAGGGATGCCACGGTTAAGGCTTTAAGAGGTGGTGGTATAAATATTACCATGATTGCAGATGTGACACCTATTCCACATAATGGCCCAAGGCCAAAAAAGAGGAGAAGGGTCTAATGGCAAGATATACTGGTCCAAAGAGAAGATTATCAAGAAGAGAAGGTCTAGCCCTTTTTGGAAAAGATGCAAAGGCCTTGGAGCGAAAAGGAGCAATCCCACCTGGAATGCATGCAGGCAGAGGAAGAAGAAGAGTATCAGAATATGGCATACAACTTCGGGAGAAACAAAAAGCTAAAAGAATTTATGGATTGCTTGAGCGACAGTTTAAAAATTACATTGAAAAGGCCAGTAAAGTCAAAGGTGCAACCGGATTGGCTTTGTTGGAGCTTTTAGAAACCAGACTTGATAATATAGTATACAGGTTAGCTTTTTCCAAAAGCAGGGCTGGAGCAAGACAATTGGTTTCTCATGGCCATATCAAAATTGATGGGAGAAAAATGGCAATACCTTCCTACAGCGTTAAAGTAGGTCAGACTATTGCATTATCGCAGCAATTATCAGATAATACACAGGTTAAAAAGAGTCTGGAGGATATGGAGACCTTGCCGGAGTGGCTTGAAAGACAGGCTACAGTAGGCAAGGTTTTAAGAAAGCCGAGCAGGGATGAGATGGAACAATCAGTTGACGAGCAGTTAATTGTTGAGTTCTACAGTCGATAATAAAATATATGGTTAAGTTTAAGATAAAAACAGAAAAAGAGTCAGATAATTTTGCCCAAATTGCAATTGAACCTCTAGAGGTTGGTTTTGGTCATACCTTGGGGAATTCTTTGCGAAGAGTACTCTCAACATCTTTAGATGGTGCTGCAATTACATCTGTTAAGATAGATGGAGTTTCGCATCAGTTTTCAACAATTGATGGAGTTTTGGAGGATGTAATTGAAATATTACTTAATGTTAAAAAGATTCGTCTAAAAATAGATTCAGAAGGTAAGGTTAAACTATCCCTTAAAGTATCTGGAAAGAAAGAAGTTAAAGCTGGTGATTTTGAGATTGAAGGCGCAGCAGAAGTTATCAATTCCGAGCAACACATCGCCACCCTAACAGATGCAAAATCAAAACTAAATATGGAGATGGTAGGTGAAGCGGGAAAAGGTTATTCTTTAGCTGAAGAGAGAAAAAGTAATGAAATAGGGGTTATTGCAGTAGATGCCTTATTTACTCCAGTTGTGGCGGTTAATTATTCGGTTGATCCAACCCGTGTTGGAAGAAGGACAGACTTTGATAAACTAACTTTAGATGTTACAACTGATGGTTCACTTACCCCACAGGAAGCTGTAAATGAGGCAGCTAAGATATTGTCAGAGACATTTAAAAAAATCTATGAACCGGATCTAGAAGAGGAAATAGAAGAAACCTCCCCTGCCATATCAGAGGAAGTCTTAAAGATGACTATTGAGGAGTTGGATTTGCCAGTTAGAATTACAAATGCACTAAAGGCAATAGAAATAAATGTATTGGAAGATTTGATAAATATTCCAAGGGCACAGCTTTTAAAAGCCAAAAATTTGGGTACAAAATCCATCAGCCTTATTTCTGAGAAATTAGTCGAGAGGGGGCTGACGCTTCGTGAGGCATAGAGTCTATGGTAAAAAACTTGGAAGAAATAAAAATGAACGAACTGCACTATTTAAAAGTTTAGTACAGTCACTTTTTACATACGGAACCATTGAAACTTCTGAACAAAAAGCCAAAGCAGTTAAGGGTTTAGTTGATAAGGTTATAAACCTTGCTAAAAGTAAAAACACACAAAGATTACTCCAGAGCTATCTCATTAATAAAAATTTACAGGAGAGATTAATTAAAGAAATTGCCCCAAAATTAGATGATCGAATTTCAGGATATACCACAATGCTTCGATTAGGTGAAAGAGCGGGAGATAGATCAACTAGAGTGAAAATTAGTCTTATTCACAGTGAAGAGTTAAAGCCATTAGAAAAGGGTACAGGTAGTAGGGTACAGGGTATAGTTAAAAAAACAAACGAAAAAGGAAAAGTGATTTCGGATAAAAAGGACGAGGAAAAAGGTAGAACTGGACAATCTGTTAGAAAAACTTCAACAATAAGGAAAGGGATTTCAAGATTGTCCAAAACAAAATGAGTACAAATTCATTGTCAGCTAAAAAAATCATAAGGAAATGGCATTTAATTGATGCAAAGGATAAAGTATTGGGAAGATTGTCAACTGAAATTGCAAAAATTTTAATGGGGAAAAACAAACCTTCTTTTGTTCAATATTTAGATACTGGGGATTTTGTGGTAGTTACAAATGCGGAACTAGTTAAAGTGTCCGGTAAAAAATCCCAAACTAAAAGATATGTAAATCATTCAGGGTTTCCAGGAGGACTCCGGGTTGAGATATTTGATAAATTGATAAAAAGACGGCCGGAGTACGTAATAGAACATGCGGTTTCAGGAATGCTTCCCCATACAAAATTGGGTAAACAAATGATAAAAAAATTAAAAGTTTTTGCAGGAGATGTTCACCCATATACAAAACAGGTGGAAGGAGTAGTTAAATAATGGAAACCAAATTCATTTCAGCAGTTGGAAGAAGAAAAGAAGCAATTGCTAGAGTAAGATTAACAGAGGGTAAAGGTCAGATAGTTGTTAACGGAAAACCGATTGTTGAATATTTTTCAGGTGCGGTTTTTCAAAAACTTTATCAAAAACCCCAGGATATAACAAAAACTTCAGCCAAATATAACATGTCTGTAAAAGTAGCAGGTGGAGGGAGAGTTTCACAGCTTGATGCTGTTATACACGGAATTGCCAGGGTTTTATCCAAAGCAGACCCGGCCTTGCGAACAACATTAAAAAGAGAAGGTTTACTAACCAGAGATGCCAGAGTTAAAGAGAGAAGAAAATTTGGTTTAGCAGGTAAAGCCAGGGCCAAAAAACAATCCCCAAAACGGTAGTTAGAAATCCGCTCTATGAGGTCCGAGATCTTTAAGAACACTATTTAAAAACCAACATTCTTGGGAAGGATGATTTCCTACTCCGACAGGATGATCTCCATTGGAGCATGGACAGTTCCACCAGGTTACATGCGTACTGCGCTTGCCTTCCTTATATCTAATCTTCTTAAGCCGTCTTATTATTTCACTATTTTTCATCTGGAATAAGCTTAGGAGTTTATGAAAGCACCATTTCTATAATTTTGATTGAATAATAAGAATGCAGGCAGATTAATCTTAGAGATAAGTGGGGTTAAAGGTCTTGACCGTTCGGATTGTAATTTTGCTAAAGTTTGTTCTTTATGAATAATTTCCGCATAGATCTTCCAGTATTTTTTAGGAGCTGGTCTATTCAGTAATTTTACAGATAATTTGTTTTCTAAAACATTACTAAGATAAGACTGTGTTACATCTTGAATGCACTCTCTGGCTTTTTCTAATGTCTTGGCACTGATAATAAGGCCGAACTCTAAGCATACGGCAATATATTTTCCTTTATCTTCGTATATAAATACGCGAGCTCTACCAGATACAAAAGTATTATTAAAAATTAATTGATTTTTCATATTTATCCCCTAGTCACCGAAGTATATCACAAACGAATCAAAAATAATTCCTTCATTCACTCAACCGCTTATCCCATAGTTGACAAGAGAAAATTTTCTGTTATAATAAAGTTACAACTGAATATTAAAAAACTGAGATAGAGAAATAGTAGATTAAGTTAGGGTCATTTGAGAGTAGACGGTTGGAGCAAGTCTACCAAGTAACTTAATTGAATTACCCTCTGGAGTTGTAAGCCAAAAGCTTTGCCGGGTGCGAACCGTAATATTGCATGAGTGTGTCGAAGAAATCGGAGCACTCGAGAAGAAGCATTTTTGCTAAAATTTCGAGTCCCGCCACACAGCGGGATTTTTAAATGGCAATAATGGAAACAAGGTGGTACCGCGAGAAACCTCGCCCTTGTCTATCTAAGAAATTAGGTGGACATAGGCGAGGTTTTTTTTATGGAAAAAAATATGGAAATATTTAAACCTAAAAATATTAAAGATTTAATAAAGAGATTTGGTCTAAGAGCTACAGCAAAGCTCGAACATTCTAATGCAAAAGAACTTCCAGGTTTCGACATAGAGATTGGAGAAGAACTAAGTAAAAATGTAATTGATACATCAAAACTCTTACACCCTAGGTGGAAAATCTCGCAAGAAACCCGAGAAATATTTATAGAAACATTTAGAAGATTAGATATCCAAAAAGTTCATTCAGAATGGCTACTAGATGTAAAAGAGACGACAAATCCTTTAAGAGTTATTAGAAATTATCATTCGCCGCACTTTTTACCCAGAGGTAATGGATATCATTTTCCTTCATTAGCAAATGTTTGGATTAATTCCAGATTTATATTATTAAGACATTATGGAGAAGGTCCTGATGATTATTCAGGGTTGGATTCTTACTTTGAAGAGCAGCTAAATCAAACAAATTGCTGGGCTAGAATTAACGGTAGAGAATTAGAAGTTACGTTTAATGAAACTGGTGCAATTTCACAGATTATTATTGGTAATAAACCGAAGAACTTCAGCATTATTGACAAAGATAAAATACAGTTGCTTTGCCAAAGAGGCACATTATCTTTAAAAGGAACACAGGATTATTTTTCTAGAATTGTTAGTACAGATAATATTCTGCTTATAGTTGAGGATGGAAGAATAATTCTGGAAAGATTCAAGAGGGATGATCTAGAGCATCCGATAGATAAAGTAGTTATGCCTATACAAATAGATCGTAAGGGAATTCTCTCTATACTTTTCGACCCAAGAACTCTAAAAGATCCGATCAATGCGCCACCTGAACTGGATCGTTGGTACCTTATGAACTCTTTTGAAGTTTGTGGGATAACATGGGGACAAAAACCAGAAGGAAATAAAAGGAAAAAAATATGAAAAAAGAAAATTTAGAAAAACAAAATGGTTCTGATCCATTTGGCCTTAGGGGTTTTGATTTTAATGGTCGGGTTCCTGAGAAGTCAGAGATGTTTGATGTGGAAGAAGCCAAGACCTACATAGAGGGTTGTGATTACCCAGAGTCGGTAGATGATTTACTATTGGCTTTAGAGATGCAGAGATTATTTGGCCCGGTGGGTATTCGTACTATGAGAACATTAGATGCAATGTGCGGCCCGGGAAGACTAGGCAGAGAGCTTTTGAATTTGGGTGCCCAACATGTGATATTTCATGATGGAGACGAAACAATGATTACACATGCCAGAACTCAAGCCTTTAATGTTATGGAGTCTGGACAAAGCATAGGTTTTGTTACATCAGATGTAGATAATATACCACTTCAAGATAATCTGTTTGATTTGGTTATTTGCCACAATGCTACTCACCAGCTCTCAAACTTAGACAGGTTAGGTACAGTTATGAAAGAATTTTTGCGTATAACTGCACCTTTAGGACATATAGTTATAGCTGATTACCAGAGAGCAACAACATCTGAATTTTTTAAAGCATTAGAAGAGCGTTTACAATGGACTAAACCGGAAATAGTGCCACTTCTAATTCCGTCATTCACAGCTGCTTTTTCAAAGGAAGAATTCAGTAATACTCTAAGATCAATATCCGGCATAAAGCGTTGGTCGGTAACCGATGCTCAACCCCCAGTTTTAAATCGTAAGTGGCGAGAACGAGTAGATGCAGATTTTGTTAAGGGACATTTAATGGATTTTAGTCCAATATCACAAAGAGTTATTGTTCAAAAGGAGTAAATATGAAACAAAACAAATCAAAAATTATAAGGGCAGAAGTGATTGGAAGTATGTTAAGACCTAAATTTTTATTAGATGCTCAAAGTCTAATAAAAAAAGGTAAAATCACGCTTGCAGAATTTGTCAGCTTAGAGGATAAAGCAGTCAAACAAGCTGTTGCTATCCAGAAAAAATCAGGGGTTGATGTGGTGACAGACGGAGAAATGCGAAGGCCGGTATTTTGCCATAATTTTGTAAAAGCTGTTGATGGATTTGAATGGAATATCAAAGGCAACACAGTTATTTGGTTTGATATGCAGGGAAATAAAATAATAGATCCGGTCACAGTTGGGGTAGTAAAAAAATTGCAGAAAAAACATGACATCTCTGTTGATGAATTTTCTTTTCTTAGAGCTATCACAGATAAATCTACTAAAGTAACTATCCCAAGTCCAACTATGATGAGTTATTATTTTGTACCAGGGATTTCTGACAAAATTTATCCATCTCCCTTAGAGTATCTAAAAGAAGTTACGCAGATATTAAAAGAGGGTGTAGCTGAATTGGAACGGATTGGTGTTACCTACATACAAATAGATGCACCGGAGTTTGGTATGTTACTGGATCCGATTCAACAGGAATGGTTTAAGGCCAAAGGATTAAATCCAGATACATTAGTAAATGATGGCATTGAAATGATAAATAAAGTGTTAGAAGATTTTTCTGGAACAAAAGGTCTTCATATATGCAGGGGTAATGATAAAAATCGTTTCATGGCCAGAGGTGGGTATGAAAAAATAGCTAAGATAGTTTTCAAAAAAGCTAAAGTGGATAGGTTATTACTTGAATTTGATAGTGATAGAGCTGGTGATTTTTCTCCGCTACGTCATGTGCCAAAAGACAAAATAGTAGTATTGGGTCTAATATCTACAAAAACACCAAAGCTAGAAAAGATGCAAGAGATTATAAGAAGAATGGATGAGGCAGCTAAATTCGTACCAAAAGAACGGTTGGCAATAAGTACTCAATGTGGATTTGCCTCTGTAGCCAAGGGAAATAATTTGTCATTTAAGGACCAAGAAAATAAATTGAGACTTGTATCGAAAGTAGCTAGGCAAATATGGTAAGGGTAAGCTAAGAACCCCTCATTTAAAATGATATGAATCATTAGAGTAATTTTACTTTTTAAAATAAACTGTTATAAATATTCCAACAATTGACATGATCATGCCAATTATTTGGAACAAATTTAGCTTTTCATGCCAGATTAAAAATCCAAATAAAATTCCATAAATTATTAGCGTGACATAAAAAAGTATAGTGAATAAAGATTGTGGAGCACCCAGAGTATAGGCTTTGATAATTCCATAATTTCCAATTCCTATTAACGCTCCAATACCAAAAGCAATCGGCAAATATTTCGCTCCTAAAATTAAAGATTTATTAGAGGAAGTTAAAAGATGAAGGGCCAACATAATTAAAAATCCAATAAATGAAGCATATGCATTTACTAAAAATACAGATACGTCTTTAGGCAAAAACTTGGAAAGAGTTTGATAAGTTACAAATAAAAGTGGTGTAGCAATTGCCAAAATCTTCCAGTCAAACATAAAGTGATTATATCACTTGGCAGTAGTTGATCTATCGTGGTATATTAGAACACATGGCAAAGGTTACAATTAATGATCATATATTTAGAGGTTATGATTTGCGGGGAGTTTCGGGAGTAGATTTATCTGAAGAATTAATGGAACTTTTGGGTAGGGCGTATGCAACCTTTCTATACCAGCGAAGAATTTGGGAAGTAGTAGTGGGAAGGGATAATAGGACTACCAGCGAAGCATACACAAAAGCGTTTGTGAAGGGTTTACTGGACAGCGGTATAGATGTAGTAGATATAGGTTTGGCTTTAGCCCAAATTGTTTATTTTGCTCAATACCCTCTTAGGTTTAAAGGAGCAGCTATGATTACAGCTTCTCATAACCCTGCAGAGTATAACGGTATAAAAATGGCTGTGGGATTTTCTGATACTATGACTGGTAAGGAGATTCAACAGCTAAAAGAGATTGCAAAAGGTGGACAATTTAAAGCATTTAACCGTAAACCAAAATATATTAGACAAAATATTTTTCCAGAGTATAAAAAAGATATTTTAAGAAGAGCTGGAAAAATTGGTAAATTTAAAATAGTAGTTGATACCATCTATGGTACTGCCGGAATGTTTTTACCTGAAATTTTAAGAGAGGCTGGATGTGAAGTTATTGAGCAGCATACAGAACTTGACGGTACTTTTCCCTTGGGTACTGCAGATCCAACAGAGCGGGAAGTACAAGAAAGAGTTGCAGAACGGGTTAAAAAAGAAAAAGCAGATATTGGATTTTCTTATGATACAGATGGGGACAGGATGGGAATTGTAGATTCTGCAGGAAGACTTATTTGGAATGATACTTTAGTTTCCATATTTGCCATGGATGTTTTAGATTTTATGCCCGGTGCAAAAATTGTTTTTAATGTTCTATGTTCTAAGCAAACTAGGGATGTGATAGAAGCACATGGTGGCCAACCAATAATTTGGGTTACAGGGCATTCATTTATTAAGGCCAAACTAAAAGAAGAAAGAGCGCCCTTTGCAGGAGAATTATCAGGTCACATGTTTTTTGCAGATAATTTTTATGGACATGATGATGAAGCATATGCAACACTGCGACTTTTAGCTTATCTGACAAGAGTAGGAAAAACACTAGATCAAGTTGTGGATGAGCTACCAAAATATCATTCAAGTCCTGAAATTAAAGTTGGTTGTCCGGACGCTATTAAATTTAAGCTTGTCTCTGATGGAATTGCTAAAGATATTAAGGCCGCTTATCCAACAGCCTCTTATGTTGAGATAGATGGTGTTAGATTTGATACAGAAGATTTGATGGCAGTAATTCGCGCTTCTCAAAATGGGCCATATTTAACAGTTAAATATGAGGCGAAAGAAGCAGAGGAGTTTATAAAATTAAAGAAAGTTTTATCTGAAATTTTACATAAATATCCGGAAATTGATTTTAAAGATGGTGTTAATACAGACGCCTTGCAATAATAGGAATAGTATGGTTTAATAATATTTGCATCAAGAGACCGTGTACTCGAACGTAAGTGAGTAGTACATGGCGGCAACCGGAAAGAAACGGTGCCAAGATCCTAAAATGGATAGATGTGCTTTGCCCTAGGCGAGAAACTTAAAACCTCTCGCTGGAGAGGTTTTTTATGGCTAAGAATGGTATAACAACATTTACATCTGAATCAGTTTGTAGCGGTCATCCGGATAAGATTTGTGACCAAATCTCCGATGCAATTTTGGATGCAGTATTAGCCCAGGATCCCCAGGGCAGAACTGCCATTGAATGTCTGGCAGGAAACGACAGATTAATTATTGCCGGGGAAATAGGAGCCAAAGCTAAGATAGATTTTAAAAAAATTGCCAGAGAGCAAATAAAAAGATTAGGCTACACTGACTCTAAATTTAATTTTTCAGATAAGTCTCCAATTGAAGTATTTGTTCATGAACAATCCCCGGAAATTGCAGTAGGGGTAAAGAAAAAAGGTGCCGGTGATCAGGGAATGATGTTTGGGTATGCCTGTCGGGAAACAGCTGCTTTAATGCCCTTGCCGATAATGATGGCACATGCCCTAACTAAAAGAATGGATATTGTAAGGGAGGAAAATATTATTAAATATTTAAGGCCTGATGGAAAGTCTCAAGTGACTATAGAATACAAAGACGGAAAACCCAGTAAAGTTACCCAAGTTGTTATAGCAGTACCACATAAAGAATCTATAAATTTGACCCAAGTTAAAGATGATGTATATAATTTTATAGTTATACCTGTTTTAGAAATGTTTGGTTACACCCTTAAAAAGGGTGATTTAGTTGTTAATGGAACCGGGATTTGGCATCATGGAGGACCGGCATCTGATTGCGGATTAACCGGCAGAAAGATTGTAGTTGATACGTATGGCGGATATGCCAGAGTTGGAGGAGGTTGTTTTTCCGGTAAAGAGCCATCAAAAGTAGATAGGGGAGGAGCATATGCCGCCAGGTTTTTGGCCAAAAATATTGTAGCTCATAAGTTGGCAGATAGAGCAGAGGTGAGACTGGCATATTTTATTGGGGCCAAAAAACCAACTATGGAAGATGTGGAAACTTTTGGCACAAATAAAAAATCTCATAAAGTCATAATTTCTTTCATGAATAAAATTTTGGATACGTCAGTTTCAGGAATATTAGAAGGTTTAGATTTGCAGCGCCCAATATATTTACCAACAGCCGCTTATGGTCACTTTGGCCGTGAAGAATTCCCCTGGGAAAGAATAGTTTAAGAAAATTGTAAAATCATTGGTAAGTGATCTGAAATCTTTACATTTGGTACCTTAAAATCCTTTACTAAAATATCTGGGCTAACAAAAGTGTAATCAGCAAATTTTTCATGACCTGGGAAAAAACTACTTCTGGTCGTAGAGATTTTGTATTCCTTGATTAAGTTAGTCATATTTTTCTCTAAAAGTTTTATACTTTGAGTATTCATATCTAGATTTAAATCACCACAGAAAATTTTTTCTCCAGGCCTTTTATCTAAAAAATCATTAATCTGATCTGATTGGGAAATTCTGGAAGGAGTATCTCCCTTACCTTCTTTAGTCCAGATACCATGAAGATTACAAATAGTGAGTAAATTATTTTTTACTTTTATAGTTACATAAAGAATTGCTCTAGGAAAGCTATTCCAATCCTTAGGATTAAAGGTTTCTTTTCTGCCGAAAACAAAGAAATGACCACTTGAATCTACTGTTATTTTTTTATTTACAAAAATAGCTTGTCCCCAAGAAAGATCAAAGTTTATAAAATTTGGTTGAAAACTTCCAGATATATAATTATCTATTGTTGAGACAAAATACACATTGTAATCTTTTAAAACCTTAGAGATCTCTGCATATAAATTAATTCTATATCCAAAAGAATTAATCTTACTAGAATTTGTCTTAAATACTTCTTGAAAGGAAAATACATCAGTATCTTCAGAGTTTTGTTTAATAAATTTTATTAGAGGCTTGAATTGTTTGCCACCCCAAGTATTTAAAGAGATTAATTTCATGTTAAAATTATACGATATATCGGGGAGTAGTATAGTGGTAACACGCCGCGCTGGGGGTGCGGCATCGGGAGTCCGATTCTCCCCTCCCCGACACAACATGCTATGTATCCATACGTAAGTACGCTAAATAATTTTGGGGTATTGACACCTTTGGGATATATTTGGTAATTTAAATTTATGGCACAAACTACAGATAATAACGAAGCCAAAAAAGCAGCCATTTCTGCTGCCATGGCTCAAATCCAAAAAACTTACGGAACCGGTTCTATTATGAGGCTTGGGGAAAGGGCAGAGAAAATGACTACCCAGGTTATCCCCACAGGTTCTATTGCAGTTGATTTAGCTTTGGGGGTTGGTGGTTTGCCAAAGGGTAGAATTGTAGAAATATATGGTCCGGAGGCCGGTGGAAAAACTACCCTATGTTTACATGTTATAGCAGAGGCACAGAAAAAAGGCGGTGTGGCAGCGTTTATAGATGCGGAGCATGCCCTGGATCCTCAAAGAGCTCAAAAAATTGGTGTTAATTTGGATGATCTTTTAATTTCCCAACCGGACACTGGCGAGCAGGCTTTAGAG
Organism: uncultured Gammaproteobacteria bacterium; assembly: GCA_964547465.1. Lineage (GTDB taxonomy): Bacteria > Patescibacteriota > Microgenomatia > Daviesbacterales > UBA10151 > CAZJNI01. The sequence continues at coordinate 62,769 of CAZJNI010000004.1, forward strand.
ATTGCAGAGTCTTTAATAAGATCCGGAGGGATAGATGTGTTGGTGATAGATTCTGTGGCAGCCCTGGTTCCCAGGGCAGAATTAGAAGGCGAAATGGGAGATGCGGTGATGGGAATGCAGGCAAGATTAATGTCACAAGCGCTTCGTAAGCTAACCGGTGCAGTTTCCAATACTAACACTATTATAATTTTTACAAATCAACTAAGACAAAAAATTGGAGTAATGTTTGGAAATCCTGAAACAACCACAGGTGGTTTGGCACTTAAGTTTTATTCATCAATAAGACTGGACGTAAGGAAAATTGAAAATATTAAAGTGGGAGATATGGTAGTTGGTTCAAGACACAGAGTAAAGGTTGTAAAAAATAAGGTTGCTCCCCCATTTAGAATTGCAGAGTTTGATATGGATGATAATGGTATTTCTCATGAAGGGGAGCTTTTAGATGTAGGGATAGAGTTGGGAATTTTACAAAAATCTGGAGCATTTATAAAATGGGAAGAGTTAATGTTGGGACAGGGACGAGCGGCGGCAATAGATTTTCTTAAAACTAACAAAAAGGAAGCAGAAAAATTAGAAAAAGAAATAAGAGAAACATGGGGAAAGGAAAAAAAGAGTGATTTGGTGGTTGGTCAGGAAGAAGAAGGATCCGCTATAATTGAAGAATCCTGATGGATTCCCTGGCATTTAAATTACTTCTGAATAAACTCTACAGACTTATCTCTATCAGAGCTAGATCGGAAAAAGAAATCAGAGATTATTTAAGGGTAAAGGGTAAAGGGTTAAGGGGAAAGAAAATAGAGATAAATGATAAGATGATTGAGTATCTAATAGATACCCTAAAGCAGCAAAATCTTATTAATGATTTAGGGTTTGCTAAAGCTTGGGTGGAATCAAGGAGCAGGAAAAAAGGGATGAGAGTTATCCGGCAGGAGTTATTTCAAAAAGGAATTGACAGGGAAATTGTGTCAAGTATCATGGGTCAAGTGTCAAGTATAGAAGAACAGAAAACAGCAGAAAAATTGCTTGAAAAAAAATTAAGAGTTTGGAAAAATTTACCCAATTTAGAATTTAAGAAAAAGGCATATGATTTCTTACTAAGAAGAGGATTTGAATATGGAATAGTGAAAGATGCCATTGAAAATATTATAAAAAAGATGTAAAATACCATCAGAGAATCAGATAAGAGTGAGCAAAATATGAAGAAATTAATTCTCAATTTTTTAACTCCTCAAAACTTCGAGTAATCGAAGGGTATTTCCTGGTTCTCAGTGTTGTCATTCCGAGCGAATGAAGTTCGCGTGGGAATCTTGATTAATAGGGATTGCCACGTCGCTCGAGGACTCGCTCCTTGCAATGACAGAGAGGAAGTATGCAGCGATCATTTGGTCCTAAAAATTTTAGTCCACAGACTAATCCATCTTCTGGTGGAAACTTCTCAAGCAGAGAGGCAGATTTAGCCAAAAGAGAAGGAATTTTAGAAGAACGGGAAAGACAGATTTCCCAAAAAGATAAAAATTTGGATGAAAAATTAGACCAGATTGAGAAAGTAAGGATAGATCTTTTAGAAAAATTAGAGAAAGCTTCCAAAATGTCTTTAGAGGAAGCGAAAAAAATTCTTTTAGAACAAGTGGATAAAGATTTGGCAGTTGAAATTTCCAAACGGGTTAAAGAAGCAGAAGAAGAAATAAAATTATCTGCGGATGAAAAATCAAAAGAGATATTGGCCGAGGCAATGCAGCATGGTTTTACAGATGTAATTTCTGAATTTACCACCTCAAGAGTTAACCTTCCCGATGAAGAAGTTAAGGGTAGAATTATTGGTAAAGAGGGTAGAAATATCAGGACTTTTGAACAAGCAACCGGAGTTGATGTAATTATGGATGATGAGACGCCAAATACGTTAATCATTTCCTCCTTTGATTCTGTTAGGCGGGAGATTGCCAAGGTTGCGCTGGAGCGACTAATTGCAGATGGAAGGATACAGCCGCAAAGAATTGAGGAGATTGTAGCGAAAACAAAAGAGGATTTTGAAAAAATTATGCTCCAGGCCGGAGAAAAACTTTGCGGCGACGCCGGTGTTTATAATCTACCGGTAGATTTGGTGAAAGTTTTGGGAAGGTTTAAATATAGATTTTCGTTTGGACAAAATTTAATACAACATACCTTGGAAGAAACCAGAATTGGTGTAGCTTTAGCGCAAATGATTGGAGCGGACGCTAATGTAGTACGTCTTGGTTGTTTACTGCATGATATAGGAAAAGTTGTGACCGAGGGAGATGAAGGAACACACGTTGATAAAGGAGTACAGATTGCCAAAAAATTCGAAATGCCGGAGGCAGTTGTCAATTGTATTGCAGAGCATCATGAAGATAAACCATTCTCATCAATAGAATCAATTTTAGTTTATATCGCTGATGCGATATCCGGTGGAAGACCGGGAGCCAGACATGAAAATGTTGAGGATTATATAAAGCGAATGGATGATATAGAAAAGATTGCCACTTCATTTGAAGGAGTAGACAGGGCATTTGCGCTGCAAGCCGGGCGTGAGGTTAGAGTTATCGTTATGCCGGATAGAATCTCGGATGATGAATTGCCAAAACTGGTACACGATATTGCGACGAGGATTGCCAAAGAAGTTATGGTACCTGGAGCAGTTAAAATAACTGCCATAAGAGAAATAAGAGCAACAGAAACAACAATGACTTCACCCCAGTGAAAATTGTAAAATGAGTTAATGCGTGCAATTTTTACCAAAGACCTTTCCTACCCTGCTTTAGTTTTTTTGATTTGGCGACTAATAATTCTAGGATTTCAAATTTTTATCCAGCCTTTTTATAAAATAACTCCTGACTCATTGTCTTTATGGGATAGATTGTTTACCTCATGGACTATGTATTGGGATGCTGGGCATTACTTAGGTATTGCCGTCTCAGGTTATCAATTTCCTCAACAAGCCTTCTTTCCTTTGTGGCCCCTACTAATTAAGTCATTCACCATGTTGGGATTATCCCATCATTGGGTAAGCTATCTGTTAACTTTTATTTTAGGTCTTGCTAATTTTATCCTACTTTATTTATTGGCTGGGAAATTAATTGATAGGCAAAAAGCCAAGTGGGCTCTAATTATTTTTGCCTGTTACCCTGCAACTATTTTTTTGCATGCTGGCTATAGTGAAAATTTATTTTTATTTTTAACAATGTCTTCCTTTCTATTCTTTGAAAATAAAAAATACTGGCTTTCTGCGATAATGGCAGGATTAAGTGGTTCTAGCAGAATGGTCGGTATAGCTATAAGTGTATCCTTCTGGTTTACTGGGATAATTTTTACAAAAAAGCTGTTGATGAGTTTAACGGGATTATTTGGTCTAATAGCTTATATGAGCTATTTATATTTTAATCATGGAGATTTCTTATTTTTTATCAAAGGACAACAAGCTTGGTGTGAGGCAGCCGGTCGTTGCCAATTCACTTTCCCTTTAATGCCACTATTACAATATGGCTGGTTATTATTTTCTGGGGCTATCAGAGTTAATCTTTTATCATTTAGATTTATTGATTGGTTTAGTAGCGTGGTATTTTTAGGCTCCCTATTTTTAGTTTGGAAAAAATTACCTATCCGCTACTTTGTTTATTCTTTAGTGGTGTTGTTAATGCCTCTTTTATCAGGGACTACTACCTCAATGGTCAGAATGACTTTGGTTGCTTTTCCAATTTTTTTAGTTTTACCATATTTATTAAAAAATAAAAAAGTAATAATTGGAGTAGCTCTATTACTGTTGCTTCTAGAGTTAAGATTTGTAGCCCTTTTCACCGGTCGGATTTGGGTAGCCTAGGTTGGTAGACAATAAAGGATAAGTAGACCTTTACAAAGTTCCAAACATCTGCTAATTTAGTGCTATGACTAAAAATCAACTTATAGAAAAAGTTGCCAAAAAAGCAAATCTTACTAAAGGTGCATCAGCAGATGCAGTCAATTCTACATTTAATTTAATTAAAGATGGTTTGGTGAGAGGAGAGAAAGTTGTCATTACCGGATTTGGCACTTTTCTAATTAGATCCAGAGCAGCTCGTCGTGGACGCAATCCTCAAACCGGAGAAACAATTCAAATCCCCAACAAAAAGACCCCGGGTTTCACTGCAGGAAAAACCCTTAAAAGATTAATTAAATGATAGCTCGCCAGCTAAAGCTTAAAGCCGTAATCTTTGATTACGCCGGTACTATTTATAATCCATTTACGAAGCAACTGTATCCTCAAACTATAAACGTTTTAGAGTCTTTAACCAAAAAAGGTATAAAGTTGGCATTAGTGAGCAGATCTTCTGACTTAGAAGAAAGGTTATCAGAATTTAAGCATCTAAATTTAAAAAGATATTTTAAGGTTTTGGAAGCAGTTCCAGTAGAAAACGAGAAAGAATTTACTCACTTATTAAAAGAATTACATGTGAAAGCTGAAGAATGTTTAGTTGTTGGAGATAGGGTTAAAAGTGAGATTCTGGAGGGAAATAAAATTGGAGCAATAACAGTTTGGGTACTTCAAGGAGAATTTCTGGATGAGAAGCCTGAATCTGAATTAGAAAAGCCAGACTATACAATTTCTTCGTTGAACGAGTTACCTAAAATACTAGCTAGTTGTATGGATACATATGAGTAAACCGTTAAGTGATAAAAATATTCAAATACCCAATGATATTTTAAAAAAACTCCTTACTCCTTCAGAAACTCGTATGTTGAAAAATCGCTTTTTAATAAAAAATCTTTTGGAAGAAGGTTTATCAATCAGAAGAATTGCCGAGAAAGTTAAAGTAGGAACAGATACGGTAGTTCGGGTGGCCAGAATAATTGAGAGGGGTAATTTGAAAGTTTCAAAGAAAGCAAAAAAATCGTCATTTAAAACCTCAACCCCATGGATTTTTGGAAAAAATGAGTAAACTTAATGGATCCTAAAAATATTATTAAACAATTGGTACGACAGTTGAACCAAAACCCTTTAGTATCTGGATTTGTGCTAGTTGGTTCGCAAGCAAGAGAAGAAACTTATGTTGCTGATCAATATTCAGATTTGGAAGCTTATATTATAGTGAAAGATGAAAATGTTGAAGATTTCCAAAAACAATTACCGGATTTAGTTAGTAAATCAGGCCAGGTTATCTTTTCGTATAAAAATAGATGGGCCGGCTTTTCTACCGTTTTTGAAGATTTATTTAGATTAGAACTTCCAATAGCAAAACAATCTGAACTTATCCTTATATTTTCCAGGCCAAAGGCTCAAATTGTGAAGATTTTAATCGATAAAACAAATGGTCAATTAAAGAAAACGCTTAATGATCGTCCCCAAACTATAGATTATCAACAACTATTTCAAGATCAGGTTGAAGATTTTTGGTATATGGTAATTGTAGCAGTACAATACTTTAAAAAGGGAGAAGTATATAACAGTAGAAGCGCTCTTCAAATACTAATATCCTCTTTAATTAAATTATTAGAGCTCCTACAAGATCCTAAAATAGTCCTGTTAGAAACTAATAAACGTATTGAACAATTTTTATCAGTTGAACAAATTGCCCTTCTCAAAGAAGTTAGCCCGGCTTATGATAGTGACCAAATAAAGCAATCATTAAAAATGATCATTAATGCTTTTTCGAATCTTTCAAAAGAAGTAGCTGATAAATATAATTATCAGTATAGAAAAGATATCGAAGATAAGATTAAATCTAAACTCCTGGACTCATTAAGTTAAAAAGGATTTTTGGATAAATTTGTATTAAAAAATAAATTGACTAAATTTTTTGGCAGATGTATTCCTGTCAAAAACGGATAAATTAATAGGAATCCAAACCCCATTAGAAAAAGTAAAATAAAGATTAATTTTCTCCTTTTTTTATCATAAAAATCTTGACCTAGCTGATATCCTAAGCTAAGGCATAAAAATGGAACCGAAGGAGAGAAATGATATAAAAACATAATACGGGGAGATAATGCCCAGGGAAGCCAGAAAACTAGAAAACCGGAAATAATCAATATCAAAGCAAAAGATTTTTTTTTAATTGCTTCATATGCAGTTAAAATTGTAGCAATTGATCCCACCCAAAAAACAACAGGATTACCAGAGGCAAAAATATTGGCAATATAATTTTTGTAATAATCAACAAAATACCAAACAGGATATAAATTTAGCGGCCATGACCACCATGATGAGGAATAGCTGTGGGTTGCCTTAAGATGAGTTTGATACCACCAGATTTGCCGATGAAGCTCTACAAAATCACTCCATTTATAGCCTATTAGGAAATATGGCGTATAGCTTAAGAGATAAATAATTGGGGGAATTAAAATAAAATAAATTAAATTCTTAAATTGGCGCTGATAAATGAGAACTGGGGAATACATTAATAATAAGAAGATCCCCGGCCATTTAGTAGCAAAAGCAACTCCCAAAAATAAGGCCGAAAGGATATACCTTTTTTGAACAAAAAAGATAACGCTTATTAAAATAAAAGCTACTAAATATGCATCATTCATTCCTGTTCTGGATTGGACAAAAACTAATCCATCAATTGAAAAAGCAAAAGAAGAAATAAGTGCTGCCTCTTCAGTTTTAAAAAGAAGCAATGCTAATTTATAAACTAAAAATACCGATAAAATACCAAGTAAAGTTCCAGGTAGTCTCCAGGCCCAGGCATCGGTAGTATGTAGTACAAACATTGAGATAGTCATTAACTCCTTTTCAATTGGAGGATGTAGCCATTCAAAAGCAACTCCCGGGTCAGATTTCCCCCAGGGACTCCAAGCATCTTTATTTCCCTTTAAATATTCTTTGGCAGTGTAAGCATGGTAGACTTCATCAAAAACGTAATTTTTGGGATAATCAAGACGAAATAATCGTAAAAAGGCTGTTAATATTAAGATAGCAATCAAAATATTTTTTGGTTTAAGAAATTTCTTTAGCATAATTTTTTAGAAAAGAGCTTTTGTAATATATCAGAATTAAGAAAGTAAAACCAACCAAGTTAATGATTGTAAATAAATTATAGTTTGCTGCCAAGAATTTGAATACGGGAGATGGAGAAAAGGTCGGATTAGGATAGACGAAATTATAATAATAGTATACATACCAAAGATTAATAAAATGGACTAGAGATAATAATATATAAATAGCAATTAGTTTTATTGAATTTTTAATTGAGGCAGCAATTAATAAAAAGGCGAAAAAAGGGAATAAATATCTTTGGTGAATACGTGTTAAAAACAAGAAAAAGGCCATAGAAGATAATGCAATTGCCAGGTAATAAATTTTATTTTGATTAATTGAAACTTTTTTAAGCGGTAGAATAATTATCAGTAATGCTACACTAAATAATATTAATCCCCAGATTTGGTAAGTTATTCCCAGAAAAATAGTAGAGTCTGGCACCCAAAATCCAGCAAAAGACCAGAAATTATACGAAAACATTGAAGTATAAGGGTAAGTGCTGGCACTTTTTTGTAAAAGGTGATAAAGGCCTAAGATAGGATCTTTAAGAAAAAAGGGAACGGATGATAAAATCATTAAGATTGGAATTACTAAAATTGAGAAAGATTGTTGTTTCGGGAAATTTTTAATAAGATAGATTAATGATACTGGAAAAATTGCCAATCCTTGTGGTTTAATTAAGGCAGAAAAGGCCAAAAAAATACTAAAACGATAGGGTTGTTTTAACTCTAACAAAGGATAGACGGAATAAACTAAGAAAAATGCCAAGATTCCATCCACTTGTCCCCAAACAGAGGAATTAAAAATTAAAGCAGGGTTTAATAAGTATAAGATTACAGCCATAAAAGCTGCCTTCTTTTGATAATTGGAGACAATTTTGTAAATATAATAAGCGGTTGCCAGGTCAAATATATTAGTAAAAAGCTTCAGATAAAATTCAAAACTTAAACTAAATATTGATATATGAGGGAATAATACAGTAAACGATTTACCCAAAAACCAAAGCATATAAAGATATCCTGGAAAATAATCAGCAAAATAATTTGGAGCATAAAAATGGATAGGAGTAACTTCGACTAATCTTGCGCTCCAAGCCTGCCAACTATTCATATCAATTTTAAAACTGGGAAGGAAAATTAAAGTTATTCTAACTAAGAATATTAAAATTAAAATTCTAATCATGCTATTTATATATACTTAAATATGCAAAAACCATAAAGTTCCTAACAGATTAATTATTACTGATAAGATAAATAATATTATAACTAAGAAAGGAGGGAAATCACGCATGACGATAGCTAAAAGTATGATTAATCCCGGAATAATATCTAATATATATCTATAACCAAATTGCACCCAACCTGTACTAAAATAGTTTAACAGAAAGATAATTATAGATAGAGAACTAATAATTACTGATCCGTTAATTAATCTACTCTTGATAGAATGCCAATATTTCTTTCTAACAATAGCTATAGTTAAAATAAGAAGTGGCGACGTAAATAGGATACTATCTCCTTCTTTATTAAAAATAAAATAAGGGAACCTGTTAAAGACAGAAGGGATGTTAATAAACATGTAATAAAAATTTTTTGGGATATAAATTGGGTTAAATGTACCAAATTTTTCTCTGTCTGCGGCAAAATGTAGAGCAATTTTATGTAGTGAGTGTCCATTATCAAAGTAGGAACCAAACCTTAGGTAGTTATAGTATGAGTTTAATCCAAAAATAAAAATAAAGACTAAAGTGAAAATAGATAGATTCTGAATAAGATAAATTTTATTTTTATTTTGAAGATAGGATATGAAGATAAAAGTCAAAAATATTGGAATATTAAACATGAGTAACTCTCTGCTTATAACAGCAAATCCAAAAAATACTGAAGCTAAAATTAATTTTGTTATGCTTGTAGAGTGTACGAAAAAAGTTATGAAATAAAGTGAAAGTAGAAAAAAGAGAATTGAAATAACTTGAGAAGTAAACCAGACAGAACCATTTGTAGATAAATAAAAATGTACGGTACCAAAAGCAAAAAATAAAGAAAGAAAAATTTTTTGATGGTTTGATAATATAACAAGTTTCAATTTATTCAGTTGTTCAAGTACAAGAAATAAAATAAGGGGATTAAATGATGCAATAATTGCAGTATATAAAACATCACTTATGTTTTTACCAAACAAAGTTACAAATGGTAAGATAGGTAATACAGTACTCGGACCCCAGTACATATAAACCTTTCCATTAAATACTGTTAAATCATTCAAATAAGGGGGAGAAGATACAAAAGAAAGGCTTCCGTGTAAAAATGCTTCAGCAAGATAGCTAAAATAATTGTAGATAGTAACAGGAAATTTGAATTGAAATCTACCTGCAAATAACAAATAAACAAACAAAACAAATGCGAAAATAAGCAAAGGATATGGTAATTTGAATTGATTTAACTTCATTTTGAGTAAAATACCATATTAATGAAATATAAATTGATTAAAAATCCAGCTATAGCCAAAGTTAAGAATTTATAAGAAACATTTTTTTTGAATGAATAAAGTAATGCTATAAATAGCATTGGATAAAAATCGATGGCATAGCGGTACCCGTATTGCCAGCCGCCATTGGTAAAACTTCCAAAGATAGCAAACATCATAAGTAAAGTTGTAATTCCAGCAAATTTAACCCTTTTATCTTTCCAGTTACTAAATAAAATCCAGATAAAAATTGAAGAGGTAAATAAGATGCTTAGTCCTGAACCGTCAACTCTTAAATATGGAAATTGCATTATATGTGTTCCTGGAATAAAAATAGGTTCAGGCATTTTCAAGAACATAGTATAAAGATTTGCCGGAATATGAATTAAACTCCACACACCCAACGTCCTATTGGCAACAACTGGTCCACTATTCCATTCCTGCATAGAATAACCAGTTTCTAAAAAATTCCCAAATCGAGCAGAATTATAAATTCCTATTAAGATAAGAGATATAATTATAGGTAAAAGTAATAAAGTGAGGTTTTTAAATTTTATTTTTTTAGATAAATCGCAGTAGGATAAGTTTAGTATAAAAAATATTACTGTAAAGATTAAGGAGATCCTTGTGATGAAAGCTAGCGCTAGATAGATACCGATAATTAGCCATGATCTATTAAAAAAATAAGCCTCTAGACTTAAAAGAGTTAGGGTAAAACCAACAATTTGTGCAAAGTACCAGGACCATGGTATTAAAGCAATCCCTAAGTATGCAGTAGAAAATAAAATTGCAAAACTTATTATAATAGATTTAGTTAAATTACCACTTATTTTTTTAGCAATTCTGATAAGCAATAATACATTCAGTAGGTTTAAAAAAAATAACAAATATCCCTGTCTTATATGATCACCAAATATATAAACAAACGGCATGAGTAAAATTGCAGGAAAAGGACCCAATGGCCAGTATTGACGATTTTTGTATAAGGCAGCATCAAAAGTATTTGAGAGAAAATAAAGCTTGCCTTGAAGGAAAGAAGAAGCGAGGCTTACAAATTGTTCTTGTTGGGGTGAAGTAAAAAGGTCGTAATAAACAAATAATAGAACCCCCAAAATACAGAAGAATAATATTATAATTCTCTTCATGAATAAAGTATTAGTTATTTTAGGTCCCACTTCAACAGGGAAAACAGACTTGGCATTAACTTTGGCTAAAAAATTTAATGGGGAGTTAGTATCGTGTGATTCCAGACAAGTATATGTGGGACTTGATATAGGGACCGGGAAGATGCCTGGAGTAGATTTAAGATTTAAGAATAAGGATTTAAGAATAAAAAAGGGAAATAATTGGTGGGAAATAGGTGGAATAAAAATCTGGATGTATGATGTAATATCCCCAAAAAGGCAGTATACAGTTTTTGATTATGTAAAAGATGCAAATAAGGCAATAGATAAGATTATAAAAAAAGGAAAGCAACCTATTATAGTTGGGGGAACTGGTTTGTATCTGAAGGGGTTGCTATATGGTTTTCCTAATTTAGGAATTCCGGTAGATAAAAAGTTAAGAAATAACTTAGAAGAGTTAACTTTAGAAGAACTTCAAAAAAACCTTCAAGGATTTTCTATTCAAAGATGGGAAAAGATGAATAGTTCAGATAGGCAAAATCCCAGAAGATTAGTTAGGGCGATAGAGCTAACTATTTCGTCATTGCGAGGAGCAAGGCGACGAAGCAATCCATTAAACATATTGCCACGGCCCTTCGGGCCTCGCAATGACATATTAAAAATTGGATTAACTACCTCAAGGGAGATTTTATACAAAAGAATTGATGAAAGAGTAGTATCTAGAATAAATGAAGGAATGATTGATGAGGCAATAAGACTATATAAAGATGGATTAAGTCTGAAAAGAATGAGACAGTTAGGGCTTGAGTATGGAGTAATGGCGGATTTTCTGGAAATCAAAATAAGCAGAGATCAATTAATTGAAACTCTGAAGGTAAAAATTCATCACTTTGCCAAACGTCAAGAAACATGGTTTAAAAAAGAAAAAGATATTAATTGGTTTGATATAGCTAAAAAAAATTATATAAATAAAGTGGAAAATTTGGTGGCTAAATGGTATTATCAGGCAAATGCCACGCAAGATTGATATTTCACACAAGACTGTAATATTTATTACAGTTTTCATTTTGGGTCTTTGGATAATCTATTTAATTAAAGATTTGCTTGTTATTCTTTTTGTGGCAATTATTTTGATGTCTGCCCTGGAGCCTCTAGTGAATTTTTTTACCAAACTTAAACTTCCCAGGGCATTGGGTATTGCAATAACCTACATTATTATAATAACAATACTAGCGGGGATATTAGCAGTCATATTACCGCCTTTAATTGAGCAAAGCAGTAAATTAATTGTGACACTACCTCCTCTTTTGGGACAAGTTTTTAATATTACCAATATAGATAAATCAGTATTTCAATCGGAATTAACCTCACTTTCAAAAAATGCATTTTCAATTACTCTTTCAGTATTTGATAATTTTCTAACAATAATATTTCTCCTGGTTATAACTTTTTATCTTCTGCTGGAACATAATAATTTAGAAAATAGAATTGCTGCTTTATTTATAGGTCAGGAAGAAAAAATAAGAAGTTTAACTATCCAGATTCAGGAAAAATTAGGATCCTGGCTTAGAGGACAGTTAGTTTTAAGTTTAATAATTGGAACCTTCTCCTATATAGGGCTTATTATTTTGAATGTTCCTTATGCCTTGCCTTTATCATTAATGGCAGCGATTATGGAGGTTATCCCGGTTATCGGACCGATAATCTCATCAGTTCCGGCAATACTGGTTGCATTGACTATTTCTCCCCTGTTGGGTTTGGGAGTTACCGTTATGTATTTTGTAATACAGCAATTAGAAAATAATTTGATAGTACCCCAGGTGATGAAAAAGGCAGTTGGTTTGAATCCCCTAGTAGTTATTTTAACTATTGCGGTGGGAGGTAGGCTTTTAGGATTTGCCGGAGCTTTACTTGCAGTGCCGATTGCTGTTGTTTTGCAAATTATTGCAACCGAAGTAATTAAAGCTAGAAAAAGTTAAATTTTTTGCCTAGGAAGAGGGTAAGCCAGATTCTGTTTCAAGATGATCATTTATCTAGACTGTGATTTTTAATGTCACATCTTCCGCCAGTCGGCGGATGCTCCTTATTTAAACTATTAAGCGAGCAGCTTAGTTTTTTCTAGGATTGCAGCGGGGAGGATTGCCACGTTTCACCCGAGCTTGACCCCGGTTCGTCACTGTTGCTCTATACTCTGTCTTACGACCGTCCGACTTACGCCGGACACCCTGCTCTATGCTGTCTGGACTTTCCTCCCGTTCAAATTTCTTTTAGAAATTTGCGCGGGCGATCATCCTTCTTCCTAGGCCGATACATTTTACTATATAATCAAGCTAGATTCAAATGCTTTCACAAATTTTATCTGGTGCAAATATTGGATTAGATGCTGTTTTAATAACTGTGGAAGTTGATGTTTCTTCAAGCGGCCTGCCACATTTTATTATGGTGGGACTTGCTGATAGAGCTGTTGAGGAGAGTAAAGAAAGAGTTAGATCAGCCATTAGAAATTCCGGTTCAAAGTTCCCAGATCATAAAATTACTGTAAATTTAGCACCAGCTGATTTACCAAAGATGGGTCCTCATTATGATTTACCGATTGCTTTAGGTGTGCTTTTAGCATCAGGTCAAATCCCCCAAAAAAGTATTTTTAACATTGAGGAAACTTTAGTTCTAGGGGAACTGTCGCTAGATGGAAGCCTGCGTTATACACACGGGATTTTACCAATTGCGCTTCTTGCAAAAAAAATGGGGTTTAATACAATTTTTGTTCCAAAAGATAATGCAAAGGAAGCATCAGTGGTTGAAGGGTTGAGAGTCTTTGCTTTTGATTCACTGGCACAACTAATGAAAGTGTTTTTATCTCAAGAGGAAATAAAACCTACGTCTCCGGAAAAATTAAATTTAGATGACGATTTGATATTTGACTACGATTTTTCACAGGTTAAAGGTCAAGAACAATCGAAACGAGCGCTAGAGGTTGCAGCAGCAGGCGGACATAATATTTTACTTAAAGGTCCTCCTGGTGCCGGAAAAACCATGTTGGCTAGAGCTTTTAGCTCCATTTTGCCTCCCCTGGATTTTGAAGAGGCACTCGAGGTTACAAAAATATATTCAATCGCAGGGCTTATGGAGGGCGGAAAGTCTCTAGTGACTAGACGCCCCTTTCGGTCTCCACATCACACAGCTTCATATATAGGTTTAATTGGAGGGGGGAATAATATAAGACCTGGTGAAATTTCACTCGCTCATAGAGGAGTCTTATTTTTGGATGAGATACCAGAATTCCCCAGACATGTTTTGGAAGTTTTACGCCAACCACTGGAAGATCATAAAGTGACAATCTCCAGAGCATCAGGTTCGCTTACCTTTCCTGCAAAATTTATTTTACTGGCTGCACAAAATCCCTGTCCATGCGGATTTTTAGGAGATTTAAAAAAAAGTTGTATTTGTATGCCGGGACAGATTGCTAAATATAAGAAAAGAATTTCAGGACCACTGCTGGATAGGATTGATATTTATTTGGAAGTACCTGCAGTTGAGGTAGAAAAACTCTCGTCAATAAATTTGTCAGAAGACTCGAAAACTATCAGGGATAGGGTAACCAAGGCAAGAGGAGTACAAAAACAAAGGTATAAAGGCCCGCCTGGCGGTGAGGCAAGTAGAATTTTAACTAATTCTGAAATGACAAATCAGGATATAAAGGAGTTTTGTACATTAACTGCTGATTCGCTGGATTTGTTGAAAAAAGCAATTTCATCGCTTAATCTTTCTGCCAGAGGTTATCACAGAGTTTTAAAACTCGCCAGGACTATTGCGGATTTGGCTCTATCTGAAAATATTTTGACAGAGCATATAGCAGAAGCACTTCAGTATAGATCTAGAGAAGAATTTTAAATTTTTAACCCACGAGAAATCCGGCCCAAAGGCCGGATCTTTCGTGATGGTGAACGCGTTCACCAGACAATTCTACCCACCAATTCTAAACATTGAGGTGCCACAAACTGGGCATTTACCTTTTGAGGCTTTTTTACCATTTTTCATGGTAACTCCTTGTACATCTTGCGCATCCCTTTTGGTGCGGCATTTGACGCAATACATTTGCATAACTTGATTCACCTCCCTTCAAAAAAAATTTAGATTCACAATATGATTATTTATTAAAAAATATAGAATAATTTGTGCTCCAATTGCAGCTCCTGAAAAAGTTAATATCTTTAAAAGATCTTGATGAAGATAGATTACATCGGTAGCTGGCTCGCTTCGCGAAGTGGGTAGCTGGCTCGCTTCGCGAAGTGGGTAGTCGGTAGTATGGGTAGCTACAGACTGCTTGCTACTAGCTACTGATTCCCGACCATAAAATTGCTGACGGAGAATTTTCAGGCGTTTTTCTAAATCTGACTGTTTTTTAGTTTGTTGAATAGCCATACTAGTTTTCCCGCAGGATCAAATCGATTAGATTTGAGCCTAACACGCACAAACATGCTTGTCAAGCACCAATTGAACCTAAAACTATGAGATAATCGTTTTATAATTAAATACCTGCCTAACGGTGCACTACTGTTGCACAATACATTTATCATACGGTCGTAGCATAAATGTATTAAGAGCAAGGCTATTGATATCCTTTTGCTTGTAGATTAAATAAGGTAGCATATTGGCCATTTAGTTTCATTAACTGCTGATGAGAACCTGATTCTACAATTTGTCCGTTATCAATTACATAAATCTTATCTGCATTCCTGACTGTAGAGAATCTGTGAGAAATAATAATTACTGTCCTATCTTTAGATAGTTTCTCAACCCTATTGAAAATTTCCGCTTCTGCTTTAGCGTCAATTGCTGCAGTTGGTTCATCTAATATTAAAATTGGAGCATTTCTAAAAAATCCTCTTGCTAAGGCAATCTTTTGCCACTGACCAATTGATAACTCCACGCCTCCTTTAAAAGTCCTACCCAGCATTTGCTCATATCCTTGTTCTAATTTCCTGATCATTGGATCTGCGCCTGAAGAAACTGCAGCCTCTACCACTTTTTTAATGTCTTCCTTCGCTTGAGTTTTACCAAAGTGAATATTTTCCCGAGCTTTATATTCATATTTAACAAAATCTTGGAATAGTACCCCTAAAGCTTTATACCAGTCTTTCAAATCAAGTTTTTTTAGATCTATACCATTTATTAATATTTCACCCTGGTCTACGTCATAAAAACGACAAAGTAGTTTAATAATTGTAGTCTTACCAGACCCATTTTCACCTACTAATGCTATCTTTTCTTTAGGATTAATAGTTAAGTTGAAATTCTTAAGTATAGTTTTTTTACTACCAGGATAAGCAAAAGAGACATTTTTGAATTCAATTATGGGAGACTTATAGATATTAATTTTAATTGGTTTCTCGAACTGTTTAATTTTGGGAGGAGCATCTAAAACTTCAAATATGGAAGAGGTATATAAACTTTCACTAAAAAGTCTGACTAAGTTTCTAAAAAGTCCACCAATGCCATTTTGTAAGTTAGTTATAACAGTTGTATAGTAGCTGATGTCGCCTACACTAATTCTTCTGGCTACGGCTTCCAAGACTATAAAAAGCAAAATGCCAATAAAAGTAATGCCACTCAAAATATTAAATAAAGAATTAATTCCTAAATATTTAGTTGCTAAGTTTTTATTCTCTTTATACATATCCTCTTGGATATTTTTTATATCCAGCAAAAATTTCTTTGGTAGTTGAAACAGCCGCATTTCTTTAACATAATCTCTTTCTTGTAGTAAAGAAGATACATACCAGAACTTTTTTCTATGAGGACTTTGAGCATCCCAAATACCCCAGGATAACTGCGATTCCTTAATCCTACTTATAAGTTCTGGTATGGCAACAATCAGAACGACTACTATTAAAATAGGCGCGAGTGTGGCTAGTATTACTATTGCACCAATAACTTGTATCAACCCCTGAAAAGAAAAAAGCAAATAATCCATTAAATTTAGAGGTCGCCAACTGTATGCATCCCTTACTTTTTCTAAAGTATTTTTAAATTCACTGTCTTCAAAATAGGCAACATCAAGATTAGATATTTTTGATAAAACTATCTGATATAGAGAGATTGGAATTTTGGTATATAACAGTCTATGTAGGTAATCCTGTGTTGAAAAAGCCAATGATTGGACTGTATATACTAAAAATGCCACCGCAAAAAGCAGAATAAACTTACTGAAGTCTATACTACCTTGCGAAATAGATGAAACTACCTGATCGATTACTAATTTGAAAATATAAGCAAAGGCAAACGGTACTAAGGCAGGGATAGTAACGGCTATGGCATTTGATATGAGAAGCCATTTATCTATAGACCATAGAAGTCCGAGTAGTCTCCAAGATGTAGCTACTGTTTCTCTGAATCTGCCTATTTTTTTTAAATAATTGAACTTGAAACTCACAAACTGATGGTAGCACAAATAGCCTCGTTGTAACATCTTTAGGTATCCTCATTGACAATTTATTTATTCATAGGGTATATTAAAAGAGTAACTTATGTATTCGGATTGGGTTGGTCCGGCTATTGCCGGATTATTGGTACTTTGGTTGGGGGTCTTGACTTATTTTATTTGGAAACAGGGAAATTTTTTAAAATCTCTTTTTCCAAAGAGTGGAGAAAGAGACATCAGAAAAAAGTTTGAAGAGGTTTTGAAGGTAATTGATGGCTTTGATAAAAAGCTTGGAGAAACGAAGATAGAATTATCTGATTTAAGGAAAGAAGGTTTTTCGCACATTAGCCATTTTTGGCTCTTGCGGTATAATCCTTATGAGGATACAGGAGGAGATCAAAGTTTTTCTGCTGCTTTACTTGATAGGGAGGGTAACGGATTTGTTTTAACAAGCTTGCATGCCAGGTCTGCGACGCGGGTTTTTGCAAAAGGAATTGAGAAAGGTAAAGCGCTTAAGTATCAACTGTCAAAAGAGGAAGAAGAAGTTGTAAGAAAAGCGATGGAAGAAAAATGAGTAATATTTTACAAACATTTCAAAAATTAACTAATATACAAAAGACTTTAACGCTAATAATTTTCGCAACAGTTTTGTATAGCGCTTCAACTACACTATCACTGTCTCTTTTTAGTAAGTTGATTAAAAACCCAACACCAAAAACTGTAGAGGTAACATCGAAAGTCCCCGGCCCGGCAAATGCAATGGTGGAAGATCCAAATGAACCAAAGACGGAAATTTGTCCTCTAAATGGTAGTATGCATACCCAAAAAGCTAAAGATTCTTGGAGCAAAAGAAGACCTTTGGCAGTGATGGTTGAAAATCATTCCGAAGCCAGGCCACAATCAGGTTTATCTTCTGCGGATGTGGTATATGAGGCTGTGGCAGAAGGTGGGATAACCAGGTTTATGGCTTTATTTTATTGTAATCTTTCTGATGTCCAAGTTGGACCGGTTAGGTCTGCCAGGACTTATTATTTGGATTGGCTGTCTGAATACGATGCTTTATATGCCCATGTTGGTGGTGCTAATACTCCTGGTCCTGCTGATGCGTTGTCGCAGATCATTAAATATGACATTAAGGATTTGAACCAATTCTCAATTGGCTTTCCGGTTTTTTGGAGAGATTATCAGAGGTTAGGTCATAGCGTTGCAACAGAGCACACGATGTATTCCACCACTCAAAAACTTTGGGAGGTGGGAGCAAAAAGAGGATGGACAAATGTGGATCAGGATAAAGTTTCCTGGGATAAAAACTTCGTTCTTTGGAAATTTAAAGAGGATAAGAGTGGTGGTAATACAAGCAAAATAACAGTTAACTTTTGGGAGAGTCAGCCTAGTTATACAGTTGAGTGGGATTATGATGTTTTAACTAACACTTATAAAAGGAAAAATGGAGAGCCTCATATGGATTTGAATAACAAAAAACAACTTGAGGCAAAAGTAATTATTATTCAGTTTGAAAAGGAATCTAATGCAAATGATGGTTATCCTGGAAATGTTCATCTGCTCTATGGCACAATCGGTTCAGGTAAAGTTTTAGTTTTCCAGGATGGTAATGTTGTGGAAGGAAAATGGACTAAATCGTCTAGGAAGGGAAGAAGCAAATATATTGATTCAGTCGGAAAAGAGGTTGAACTTAATAGAGGTCAAATTTGGATCCAAACTGTCCCGGAGGGATCAGAGCTAACTTATTGATGAAATCATAACTGCCTAGAAAGGTGGTGACAGAATAGATCTGTCCAAAATATTATGCTTGAGGAATTATTTGTCTCAAGAGTCCGGGTAAAAATATTGCAGCTTTTTTTAACCAATCCAGCGGATTCTCTTTTTCATGTCCGGGAGATTGTCAGAAGAGTATCTGAAGAGATTAATGCAGTCAGACGTGAATTGGCAAGAATGGAGAAGTTTGGAATGGTTTCATCTGAATGGAGAGCTAATAGAAGGCTTTATAAATTCAGAAGAGACTATATTTTTTACAAGGAACTTCTTTCCCTGGTCGCGAAAACTTCTGGACTCGGAGGCAATTTAGTAAAAAATAAAGGAAAACTTGGTAAAATTAAATTTTCATTTATTTCAACAAGATTTTTGAAAGGTACTCAATCTAGCTCAGAAGATGTGGATCTTTTAGTTGTCGGGAATATTGTTTTACCTGAACTTCAATCAATAATTGCAGATGAACAAGCAAAAAGGGAAGCTGAAATTAATTATTCATTTATGGATGAGGCGGAGTTTAAGTTTAGGGTGAAAAGACGTGACCCGTTTATTTTAAGAGTTTTGCTTCAACCAAAAGTGATGCTTTTGGGGGACGAAGACGAACTGTTAGAAGGGGTAGCAATATAATTTTTAGCTAAACTATAGTTATGGCTTCCAGGAAACTTTTGTGGTTCATTGTTTTTATTATTCTGTTTTCAATTTTTTTTGATCTTCCTAAACTTCCGGAATTAAAAATACTTGATAAAAAAATAAGCCTTGATTTTCCTTTAAAATTAGGGCTTGATCTGCAAGGTGGGACACAGCTTATTTTGCAAGCTAAGATGGATAAGATAAATCCGCTAGATCGGGATAGTGCCTTGGAATCTGCTAAAAATATTATTGAAAGAAGAGTTAATTTATATGGCTTATCCGAGACAGTAATTCAAACATCTAAATTAGGAGAAGAGAGAAGAATATTAGTAGAACTTCCAGGATTAAAAAATGCATCTTCTGCTGCAGAGTTGGTTGGCCAAACAGCACTGTTGGATTTTCGTGAGGTAGATAAGGATGCTTCTCCTTCCAGTATATTAACTTTGGATAATACCAAGGATAGTGGTTTGACTGGTAAAGATCTTAAAAAAGCTGAAGTTACTTTTGGCTCGTCAGGTCAAAGGACCGGACCACAGGTAGCGTTATCATTTACAGATAATGGAGCAAAAAAATTTGCTGATATTACCAAAAGAAATATTGGAAAACCTCTGGCTATTTTTTTGGATGATTTATCTATTTATCCTTTTGTTGGAACAGCTCCCATTGTTCAGCAAGAGATTTTGGGAGGGAATGCAGTAATAACTGGTGATTTTACAACCGCTCAAGCTAAAAATTTGGCAATTCAACTTAATGCAGGAGCCCTGCCTGTGCCAATTTTAGTTTTGGAACAAAGATCCATTGGCCCAACTCTTGGGCAAGAGTCTGTTGAGAAAAGTTTAATAGCCGGAGCAATTGGTATTTTAATTGTTATGCTTTATATGGGCTTTTATTATGGATTTTTAGGTCTTATTGCCGATCTTGCCTTAGTTGTCTATGCTTTGATTGTTTTAGCAATTTTTAAAACCGGGCTTTTCATATTGCCACCTGTTACCTTAACCTTGGCCGGAATTGCCGGATTTATATTATCGGTCGGGATGGCAGTGGATGCAAATATTTTAATATTTGAAAGAATGAAAGAAGAAATCCGCTGGGGGAAAGGTAAAACTTTGGCTTTGGAGCTGGGTTTTAAAAGAGCCTGGTCATCTATTTGGGCTTCAAATGTTTCGTCATTAATGACTGCAGCAATTTTGTATGGAATGGGTACTACATTGATTAAAGGTTTTGCCATAACTTTGGCAATTGGAGTTTTGGTATCCATGTTTACAAGCTATGTGGTAACAAGAACATTTTTAAGATTACTCGTTAAATAATATGGCTAAACAATTTAAATCCAGCAAACCTCATTTTGAATATTTAAGGAAAAAATTTGGTCAAAGGCACAGAAATTTACAAGATAAATTTTGGGATAAACACGGACAGGCCCTAAAACATTTAGCACTAGGTTCATTGGGAGGATTAATATTATTATCTCCCCCGCAACCTAATTTACCTGCCCCTAATTTAGTTGCCAGTAAAGAAGGCATTTTAGAAGGCTTTGATGAAAATGTTTTACTTGCCTCACAACTTGAAGGTGTTGTACCTCCTAAGGTACAACCTTTGAGTGACGACGAAGAAAAGAAAGTAATTGAAATATTGTCAAAAAATTTCAATATGAAGGTTTTATCTCAACTTGAGGGTATAAGATTAAATAGAAATTATGGTTTAATTGGAGGAGAGCAACATTTATATAGATATGCTGGGGATAATTTGTATGCACATGCAGAAACTACAGTTGAATGGGCTAAGTATGGATCTGCAGGAATTGCACCGGGACTGGGAGCTTGGGGTTATTTTACTCCTTCAAAAGAGCAATTTAGTGAGAAAGATAAAGAAAGGGAGAAATATTATCTGGCTATACAGACCTTTCTGGCACCTGGATTTGCGGAAAATGTTTCTAAATATAGGGATTTTTTTAAATTTAGAAAGATGCTGGTTGTAAATCCTAAAAGCGGTCAAGCAGTGGTGGCGGTTATAGGAGATGCTGGTCCTGCCCAGTGGACTGGTAAACATCTTGGAGGATCACCCGAGGTAATGGATGTATTGGGTTTGGCTGGTGGGTCGAGAAAAGGACCAGTGCTATACTTTTTTATTGATGATTCCAAGGACAAAATTCCTTTAGGCCCAATTAAAGTAAAAGGGGAGGCATAAATTATGAAGCAATTCTACAGTCACTTAATAGAGATAGAATCAGTCATAGTAGAACTTGATAAAATGGACTTATCAGATGAAGAAAAAAAGCATCTGGCTACTTTAATTGACTCAAGTATTCATCATACAATCTTGGATACGATATTATCCGAACTATCAGAACAGGATAAGAGAGTTTTTGTAAATCAACTCAACGTTGGGGATCATCAAAAGATTTGGGATTTTCTTAATGCTAAAGTAGATAATATAGAGGATAAAATTAAAAAAGCAGCAGAGGATTTAAGGATAGAGTTACATGAAGATTTAAAGGAGGCGCACCAAAGACGAAAAAAATAAATCTATGAATTTGATGAAGTACAAAATTTTCTATTTTATATTTTCTTTGCTGATAATTTTGCCTGGTATATATTTTCTTTTTACATCGGGTTTAAAATTAGGGATAGATTTTAGTGGAGGAGCATTACTTGAGTATAAGTTCGAAAAAAATATTGATAAAAACGATCTTCAAAGACAGATATCTGCGCAAGGTATAGAAGTTGGACAGATTACAAAATCTTCAGAGAATACTTATATTATTAGGACCAAACCAATAGACCAAGAAAAAATTAATAACATAAAAACTTCTCTTTCAAAAGAATTTGGTTCTATAGAAGAGAGAAGAATAGAAAATGTCGGTCCTGTTATTGGATCCGAGTTGGAGCGTAAGGCTTTGATAGCCTTAACGATTGCGTCATTTATAATAGTTATTTATATTGCCTTTTCTTTTAGAAAAATACCAAAACCAACGTCATCACTGCGATTTGGGATTGCTGCAATAATTGCTCTTTTGCATGATGTTTTAGTAGTTGTTGGAGTATTTGCAATACTTGGGAAATTTTTAGGGGTTGAGGTAGATACACTTTTTATTACAGCACTTTTAACTGTTATTGGGTTTTCAGTTCATGATACCATTGTTGTTTTTGACAGAATTAGAGAGAATCTAATCAAAAATATTGGCAGGAAGTTTATAGATGTTGCTAACATATCAGTTGTTCAAACTTTAGGAAGATCCTTAAATACCTCTTTAACAGTGGTGTTTGTTTTACTTGCCTTACTTTTATTTGGAGGAGAAACAATCAAGTGGTTTGTGGTAGCTCTACTTGTGGGGGTTATCTCGGGTACTTATTCTTCTATTTTTAATGCAACAGCACTTTTAGTTTGGTGGGAAGAGAAATTAGGCCATTGATTTAATTTTATCTAGCAAATATTCGCGATTATTTTTAGAAGAATCTTCTAGGACTTCTTCAAAGAGTTTTTGGAGGATTTCGCCGACCTTCGGTCCTGATTTAATATCCAATTCTTTCATGACATCATTGCCGTTTATTTTTAGATCAGAAATAGAAAATGGTTTTTTGAGGACTTGTTTTATTCTTTCCTTAAATTTCTCCATTCTCCAGGAAACTGCATTTTCTGTGCCGCCTCCTAATCGATCGCCAATTCTTACAGCCATCATGTCATCTATGTTTTTCACCTCCACGTTTTTAATAAATCTTCTTATTGCAGCGTCTGTTTGGTTTTCATCCAGGGTAAACATATGCCATCTGATGAGTATATGTAACTTATCAGTTTGTTTTTTCGATAAATTAAATCTTTTAGCGATTTGTAAACTTAATTTCCCGCCCTCCAAGTCGTGATTGTAAAAAGTGACATTTCCATCTTCCTCCGTATTTACAGTTTTTACTTTGCCTACATCATGAAGTAAAGCTGCAAAGCGGGTTAGTGGATCTTTAGATGTACACTCCTTGAGAGCGAGAAGAGAATGTTCGCCAATATCATAAACTCTGTCATGTTTTGGCCCTTCCTGCTTTATCCCAAAGCATGCTTCTAACTCCGGTAAAATAATTTGTAAAATACCAACTTCTCTTAAAAGCAGTATACCTTGATAAGGATTTTGAGTAGATAAAATTTTGAAAAGTTCACTTCTAATTCTTTCATTGGCAATATTATTAATTAAGGTAACATTTTTTGCGATCGCTTTTTTTGTTGCCTTATCAATTTGGAAATTTAACTCTGTTGCAATTCTGACAGCTCTCATCAGACGAAGAGCATCTTCCTCAAAGCGTTTGGACGGGTTACCAACGCAACGGATGATTTTGTCCTTAATATCCCTCTGGCCATGGAATGGATCAACAATTTCCATTGTCTCACCTCCGAGGTGTTCTCTTGGTGTAACGTCAGTCTCTTCACCTCGGAGGTGTTTGCTTGAAACTGCAATAGCATTAACGGTGAAATCCCGACGGGCCAAATCCTCCTCAATTTTATTTGTCCAGGAAACCTCTATTGGATGGCGGTGATCTTTATAAATTCCTTCTTTCCGCATGGTGGTAATTTCCATAACTCCATCACCTAGAGCTAGTCCAACTGTGCCAAACTTATTATCATAAAAGCCTTCAGGAATCACTTTTAAAATTTCCTCCGGATTAGCATCTGTAGTAAAATCCCAGTCCTTGACCTTTTTATTCATTAGAAGATCACGCACTGCCCCCCCCACAATATAAATCTGAAATCCCCTCTTTTGAAATTTATCTAAAATATTTTTTACCTCATCAGGTAAGACATATTCCATAGTCATTCCGAGGAGCGAAGCGACGTAGGAATCTTTATTAGTTAAGATTGCCACGGTCGTCTTCGGCGACCTCGCAATGACATTTTACACTGCAACTCACTGTGATACAATCCAAACATAAATGAAATGGAAAGTATTACCCAAAAAATCTGATGATTTAGTTGAACAACTTTTAGTAAATAGAGGAATTAAAACTAAAGATAAGGATACTTTCTTTAATCCTAAGATTTCTGATTTTGAAAAAGATTTACAAATTTCTGGTATTAAAAAATCTCAAGAAAAGATAAACCAAGCTATCAAAAATGGAGAATTAATTGTTATTTTTGGAGATTATGATGTAGATGGGATTTGTGCCAGTGCAATTTTATATAAAGCCTTAACTTCAATTGGAGCAAAAGTTTTGCCTTATATTCCCCATCGGGAAAAAGAAGGTTATGGTTTATCAAAACTAGGGTTGGATTTTGCAAGAGACTCTGGTGCATCAGTAGTAATTAGTGTTGATTGTGGAATTGCGGCATTTGAAAGTGCAAATTATGCCAAAAGTTTAGGTTTGGATTTAATTATTACTGATCATCATGTGATGGATAAGAAATTGCCAGATGCATACGAGATAGTTCATTCAACCAAAATGTGCGGGACAGGAGTTGCCTGGTGTCTGATAAAGGATTTAGTTAAAAAAGAATTGGCAAAGGATTTATTACAGTTTGTAGCAATTGCTACTGTTTGTGATTTGATACAGCTTACAGGACTGGGTAGAGTGTATGTATATGAGGGATTGAAAATTTTGAATACCACCACAAATTTAGGACTACTATCTTTGATTAATGAATGTCAAATAAATTTAGGTAAAATCAGTTCATATGAAATAGGTTATATTTTGGGACCAAGACTAAATGCAATAGGAAGGCTGGAGCATGCAATAGATGCACTAAGACTTCTTTGTACAAAAGATTCAAATAAAGCAAGAACCTTGGCTAAATTGCTTTGTGAAACTAATTCCGAGCGCCAAAAAATGACGACTGATGCAATTGAGGAAGCAAAACTTTTAGTTGATGAAGGGAAAAATATTCAGGTTTTATATTCAAAAAATTGGGCCCAGGGAATTATCGGACTTGTTGCAGGAAAAATTACTGAACAATATAACCGCCCGACAATTGCAATATCACTGGGCAAGGAGTTGGCGAAAGGTTCTGCCAGATCAATAGATGGAGTAAACATAGTTGAGATAATCCGGAATTTTGAAGATATTTTAATTGATGTTGGAGGGCACCCAGGGGCTGCCGGATTTTCCCTACATGTTTCCAAGGTGGAAATCTTTAAAAAAAGACTGCAGGAGTATGTTTTGGATTTACCAAACAACGGAGAGCAAGTTTTACAAATAGATGCAGAGGTTGATATTAAACAACTGACCAAAAATCTAGTTGAGCAACTGCAAAAATTTCAACCATTTGGTTTTAAAAATCCCAGACCAATTTTTGCAACTTATAAACTGCAAGTTTCTGATATCAGAACAGTGGGTCAGGGGAAACACCTTAAATTCAAAGTTGACGGTCTGGATGCAATAGCCTTTGGCATGGGGGATCTGGTAAGTATATTGCAAAACAGCCAACTTATAGATTTGGCATATACGCCGGAAATTGATAATTATAATGGTAACGAGAAACTGCAACTAAAGGTAAAAGATATTAAATATTGATATCAATTCCCGTTTTTCCTCCGACTATACGACGATAGCCAATTTCTACAGTTTCTGGTTTAATATAACTTGGAATCCGATTAGGATCTTGTGGTATAGCTTTAATTTCTCCATATGATACAGGCTTTGGATAGTCACATCTTTCATTTCTCATCTATAAACACCTCCTTTCATATTTTTTCCATAAAAAAAACCTCCCGTTTGGGAGGTCTAATTCCTTTCTTTTTTAGATAAAATTATCTAAAAAGACCTCCCGCAAAGACTCCCAAAAGGAGACCTAGTAAAAGGAGGCTTAACAAATTTTCAACTCTTTTTAAATCTATTACAATTACTTTTGACATAGATAATATTATACTAACAAAGAGATTAACCCTTTGTCAAATTTTCAATATCTTGGTTTTGGTTGTCCTAGATATCTTACACCAGATTGCGTTTTAAGTTGTCTTAGTCTCCTTCTAGATAAGCGGATAGCTAATGGATGTTTTTCTGCTTTTGCTTGTTGTGCTTCTAATAATTCTTGACGATCAGCAAGTGTATAAACATCTCCATGCCAAACGAATCCTATAACGACGCCATTTTCATCTGGGCGCTCGGGGATAAATACCTCACCAATTTGATGACCTAAAGGACTAATTTCTTTATCCATATTTATCACCTTCCTTTCTTTTCAACCCATAAAAAAACCTCCGCTAAAATATCGGAGGCTGATATTAAGTTGATTTTGCACCAAAACCAACCTCCGCTAGCGAGAGGTAAAGAAAAAGTTAAAATTTCTTCTTAGGTTTTGCATGAGATGTAATATATCAAAAAAACTTAAGCCTTGTCAAGCTCTTTATCTAACTGATATTATGCAAGAAGAATGAACCGCACATTAATTTTAGACTGCAAAGAAAAAATTGGCCAAGATGTAGTGATCTATGGGTGGGTACAAGTCAGACGTGACCATGGGAAAATTTTATTTTTGGATGTTTCAGATAGATCAGGAATTATCCAGGTAGTAGTTTCTCCTGATAAAGTTCACCTCCGAGGAGTGACTTCGTCCCACCTCGGAGGTGGTGTGGATTTGCATCCTCAAGATGTGGTTTGTATAACTGGTAAAGTAAACAAACGTCCGGAAAATCTGGTAAACAAAAATATTCCGACAGGTGAGATTGAAATTTATTCTGAAGATATTGAGGTTTTATCAAAAGCAGAAGAGCTACCAGTCGAT
>CAZJNI010000005.1:0-81703 GCA_964547465.1 uncultured Gammaproteobacteria bacterium
GCGGCGTCGCTCGGTCAGGCTTTCGCCCATTGCCGAATATTCCCAGTTGCTGCCACCCGTAGGTGTATGGACCGTGTCGCAGTTCCATTGTGGCTGACCATCCTCTCAGACCAGCTACCCGTCGTCGCCTTGGTAGGCCATTACCCCACCAACTAGCTGATAGGACACAGGCTCATCTTAAAGCGCCTTGCGGCTTTGCCCGAACAAATTCTTACGAATTTGCGCGGGCACATGGGAAATTACCTCGCCTTTCGGCAAGCTATGTCCCACTTTAAGGTAGATTCCTGTGCATTACTCACCCGTCCACCGGTTCCCGTTCAAATTTCTTGCGAAATTTGCGCGGGCCCCTTGATTTGCATGCTTAAGGCACGCCGCCAGCATTCATCCTGAGCCAGGATCAAACTCTCAAAAAGAAAAAACGAGGTTGTAGTTTGTAGGTTTTAGGTTGTAGAAAACTACAACCTACTCACTACTCCCTACTACCTAATTTTAAAAACCCACCACTCTTTTAGGTATTAAACTAATAACTTAAAACTTGGAACTTAATACTTAAAACTTTTTAGTCATAAGTTTTCAGTCTTTAGTTTTTAGTTATTTTGTACTAAAAAACCAACCTCTTGGTTGGTTTCAAAATACCGAAGAGTAGTATATAAAATCTTCGGTTGTTAATGTGCTTTTTTGAAGTAGTATTCTTTCTTTGTCTCGCCGAAGTTCTTCACTGAAGAACGTAGGCGGATGAACTTTCTCCTTTTTACTCCACAAAAAACCATTGAGGTATCTTGCAGAATAAAGCTATTTTAGCTCACTTTTATCTTTCTTGTCAACTGGGAAATATCATGCAGCCTTTCTTAAAAAAAGTTCTGCTAAATCAGCATTATCCTCTATTTTTGGCTGCAAAACTTCAGTTTCTGAAATAATGGTTTCAACTTGAGCTCCTCTTGTTATCTCTTTTTGTGCTGACTTTTTAACTCTTGCTTCCACAACTACTGCATATTTATGCTGCTCGGAAACCTCCACTTCACCTTTAATCACTTGTTTCACCTCCCCCCAAGTTCCAACCCTGCCTGCTGTTCCAACCTCAAGCGGTATAAAGGTTTCCACAGGCTTTACATAAGCTGCTTCTGCCTGCTGTAAAGAATCATATTGATTTTTATCAGCCTCGAGCGCCTCAAGGGTTAGATTAATAGTTCCATCCTCTTTACTACCTGCCAGCGGACTTTTATCCTGCCAAAAACTGGCAGAAATAAATCTGCGGATATATTTTCCAGCTTCTTTAATACTTATTCCAGCACTAATAATACGTCTTAGTGCAGTTACTATTTTCTCCTTCCTGGCTTTAGAAATTTTTACTGCCTCAACAGCTTTGATTTTTCTTTGTAAAGTCTGTTCATCTTCTTTTACTCTCTCTTTTTCTTTATTTTGAGTTACTATTTTTTTCTGGGTAATTTGTTCTACCTGCTGTTCTTTTAAGCTTGGGACAGAAGTCACCCTGACTAATCTATTGGTACCCTTACTTTCCACCCTTTGTTGAGCATTACTTTGAGACTTAGTTTCTACTTGTGGAGCCTGGAAAGGATTTGCTACAGGTTTTGGTAATCTCACTAACATAGGTTCAGGAGCTATCACTAAAGCTTGTTTCCAAATGTCATTGCGAGCGACCCACGGGAACGCGGCAATCTCTTTTCCAGATTGCTTCATCACCTTTAGTTCACCCAGACTCCTCGCAATGACAGATGCTAGTTGGAATCTTTTAATAATTGCTTCAGCCTCAGCTCTTCTTGCTCCACTAAATCCTCCAAACTCCCTGAAATTTCCAATTTTGCTTTCAATCCGAGGGTTTTTGATTGAATCAACTCTGAACCCTAAAAGCGAAGGTCTTATGTTCTCTATATATGTGGGAGTTTTTGCTACTCCCAAAAATGGATTATTAATTCTGTTCATAGAAAATCCCTCCACTCTTGGAGCTGGAAATCCACTAATTCTTCCAAAAGATAATCCAGTTGCCCTGCCAACTGCAGGTACAACAGATGCTACTTTTCCAATACTCCCAATTGCTTCAATACCCATAATATTTTCTTTCTGTATCTATCTTACTCAAGATGAGGCTAAACCGCTTGATATTATTCTGATAAAATCCTAACGTTTTCAGGCTCAAATTGGTTAGAAGTCATTTCAGAACCTCCTTTGTCATTGCGAGGAACGAGCGTAGCGAGTGACGTGGCAATCTTTACTAATCAAGATCGCCACGCCCCTTCGGGGCTCGCGATGACGTTTTGAAATAGGCTCTACTTTCTCCAAACTTGAGTAGTAGATAATCTTTTATTGGTATTCACACCCCAGTTTTGCGGCTTTAAATACTCTACTTTTTTATCAGGAGTTTCTTTTCTTGCTGACACATATTGTACTTTTTCCGGTGACATACATTTTCACCTCCTGTCAAATATTCTATACTACAGGCCATTTGACAGCTTGATATTAATCTGATATAATCCTGACGGATGCGAGGCTAAAATTATGTATAATTTTCAGGAAAAAAATTTAGGGCCGGATTTTGCTAAAGAAAAAATGGCCGAGTTTAAAAAGATGATCGAGACCTATCAATCCTTTACAGCCATGTCCATGCCCGGAGTAGGAGCATCTTATTTTTTAAAATACCTGATAATGCAGGATTTCGCCTTTTTTATCCATATTGATCTTTACTTATTGCCTACTCTTTCTCAACATGAATTTTATAGATTATTCCACCGGGAAGTAGGTGGAAAACCTTCTTCTAAAACAGATGAGCAAATTTTTTTGGAAACTAAAGACATTTTGAAAAATTATGCAAAGAAGTATCCTAAAGTAGTGATAATCTTTTCCAGATTTGACCAGTTAAAAAAAGAGCTTGATGCTAATTTTTTATCCAACCTGCAATCACTTACTACTATTGCTCCGGGCAAAATTGTGCTGATTTTTACTGCTATTAAACCCTTATACGAGCTGGCACCAGATGCCCTCAATGGAGGTAACTTAACTTTCTACTCCAAAGTTTTATATTTTAAACCATATTCAAAAGAAGACTTAAAAAAGCTATTTGCCATGGAGGGACATACTTTAAAATTCCACCCGAATTTAGAGGAATTAATTGAGGCCTCCGGCGGGCATAACCAGCTTTTACACATAATGTTGAATTCCCAAAAACAAAACAATTTGCTGTTGGATAAATTTGTTAGGTTACAGCTTAAAGATTTAATAGATTATTTGGATTATGCCCAAAAAAAACAGATCCAAAAACTGGCCTTAGGTAAGAGTGTTGAGGATATTGATGAATATCTTTTAGGGGTAGGCTATGTGCAATCCACCTCCGGGGTGAAAAAAATGCGATTACACCTCGGAGGTGTGAAATTTAAGCTTTTCTCCCCTATTTTGGAGCAATATATTAAAACAAATCTACCTGTTAAACTGCCTGTTAAAGAAGGAAAACTTTTTAAATTACTTAGAAATAACACGGGTAAAGTTGTTTCCAAAGATGAGATTTTCCAGAATGTGTGGGGCGAGTCCGAAGATAACACAGGCAAGTCAGACTTGCCCACAGATTGGGCTTTAGATGCCCTAATTTACAGATTAAGAAATTCCCAGTTTATGAAATCCCACGGCTATATTATAGAAAGCCACAAAAAAGTAGGGTATACTTTAATCCAAGGTTAATTTATGTACCGGCTTTTAAAAAGATTAGTCATATCCGGCCATCCTGGCACAGGCACTACCACTCTGATAGATAGATTGGCCACACTTTACAGCCTGAAACCAGAACAAAATATCAAAGTTGGAGATTTATTCAGGCAAAATTCCAGGGAAAAAACCGGTCATGATATTACGGGTTTTTATCAAAGAGAGGTAACTGAAGATTTATCAATTGATAATATGCAAAAAGCACTTCTGTCTGATCCAAATCCGGATGTTTTGTTTATTTTGGAATCAAGATTAGGAGGATTTTTTACAAGTGAAATTAGTCATCCAGCTAATATTGTGACTATTTTAATTACCACAGACGATACTGTCAGACTCAAAAGGGTTTTTGACAGGGATCATCCGGATATTTCCTTTGATGAGTATTGCCAAAAAATCAAACAAAGACAGGAGCAGGATTTAAAACAATGGCAGGAGGCTTATCCAAAAATGTCTAAAAACCCGCTGGATAATCCCGATCTTTATGATTTTTATATTGATAATACTAATTTAGATATTGACCAAACAGTTAAGGAGGTTAATAAAAAACTTTTAGAACTCGGGGCTGTGGAGGAAGTCTAACTTACTTTTTCAATTACCTCATATAGCACAATTCCCAAAGAAACCATCACATTCAAGGACTTGTTAATTCCAAACATAGGCAGCTCAACAATTGCATCTGCCAAATTTAGCACCTCTTTAGAAACTCCATCAGACTCATGTCCTACTACCAGACATATGGGCATTTTGTACTCAAACTTATCATAAGGGATTGATCCAGCAACCTGTTCTACTGCGATTATTTGTATATCTTTAATCTTAAATCTTAAATCACTAATCACTTCTTTCGCCGAAGGCGAATAGCTCCACGCAACTACTTCAGTGGTATTAATAGAAGCTTTTTTGATCCTGTGATTAGGAGGAATTTCACTCTGCCCGCAGATAAATATTTTTTTAGCAGCCACCGCATCTGCCAACCTGAAAATTGAGCCAATATTATATGTATCCAACACATTATCCAAGACAATGTATATCTCTTTTTTTCTTGTTTTAAGTTGTAAGTTTTCAGTTTTAAGTTTCCTCAACTGATCCGCATTTAAAATTAAAGGTCTGCTCTTGACCATAGCTTACAGATTATATAACATAAGATTATGGATAATCTGCCTGATACTCAATCTCCCTCTACTCCCACAGTTCAAATCCCGCAGAATAGTTTTATAAAAACTACCAAAGGCAAAATACTAATTTTTGCACTTGGGGTTATCCTGTTAACAATAGCTTCATATAGCTTAAATTACTTTAATCTTCTCCCTTTTTCTAAAAAGCCTACTGCTATAATAAATAAACCCCCAGTAGCTACT
This sequence comes from uncultured Gammaproteobacteria bacterium, assembly GCA_964547465.1. Lineage (GTDB taxonomy): Bacteria > Patescibacteriota > Microgenomatia > Daviesbacterales > UBA10151 > CAZJNI01. Next base: position 5,070 of record CAZJNI010000005.1, read on the forward strand.
CCTAAACTAACCCTTTCCTGTCCTGTAGAAAAACAGTATTGCATTGAAGCAAAAACCTTAACCTATAAAAATAACCCTGCCTTAGGGTTTAACTTATCCAAAAATACAGTAGTAAAATCCATCTCAAATGCCATTGACCATACTGAAGTTATGGTTCCATTAGATAAAGAAAATGCTGGCAAACAAATTTATGAAAGTTTAGAAGCAGGAGAAAATTGTTACACAATCAACTATATTTTCCCGGATGATACTGATTTGGAAAAAATAGCTTCATTACCTATTCCGCAGGGTACAAAAATAGCTACATTAAGTGATAAAAAAATTACAGTTGATAAAAATACCTTTAATCTGATACTTCAAATCAGGAGCTTATCCAAAAAACAGGCTGCTTCAAATTCAGCAACTCCCAATATCTGCAATATATTCAACCTAAAAACTCATGCTAACTTTGGTGAATTTGGCGAAATCAGCTTTTGAACCTATAAATGTGGTATAATATGTGATGAAAGAGGCTAAATTATGTCAACTGGCGGCACAGAACGCGGACTTCATCCTCCTCATATACCTACACCAGATTTAAGAGGTGCTGCAAGATGGCTTGATCACTATAAAGGAAGGCTTCTTCTCGCTGTAACTGCTTTAGGTGGTATTGGAATTACTACTTTTGAACTACTGACAAATCATAATCCTTCAGTAATAGATCAAACATCCAGACCAGGTGCTGCTGAACCAATAAAACCTTCTGAACCTGGGCAAGGAATAATATTACCTCAATCTCCTGGTAATGAGAGTTCCCAAAATCCTCCATCAGCCTCACCCACAGCTGAAGCTAATAACCCTCCGGAAAAAGAAGCAGAAGCTAGGTGTGACCTTTTTAAAGACCCAAAATTCTGTAGCCTAGCAGAAGTTTACCAAATGACAAATCCCAAAGTAGGCACATTTAAGGGTGTTGGCATCAAAAGACCATCTGATCCTTCAGTTGAAATAGTAATAGTTGCTCCTTTTGATGGCTATCTTAGACATTCACCCAGTAACCTTGGCTCTGGCTCAATAAGCACTGATAGAAATGTTGTTAATGGTTTTGGTATGAATGGTAATTTCGAATTTATACCCGTAATAAGAGCTGATGGAATGGAAGTTAAAAAAGGACAAAAAATTGCTACTATACAAAATCTGGGTCTTACACCATTATCACAAGCCCCAGAATATATTGCATTTTTTTCACCACAAGCTATAGATACAAATGGCAGATTTATTTCTCCGAATTTTTCCTCTACAGAACTAATAATGAAGAATGAAAAACTTATACAAGAACACTTTTCAACTGCTTATGCCAAACTGCCAAGAGAACTTCCTTTCCAACCAGCTGAATCATCAACCAATCATCAACAAAATGGGGTAATAGTGCAATAGTAGATAAATAAAATCTTCGGTCAATACTTGACAATAACCTCCTTTAATTCAACAATTAAATAGTTACTTAATTTTAAATGAGATCTTTTTTTCCATTGTTACTACTTTTGGTAATAAGTTTTATTTTTTTAACATATGGAACCTCATCTGCATACGCAACTTCATATATCCAAACAGGAGTTTTAGTAAATCCATCGGCGAGTTACCCTGCTTGTGGAGACCCAAGTGTTTGTACAAATCTAGGTGGTGAATGCTGGAATGATGAGAGAGCCGGAGTAACCGGTTGTAATGGTAATGCCTGCATTGTAGACGGGCAAACATTTGGTGATCCCTGGACTAAATACAGATATAATTACTGCGCAGAAACGTTATATACCCCAGAAACAGACACGGCAACATGTGCACCAGTTTTTAATTCTACTACTGATCTTATCTATTCTGATGCTGATAAATGTATTGCCGGAGAGACAGTTTTAAGGCCTGGATTTTGTGATGGTAGCTGGGGTGGCGGCGGATATAAAAAATGTTGCAGCAGTGGCACGGGCACACAATGTCAGAACTATTCTATCCAGGATCCTTATTATCCTCCGGAAGGAGTTTGCCCCGGAGGAAATTATGTTCCTTGTGGATATGGAAGTTATCCTGCCTGCAATGATCCAAATGTTTGTGGGGGGCCTAGCTGTAATTACAACAGAACTTATAACCAATGCTGTGGCAGTAGTTTAAGTCAGAGTGTGCAGGAATACACATACTCTGACGGTTCTGGAGTATGTAATTATGTAGTAGGAGCATGTAATCAATCTGATCCTGCCTGTGCACCTACTCCAACCCCAACTCCTGTACCCACCAATGATGCCTCAACTTGTACGGCCATCAGTGTAAATGGTGGTAATCCTGTTATTGTTGGAAGAAATTATCCTGCCACAGTCAGCATGAGAAATGATGGAGACACTAACTGGATATGGGACCAGCCAAACCCATACAGATTAGGCTCCCAGGACCCTCAAGATAATAATGTTTGGAGTTTAAGCAGGGTGGATTTGCCAAGTTCCCCCAAGGCCCCGGGTACTACTGCCACATTTAATTTTAATGTCTGGGCCCCAACCACTGCCGGAACATATAGCTTTAACTGGCGGATGGTTAAAGAAGGGATTCACTGGTTTGGATCTAAATGTTTTTATAATGTCGCAGTTAGCCCGGCCCCAACTCCTACTCCAACACCTATTCCTTTTACCTATACCTTAACAAATGGTGGAGACAGAAGTATTATTCAAGGCTCATCCACCACAAATACTATAACTGCCACTCTTGGTTCCGGTACAACTCAACTGGTTAACCTTTCTGTTTCAGGTTGCCCGTCTGGAGTGACCTGCTCTCTTTCCCCCACCTCCGGTAATCCTACTTACACAAGCAGCTTAACCATGAGCGCCAGTTCAACTGCCGCCACAGGGACTTTTCCGATAACAGTAACCGGTACATCTTCCGGGTTATCTAACAGAACCTCCACCTTTAATTTAATTGTTAACCCTGCTTTAAGTCCACCAGCTCCAACTGCTTCCACTCCTTTACCTTGTATTAATGCCGGTTACAATGGATCCGGGGTAACTATTTCCTGGAATACCTCGACTAACCCTGGGGTAACATATGTGGATATAGACAATGACTCTAATTGGGCTAATGGTTATTATCACAAAGCTGTCAGCGGCTCTTCTACCACTGCTGATAATTTTAACGGCTTTGCCGGTTTATCCGGAGTATTAACTTTAAATCCCAACACTACCTACTATTTCAGGACCTGGAATGGGACTCAAAATAGTGCTGTAAATTCTTTTAGCATTCCCAGCTGTGCAGACCTGACAGTAGATTCTCTTTCTCCCACTAGCGCTGTAGCGGGAAATGCTGTCAGCTTTTCCGGCAGGGTGCTAAATTCAGGCAGTATCTCTGCCGGAGCATCTTCAACCAGGTTAAGGTTTGCATCAGTTGCCGGAGGAAGTTTAGATACTACCCCGGCCAATCAACCAGTGGCAGCTTTGGCTGCCGGAGGCAGCCAGACAGCCAGCTGGGCCTCTGTTTGGACTGCCAGTGGAGCAGGAAATCATACATATGAAATTTGTGCCGATACTCCTGCCAATGCAGTTTTAGAATCCAGTGAAGTAAATAACTGTACCACTGGCAATATAAATGTCACTTCTGCCCCGGCTTTTGATTATTCCCTTTCTAATTCAGGGAATATCACCCTTACTCAAGGTTCTTCCGGATCCAATACCATTACCAGAAATTACCTTTCAGGAACCTCCAGCGGAGTAACTATTTCTGTTGTTTCAGGATTGCCTGCCGGTGCCACAGCTGCTTTCACCGCTAACCCTTGCAGCCCAACCTGCTCCAGTACCCTGACTATCTCCACTTTATCTTCCACCCCAACCGGCTCTTATCCTATTTCTGTTACCGGTTCTCCCTTAGGTGTTAGTACCACACCTACTAATTTTACACTGACAGTTAACCCGTCTCTTGGAGGTAATCCCTGGTTTCAGACAATAGGTGGAGATGTACACTCAAATACTGAAATATATACAAGATGAAAAAATAGTGATGATATAATTAACTAATGCAAAAAATGCCTCTCTTTTTAGAACAATACTTCTGGGATGTAGATTTTAAAAAGCTCACTTTTCAAAAATCAAAAACTTTTATTTTAAAACGGGTACTAGATAGAGGCGATGACAAAGCAGTCAAGTGGCTACTAAAACACTATTCAAAAGAAGACATTACGCAATTATTATTAACAAGCCGGGATCTTTCTCCAAAAACTGCTAATTTTTGGGCAGACTTGCTAAGTTTAGACAAAAGAAAGGTTGTATGTTTACAAAAACCTTACTCCCGGATACAATTCGGGCTCTCAAGCTAGTATCTAAAATAGATATTATCAAAAAAAGTTATTTAGCAGGAGGCACTGCATTAGCTTTGCATTTGGGGCATAGAATCTCAGTGGATTTAGACTTTTTTACTTTGCATGTTTTTGATGAAAAGTCATTGGCTGGCGAGCTTAAAATGCTGCCTGAATATAAAGAGGACGGCATAGCCTGGAGAACTGTCTGGGGAAAAGTTAGCAAGACTAAATTCAGTTTATTTTACTATCAATATCCCCTGATTAAAAAAACCGTTAACTTTGAGGGCATCCAAATTCTTCAAAAAGAAGATATTGCTGCCATGAAAATACATGCTATGGAAGACAGAGGCACTAAGAGGGACTTTTTTGATTTGTATTTTCTGGCAAAGGAGTTTAGTTTGGAACAAATGCTAAAGTTTTATGATCAAAAATATGACAATTTAAAAGAACATATCTATATAATTATCAGAAGTTTAAACTACTTTGCTGATGCAGAAAAAGATAATGACCCCAAAATGCTCACTTCCGTTTCCTGGGAAGAAGTTAAAAATTTCTTCAAAAATCAATCCCTCCAACTTGCCAAAGACAAACTAAAACTCAAATAGATGATTAGGTTTTGACATCTATCCCAAAAAAACCTAAGATAAAATGGTGTCAACATTCCAGGCAATGAATGGAGATGTACACTCAAATACTGAAATATATACAAGATGAAAAATATTAACTTAAAATATCTGGAATTATTACTTTTGTTTTTTCTCTTAACCTTGATTTTGGCATTGAAAACTCAAGTCGCTTCCGCCCAAACTCCAACTCCAGTACCTCTGCCTTGTGGTTTTGGGGTAGCCAGAGCAACTGGATTGGTTACTACACCAAAGTTCCAGTCAGGTAGCAGTAACTTTGGCACCACTGGAGCTTGTATTATTGACCCTAAAACTTCTTTTGCTCCATTTAAGATTCCTTCATTTGATGATTTAAAATCACTTTATTATAATCAAAAAAATAGTACTAACGTCACTAAACATGAGTTGAGTGGAAATCCGCCGTACAGCCAAACCAACATACCTTTCACTGATTCTACAGACTCTCTTTATCTTGTTAACAGTGATCTAACAATCAGCGGCAATAACACTGGTACTCATACCGGTGTTGTTTTTGTAGAAGGGAACCTGAATATAACTGGAAATTATTGTTACGGAAGCACTTGCCCTGCAGGTTCTGTCAATGGCACAATAGGCACTGTATTTATTGTTAGTGGGAATGTTAATATTGCCTCAACAGTTACCAGGATTGATGCGGTTTTAATCTCCAGTGGCACAATTTATACTGCCGGAGCAAATTGTAATCCTAATTCTGTGACAGGAAGCAGCAAACTAACTATAAACGGTAGCTTAATATCCTTAAAACAGCCTTCAATCACGGATCCAAACGCTTCTTATATCAAATTCTGTAGATCTCTAACAGATAATAGTCAACCTGCAGAAGTAATTAATCATCAGGTAAAATATTTAGTAATTTTACGGGATCTCATATCTGATACCTGGCAAAAATGGTCAGAGATCGATGCCAGCTTACCCCTGCCAACACCTGGCTCTACCCCTGCCCCAACCCCCATTCCCACCCCAACCCCCACACCCACACCAACACCTACCTCAACTCCAACACCAACTTCCTGTTCTGTGACCGCAGGGGTTGTAACCTGTAACTATGCTGGTACTCAACAAACATGGGTTGTACCAACTGGTATAACTTCTATTAGTGTCGACGCCAAAGGCGCCCAAGGAAGTAATGGTAATCGGGGTGCAACTGGTGGAAAAGGGGCGCGTGTTATAGCAACTATTAGTGTTACTGCAGGAGAGACTTTGTATATCTATGTAGGCGGACAGTCTCTTGGGAGGTCGGGTGGATATAACGGAGGAGGGACAGGTGGCACAGACCCATCAAGTGATCTTGCCGGGGGTGGCGGAGGTGCGTCCGACATCCGGAAAGGCGGAACAGCGATTAGTAACCGTGTTGTAATTGCGGGTGGTGGAGGAGGTGGCGGCTCGGAATGTTCCGCATGCTTAAATGTAGCAGGATCAGGCGGAGCTGCCGGTGACCCTCTAGGTAAAATTGGGTCTAATGGAACCGGGACTTATAAGGGATTTGGTGGTGGGGGTGGTACTATGACTGCCGGAGGAAGCGGAGGTGCAAGCGGTGGTGGTGCTTCAACTGCCGGCTCTAGTCCTGTTAGTGCTGGTATTGGTGGGGCTGGAGGAAATGGCGCTGGTAATGGAGGTGGAGGTGGAGGTGGCGGAGGCGGTTATTATGGTGGAGGCGGTGGAGGTGGTGGTGATAATGCCGGCAGTAATGCTGGAGGTGGCGGTGGAGGTGGTGGATCCAGCTATGGTGATACATTTACCAGCGGCTATCAAAGTGGCAACGGTCAAATTATTATCACGTATTCAACTTCTACTCCCCAACCTGTTGTGACTTACTACCGTGATGCGGATGGTGATACATATGGTAATCCCAGTGTCACAACCACTTCTTCAACAGGTGCACCTGCCGGTTATGTCTCCAATAATACTGACTGTTATGACTCAAATGCCAATGCCAAACCAGGCCAAACTCTTTACTTTGCTACCCAAAGAGGTGATGGCAGTTTTGATTATGATTGTAATGGGACAATAGAAACAGACGGAAAAGCAATCCATCAAGGTACAGGTGGTTATAGTAAAAATATTGTTTCTGGTAACTGTGCCTATGTTTCTAATGCTAAATACGGTGCTAAACTTACAAGTAGTTCTTGTGGAACTACTGGAACCTATTATGTTTATGAAGATAACAGGGTGTACGATGGCAGTTGTACAGGGACTCTTCTTGGGTATCTTCTTCAAGATATAGGTACATACACAATGCAATGCAGATAAGCCGGACCTGTTTCCACTTTACCTAAAATATTTACTTCCCAAAATTTCTTTTCTGGTTTAGAAAACTATTTCTGCGTTGGGGAGTAACTTCTTAATATTGTCTTTTTCAGATTGTCCAAGATTGTTGCCGGTTAGTTTTAAACTGTGGAGCACACTTAAACTGCCTATTTCTTTTGGAAATTGGGTAAGTTTATTACCTGATAAATCAAGAGCTTGCAGGCTTACTAATTGATTAATTTCTGCCGGGATTTGAGTAATTTGATTATCAGATAAATCAAGACTCATTAAAGTTGTTGCGGCTAAAACCTCTGTTGGGAACTTGGTAAGATTATTCCCTTTTAAGGAAAGCTCGTTTAGTTTGGTAAGTTTACTTATATCATTGGGGACTGTTTCAAGTTTTTGTTCCGACAGGTTTAAAACACAGGCTATATCAATATTTTTTAAAGCCTCATCAAGTAAGCTAAACTGTTTGCAAATTACTTTAACAGGCTCATCTGTATTTAAGCTTGAAGAATTTGTGGATGAGTTTTGAACAGGAACTGATGAGTTTTTACTGACCTGCTTTAAGTTTTTAAATAAGCCGAATCTTTGCAGGACAAAAAGGATAAAAATTATCACCAAAATCCCAATTACTATAAAAACAGCTTTTTTTACAAAATTGGTATTCCCTTCTGTTGGTTGCTGATCCATATCTAAAGAGTATTTAAAATTGTTCTCTTTGTCAACGAGTACGTACCCCAAAAATTTCTTTTCTGGTTTTGGTATAGTTAGAATATATTGTATGAAACGTGGCTTTACCTTAATTGAACTACTGGTTGCTGTCTCAATTATTGCTGTTTTATCTACCGTTGGTTTAACCACTTTCTCAAATGTTCAAAAAAGCGCCAGAGATAGTGTCAGGAAAGGTGATTTAGTAACTCTTGCCACAGCTTTGGAGATATATTTCCAAACAAATGGGAAATACCTGGTAAATACTGGCAGCTGCATAGATAATACTGCAGGCTCAAGTCTTTATACTAATGCTGATTATGCAAAATTAATCAATGGATCATTACCTAAAGATCCCAAAACCGCAGCAAATTATTGCTATGAATCCCCTTCCGGTTTAACCTTTAAACTTTATGCAAAGCTGGAAGATAATACAGACTATATCTTGACTTCTGAAGATTATATAGCCCAGGCAACCCCTGCTCCCACATCCACACCAACTCCAACTTCCACACCAACAAGCACTCCAGCCCCAACTGCAACACCAACTCCTATCCCAACCGCAACCCCCATTCCCACTCCAACCCCCATTCCTGCCAAACGTGTTTTTGTCACCTCAACTACATATAATGGAAATTTGGGAGGATTATCCGGAGCAGATATTAAGTGTCAAACCAAGGCTAATGCTGTGCCTTTGGGTGGGACTTGGAAAGCATGGTTAAGTGATAATACAACTAATGCAAAAGACCGTTTATCTCATCACAATGGGCAATATCAACTGACTAACGGGACCAAGATTGCTGACAATTGGGATGATTTAATCAATCTTTCTGCATCAAATTTCCTTGATAGCCCTATCAGTTTAACGGAATTTGGTTCTTCAATTATCTCTAGTGGTACTACATGGACAGATACTTCACCTACAGGTGATATAATAGTGATTTCAGGACAAAATAATAATTGTTACGGATGGACTAGCCCGTATAATGTAGCTTTTGCGCTTGTGGGAGAAATAGGCAGACAGGATGAACGCTGGACACAGAGCATTGCTCCCCGCCAATACTGTAATTATTATTACCGTTTATATTGCTTTGAGCAGTAACTGCTTTCCAAAATTTCTTTTTTGGATTTGGTTCATATTGTTGTTTGACTGCAAATTATTTTTAATGATATGATGGTTTTTAGTGAGAAACTATCAGTTGGGCAGCAGAGAACCTTGTCCGAATTCTTTGGCAATGCAGGCGTTGCTTGGCTTTCAGCAGGCGTAATTGTACCCTTTTTTACCGGGAGAACATTGGCTAATTTTATTACTTCGATAGCATGGGGAACTTTGTTTGCGATAGGATTTCTTATAATTGCTTTGGTAGTAACGAAAGGAGTTAAATCATGATTTCTCAAGATTTACTTAATTTCTTTGCCGCTGCTTCTATCGCGAGTGCTATTGTTGTAGTGATTATTTATATTCTTTTCCTGAAAGAGAGATGAGGTGAGATTATGTTAACACCACTGGTGATTGCTGGAATTATTGCCACTATTATTGTGGTGTTTATTGCTATCACTCTTTATCGCCGTTAAAATCATGTACAAGGACAATCCACTTTATTGATGCTTTATTTCACTTCCCAAAATTTCTTTTCTGGATTTGGTATAGTTAGAATATATTGTATGAAAAAAGGCTTTACCTTAATTGAACTACTGGTTGCTGTCTCAATTATTGCTGTTTTATCTACCGTTGGCTTGAATACTTTCTCAAATGTTCAAAAAAGCGCCAGAGATAGTGTCAGAAAAGGTGATTTAGTAACTCTTGCCACAGCTTTGGAGATATATTTCCAGACAAATGGGAAATACCTGGTAAATACTGGCAGCTGCATAGATAATACAGCCGGGGATATTCTTTATACAGATACTAATTTTAAAAAATTTATATCAGGAAACCTTCCTCAAGACCCTAAAACTAAAAATCATTACTGTTATGAATCCCCTGCCGGGTTAACCTACAAACTTTATGCAAAGCTGGAAGATAATACAGACTATATCTTGACTTCTGAAGATTATATAGCCCAGGCAACCCCTGCTCCCACATCCACTTCCAGCCCAACATCAACTCCAACTCCCACACCAACACCTGCCCCAACTGCTACTCCCACCCCAACTCCTACACCAACTCCAATTCCGATTCCAAAAATCTGTTATGACATTAACAGGATTGATGATTTTCCACCCACCTATCCCGGAGAAAGTATCAGATTGAAGCCTGTGGTGGATTGGACTAAAGCTGTTAAGGTAGTGATGCAGTATTATGAATACCCCAGACTCCTGGCTCCCCCTGAAAATCCTTTTATAGCCAATAAATGGATTTCTATACCTGGTGGAACTATTACCTCATCCACTGGTGAGGTTTCCTGGGTAACACCTTCTTATCCCGGGGACTGGTGGGTTGGCATGGTGGCTTATGATGCCACTGGTAAAAAAATTGCCAGCTGGGATACCGGAGACAGCACAGACTGTACCAAAATTGTGCGCTTAAGACCATATAATCGAACTTGCGGCGACACAAATGATGACGGAGAAAAAGTCTCTACTGAACCTGTTCTTCCTACAGAATGGAAAGTTTATACAGTAGGCAATAATGTGTTGTTAAAGTGGAATATAACAAATAGTGACGGTCCCGTAAATGACCAGTTTGAAGCTCAAAGATCTTTGCAAGCAGGCTTTACTCCCCAATTTCCCCCGGCAGTATCGAGTTTTAGCACCGACTATAATTGTTATTGGGATGAGGATGCCGGCCAGCAAATATGTCTTAATCATGCTACTGATTTTTCCTCATTTTCAGCAGGATCATATTTTTACAAAATCGCCTCTTTTAGAGAAGGAGGGGAGCTTGATTTAACCAGACAGGCCATATCTCCCTTTATTATTAAAGTAAATCTGCCCCGGGATTCCAGCTGTTCAGGTACTATCTACGGCCCTCCCGCCTCTTCTAACTTTAATATCTCCTCCGGTCGCACTTTTCGTTGGGAGTACCAAAGTAGTTTTACCACATTTAGCGGCTGGTACCTTTATGGTCCTAATGGTTTCAGGTTTAATATTCCTGTAAATAAAGTCTTAACCACTTCAAACTGCAGGGGTATTAGTTCTCTAACCTGTGCCAGCTGGACTTCACCCTATCCTTTGCCATCCGGCAGTTATTATATTCAATCCTATAAGGCTGCCTGCGGTGGCAGCTTGGGCGGTTCCAGCAATACGGCTTATCTTTCGTCTACCCAAACCGTCTATTCGCCTCCCACCACAACAGCCACTACCGGCTCGGGTTCTGCCGGTTGGAGTAATGCCTATATTTCTGCCAGTTGGCAAGCCAACCTTCCCGCCAGAACGTGTAACTCTGCAGACGATGATGGTAACTGTACCAGTTACAGTAATGATTACAACCCTGCCGGATATCATCTCTACAGAAGTAGTACACCTTTTGATCCGGGTGCAGCTGAAGTTTTAAATAGCGGGGCCAACTTTTCTTCTTATGACAGATATGCTTATTTCCCCAATTTATCTAACGGAACTCACTATTTTGCCATTAAAGCCACCAACAGTTGTGGCAATGGCTGGTCAGAGATCTTAAAAGTTGATCTGCCTTCAGGGACAGTTTCCGGGATACAGACCAGCATTTGGTCAGCTTTAAAAGCTTTCATCCAAAAATTCCTGCCTTTTTGATAGTAAATTTATAAACTTCCGCGGACTGAAAGTCCGCGGTTTTCATTAAAAGTTTACAAGAAACTGCAGAAAACCCCGCTTTAAGAAAGCGGGGTTTTCTGCTAGTGATTATAAGGGGGGTTCACTTCCCAAAATTTCTTTTTTGGGCTTTATACCAAAGAATAGCTTTTTTAAGCTCTAACCCGTCAAAATCCGGCCAAAGTTTTCTGGTAAAATACAGTTCAGAATAAGCTGTTTGCCAAAGCAGGAAATTAGACAGCCTGATTCTGCCTCCGGTTCTTATTACCAGTTCAGGATCAGCCTGACCTTTGGTATAGAGATGTGCATCCATTAGCTCTTCATTTATCTTGTCCACATCTATGCCTTTTTTAACAATATCTTTTATAGCTTCCAGAAGCTCTTTTTTCCCGCCATAATTTAGGGCAATATTTAACTCAATTGATTCATTTTTTATATAAACTTTTTTTATCTCATCTAATAATCTTTTTATAGCAGACGGTAAACCTTGAATTTGACCTAAAATAGTCACCCTGACTCCGTTTTGCATCATCTTTTTAAGTTTACTGTGATAAACCACTCTCATAAGGTTAAATAAACCAAACACTTCCCTTTTAGCCCGCTCTTTAATGTTTTCTGTGGAGAGGGCATAAACAGTGATAGTCTTAATCCCCAATTTTTGGGCAGCATCAACGACCCTTTCTAAAGCCTCTGCTCCTGCCTCATGACCTTTGATGGCAGGAAGATTATGTGCTTTAGCCCATCTTCTGTTCCCATCCATAATTATGGCTATATGACTTGGTATATTTTTAATACTTAAGTTTTTTTTGTCCATATTTCAAATAGATTTAAGATTTATGATATATAATTTAAGAATTGTTTTTAATCTTAAATCGTAAATCTTTATTCATAAATCACTTGTCTCTTTCTACCAAATAATCTACCATCTCTTCCAGTAATTTCCTCATTTTCTCATCCTTGGTTATCTTAGGAATGACCTTTTTAGCCTCAAGTGTATATTTTAGCGCTTTTGATTTTGCCTGATCTGCAGATACTGCTTCCCTATCTAAAATATCATCTTGTATCTGAAAAGCCACCCCTGCATTCTCCCCAAATACCCCTAATTCCCTAACTACCCTCTCATCTGCTCCTCCTAAAATTGCTCCTATTTGAAGCGGACCGGCAATTGTATATTTCGCTGTTTTGTTAATGTTAATAAATTTAATATCCTTCTCACTTTCCCCTTTACCCTTTACCCTTTCCCCTAATTCCACATCCAAAACCTGTCCCCAACCGGTATTTATGATTATTTGGGAAAGATGGTTTAGAGCTTTTATCTTTATATCTCCCAAAAAGTTAGATTCTGTAATTATTTTTATCGGCAAGTACAAGCTGATATCACCTATATTGATTGCTTGTGAAACCCCGTAATGATCCCCAGCAACACGCCCGTCCTTCGGACGTGACAAAGCCTGATATAGAGATGGTTGCCCTCTTCTTGTCAGGCTTTTATCCATAATATCATCATGAATTAAAAGACCGGCATGTAATATCTCAAAAGCTGCACCAATCCACACTACGTCATTGCGAGGTCCGCCTTGGCGGACCGTGGCAATCTCATATCCAAGCTTTACCAGTACTCCTCTAATTCTTTTCCCACCTTTGCAGGAATTTATCAGACCTAGCGCAAACGGTATCAGTTTAGTATTAGTGTTTTTTACATCATTTAGAAATTGAGAAAGTATTTTCTCCAACTCCTGGTCAACTTGACGGGCACCTTTTTCCAAATATTTCTTAAAATCCATATATCTTGGACGATTCTATCATATTCTGGTAGAATTGGGGCTCAAAATGAAAAACAATATTAGCCTGCGTGATTTTACCTCTGCTAAAAAAAGACGCGAGGCCTTAGAAAAAAAATTAAATGTTAAGCTAGAAAATATTAGTAATTTTTCTTTTATAGAAGAACAAGTTTCTGGTAGGAATATAGAAAACCTAATTGGAGCAACCCAAATCCCTTTGGGCGTTGCCGGTCCATTACAAGTTAAAAGTTCAAAGTTAAAAGTTAAAAGTTATTTTATTCCTTTAGCCACCACAGAAGGGGCATTAGTTGCTTCCATTTCCAGAGGCTGCAAAGCTGTAACAGAGGCGGGCGGAGTAAAAGTTTTTGTTGAAGACGTAGGACAGACGCGCGGGCCGGTTTTTAAAACCGAAGGCATTGAACATAGCATGAAAGTTAAAAAATGGATTAATACCCATATCTCCCAACTCTCCCTAGTCACCCAAAAAACCTCAACCCACCTGAAACTGCTAAATTTAAAAACTTCTTTAGTTGGCAAAAATCTTTTTGTCAGATTTTCCTATTCCACTCAAGATGCCATGGGCATGAATATGGCAACAATTGCCACAGAGGCAGCAGTAAAACTGATTGAGAAAAAAACAAAAGCAGAATGTATTGCTCTTGCCGGAAATTATGACATAGATAAAAAGGCTGCCTGGTTAAATTTTATAAAAGGACGGGGTAAAAAAGTCTGGGCAGAAGCCACATTATCAAAAAAAATTGTCAAAGAAGTTTTAAAAACAACTCCCCAAAATTTTGTAGAAGTAGTAAAAAGAAAAACTCATTTAGGTTCAATAATGAGCGGCTCTTTGGGTTTTAACTCCCATTTTTCCAATATTATTGCGGCAATTTTTGCTGCCACCGGACAGGATTTAGCTCATGTTGTAGAAGGATCTTTAGGAGTAACTGATGCAGAAATAGAAAAAAATGGTGATCTCTATTTTTCAATTTATTTGCCATCACTTCAGGTTGGAACTATTGGCGGCGGGACACATCTTCCAACCCAAAAAGAGGCCTTGGAAATTATGAAAGTTTCCAGTGTGCTAGAATATTCCCGGGTTGTGGGTGCAGCTGTCTTGGCTGGCGAGCTCTCTTTGATAGCCAGTCTAACTGAGGGATCACTAGCCAAAGCCCATCAAAAATTAGGAAGGAAAGGAAAATGATTGGAATTGTTTCTTATGGGGCATACATCCCAAAATATAGAATAAAGCCATCCCAGATTGCTAAAACCTGGGGCAAAGAAGTTAGTGAGATTGAAAAATCTTTGGGAGTATACGAGAAAGCAGTTGCCTCATATGATGAGGATACTATCACTTTAGCCATAGAAGCAGCCAATAAAGCCATTCAAAATGGCCTAATTGATCCTAAAACAATTGGTGGAATCACCATTGGTTCAGAATCTCACCCTTACGTAGTTAAACCCTCCTCCACCACAGTTGCGGAAATTTTAGGCATGGGAACAGATTTTCTAGCAGCTGATTTGGAATTTGCCTGCAAAGCAGGAACAGCCGGCATCCAACTTTTATCAGGACTTATTACCCAAGGTAAAACAAAATATATCCTTGCCATAGGTTCTGATGTGGCTCAATCTAAACCTGCTGATGTTTTAGAATATACTGCATCTTCTGCTTCAGCAGCTTTTGTCTTAGGTAAAACAAATAGCATTGCAAATATAGTTGATTTTATCTCTTATTCATCTGACACTCCGGATTTTTGGAGAAAAGACAGCGAAAAATTCCCCTCCCATGCCGGCAGGTTTACCGGACAACCGGCTTACTTTGCCCATGTGATAGGAGCAAGCCAAAAATTGTTAAAGAAAACAAAAATAAAACCAGAGGATTTTGATCATGCCATCTTTCATATGCCCAATGTTAAATTTCCCAAAGAGGTAGCTAAAAAATTAGGCTTTAGCCTTAAACAATTAACAGCAGGATTTGTAGTTGAGCAAATTGGTAATCCTTATTCTGCCTCATCAATGGTGGGACTGGCTGCAACGCTGGATGTTGCAAAAGTAGGCCAGTTAATTTTTATGTGCTCATACGGATCAGGTGCAGGGTCAGATGCTTTTGTATTTGAAGTAACTCCGGAAATTAAAGCTTACCAAAAAAGAAATTTGGAAACGGTGGCAAGACAAATTAAACATAAGGAATACATTGATTACTCATTAATTGCAAGGAATATTTTGACTAAATATAGAATCTAACTTTAGCGTCATTGCGAGCCCCGAAGGGGCGTGGCAATCTTAATTAAGAAAGATTCCCACGTCGCTTCGCTCCTCGGAATGACAGAAGAAAAGAATTATGAGAATTAAAGTACTTGGTACTGGTTTAACAAAATTTGGAGAGCTTTGGAGCAAAGACTTGTTGGATCTGGCCTTAGATGCCTCCATTGAAGCAATTAACGATTCACGATTAACGATTAACGAGATTGACGCTGTATTTGTGGCTAATATGTTGCATGGAAAGCTAGCCGGCCAGGATCATCTGGGAGCTTTAGTTGCTTCAACTCTGGGCATTAAAGGAGCATCTTTTAGAATTGAAGGAGCCTGTGCATCCGGTGGTTTGGCAGTGCATTTGGCAATCCAGTCCTTACTTGCAGGAACATATAAAAATGTCCTGGTAGTTGGAGCAGAAAAAATGACAGACGCTTCCTCTTCTGAAATTGGTTCAGCTTTAATGGGAGCAGGATCAGAACAAGAAAGAAAAGCAGGTCTGACTTTCCCTGCTTTATATGCTTTAATGGCCAAAGCTCATATGCAAAAATATGGCACTACCAGAAAGCATTTAGCTTCAGTTTCTGTTAAAAATCACTTTCATGCCTCAATGAATGAAAAAGCCCAGTTTCCATATGAAGTCACAATGGAAAAAGTTTTGGAATCTCCTGTTATTTCATCCCCCTTTACCCTTTTTGATGCCTCCCCTATTACAGACGGAGCAGGTGCTGTTATACTTTCCTCTGTCATTCCCTCGAAAGAGGGAATCCATACAAATAGCGTCTACCTCACAGGTTCTGCAGTAGCCACAGATACTGTTGATTTATCCTCCAGAAAATCCTTATTGGAGATTACCGCCACCAAAGAGGCCTCCCAAAAAGCTCTAGCTCAAGCCGGAGTTGAGATAAAAGATATTCACTTGGCTGAAGTTCATGATTGTTTCACCATTGCTGAAATTTTAGCCATGGAGGATTTAGGATTTTGTAAAAAAGGGCTGGGAGGAGAGTTTGTTCAAAAAGGTCATACCAGATTAGGCGGAAAACTACCTGTTAATACATCAGGCGGTTTAAAAGCTTGTGGCCATCCGGTTGCTGCAACCGGCTTGAAACAGATTATAGAAGTTACTCACCAACTGCAAAAGCGGGCAGGTAAAAGGCAAGTTCACGGAGCAAATGTAGGTTTGACACATAATGTGGGGGGATCAGGGGCAACAGTAGTGGTCCATATTTTACAATCATGAGTACGCCAGCCAGTATTTGGAGACAACATAAAACTCTGCATTCTTACTTAAATAAGGTTGGTCGGCTATTGGTTTGGACAAAAATCTTTGTGGCTCCTACTGGCTTTGAGCACCAAACTCCATATTTGGTGGGTATTGTAGATTTTGCAGACCACAAAATGCCTTTGCAAATTGTGGATTGTGAAGAGGCGGATTTAAAAGTAAATATGAAGGTAATAACTGTTATCAGGAAAATTGGTAAGACACGCGCTGAAGATGTTATTGAGTATGGTCTGAAAGTTAAACCGCTATGATTACAGTTTCAGCTCCTTGTAAAGTACACTTACTTGGTGAATGGGCTGTGGTTTGGGGTAAACCAGCACTTTTAACCACAGTTGATTTAAGAATAACTGTTACCATAAACCCTTCTGTCATTGCGAGGAGGGAGCAGAGCGACCGACGTGGCAATCTATATTTAAACAAGATTGCTTCGCTCCCTTCGGTCGCTCGCAATGACGAGCTGCGAAAAATCATTGAACCAATCATAAAAAAAGAGCTCAAGCTTAAAAAAATCCCTCCATATACCTTAAAAATTTCTTCCCAAATCCCTATGGGTGCTCATTTAGGTTCCTCTGCTGCAGTATCAGTTGCCTCTATTGCTGCGCTTTTAACATTTTTAAAAGTTAAGTGGGATCTGGAATTGATTAATAAACTGGCATATGAGGCAGAAAAAAAAATGCAGGGCAATCCATCTGGTGCAGATAATTCCACCATCGTTTATGGAGGCTTAATCTGGTACAGAAAGGAAAGTGAGAATTTAAAAATTATCCAACCTCTGGATATCAAAATTTCTCGATCGAGAAATTTTGTATTAATTCATACAGGCATTCCCAGAGAAACCACCAAGCAAATGATTGCTAAAATTACAGCTAAATTTGACAAAAACCCTAAACTAAAGGACAAATTTCTGACTTTACAGGAAAAATTAGTCAGAGAACTGTTAACTGCCCTCAAGGAAGACACCGGTGATGTTGAAATGATTCGTATCATTAGAGCAGGGGAAAGAAATTTGGAAAGCATTGGAGTTTGTTCCCCCACTGTTAAAAAAATTATTAGAAAAATTGAAAAATCTGGCGGTGCTGCCAAAATCTGCGGAGCAGGAGCATTTTCCGGCCCAACAGGAGTATTGCTTTGTTACCATAAAAATCCATCTATTATCCAAAAAGTTGCAAAATCTTATAATTTAAATTATTTTAAGGCTAAATTAGGGGTAGAGGGATTAAGATTAGAGTGATAACAATTTAACAATGAAACAATCTAACAATTCTATTACAGTTTCAGCGCCGGGAAAATTAATGTTATTTGGAGAACATGCTGTTGTTTATGGTAAACCTTGTATTATCACAGCTGTTGGCCAGCGAATGAAGGCTACAGTTGAACTCATTGATGAGCCCATTTTCCAGCTTGATGCTCCTGATGTAAATGTTTCAGGGTACAAAAAACCAATGGCAGAGCTGGGTAAAGGTAATACTCCTAAAGGAGCCAGATTTGTAGAAATGGCTATTAAAAACTTTATTACGCACGCAAGGCCAGGCCTTGTGAGGCTAAAGGGAATTAAGGTTACAACTAAATCAGAATTTAATTCTCAATTTGGATTTGGCTCATCCTCTGCCTCTACTGTTTGTGTTATTAAAGCTTTATCAGAATTAACTGGTGCTAAACTCTCTAATCAAGCTATTTTTAAACTGGCTTACAAAACTGTTTTAGATATTCAAGGAGTTGCCTCTGGTTTTGATGTTGCTGCAGCAACCTTTGGTGGCACTATCTATTATGTTATCGGAGGAAAAGTCTTACAACCCCTAACCCTCCCTTCTCTGCCTTTGATTATTGGATACTCTGGGATAAAAGCAGACACAGTAACTTTAGTTAATTTAGTAAAAGAAAAGGCTAAAAAATACCCCAAAGTAATTGATGCTATTTATAATTCCATAGGCTTCCTGGTAGACCAAGCCAAAAAAGCACTACTTAAAGGAGATTTTGAAACTGTTGGAGAGTTAATGAATTTTAAT
Source organism: uncultured Gammaproteobacteria bacterium (assembly GCA_964547465.1). Taxonomy (GTDB): domain Bacteria; phylum Patescibacteriota; class Microgenomatia; order Daviesbacterales; family UBA10151; genus CAZJNI01. The sequence goes on from CAZJNI010000005.1 coordinate 24,035, forward strand.
CAAGGATATCTTTCAGTATTAGGTGTCAGCAGTGGTAAACTGGAATCCATGATTCATGCTGCCAGAGATACCGGAGCCTATGGAGCGAAATTATCAGGAGCAGGTAGCGGAGATTGTATGATTGCTTTGGCTCCACAAAAAACTAGAAAGGATGTTGAGAAAGCTATAATCAAAGCTGGTGGCCAGGCAATTAATATTAAGGCAAATGTAGAAGGAGTCAGGATAGAATCATGAACACAACAGATAATCAGAATGAACTTCTAGTAGTTGTTGATCCTGATGATAAAGTTTTAGACTATCTTCCCCGCAAAGTGGTCCATGCACAAAAATTATTACATAGGACAATAAGCGTTTCTGTTTTCAATGACAAAGGAGAAATACTTCTCCAAAAAAGAAGTGCTACAAAAGATAGTAATGCTGGTAAGTGGGCTAATGCTGCTGGAGGACATGTAACTAAAAATAAAGATTATGAAGAAACCACAAGTAGAGAAGTTGAAGAAGAACTTGGCATCCAGCCAAAACTTACTTTAATTAAGAAGATGATAATAAATGATCCAGTCCACACCACCATGACTTGTGTGTACAAAACTTTTGCAAATGGTCCTTTTGAGTTTAATAAAGAGGAAATTGATGAAGTTAAGTTTTATTCCAAACAAAATTTAAGGACTATTGAAAATCAACTTTCTGAATCAGCAAGAATTGTTTTACACTTACAAGGAATGATATGAAAGCTACAGCTATTGCACCAACTAATATTGCTTTTACCAAATATTGGGGTAAAAAAGATGAAGTTTTACGCTTGCCGGAGAATGGTTCTATCTCCATGACTCTAAGCAATCTTTTAGCCACCACTACAGTTGAATTTTCCCCTACTTATAAAAAGGATCTGATCATAATAAATGGAGGCGGAGTTGAAGTAGATGAAGCAGAAAGAGTGATTAAACATCTAGACAGAGTCAGAAATTTAGCTTCCCACCTCGAAGGTGCAAAGCTAAAAGCTAAGGTGGTTTCTAAAAATAATTTTCCCATAGGTACCGGGCTTTCATCCTCTGCTTCTGGCTTTGCAGCATTAACTTTGGCAGCGTCTCAAGCTGTCGGATTAAAACTTTCAGAAAAGCAGTTATCCGTTCTGGCCAGGCAAGGAGCTGGATCTGCTTGCAGATCTATTCCTTCTGGCTTTGTAGAATGGTTAGATGGAAATACTTCTGATACCTCCTATGCCAAACAGATTTTTCCGCCAAATTATTGGGCTATAGCAGATGTAGTGACAATTGTTTCTGAAGGTAAAAAAGAAGTTTCTTCCTCTTTGGGAATGAAGGTGGCACGCTCCTCCCCTTTTATGAAACTTAGGCTTTCCAGAATGAAGCAGAAGAATAAACAAGTTAAACAGTTTATAAAAACGCGGAATTTTAAAGCTTTAGGAGAACTTACTGAACAAGATGCGCTGGAACTGCACTCTATTATGTTAACCCAATACCCTCCATTAATTTATTGGACTCCGGGAACGCTGCAGATTATGAAATTAGTTCCACACTGGAGAAAGATGGGAATTCCTGTTTATTTCACCATTAACACCGGCCAGGATATTCACCTAATTTGTGAGCAAAAAAATGTAGAAAAAGTAGTGGCTAAATTAAAAAGCTTAAATTTTGTAAAAGATATTATCGTTAATACCCCAGGAGAAGGAGTAAGACTTTCAGAAAAACATCTTTTCTAACTAAAAAATCCTGTTTGTTTTAACACTTTTAACCCCTCTTTTGCCCAGGCTGTATAGTTTTGTGGGTTTGCTTCCATATCTTTAAGAACCTCTTCTTTATCCACCCATTTTGCTTCATACCCCATATCAGGGTTTAGTTTAATTTCTCCATTATATTCTCCCGCTAAAATATGATCATGTTCATTCTCGCAAAGCCCATTTATTTTGGCATAATAATTAAACTCCCCAATTTCCCTGATTTCCCCAATCTCCCTTATCTGATACTCATCTAAAAGAGCGCGTCTAGCTGCCTCCTCCAAAGTCTCATCCCCTTTTTCCAGATGCAAAGGATGAGTGGAAGCTGTAAAATCCCAAATATTATCAAAAACTTTATGTTTTCTTCTCTGAAGTAAAACTTGACCTTTATTATTGTAAATTAAAACAGTGATGGCTAAATGCCTTCTTCCCTGCCCTGTGTGACCTATTTCTTTTGGAATATATTTCTGGAATTTTCCCTGATCATCACAAGCTAAAATTGTTTGTTCCATTTGGGTATTTTAAACTGCCAGATTCAAAGCTTCAAGAGTGGTTATTGTAATATAAATCACTAAAACTCCTATAAAGAGCATAATGGTTTCCCAAAAAGCCTTTTTTTGATTTTCCCGGGAGTGAATTTCCGGAATTAAATTTGCTGCAGCAATATAGATGAAAAAACCTGAAGTTAGCGCTAATACAACTGGCAGTAACCCTGCAATAAAATCTTTGGCCAGATAGGTTATTATTGCCCCGGCCATAGCTGCTAGCGCTGAATAGAAGTTAATTAATAATACTTTTTTCCTTGATACCCCTTTATTGAGCATTAAACCAAAATCTCCTATTTCCTGGGGGATTTCATGAGCAGCAACAGCAAGTGAAGTCACAATTCCTAAAGGAATAGATACTAAAAATGTTCCTGCCATTGCCACACCATCTATAAAATTATGTACGCTGTCTCCAATTACAATTAAAGGTACTACAGTCTTTTTCTCACCTGGATTTATGAATTGTTCATGATGGTGAATAAATCTTTCTAAAATAAAAAATGCTAGGATTCCAATAAAAGTCCAAAGGAAAATACTAACTTCACCTTCCCCTGCTGCCTCTTGAGCTTCCGGTAATAGATCAAAAAAAGCAGTGCCCAGTAACGCTCCTGCTGCAAATGATGCTAAATAGTGAGAAATTTTGATGGCAAATTTCTCTCTGGCTAAGAGTAGTACTCCACCAATTAGAGAAACCACACTACCTATGAAGCTAAATATTAGAATATACCCTAAAATCGGCATGTAGAAATTATACCTTATTACTCCGTAGTTTTCTCGGGGCCCTGATTTAGATAAGCATCAATAAATTTTTCTATGCGGGGTTGATCAAACTCATTAAATTTATCTATATAATTCCAGGCTGTTAAGGCAATTCTCGCATCCAAATTTGGTCTGGGGACTACAATCAGTCTTATTTTACCCTTTTTCTCATAAATGGAAATCAGCTGATCAACTAACTTATGGCAATCCTCGCTTTTGAATTCATCAGATAAGGTAGCTGATGAACTGGATTCTTGTGTGGATTGGCTGGTTTCCTCCTCTACTCCATGAGCATAAACTGTACTTGTAACTTGTAACTTGTAACTTGTAACTTTGTAATCACAGTTATATGACATGATCACGTATCCATGTTCCAGTGAATGAACCAGGTTTCCATCATCTTTAGGTCCCTCATACACTCCGGATCTAACCCAATCTTCATAGTGTGATCCTGACGTGGGAGGATTGGAATTGTAATCTACTTTCTCTCCAACCGGCACATGTTTTCTGCCTAAATCAGATATCTTCTGTCCCGATAAAGGCTTTGAAGATGCAATAAAAAGCCAGGCTAGAAAGGCAGCTAATATAAGGAGGGCAGCTGCTCCGATTATTAAAGTTTTTTTAGACATTTAAAAAATATTCTGTTGGTTTTGGAAAACCAGATCATGATACTGCCAGTATTTATTTTGATCACCTGCACATCTGGCTGCTTCAGCTGCTTTTTGTGCTCCCGGGTGAATCTGACTAAGTGGAAAATCTCTGTAATAGAATTTCACTAATCCTTTATCTATATATTCTTTTTTAATTTGCCCTTCTGCCTGGCTAAAATGTCTACCACAGAATGGGCATTGATAATCTGAAAATTCAATCAGGGTTACTTTGGCATTTTGATTGCCTGAAACAGGCAAATCCCCTATCCCTACAGTCTGCCTTTGGGTATTGTCTGGAGCTTTTCCTGATAATTCCTCATCTATAACTTGTTTGAATTGCTCAAAGGGTACTGCACCGGAAATTAATCTTCCGTTAATAAAAAATGCCGGTGTCCCATTTACCCCAACTTCAGTCCCATCATTTAAATCAGCAGAAACCAATGAAGCTTTAGAGCCAGAATCTAAACAGGAATTGAATTTATTAGTATCCAAGCCTAATTTACCTGCATAATCTTTCAGGTTTTTGACAATATCTGCCTCGGTTTTTTGAGCTTGAGCTTGAGCTGCAGGTTGTTGTGTTGGTTGGACTTGACTGGTAGTTGATACTCCACCTACTCTAATAACTCCTCCGGCTGTTAAGATACTAACACCTATCACAAATGAGCCCAAAAGAATTGCAACAGGGGTAGTTAGAAAAGGATTTGGCTTGTCTTCCATGTTTATTGTCACATAATACCGAAAGCTTGCTGCGCCGGTCACAAATCCTGTGACAAGAACTTGTTCATTTAGTCTAAAGGGAAAAAATCATTGTGTCAAGACTCTTAATTAAACTGGTTTTGGGCTTTTTCCAAACCTTTCTCCAAAAGTAAATCCAGCGCTTTTATAGCTTGTTTTAACATATGCTTAACCGGTGATTTTTCAGAATGTATAAATGGCTCTAAAACAAATTTTTCTGCAGAAACATGAACTCTTCTGTGTTCTGCAGATTGAGTTTTTAAATTTCCTATCCCCAACCTAACCCTGATAAATTGATCTGAACCTAAATGCTGCATAATAGATTCAACCCCATGATGGCCTGCAGCTGCTCCTCCCATTCTGACCTTAATTTTTCCTAAGGGTAAATCCAACTCATCATATACAACAATTACATCAGTAGTTGGTATTTTGTAATAAGCAGTAAGTAATTTAACTGCTAGACCAGAGTTGTTCATATAAGCTTGGGGCCGAGCCAAAATTATCTCATCTTTCTTGACTATTTCTGACTTGAATTTTCCCTCATCTGCCCAATCTCCCCAATCCCCCTCACGCCTAAATTCTTCCACGGCATTAAAGCCCAAATTATGCCTGACGTTTTGATATTTTTCCCCAGGATTTCCCAAACCTACAACTAATTTCATTTCAAAGCCTCCAAAATCTGATTATGAATTAAACCATTTGAGGCAATAACACCAATTTTTTCTTTACTCCAATTGGGTTCTTTACCTGTCAAATCAGTCACTTTTCCTCCAGCCTCCCTAACAATTACAGTTCCTGCTAAATTATCCCAGATTCCACCTATCTGAATATGTAATGTTAAAACCCCTTTTGCCACTAAAGCAAGTGACAGCGCTCCTGATCCTAAACTGTAAATATACCCAACCTTATTCATTAAAGATGAAATGTAAGTCTCAAACTTTTCTTGCCTTTGGTTTTTATGTCCAAAATCAAGCGAAACAGTTGAGCTATTTAAACTATTTTTTTTATTAACTTTAATCCTTTTATTATTTAAAAAAGCTCCTTTACTATCTGCTGAATAAAGATCTCCTCTTTCTACATGATAAATAACTCCTGTAATTGGATAATTATTTTTCATTAGCCCAATTGATACTGTAAAAGTAGGCATACCTGTTGCATAAGATATTGTTCCGTCTAAAGGGTCTACAGCCCAAGTAAACTCTGAGTTGTTATTAATTTTGGTTTTTTCTTCTGCCAATATATTGTGGTCTGGAAAATTTTTACTTAACAGCGAAATAATAATTTTTTCCGCTTCAGTATCAGCAATAGTTGCAAAATCAGATGCATCTCCAAATTTAACATTACGTTTTAAATTTTTACCAGAATATTTTTGTATTATCTTTCCAGCTTCTAGTGCAACTTGCTTAGCAACTTTTAAAAATTGATCTTCACTCATGACAGCAATTGTATCACCTCTTCATCAGAAACGGGTAAGAACTCATGGTAAAACTGGCCAACTGCTTGGAAATCTTCTGGTGTTTCTAACACTATCACCTCCCCTATCTCCCTTATCTCCCCAATTTCCCCTCTCACCCTTTCTACTGACTCCTTACTAGCCACAGGTACAGCTAAAACGATCTTTTTAGCTTGATGTCTTTTTAAAAACCTGATGGCAGCCAAAATAGTAGCACCTGTAGCTATCCCATCATCCACCAAAATCACAACTTTATCACTCACCTCCAGAGGATTCCTTCCTCCTCTATAGAGCTTTTCTCTTCTTTTAATCTCCCCAATTTCCCTATCGATTATTTCCCTTATTTCCCCAACCTCCCCAAATTCCCCTACCACCTTACCATCCCCATCCACTGCTCCCAATGCCAGCTCAGGTTGCATAGGAGCTCCAATTTTTCTGGTTACAATAATGTCCAGAGGCAACTTTAGCTCCTTAGCCACTTCAGCTGCCACCACCACTCCACCTCTGGGAATTCCTAAAACTATCCCCTTATCCCCCAAATCTCCCTTAAGATGTTTCGCCAGTATTTTCCCGGCAGATTGGCGATCTTTAAATATCTTCATTCTAGTCAAACAATCCTAGCTGCGGAGCTTCTTTTATCAGATCGCCCCTATCTCCCTGATTACCCTGATCTGCCCATATCTTCACTACTCCATAAACTCCATCATATCCCGGATCTATTACCAAATCTCCTCTCCTATCCTTATCTACCCCTTCTGCCACTTTAGGCCCTGATATTTTGGCTATATCATCCAAAGAAGCTTTGGTTAAAACCTTAATTTCTCCCCCCAAAGTAGTTACTAACTTTTTGTATTCATTTAAAACCTTTTGGCTTGTTGGAGCAGTATTTAATACTTCTGCTATAACTTGGTGCAGGGGCACTAACATTCTATATCCCGCTCTACTGGGAAAGGTCTTACTTTTTATTACCCCAATCTCTTTTATCTCCCCAATTTCCCCTATCTTCCTTCCTGCCAACTCCTCCACTCTTTCCATAACCCCCACTGTTAAACCTCTTTTACAAACCGGACAAATAGTCCCTTTTGCTTTAGTATCCTCCGGGGTGTATTTCACATTGCAATTTCTGTGTCCGGTATAGTGATATTTTCCCTGCTCCGGATAAAACTCCAAAGTCCCGATTACCTTGTCATTGCGAGTCCGCCCATTGGCGGACGTGGCAATCTCTTGATTAGATTGCTTCGCTCCGCTCGCAATGACGGAGGGAGAAGTAATTGCACTCCATAAACCATCGTAAGTAAATTCTCCAGCAAAAACAGTTGCCTCCCTGCCTAGATTTGGCAGCGAATGAGCATCTGAAAAAGAAATAATAGATCTATTATCCAGCTCTTTAACTCTCCAGTTCATGGCCGGATCCGAGCTCAAACCGGTTTCTATACCATAAACATATTCAGTTAAATCCTCAAAACACTCCTCCAGCGAATCATAGCCTGATTCAGAACCAAAAACTCCAAACCAGGGAGTCCAGGCATGAGCAGGAATAAATAAAGCTTTATCAGATGCTTGCAAAGCCAAAGAAAGCAAATCTTTAGAGGATATACCTACAATAGGCCTACCATCAGAGCCTAAATTGGCCTTTCTTGATAAAAGCTCTTTTTGAAAAACTTCAGCAGAGGCAAAATCAGGAAGAATTACTAAATTATGCACCCTTCTTCCTCTATTCTTATCTGTATAAATCGAGGCAATTTCAACTGTTAAAACAAACCTAATCTCCGAGGAATTATGCTTCAGGAATCCTGATCCATCTTCTGTCAGATCCTTTTTGAGCTCGGCAAACCAAAGAGGATGCAGGGAATCCCCTGTTCCCAAAACATTAATACCCTTATACTTTGCCCATTCAACTAAATTTGGGATATTTAATTGCGGGGAGCAGGCTCTGGAAAACCTGGAATGAATATGCAAATCCGCCACATATGCCATATTGCAGGGATTCTACCACTTAGCCCCTTACCTGTACAAACTGGAAATAGTTTCCATCCACATCCTCAAAAGTGGCAATATATCCATATCCTTCAACATGGTAGATATCGGCTACTACTTTGACCCCAGCATCTGTTAATCTTTTTACTTCCACTTCCTCATCATCCACTTCTATATTAAACATGATTCTGGCTGGGTTTGTATTTTTACCCTTTATATCTGAATGCGGTAAAATTGTTAAACCAGTACTACCTACCTTAAACATAAAGCCAGCTTCCCCTTTCTCTCCATATTCAAACTCATCCTCAAACTCTAGTCCTACTTTATCTTTGTAGAAATCAGCTAAAGCTTTTGGATTTTCTGATGAAATTAAAACTGAATCTAATCCTCTAATCATTTATTCTCACCCCCTTTCACTTTTTGCGAAGCAAATAGCAAGCTCTGCTTATTTTTTAAATTGTTGTTGGTACATTTCAATCAGCTCTTTCACTGTTGTTGCATCTTCTGCTTTTTTGTCTGCTTCACGGAATTTAACAAGTCTGGGGAATCTTAAAGCATAGCCAGGCTCAGAGCTAGTCTTACCAGCTGTATGAGTTGGGGATCTGGTAATCTCATCTGCCAAAACTTCTATCACGATTTTTGGTATTACCCAAACACTGGGCGTGATTAATGATTTCACCCGTGCTGGCTTACTTTGCACTTTGAACTTTTCACTTTTCACTTTTATTTCTCTCCATTCCTCATCTGTTAAACCGGTGCCGATTTTGGAAACAGTCACGAATTCGTCTTTCGACTCATCGTAAACCCCGACGAGTAGTGCCCCAGCCCCAAAACTAGATCTTTTCCCTTTACCAAAAATATAACCCAAAATTACACAATCAATTGTATCGGAAAGCTCACCACTGGAGTGTCGCTTTAGCTTAACCCAGTTAAAATTCCTTCCTCCAGCCTCATATTTACTATCAGGCCTTTTAACAATTAATCCCTCCAATCCTTTTGTTAGTGCATCATCAAAAAGTTCCTGTATTCTATCAGGCGAGTCTGTTATTTCCCCAGGTTGTGGAATCAGCACCTCGTTACCTTTTACCGTCTGCTCTAGATTCTTGATTCTTGACTCTAGCGACTCTTCCATTAGGGATTTGCCATTTAAATACATAATGTCAAATACAAAAGCTTTCAGCGGAAGTTTTACTGCCATCTCTTCTATTCCATACTTACGGCGCCTTTTGGTAGTTTCCTGAAATGGCAAAAATTCTTCTGATACAGGATTAAAAGCCAGAGCTTCTGAATCCAGAATTGCAGATTTTGCTTTTACTTGAGACAATACTCCTTTAATAATTTCCGGAAACATGGGGGTTGTTTCTTCCAAATTCCGGGAAAATAACCTTACCACAGTCTTGTCATTGCGAGGGTCCGAAGGACCCGTGGCAATCTTACTGAGATTAGCAGAAGATGAAATCTTATTATTATCTTTAGAAGATTGCTTCGCCACTTTGTGGTCTCGCAATGACGAGCCGGTGCGATCTAAATGAATTTGTACCCTGAAGCCATCAAATTTTTGCTGAACATGAGCCGCTCCTCCAAACTTTTCCAAAATAGTTTTGGGATCAGGCAGTCTCTCTGCCAACTGAGAGCGGATCGGTCTTCCCACGGTTACATCCAGATCCCGAACTCCCCGAATACCCCGAGACCACAAAACCTCTCCAATTAAACCTAGATCGGAAGTTCTATTATATGCTTCTTCAAGCTCTTTTCTTTTTTTTCTATCCCCCAGTTTTGAAGCAGCAAATGCATCTAAAATAGTGGGGTCCCCTATTCCAAGTCTTGACACACCAAGTGGAATTCTAACCAGATGCTTGGCGCCTATCCCATCCACTTTTTGTAAAAGTCCAACCAAGCTGGATACTTTTTTCTCAACAGTCCCCTCCCCAGTTGTCTTTGCAATTTCAGTTAATACTTCAAAAACCTCATTCACTCTTAAATCTTTAATCTTAAATCTTAAATCTTTTGCTAGATTCTCCGCTACCAACCCTAAATCCCCAACTTTTCCATATTCTTTTAGCACTTGCTCACGACTCACCCCATATGCTCGGGCCATACTTTGAGCAATCAACTTCTCACTCATCCCAATCTCAATAGGTTCATAAAAAGGGGCTACTCTACCCTGAAGTAAATAAACAACTTGGGCTATCTCATCTGATTTAACTTCATTGAAGAGCTTAGACATAATGTCAATTAAAGCTAGACGGGAGGAGGTCTCTTCTAATTTTTCAAAATACTGTACAAGGCGCGAAAATAACATTAGTAGGATTGTAATAGATTAGGTTTATCTTGTAAAATATAAAAATGACAGAGGTACGTAATGATGCATCTGATTCATCATCAATAGAAGCGATACAGGTAGATCCAAAACTGGTGGAATATTATTTGGAAAGAATCCGAATTACACCTGACGAAAAACTTGCCCAAGAACTTGCTTCGGAACGACAAAAATTGGAAGCAGAAAAAGCCGAAGCAGAGGAAACCTCAAGGATTGATTCATTAACTGGGTTAGGAAACAGAAGATTGCATGATGAAGAGCTTTCAAGAGCAGTAGAAGCTGCCATTAGTACAGGTAGGCCATTTTCTGTAACTTTTGCTGATATAGATCATTTTAAAATAATTAATGATAACCACGAGGGTAAACATCAAGCTGGCGATGCAGTATTAAAAACTGTTGCCCAGGCTTTAGTAAATAGTACAAAAAGAGGGATAGATAGATCCTTTCGGTATGGAGGAGAAGAAATGGTAACTATCTTGCCAGTAGATTTAGAAGCTGCAATTGGTGTAGCAGAAAGACAACGGAGAAATGCAGAACAAGCTACTGCTCATTTTAATGGAGAAGATATTAAAGTCACAATCTCTTTAGGCATAAGCTGTTTTGACCCCAAAGAAGTTCCTTTGCTTACTTCTTTAGATCCAAATGATCATGCAAAAAATAAACAAATAGTCGATATTGTAGTGCAGGAGGCAACAAAAAGAATTATACTTGAGGCAGATACAGCTATGTATGAAGCAAAAAAGGCAGGTAGAAATATGGTCGCGCTTAAAGAGAAAGGTAGCGATACAGTGGGTATTATGAAAAGAGATCCTCAAAACCCTAGGAATACTTCAATGGATCGCGTACCTTTTGTCCCGAATGCAAAATCAGGATAAATCTTGTAAAATATCCCACTATGACTTATCCTAGAGTAGAAACAATGGTTGATCAGATACCGGAAAATAGTACTTTTGATCCTACCGAAATACTGGATAAAGGACCTTTTTTAAGATTATTAACCGACAAAACAGCACAGGCTGCTACCCATAAAACCAATTTAACACTTATGATGTTAGACTTTAGTGTAAATACCGAAGAAGCACTTAAATCAGCTTTACAAATGGTAAAAGAAAAAAGTGCAGGTATAGTTGAGTCTGGAAAAATTGGTATCATCCTACCCAAACTTGATATGGACACTTCACTTGCAACAGCTGTACTTTTATTAAATACTATATCAGCATTATTGTCCCGAAAAGGGGGCTTTGTACCAACCATTGGTGTAGCTTTTTATGATCGTAGCGACAAAGGAAGCACGAATTTTTTATACAGCAGGGCTTTTGATGCATTAAGTAAAGCTCAAAAAGGAGATAAAAATATTGCTGTGGTTTTGACACCAAAACAAAAAATATCACTTAATGGATTACGGGAAGATATCCGAGCGCAAATTATAGTATAAAATTACTTCAATACATAAATAGCTTTTTTGGTGCCGCCGGACTTTTTTACCAGACCTTTTTGGCGCAAAAACTTAAGCTCCCGCAAAACTGTATCATCTGAAAAATCCGGGAATATTTTTCTAAAATCTTTATTAGATAAACCCTTATGCCGGTGAATATATTCCATAATCATCATCTGCCGCTCATTTAAGGCAATCTGCTCCCCTAATTTATCCTTAATCCTGGCATCTGTTGAAATCCTCTGGACTTTTTCTTTAACTCTATTTAACTCAATAGCCACACCTTCTGTAAAATATTCCAGCCATGGAGTTAAATCCCGCTCATGAGTATCCAAAACCAGCTGATTTGAGACAGCCTGCAGCGTTAAATAATAATCCATGGGGTTTTCATCAAAATATTCCTCAAATGAGAAAAATTTCCTGATGTCATATCCATCCAGAAACATAATTAAAGTAGCAGTGGCCCTGGCAACTCTGCCATTCCCATCCACAAAAGGGTGAATCCTGGCCAACTCATAATGAATGATACCGGCTTTTATAACAGGATTGCTGGATTTTGCCTCATCAGAGTTTATCCAGTTAACTAAATCCTCAACCTGGTATGGCACTTCCACTGCCGGAGGAGGAGTATAGGAAACTTGTCCGGTTTTGGTATTCCTGATTACCACTTGACGGATTCTAAATTTGCCACAAGAGTTCTCGGGCAGGATTTTTTCTGTGGTTAGCTTGTGCATTTCTAAAATTGTCTCCAAAGTAAAATTATATGCACCACTCTGACCAATTTGAGCTTGCACAGTATCTATAAACTTTAAAACATTCCTATAATTTAGTACCTCTTGAACATCCCGATCGCGTGCTACTACCTCCTGGCCATCCAACACATCTTTCACCTCTTCCTCTGACAGGGCATTTCCTTCCAGATGAGTGCCATGATGGACAGTTCTCTCCATAGCCTCTTTTCTAAATTTAGCCTCCCAGGCAGGAACCAGCGGAGCATTCATGATGACCTCACGAGCAGCTTCAACTATACCAATAGATTTTAAAACCTTGTTGGTGATCGTATACTTGGGAATAAACATTGACTCAATTTTCGCACATTTCCCGCAAAAAATCTAATTAAGAGTGGGACAATCTAGGACCTTCTACCTTTGATCCCGTGTGTCTCTAGCCTGATCATTAGCCTTCCTATTTTTTTCGTCCTTTATATCCCAAGCTCGGAGTATTGCTTCTTTGGATACACCTGCTTCAATTAAAGACCAAACCCATTGAGAATCATTAATAAATTTTTCCCCTGCCTCAACTACTTTTCCAAAATCTCTAGCTAGTTCTATATGTTCTATGTTGTCAATTAGTTTGAATCTCTCAACAGTTTCTGTTTTTCTTGAAACTGCTAATCTGCCTAATCTAGTGTTTTCTTCCATTCTAGCTGAAAATCTTTCTTGAACAGGAACCTCATTTCCTGAGCCTTCATTACCTATCATATGATTCCAATTAAACTCTCTCTCTCTCTCTGCCTTTGTCAAGCTTCCGCTTCTACAGTCATTCATACCATTTGCTTGTACGATCGTATCACGAAATGGTATGGCTTAATTTATTGGATTCAATAATTATCACCCACTTCTCTATCCCCAAATCCTTAATATAAGAATTTAGCTTATCAAAAATATTTCTTTTGGAAATCCAGACACTTTTTTGTAAATGTTTGAAACCCCATTTTTTAAGATTCCTTCTAAAAAGGTTTCTGATAATCCGCTTTTCCTCCGGGATATCAAAAATAACAATCCTGTATTTCCCATCCCATTTACTTTCATCAAATGGATCTTGTATCAAATCCCTTCCCTCTTCTGTTAATTTTATAATTATATCCTTTTTCAGCTTTACTTCCTCAATTAAGCCATTTTCTCTTAATCTTTTAAGAGCTTGAGAAAGTGATGACTGCCTAAGCTCTGGGACCCCATAATGATACCTATAATAGTGGTTTGCAAAATCTTCAAATCTAACATAACCATCTACAGTTTTCTCTAATACTAAAAGGATTGCTTTTGTTAAACTTCCTTCCCTTCTGGCCTTCATAACAATATGATGTACGATCGCATACCGTATTGTCAATATATGAACTTAATTACTGACATACTCATCCCAGGATTTTATTTGAAGATCCCCCATTTTTTTGGAAGATAAGGCGGAAATCAAAAGTTGTGCTGATTGAAGATTGGTAACAAGCGTAATTCCCAAATCCACACAATTTCTTCTGATAATATAGCCGTCAGTCTCTCCTTTTTCCCCTCCTCCCTCCGAGATATTTATGGCCAAATCGATTTTGCCGTCTTTTAATAAATCCAAAATTGACGGGTGTTTTTTCTCTGAAATTTTATAAACTTTAGTATTTTTAACACCGGATTCCTTCAGGAAATCTGCTGTCCCTTCTGTTGCATAAATTTCAAAGCCTAAATTGTTCAATCTTTTTGCAGCAATCAGCATATCAAGTTTATTCTTCTGCCCGCCTAAGGATAAAAAAATATATTTCTTTGGCCATTTAAATCCTGTTGAAAGCAGAGATTTAAGATATGCTTCTTGCAAATCCAAGCCAAAACAAGCAACCTCTCCGGTTGAGGACATCTCCACCCGAAGCCTTGGATCTGCTCCTTTAATTCTATTAAAAGAAAACTGCGGTGCTTTAACAGCCACATAATCTAGATCTAGCGTTTTAAAATCCCCCTCTATTTTCTCACCCAGCATAACTTTGGTGGCCAAATCTATAAAATTATATCCTGTTACTTTTGAAACAAAGGGGAAAGATCTGGACGCTCTAAGGTTTAGTTCAATTACCAAAATTTTATTTTCTTTGGCTAAGAATTGGATATTAAATGGTCCGTTAATTTTTAATTCTTTGATTATTTTTTTGGTTGCATCTTTTATTTTTCTGACAGTTTCCAAATAAAGCCGTTGAGGCGGCAAAACTATAGTTGAGTCCCCTGAATGAACCCCGGCATTTTCAACATGTTCTGAAATTGCATATATTAAAAGTTCACCGTTTTGTCCAACACCATCAATTTCGATTTCCTTTGCCCCTTCCACAAATTTGGAAATTACCACCGGATGTTCGCTGGATACATCTGAAGCCTCTTTTAAATATTTTTTTAAATCAGAAGATGAATATGCAACATTCATGGCCGAGCCTGAAAGTACATAAGATGGCCTCACTAGCACCGGATAGCCGATCTTTCTTGAAAAAGTTAATGCTTCAGAAACATTTTTCAAGATACTCCATAAAGGTTGTTTAATTTTTAACTTATCCAAAAGCGCGGAGAATTTATTCCTATCTTCTGCAATATCAATAGAGATGGGTGATGTTCCTAAAATTTTGTATCCAAAGTTATGACACCTCATTGCCAGATTATTTGGCACCTGCCCCCCGAAACCTAAAATAAGACTTGCTGTTTGTTCCAAGTCATAAATATCTGATACCCGCTCATATGTTAACTCTTCAAAATATAGCTTGTCAGCTAAATCATAATCTGTTGAAACAGTTTCAGGATTACAATTTATAATAATTGTCTCTAAACCTTTATTCCTTAAAGTCTGTGCACAAGTTACGGAACACCAGTCAAATTCCACAGATGATCCGATTCTATAAGGTCCGGATCCCAAGACTATTGCTTTAGCGCGTAAGCGCGAGCTTTGCTCGTTACTTGGAACTTGGAACTTGGAACTTGGAACTTCTGATTCATCAGCATGATATGTCAGATATAAATAATTTGTTTTGGCCGGGAATTCTCCTGCCAAAGTATCAATATGTTTTACTTTCGGAATTATTTTATGCTTTTTTCTAAACTCTCTAATTTTTTGCTCTGTTGTTTTAACAGCTTTTGCAATCAGTTTGTCAGAAAACCCCAGCTTTTTCGCATTCAAAATAGTCTGATAGCTGATAGCTGACGACTGATAGCTTCTTAAATTTTTCTCGAATTCTACAATTTCCTCAATATGATACAAAAACCAGGGATCAATTCCTGTTTCCTCATATACTTTCTCAATACTTTCTCCTTTTAAAAATCTTTGAGATATAGCAAAAATTCTTTCAGTTGTTGGCAGAAGCTTTGTATCGTCAACATCATTCCCGAGTAACCCATCCTGGCCAGTCTCCAACATCCTAATGGCTTTTTGCATTGCCTCTGGAAAACTTCTGCCAACGGCCATCACCTCACCTACTGATTTCATTTCAGAGCCAATAGTTTCATGAGCCCCAACAAACTTCTGCAGATCCCATCTGGGGATTTTAACCACAATATAATCCAAAGCCGGCTCAAAAAAAGCAGAGCTGGATTGTGTGACAGAGTTTCTTAAATCAGTTAGATTATGGCCAAGTCCTATTTTGGCAGCAATGTAGGCCAGCGGATAACCTGTGGCTTTGGAAGCTAGCGCTGATGATCTTGAAAGTCTGGCATTAACCTCAATTACTCTATAATCATTATTTTCCGGATTTAGAGCATATTGAATATTACACTCCCCAACAATCCCTAAATATTCAATCACCTGCAAAGCCATTCTTCGTAACATATGATACTGATAATTGTTTAAAGTTTGAGAAGGAGCAACCACGATTGATTCTCCAGTGTGAATCCCTAACGGATCTAAATTCTCCATATTACAAACAGTGATTTTGTTGCCACTTTTATCTCTAACTACTTCATATTCAATCTCTTTCCAATGCTTTAAATACTCTTCAACAGCAATCTGGGGGGCTTGATGTAGAGCAGCTGAGGCCATCTTTACTAACTCATCTTTACTGTTAACAACTCCAGATCCTAGGCCACCCAAAGAAAAGGCTGATCTGATAAGTAAAGGATAGCCCAATTTTTCAGCTAAATTTAGCGCTTGATTTAAGGTTTTGGCAAAACCTCCTTTGGGGACTTTGATATTAATTTTTGAGAGCGTTTTGGCAAATAATTCCCTATCTTCTGTCACTTCGATAGTTTTAACTGAAGTTCCCAAAACTTTAATCCCGTGTTTTTTAAACACCCCGCTCTTTTCCAAGGCTAAACCACAATTTAGGGCTGTTTGCCCTCCAAAAGAAAGATATATTCCATCTGGTTTTTCTTTTTTAATTATTGCTTCCACAAAATAAGGGGTAACAGGAAGAAAATAAATCTTGTCCGCGAGATCTTTTGATGTTTGAATTGTAGCAATGTTAGGATTTATTAAAATAGTCTGCAGGCCTTCTTCTTTTAAGGCTTTCAAAGCCTGGGAGCCAGAGTAATCAAATTCCCCTGCCTCCCCTATCTTTAGCGCTCCTGATCCTAAAACTAAAATTTTTTTCATAAGCAAAGCTTGCGATAACTTCATTATCTTAAGTAACTTAAGTTACTTAAGTAACTTAATATATTCATCAAAGAGAAATCCTGCATCAAATGGGCCTGGATTGGCTTCAGGATGAAATTGCACTGCCATAAATGGTTTTTTCTTATGCCTTATTCCTTCATTTGTACCATCATTTAAATTCACAAACCACTCTTCCCATTCTTTACCCAAGGATTTCATGTCCACAGCAAAACCATGATTTTGAGAAGTTATAATTGCTTGATTGGTTACTTTATTTATAACAGGTTGGTTCTGCCCCCTATGACCAAACTTTAGCTTATATGTATTTCCTCCTGCAGCAAGACAGATAATCTGGGACCCTAAACAAATTCCAAAAGTGGGAAGTCCTTTTTTTAAAACATCAGCCACATTCTTAATTGTAATTTGGGCTTGTTTTGGATCTCCCGGCCCATTTGAAATAAATACTCCATTATATTTAAAATCAGCCTCTAGCGGATTAAAATCCCAGGGTACTTTGGTTATTTTTACCCCTCTTCTATTCAGTGATCTAATAATATTTTCCTTATCCCCGCAATCAATTAACACAACATTTTTCTTTCCTTCACCATACACCTCTATCTTATCCACACTCACATACGGCAGTACATTCTCTGAATTGGGATCATAGATCTTCTTTCCACCTTCCATCTTCAATTTTCCAACTTCCAACTTTCCCAGCATCACCCCATGTTTCCTTAACTTGATGGTTAATGATCTTGTATCAACCCCGGCTAATGCAGGGACACCTTCAGTTTTTAGCCAATCAGAAAGTGTTCTTTCAGATTCAAAATGAGAAGGGTCATCAATATAATTTTGTACAATTAAAGCTTTAACCTGAATCTTTTTTGATTCCCAGAATTTTTTATCAGGAACACCATAATTGCCAACCAGCGGGTAAGTTAAAACCAAAATTTGTCCAAAATATGATGGGTCTGTTAGAGATTCCGGGTATCCTACCATTCCGGTATTAAAAACCACCTCGCCGGACGTGGGCTCATCGCCCAATGAGGTACTAACCCCTGCTCCAAAGCTTTGCCCTAAAAAAACTGTCCCATCGGACAGAATCAGTTTACCCATATTTTGTCCTTTAAACTTAAAGCCTGCCAAGCACTAAACTAAGTAATGCCTCACGAACATATAAACCATTTCTGGCCTGGGAAAAATAAATAGCATTCGGGTGTGCATCCAACTCTGATGTCATTTCATTTACTCTGGGTAGTGGGTGCATTAACTTTACCCCCTTATCCAACTGACTTAAGAACTCCTTGCCTAATATGAATTCATCTTTGATCTTGTTATAAATTTTCATATCTTCAAACCTTTCTTTTTGAACTCTTGTTTGATACAGAAAATTTATTCCATTAAAATCTTCAGGGGTTTTTGTCAAAATCTTAAAATTTATCTTTCTTTTTTTCAAAAGTTTAAGATATTCATCAGGCATAGCCAAGCTCGGATGGGAGATGAAAATTTGTTTTACTCTAAAATTAGACAAAGCAACAGAAAGGGCATGTACAGTTCTGCCATATTTTAAATCACCCATAAAAGCTACACTAATGCCGTCGATTTTACCAGCTTCTTTGAGCATTGTATAAAGATCAAGCATAGTTTGAGTAGGATGCTGGTTAGGTCCGTCTCCGGCATTAATTACTGGAATTTGGGCTACATCTGCAGCTTCCTTGGCAGCCCCGGCCTTTGGGTGTCTGATAATCAATACATCTGCGTAAGCATCCATAATTCTGATGGTATCGGCAAAAGTTTCACCTTTGTGGATACTGGTAGACTCCGGGTCATTAAACCCAATTACCCCCATGCCTATTTTTTGGGCAGCTGACCTGAAGGATTGTTCAGTACGGGTGGATTGCTCAAAAAACAACACTGCGGCAATTTTACCCTGGGCAATTGTGTAATTGGATCTGTCTTTTTTGACAAAGTAAGGATCAAATTTTTTAGCTGTTTTTAAAATGAATAATAATTCCTTCCTGGAAAAATCATTTATGTCTATAATGTCTCTACCCTTAAAGTTAGCTGTACCCATATTTTTTAAAAAAAATCCGCCCATTGGCGGATCAACTAATTATCAAAAATAATCTAAAAATGTATCTTTTAAGCATAGAACCTTTGCATAGTTTAATATTAATGAATCTGCTTGTCAACAACTATCAAGAAAGCGTGATATCATACATTTTCATAAGAGCTGGTTTATTGTTTTTTGTTTTTAAAAATTTTGAATATGTGGGCTTACTCTTAACTCTTAACATACCTTCGATTACTTTTTGAGCTTTTTTATTTTCCAGTTCCACAATTGCTATTAGTTGAGAACCGGGGTAAAGATCTAAATGTAGATCTCTGGCCGATTTTAATATTAACACCCCGAAACCTCCTGGTTTAAAAGACAACCACGAGCCGAATTCTTTTATCTCTTGGCCGGTGGAGTTTTGTCCATAATGCCAGATCTGTCCAAAAGCCAGAAGATTTCCCTTATTATCCAGACATAAAATTGTCCTGCCATCATTCATAGCTTCAACAATCTGATTGGGACTAAATTGAACCATGGTATAGGGATGCACAGACAACCCCTGACTTATTTGATTGGCATAACCCAAAAGTCTGTCTTGAGGAAGTTGTTTAACAGCTTCTCCCATAATAATTTTTTCAGCCCTGTTCATCTCTTACTGGAATTAGCTGGATATATTACCCGTCCCATTGATCTTAAAATATTTTCACCATCATATATTTTTTGACCCCTAATAGTTACACCTGTTATCCTCCCTTTTACCTTTTTTCCGGCAAATGGTGTCCAGTCACACTTGGTGAAAAAGTTTTTAGGGTTTAGGGTATAGGGTATAGTATCTTCAACTTCAATATAAGTTCTGGAATCTGTTGGGGTATTAAAAATTTTGGCAGGATTGCTGTGGCAAAGACGAATAATATCCTCTACTTTTAATTTATCCTCATGGACTGCTGTTAAAAGCAGCGGCAGAGTAGTTTCCAGTCCGGGAACACCAAACGGCGGATTAGCTCCATTTTTCTCTTGTTTGGTATGAGGAGCATGATCAGATTCTATAATATCAATAACATCCAAATTCTGCCAAAGATAATCTTGGTCTTTTTGGCTTTTTAAGGATGGCTTCATTAGGCCAAATGGGCCCAATCTTTTTACATCTGCCTCTGTCAAAAACAGATGATGAGGAGTAACACCACAAGTTATAGGTAAACCCGTCTTTTTAGCCAAAATAATGCTAGACAGTTCCTCTTTTGAGGAAACGTGGCAAATATGAGTCTTTTTTTGTGTAGTGCGAATTACATTCAAAGCCATTTGCATAGTTTCACCTTCGCAATGTAGCAGTATTGGTTGATTCGAAGGCCAACTCTGATAAATCCTAGTTAGCTTTTCTTCATTAATTAGGAAGTTTCCAGTCGTAGAATTTAAGTAGAGTTTAATTCCAAATGCCAAATCTTTTACTTTTTCAAATTCATCCAGATTATCTCCCAGGGATCCAAAGTAAAAACCTACATCACATATGGCGTTTTTTCTGGCGAGCTCTATTTTCTCTTGAAGCTTATCTTCACTAGTAATAGGTTCTTTATTATTGGGCATATCCAAAACCGTTACAAAACCACCGGCAATTGCAGCCTTCGTGCCGGTTAAAAAATCTTCCTTATGTTCCTGACCAGGAGTTCTTAAATGTACATGGCTATCAATCAGTCCTGGAAGAATAATCATTGAGAGTTTATAGAGTTTAATATATCTTGATGTAATTTTAAAGTACCTGTACAATCTAGATATGGCTAAAAAGAACGGATTTATATTCCATAAAGAGTTAATGCAACAGCTGGTTACTTTATCTACCTCTGCTTTTGGTTTGGCTGCAGCTTTAGCCTGGAATGATACTATCCAGCAAACTGTTAAGGAATTTATTGAACCAAGAATTCCCAATTCAGGATTACTTTCCCGCTTTATTTATGCAGCAATGGTGACTGCATTGGGAGTTATTGTCACCTTTGAACTCTCCCGCCTTGCCTCCCGCTGGGGCATTAAGAAATGATATACTAACTTTAATGTCCCAAAAAGGGCTTGCACCAATAACTATAATAGTTGGGATTTTAATAGCAGTGATTATTGCTGGTGGAGCATATTATTTAGGAAGACAAACTACTCCCAAATCCTCACCTGCTGTTGTTTCCCAAACTCCACAACCTACTCCATCTCCAACTCCAGATGCCAGCCCTGTACCGAATGGTACCGGGGAAACTGCCAACTGGAAAACATATACAAATACAGTCTATCAGTATTCTTTAAAATATCCGCCTCATTGGCAATATATCATATGTCAATCTTCTAATAATTTTTACTTTGATCCTAATCCTGCTTGTGAAACTGATGATCCTGGGGTACTTACATTGCACATTGATAACGAAATAAAACAGCCACTTATTAATATTAGCGATGAATTTCAGGCGGTAAGCAAAAAGGTGGTCACAATAGGAAATGAGCAGGGAGAGAAAATTTTAGTTGAGAAAGTGAAACCAGCACCAGGAGCAGATAAAATTACAATTGCTGCAGTAACCCACAATGGTAAAACTTACACATTTAACCTACAAGACATTAATGAAGAAAATACACTTGATCAAATCCTTTCCACCTTTAAATTCCTACCTTAGTTTTTCTCCTATTAGTCTTGCATTGGAACAAAGGGCGTTAAACGATGAGTGTTTTGGCAGCAGGGGGAAACGACAACTGAACAATTAGTGAATTGTCGAGGGGGTAAGCCCCCGCTAGACAAAACACGAAGAGTAGCCCGACTTCCCTGCAAGAAACTTTTGTCACACTTTTGGTTACAAAAGTGTGAAGAAAAAATGACAATTACAAAATCTTTCCATCCTCTACTTTTAAAATCCTGCTGGAATCTAAAAATTCCTGTGGGATGTTTTCTAGCTCTACTGTGGCAATTATGGTTTGTTGTTTAGAAACTATCTCCACCACATGAGCTCTATGATTTGCATCTAATTCTGAAAATACATCATCAAGCAGTAAAATTGGCCTTTGATTTAATATTTTGGCCATATATTCCAGCTGGGCCAATTTAAAAGCCAAAGTGGCTGTTCTTTGTTCACCTCTGGAACCAAAATGTGCCAAATCACGTCCACCCCCACCGTCATTGCGAGGTCCGACATTCTGTCGGACCGTGGCAATCTTTACTGAATCAAGATTCCTACGCTCGCTTCGCTCGCTCGGAATGACATCTTGATATAGGATGACACGAAAATCATCCCTGTGGGGACCAATTAAAGTTTGGGCAGCAGCCACTTCCCTGCCATTTGTTTCTTTTAATTTCTCCACTGAAATTGGGCTTTGTTTGTATTCAAACTTAAACTCACCTAAAGGAGTTTCTAAACTATTAATAAAATTAAAAAAATCTTCACGCTTTACCCTTACCCCTTCACCCTGTTTGACTAATTCATCTGTCCAGTATTCCAGCTCATCCAGCCTTCCATGTCCTTCCCTAATTTTTTTTAACACCCTATTTCTGGAAGTTAAAAATGCCTCATATTGAGTCAGAGTTTTTTTATAAACAGAATCAATCTGGGCTAAACCTAAATCCAAATGCCACCTCCTTAAAGATGGCGGACCTGTCACCATATTTATATCAGATGGATAAAAAATCACAGCCGGTAAATTTCCTATAAAATCAACTACTTTTCTGGAAATACCATTAACCAAGACTTTCTTTTTAAAATTCACATCTTTATTAGGTCTATTTAGAATTACCAAAAGTTCAGTCTCTCCTCCATCCACAACAAACCCTTCAACTTTGGCAAATTCCTTACCTGTCTTTATTAACTCATCCTCCTGTTCTACCCTTTGAGATTTAGAAGTAGACAGTAAATATACTGCCTCTAAAATATTGGATTTACCTGCAGCATTATTGCCTACAAAAATAGTGGGACGAGCATCAAAAGTGAGTTCTAAATTAGGGTAGTTTCTAAAGTTTGTAAGATTTAGGCTTTTAAGATGCATGAAGGGAATATTACAGGTTCAAAGTGCAAAATGCAAAGTGAAAAGTGATTGTCTTTTTCTTTTCAGAAAACTTTTAATTTTTAACTTTAAACTTTTAACTTTTAACTTTTATTCTCCCAATGTCCAAATCCCAAAAACTCTCTAATGTGTGCGGGCAGGAATTTTTCTGAAAAAAACAGGCTGGGTTTTAAACCAAAAATCCCTATTAAAGTAATCATTACCCCAACACCCATAAGTATCGGCGTTACACCAAATAAATCTGCAAAAATACCTGCCAATAGTACCGGGACTAAAGATAATGCTGACATGGCAGCCCCCAGTGTTGCAAAAACTTTTCCTCTATCTTCATCGGGGGTATTTTCCTGCAACACTGTTTGAGATGGTACCAAAATTGAAACCATTGCAAGTCCTAAAAGGAAAGATGAAACTATAAATAATATAGATAAAGGTGGCTGGTAAAAAAATGGTAACGGTCTTGGGATTTTAAAATAACTTATGGCCGGGAATACCACCGGGGCGATAGCCATAAATAAAAATATTAATCCTCCTAAAAGAATCCCTTTACCAACAACTACCCTTTTTATCAGAGTTGAACCGAGTTTTCCCAAAATAATTCCACCTAATACAATCCCCAACCCTAACGGAATAACTAATATGTAGGAAGCATTAGTAGCTTCAATATGCAATGATCTCTCTAAAAAAGCAGGCAGCAGCACTGCTAAAACTCCGATCACAACTTGTACTCCTGCCAGGATTGCAATTGATGTCAAAACAGGCAATTTTCCCCTGATCAGCCTTAGAGTTTGTAGAATCTCATTCATACCTATCTCCTTAACATCTGAATATTTTTTATATTTTAGTGCATGAAGAAGTTTTCTTCCCTGCTCATCAGGTTTCGCGAGAATTTTGGGAAATGTATAAGCTAAAACAAAACCTAAAGTCAATATTGCTGCTCCAAAACCAAAGATAAAATCTATTCCTAATAAAGAAATAACCAACCCGGCCAGGCCAAAGCCTATAAGGAAACATGAATATAAAGTTACGGAAAAAATCGAATTGGCTGTTAAAAGTTGTTCTCTTTTGACAATCAAGGGTATGGCTGATGCCTCTGTTGGTAAATAGAATTGCCCCAGAGAATTAACCAAAAATGCGATCAGAAGTACTGCCGGATAATACCCTTTTAAAGAAATAAGGCTCAAAAATAAAATTGCTAGACTAATATTAATTACCAGTATAATTTTTTTGCGATCCATTAAATCAACCAGTACTCCGGAAAATAAACTGAAAAAAACACCAGGTAAGTAAACTACAGCCATTAAGGTTGCCACAGCTGTATTAGAATTGGTTAATTTAAAAACCCAAATGATCAGAGCAAAATTTAGGGCATTATAGGAAAGCTGGACAATAATTTGGTTTATCCAAAGGTTTAAAAATCCCCGGTTTTGAAAAACCGAGGTAAAGGTCTGTTTCTCCATACAACTTTAGTATTATACTCATTTTTGACAATTTGGGCAAAAATATGTGCCGCGGCCCCCAAGAGTAATCTTTTTAATTTCGCTGCCATCTCTGGGGCAAGGCTTTCCATTTTTCCAATACACTTTAGCATAATCCAGGAAGTAGCCTTTTCTACCTTCAGAATCTACAAAATGTGCTCTGGTTGCTCCTCCATATTTGATCCCATTTTTGATCACCCTGATCACCCCTTTGTGTATTGCTTTAAATTCCCTATCCCCCATATCTCCCACTTTAGTCCTGGGATCTAATTTAGCATCAAAACAAGCTTCATTGGAGTAAATATTTCCTACTCCCGCAACAACTTGCTGATCCATCAAAGCCACTTTTACAGGCATGGATTTGTGCTTCAGTAAATTAGTCTTCAGAACTTGCCAAGTAAAACTTTTCTCCAGTGGTTCTGGCCCCAAATTCCCCAAATTTCCCCAATCTCCCTTAATTACTCGGATCCAGCCAAAACGCCGCTGGTCATTAAAATATAAATGTGAACCGTCAGAAAAAGAAAAAATTACTCTGGTATGTGAATTCGGTAACGGTCCAACCATATCTTCTGTTGGGTGTCCACCGACAAAACGGGTTCCATCTTCATAGATTATTTGTCCTGTCATTTTAAGATGAAATAGCAAAGTAACATCCTTGTCATTGCGAGGAGACGCAGTCGACGAAGCAATCTGTTTTAGTAGATTGCCACGCCCCTTCGGGGCTCGCAATGACGGGGTTAGGTCTATGCCTAATATTTTGGCTCTTCTCCAGATATTGAGTACTTTTTTACCCTGGGCCAAATTAGGATTTCCAATGAAAGATTTGGCAGATAAAACCTGGATTTTGGTAATTTTTAACCCAATAATTTTCTTTTGCAACCCTAACTTAATTGTCTCAACTTCTGGCAACTCCGGCATGAAGTTATTCTAGCAGGATTTAAGAAGATTTACCTGCCCGGGCAGGAAGGCCCTGGCGGGCTAAAGAGGCTGATTTGCATCTTTTATAAAATTCATCCTGGGATGCTTTAATATTTTCCTCTTTACCTGCCCAGATTTTCATGGGAGCATTCTGCAATCCTCTGGAATAGGAAAAAGTCAGCGGCCAGGGCCCCCCGATTTTGCTAATTTCTAAAAGATTTTCTATGGATGCTTCATCAGATTGTCCGCCGGATAAAAATGCTATTCCCCCCGCTTCCGGAGGAACTGACTGCTTTAGTGCATCAACGCTCATTTTTGCCACAGTTTTTGAATCAGCTTGAACAGAACAATCTTTGCCGGATAAAACCATGCTGGGCTTTAAAATCATACCTTCTAATACTCCTTTATGCGCCTTAATCCTTTCAAAAACCTTTTTTAAGGTTCTGATTTGAGCTTCAAAACACTGCTCAATAGTATGATTCCCGTCAAGTAATACCTCCGGCTCCACAATTGGCACAATATCAGCCTCCTGACAAAGCGTGGCATAACGGGCTAAAACCTCTGCATTTGCCTCAATACAGGTATCTGTAGGGATTCCATCCCCTATTGCAATTGTGGCCCTGAATTTGGCAAACTTTGCACCCAGATCCTTATACTCTACTAACCTGTCTCTTAACCCATCCAATCCTTCTGCTACTTTTTCTCCTGGAAAATTAGGCAAATCATGAACTCCTTTATCTACTTTTATTCCGGGAATAATACCTTTACCTGCTAAAAGTTTGGGTATAGCTATACCATCAGTTGTTTTTTGTCTTAGTGTTTCATCAAATAAAATTACCCCTGATAAAAACTCTTCAACACCGGGAGTGGTAAAAAGCATCTGTCTGTAAGCTAACCTGTTTTCTTCTGTACACTCAATCCCCAGAACATCAAATCTTTTTTGGATAGTT
Organism: uncultured Gammaproteobacteria bacterium; assembly: GCA_964547465.1. Classification (GTDB taxonomy): domain Bacteria; phylum Patescibacteriota; class Microgenomatia; order Daviesbacterales; family UBA10151; genus CAZJNI01. The sequence goes on from CAZJNI010000005.1 coordinate 50,379, forward strand.
TTGGTAGATTCATCTGCTGCCAGAAGCCCTTTGGGGGATGTCATCATGGCTTGAGCTGTTTGTTTAAGAGTTATTATATCCATTCTTTCTCTCTGTCATTGCGAGCGAACTTTAGTTCGCGTGGCAATCTAATTCATGAATAAGATTGCTTCGTCACTCGAAAGTCGTCTAGACTTTCTCCCTCCTCGCAATGACGGTTAGTGGTGAACCGTGTTATTTATCTTTACACCAGCAGAGTCAACTGTCAAGGTGGTCACCTTACTTTCCCCTTTCCCCTTTCCCCTTTCCCCTTTTAAATCAAACCATTTATTCTCATCCGTAATTGCAGAAATAGACACCAAACAATCCGAAAGTTTTCCGGAAACCAGATCATCAACGCTCCATACTTTTTCATATCTTTTAGCTATTTCAGGATCTGGCGTCCAACCCCTTGCTTCAACAAAAGCTCCCAAAGCTTTTCCTGCAACAGCAGCCATCACCCCTTCCTCAAATCCCCCGGAACCCATAATCAGGTGTAGTCCTTTCTTATGTTTTTTGGGATCCAAAAATGCCAGAATTGAAGGCATAAAATCCCCGGCTTTAATTAAAATTAAATTCACCCCGAATTTCTGGCAGGCATTAATATAGTGGGCATTTCTATCCCGCTCCATTATTACCACATTAATCTCATGAGGTTCTATTTTGAAAGTATCCACTACTTCTGCTAAATTTTCTTCCACACTATTTTCCATAGACAGCTTTCCCTTAAGTTGGGGCGGGCCGAACAGCTTATCCATATAATCAATGTCGTCAGGTGTTGCCATTAAGCCTTTATGAGTTGATACAGCAATCACAGAAACAGCTCCTGGGGAATTTAGCTTGGCAGCTTTTGACCCTTCTACCACATCATTAACCATATCCAGTTTAGGTTCTCCGGATCCGAATGTACCCATCAGGGTAGGCAGCGCTTCTCCATATTGATGAATATGTTTTCTGCCTTCTGATCCGACAATTTCTAAAGTAAACGGGATATCTGTCAATGCCGTTGCCATGGCATCCACTCCGGCCTGATCTATCAGCTTTTCGCGGGCTTTAGATTCTTCCTCCTCCAATAAATCATTTGGGGTAAACCCTCTTTCTTTAATTAGTTTGGAAACAGAAATAGCAGTAAGTTCAGTTGCGCGGGTTATATGTTTCTTAACAGAATCCATGAGGTAGAAGTTACACTATCGTAAGTTTTGTTCTCTGTCAATTACTAAACCTGTTGTCGCTTTGGCCTGAGTCCTGTATCTTCCAGGATTTTATCTTTCTGGACATAGAAATCAGTCAACGCTTGATAATGTTGCTGCTCCCTACCACATCCAGCACAACGGAATACAGGTATCTGCTCAAAAGTCATGTGTACTGTTGCATCTTTGCCTCCCCGCATCTGTTCTGTATTATCAAAACGCTGAAATGGAGCGGAAGATTGACATTCTTCATCTAGACAAGTCACTTGTAAATTTCGATACGCCTCAGCGTTATCAGGAACTAGGGTGTAACTTCGTAAGTTGGGCGACCAACCCGGAGGAATTAATACCACGCTCGTAGCTTCTTTATTAAGTAAACCTAAATACTTGGTTCTAGCAGCTTCAGGATACTGACCTACAATTCCATCTAATGAAGAAGCAGGTACATAATCAAGCTCTACTCCTATACCACCAGGACGCAGATATTGCACAATTTGTCGGTCGAAAAGCTGATTGAACTCTCTTTTTTGTTCTTCTGTCATATTTTGTCCAACATCATTTTGCCCACCCTGTAAAACATGAAATGATAGATATCGTCCTGGATAATCTCTTCTTGCGCTTGTACTTGTACCGACAACACCGATATCAACCGCTCCTAAAATATTATTTACTTTTCTACGATAGAAACCTCTGAATAATGCAACATACATATATGCTCTACTTGGGGTAACTTGATTGTCGGTAAACCATCCTCTTACCTGTTCCAGTGTATTTGGTACCTGCTCAACCATACGGAGCGATTATATATCCCTACCTCATTATTTGCAAATTTTTCTCTATTAGCTCCAAAATCTCTTTTTTAAATCTTTCTTTAGGGTGTAATAATCTTAATATCTCTCATTGGAAAATCAGATTTGTTGTTTTATATTAAGAACACGTTCATAAAGAGCCATACGGATATACCCTGATATACTTTCTCCACTAAGCTTGCGATACTTATCAATATCTTTGCGGAGTCTTTTTGACATTAAAACCTCAACTCTCTGCATTCTAGCCATATATTCTTAAATTATATTTCTTTTTTGCTTAGAAACAAAGAGCGTTAAACGAGGAAGATTTTGATATCAGGGGGAACCGGAAACTGAACGATTAGTGAATTTCCGAGGGGGTGAACCCCCGATCAGCAAAATCTGACGAGTAGCTCGACTTTCCAGCAAAAAGAGTTTTGTGATACTTTTGCGGTCAAAAGTATCAAATAAGAAATAATTAATGAATCCTGAAATAAATTCAGGATGACATTTTAGGAAGATTCTCCTATACTAATTCCAAAATTTCTTTTTTGAATATTTCTTTAAATTTGGGCAGATTTGGGGGAATCTAGCGGAATCACTCTTACTTCAACTCTGGCTTTTAATGCCTTGGCAATTTTTTCCAGAGTCTGCCGGGTATAACTTGTATAATCTGCAGACTCTAATCTGGCGATATTAGACTGCTTAGTTCCTACAAGATCAGCTAATTGCTTTTGAGTTAACCCAGCTTTTTTTCTTAAATCATAAACTTGATAAGCAATATCAAATGCCTGTCCAGTTTTTTCCATTTCATCCTTCATTTCAGGATGTCTTTTTAATAATTCTTCTGTATATCTATCTAAATCATCTTTTCTTCTTCTCATGATTCTATCCTCCTTAATTGATTTAATCTCTTTCTTGCTATTTTTAACTCTTTAGTTGGTGTCTTCTGTTTTTTCTTAATAAAAATGTGCAACAAAATTATTATTTTGCCTTTTTCAAAAGTATACAAAATTCTTAAAATATCTGTACCTGACTTAACTCTTAACTCCCATAAACCTGGTTCTATATGTTTTGAAAAAGGCTCTTTATGATAAGCTCTGTTTCTTAATCTCTCAATTGCTTCCCTCGCCTGAAATATAAACCTAAGATTACTTTTTTCTAATTCCAGTAAAAATTCTTCTATTGGACTCTTATTAGAATTATCTTTATAAAAGTTTACTTCAAATTCCATCTTAATTATATCAAATTTGATATATAAATCAAGTAGGTAAATTCTCTTTTACCAATTTAAAAATCTTTCTTTTAAATTACAATTTTAACAATGCTTCTGCTGTTAGGGCATCTGTAACTAATCTATTAACCAAACCTATATTAATGGCGTGCTGAATCTGGAAAGTTTTATGTAATCCTCCAGCAATGACTAGTCTGGCTGGAATTTTTTGAAAATTTTCTCTGCGCATACCATTAGCATACTGGTTCAATTCCAAGGCTATCCCTCCTAATCTTTCTGCCATTCCCTTCATAACCGGCTCTAAATTTTCTGGTGGCCGGATAACAAAAATACTATTAAGCGCTTCCAGCAACGGATAATAATATCCGCCAGATTCCTCATCTTTAATACCGGAAAAATCTTCAACTTCATGGGTAAGATCAATTAATAGGCTTCTAACCTCTGGGGAAAATCCCCTTCCGTAAAATCTATCTGTCACCATAAAATGTTTCAAGCGCGGAGAAACATTACCAAGACCAATCACCGCAATATCAGGTATCTTTGTTTCTGGATAATCGCCTTTTTTCCTCAGAAAAGCTGTTCCGGAATTAAGAACTGGCTGATTCCACTTTCCATTTTCATCAAATGATATTAAGGAGGACAAGTAATAGGCAGCGCTCATAGCAGATACATCCATTCTTTTCCCATCTGGCAATTCATACCGGTGCACTCCACCACAAAGTGAAATAATTTGGGCAGATTTGTCCAAAAAAGATAGTTTTTCATAAAACTGGGCAAATTGCCTCATTTCTACCCCTCCACCAACGCCGATATTGTCATCTCTTCGCAGTAGACTACGAAAATCACTAGCCGCCATCCTAGCCAAAAATCCATGCAAATAATAATCCCACTTAAAATCATAATCTTCCTCACCAGAAACTTGCACAGGCAATTCCCACACTGTAGCTTGTAGATCTAGTTGAGAAAATTTCGCTGCTAATTGTCTTTCTAGCGTAGGTGAATTTCCAACCTTAAGATATGTTAAATAATCATCAGGTAGCTCAGCATGTATCATTCCCTGATTTCTGGCCAGATTTAAAAGGGCAAAAAAATTAACCCTGCTGACATTTAAAGTTTTTGCAACATCATCAGCTTTTCTTCCTTCTATAAAATGTAACCGGGCTGCTTGTGCTGCCTGTTCTAACCTATTAAATTCTTTTGCCAAACGTTCTCGATCACGACTCATAACATGGAATTATACCTTATTTTTACTAATTAATTCCAAAATTTCCTTTTTAAACCTTTCTTTGGAAAATTTTTCAGCCTGTTTGCGGCAATCTTCCGGATTAAAATCTTTTGGATCAAACTTTTGTAAAGTATCCATCAAAGCATCAACTGTAACTTGTCCTGACCCACCATATAATAGTCCTGTTGCCTGATCAATCACTGTTTCCAAAAATCCACCAGATGCCGGAGCAATGACCGGAGTCCCTGCAGCCTGGGCCTCAATTGAGGTAATCCCAAAATCCTCATCTTCTGAGGCTACAATTAAAGCTTTTGCATTTTGCAGCAGCTTTACCCTTTCTGCATCACTGACCCATCCTAAAAAGTTGGTAGTTGGTAGTTTGTAGTTAGTAGCAAGCTTCTTTAGATTTTCCAGCTCCGGACCTGTGCCAGCAACCATAAGATTCAAACCCAATTTCCCGCATGCTTCAACTATCACCTCTACCCCTTTTCCTCTTACTAGTCTGCTTAATACCAAAAAATGATCTTTCTTTCCCTTACTACTTACTACTTTATACCTACTACTAATTTCCACCGGCGGATAAATCACCATACTATCCCGTCTGTAAAACTTTTGTATTCTGGCAGCAATATTTTTAGAATTTGCCGCTAAAATATCTGGCCTTTGAGAAGTTTCAAAGTCATAAATTCTTAAGATGTGATTTACTAATTCTCCTAAAATATGAGTTATTGGATTCTTTTTATAATTAAAAGAAGTGGTAAACCCGTATAAATATCTTGGTGGAGTGTGAATGTAGCTTATGTGTAAGCTACCGGGTTTGGTGATAACTGCCTTGGAAAAGTAAATACTACATGAGGAAATTACCAAATCATATTCTGATAAATCAAAACTCTCAAACATCATCGGAGCAAATAAACGGAAAGGTGATAAAAGTCTTTCTGCAAATGGAAAATGCTGAAACCAGGAAGTCTTAATGTTCCAATCCTTAAATCTTTTCCCATTCTCACCCATGGAGTCTAAATTTACAAAAGAGGTGTACAAAGGAGCATCTGGAAAAATCTCATGTAAAGCTTCCAAAACTCTCTCTGCACCACCATACTCCTTCAGATAATCATGCGTCAGAGCTACTTTTAAATTTTTCATAAAATTTACCCTGAGCGAAGTCGAAGGGCAACTTTAATTAAATTCCTTTCACCATTTCAATCACCTGTTCAAAAGAAAGGCTGGTTTTTTGAGAATCAGGGGAGGAACCAGAACCGCAAATTAAAATATGGTGGGAATGATGCAGGAACCAGCCTGCTTTTATATCAACCTCTTTTAATTTTTCATACACAGGTTCTAAATCCAAATCATTTCTGGGTGTAAAAAATTGTACATATCCTGTTTTTGGTCCCATAATTAAAAATAAATCCCCACCCTTTTTTTTACAAAAAGGCCTGTCAACTTTATCTGATAAAACTGCGTAGGATTTACCAAAACTAGTTTCAAACTCTTCTTTCTTCTGCCAATCCAGCTCTGCCTCCTCATCATCTTTTACAACATTTAAGATCCTATCCAAAATTTCCGCTCCCAGTTCTGTTGATTTACCTGAAGTTTTAGCGTCATTATCCTTAAGTCTGATAAATGCCGGAATGTTAAATTGATCAAAATCTTCCTGGGGCAGCCTTCCTGTATCATCCAGCCTGACCCATTCAACAATCCTGTTGTATGCTTTTTTTTCAGTCTCATCTTTAGGTGAAAGTGAGGAGGAGATTACATCTTTCCAAACCAAAGATGTTGCACACTCATTAATATCACCTTTATGCTCGTCAAACTTGCCCCTACCTACCCCAAAGTAGACTTTATCATCTGAATTCTCTAAACCCTTGTTCCCTTCTTCCGCAGAGATAAATTCAAGATGAGCACCCATAAATTCCGGATGGAATTTTTTAAAAAGCCAAATTGCAGCAATATCATCTAAATGCGGGTTAATATGAGTTACTAGTGTCTTCATGTTATGATGAAGTATATCATGATTATAGCCAAAAAACTCCTTTTCGCTCCTTTATTTTTAATAGTATTTGTCATACTGCTTTCTCAACTTTCCCTTATTTTTAAATCCTATGATTTAATTTTTTCTCTATCTTTACAAACTTTTATGCAGCTGATTATTATTTCAATCCTAATAACCCTGGCCAGTTTTTCATTTATATTATTTGCAACTCTTTGTCTGGATTGGAAATTAATCTTGCCTACTGCAGCATTAGCATCTTTAATCCCTATGCTATTTTTTGAACCCTCTTTAGGGTTAATATTTAGCGTTGGGAGTTTGGTAACTATGATATTGGTTTTTGCAGGTTTGGAAAATACTATGAAAAGCTATCTGACATTCAAACCATTTTCTCTTTTAGGTCCATCTATTAGACTATTGTCTACTTTTTTAATTCTGGTAATTTCCATTACATATTTTTTATCAGTAAATAAAATAGTTTCAGAAAAAGGCTTTCAAATCCCTGATTCGCTAATTGATACTGCGCTAAATTTAACTAACCAGACTGGATCAAATAAACAGGAAACTCAAAGCCCTCTACCCTCTCTTACTCAAGAACAAATAGATCTTTTAAAGAAAAACCCTGATCTTTTAAGACAATCTGGTCTGGATCCTAAAATTCTGGATACCCTAAACTCCCCAAAATCCCAAAACCCCACAAATGATCTAATCAAACAAACAGTTAAAGATCAGCTTCAAAATTTCCTGAAACCATATTTAGGTTTTATTCCAGCCTTATTGGCTGTACTTTTATTCTTAACCCTCCAATCTCTAACTTCAATCATCAACCTTCTAATCTATCCCTTACTTTGGATAACTTTTTATATTTTAGAAAAAACAGGATTTATTAAATTTACAACTGAAATGAGACCAGTTAAAAAAATGATTGTTTAAAAATAACCTCTCAATGCTTGCTCTGGCCAAGTTTTTGGCCTGAAGTCAAACACCTCTCCGGAACTGTCTAGATATTTTCTTGTAAATATTTCAGTCATTTGAGTGGTTTCAATAAACTGCTCAACAAATACTCTTGCAACAATATTAGTCGTTGATGAAGGCATAGAAATAGCAGGCAAATTTGGAGATACTGCATTTACCCAACCAACAAATTCTTCCAAAAATCCTCCTACAGCTGTATCAGAAATTTCAGGTGCAACTAAGTCAATTACCTTAAATCCATATTTTACTGCCCTTTTTCTAACTTCCTCGGTCTGCCTCATTTTTGAATAAGCAATTGGCCAATAAAAGGCGGGACCAGGATAAATATATTTTGCAGTTCTGGGACTAACATCGGCAGAAAATGGACTTGCTAACATACCAACTACGGAAAGGTGATCTATATGACCTCTTGCTATTAATTCATCAAGTATTAGCGTGTGAGCAATACAATTTGATTGCATAGCAGGTCTTACCTTTTCATCAGCGGTGTAATTTCGCCATAATTTTTCTGTTACCTCTATAAGCATTTCTTGTGTTAACGGATGAGCTGCAGAAGCATTCCTTATATCTTTTAAGTCCCTAGCTAATGAAAGCTTATATTTATTTATCCCCTCTGCTGCTATTGGTACATGATGCACTGGCTCTCCCGGGACTAGATTAAACCTATCAACAAGAGCTCTTGCTTTTTCAGAGGTATCAATTTTCCCAAGGTCTCCTCTAGCTACAAGTGGCCTTATTCCCGTTTTAGATTCTACTGTATCTTGAAAATTAGTTATTCTGTCATCTGAATTAACTTTTACCTTTTCACCTGTATCAGGGTCTTCTATAATCTTTTCTACTTCACGTATTAAAACAAGCGGAACCAACTTATGCTGGGCAAATTCTATTACTGCTGGCAGACCGGTTGCACCTGTTCCACCTGTAACAACAACTTTTCTCTCAAGGGCTTCTGTACTTGCTATCATAATTAAGATGCAGTTTTACACAATATAGGGTATAAAAGTCAAGAATGTGATATAAAGTATCCTAATATGACTCTGGTCGCAGGAGCTGAAAGAATTAGAGGCGGCGCTATGGGGCTTTTTATAACTAATGATTTATTACCCCGCGCAATATCTTTAACTGGAGGAATGGGAATGACCTCTATTGAAGGAATTGATCATATTTTAGCCAGGCTACTGCAAAGAGGAGATCCCACAGGCAGTATATTAAGAACAGTAGATGAATTTGAGGATAGATTTGATGCTCATGAACTATCAGACTATGTTAGAAGTCTTTATGTGCCCGGAGGAATCCCAAAAGGCCAACCTTACCGGCAGCTGCCTATGTTTGGAATCAATCCAGACAAACGGATAGAAGGTCTTAATGTTTTTGGAGGATACTGGATTGTCAGGGCTGCAAAAATGGGCAGATACTTAAAAGGTCCTGAAGTAAAAATTGCCGCTAATAAGCTCGAAGAGGTCCAAACTCCGGTTATGGCTGTAACTTTTGGAGTAATGCTGGCCGGTGGAGATGAAATAGAAATCAGTGCCGGTTTACCTTTTCAAATGCGGGAGAATATCAAAAAGTTGTGCGCTTTAGAATCTGTCAAATATGATCTTACTGTTCACCATGGGACCGATGAAAGAAAAGAAGATTTTAAAAGATATATGGTCCGTTTTAATCCCAAAAATCATATTGGCCGTCTTGACCATGACCTTAAAGAACCCAGAATAACCGGAGTTGCATCTTCTAATTTTGCTGTAAAGATCTTGACAGATAGCAAAAGACACCCTAACGCTATAGATCAGCTTAAAGTAGAACTTCCTCAAAAAACCGGGGGGCATAGTACAAAACCACGCGATATTGCATATAACGAGAGAGGCGAATATCAATATGGTCCAAGAGATGAAATAGATTTAGAATTGGTTATAAGGTTAACCAGGGACATTGGTATCCCTGTCACATTGGCCGGAGGATTTTCTACCCCGGAAGCAGTCAAAGGAGCCATTGAATTAGGTGCTGATAGTGTTACAGTTGCAACCCCATTTCAGTATTGTATGGAATCCGGCCTCCCGCAAAATGTGAAACGAGCGATTATTAATCAGGCTTCAAAGGGAAATCTGGATGTTTATAACGACCCAAGAATCTCTCCCACCTATTATGCTTTTAGGGTTGATAGAAATATTGAAGGGGTACCTAGTATAGGAGATACTGATGTATATGAGGACTGGAGTGCAAATCATAGATCCTGCACAATTGGACGGCTTAGAGAACGTACTACTCACAATGGAAGATTAACCTGGATATGTAAAGCTGAACCTGTTGAAGATTATATCCGGAAGGGAGGAAAAACCGAAGATACTGTGGGTGCAGGGTGTCTTTGTGAAAACCTACTTTCCGCTATAGATTTAGGTCAAACTCATAAAGACGGTTATGAAGTGCCCCCTTTATATAGTTCCGGGACTGAACAGGGACAGTATTTTTTACCTGAAGTTTTACGCGGAAGAAACTCATATACAGCCAAAGATGTTGTTGAATTTTTAGTATCAGGGTTAAGATAATTTTAACTTTTCCATCTCCCCCCAATTTGGGCCTGTTTTTAGATCCACAACCACCGGCACAGATAACTTCAGGGCATTTTCCATTTTTTCTTTGACCATTTTGGCTATTTCTTCTACCTGTTTTGGGTTACATTCAAAAAGCAGTTCATCATGAATCTGTAAAACGAGGGAGCACCCTTCTGTCATCCCGGACTTGATCCGGGATCCATGTGATTCTTTATTTGTATAGATTCCCGCCTTCGCGGGAATGACAGAGGAAATTTCCACCATTGCCTTCTTAATCATATCCGCAGCTGTTCCCTGAACAGGATGATTAATGGCAGCCCGCTCACCAGCTGCTTTTATCATATGGTTGGCAATCTTAAGCTCCGGAATATATCTTTTTCTGCCCCATAAAGTTTCTACATAGCCATTCTCGTAGCCAAATTCCAATGTTTTCTGCATCCACTCCCGCACTTTGGGGAATTGTTCAAAATATTCAGCTATATATTGGCGCGCCAGCTCATATTCCACTCCCAGCTGGCGTGACAGCGCATGAGGGCCTTGGCCATAAAGAGTGGCAAAATTCATGGTTTTACCCACATTTCTTTGCTGCTTAGTCACTTTATCCAAAGGGACTTTAAAAATCTTAGCTGCTGTGGCTGTGTGAATATCTATACCAGACTCAAATGCACGTTTTAAGCCTGGATCATCGGCCAAATGAGCCATAATCCGAAGCTCGATTTGTGAATAATCAGCTCCAAGTAAAACTTTACCCTTTGGAGCCACAAAAGCCTTGCGCATCTCACCACCCAACTCACCTTTAATTGGAATATTTTGTAAATTAGGATCTTTGGAAGATAGCCTGCCTGTAGCAGCTCCTTCTACATTAAAAGTGGAATGAATCCTTCCGTCTTTTGCATATTTAGGCAAAGCATCAATATAGGTAGAAACCAGTTTAAAAAGCTGGCGGTATTCCAGCAAAAGTGGAATTACAGGATGAGCTGGAGCTAATTCATGTAACGTGGCTTCATCTGTAGATCTGCCTGTTTTGGTTTTTCGAAAAACCGGTAAATTTAGCTCATCAAAAAGTATAACTTGAAGTTGCTTTGGGCTGTTGATATTAAACTGATGTCCTACTTTTGAGTAAATATCTTTCTCTAACTTGATTAATTTAACCTTCATCTCTTTACCAAACTTAGCTAAAAACTTCAAATCAACAGCTATTCCGGTTGCAGTCATTTTCTGCAAAACTTTTTCAACCTCTTTGTCTAAATCTGAGGTTACACCTCCGAGGTGTGAACTTGACGTCTCCTTGACTTCACCTCGGAGGTGAGTACCAGGAATCCTTGCAATTAAGCTTTTAAACTCCAGCTCTTCAAATAGCTTAACTACTTTATCTTTATCAAAATCATGAACCACACAGGCGGCAAAATCCAGCTTGATTGGAGCCTTAAGATCTAAGGTGGCCAGTTTTTTACTCATCACAGCAGATTCTGCACCTTCGGATAAAAGAGTTTGCATTCTTTCTGGCAAAGTTTTCAGGTTCTCAACTTTATAAATCTCTTCAATTGGACCAAACTGGTGTATTAATTTGGTAGCCGAAACATCACCAATCCCCGCCACCCCCGGAATATTATCTGATTGATCTCCTGCCAGCGCTTTGTAGTCAACCAGTTGACTGGGCATAAAGCCATATTTGGCCACAAACTCCTCTTCCCCATAAAGTCCCACATCAGATAAAGTTTTCTTGGGCATAAAGACCTTAATCCTTTCATTAATCAGCTGCATAATATCCCTATCTCCTGTCACAATAATAGTTTGTAGTTTGTAGTTGGTAGTTGGTAGTTTGGTTGCCTGCACTGCAAGTGTTCCTATTAAATCATCTGCTTCAAAACCTGCCAGTTTAAATTCTGGAATATTAAATGCTTTAACCACTTCGTGTACCCTTTTATACTGACCTGACAGTGCCTCATCTGCCGGACCTCTGGTGGCTTTATACTGGGTATACGCCTGGTGTCTGAATGTTGGGCCTTTTTCATCCCAGGTAACAGCCAGATAATCAGGCTTTAACTCATCAATTACTTTTAAAACCATCGAGGAAAAACCATAAACCGCATTAACCAGTTCACCTTTGCTGGTTGTAAAAGGAGGAGTAGCATGATAAGCCCGATGCAGCAGGGCATTTCCATCTACTAAAACCAGTCTTTTCATAATTTATGGCTAGATTGTAGCATTATCTGTTAAACTAATTCCATATGAGTAGAAAATACTTTACTTCTTTTGACGGGGCAAAAATTTATTATCATAAAACTGAAAAAGACAAGAATAAGTGGCTAATATTTTTACATGGGTTAGGAGGAGATTTAACCGGTTGGAAAAAAGAAAGAGGTTATTTTAGTAAAAAAGGATTCTCAACAATTGCCATGGATTTAAGGGGTCATGGCCTATCTGAAAGAAGAGAAAATAAAAATTTTTATAAGTTTGAAAACTTTGCCAAAGATGTGGAAAGCTTAATCCGGCAAGAGAAAATAACTGATGCGGTCATTATTGGTCATTGCCTGGGTGGGATTATCTCCATGTATTTTCAAGCCCAATTCCCAAATCAATCCAAGGCTTTGGTGTTAATTGATACAAGCTACAAACCGGCTTTTTTTGGGAAAAATTTCATCCCCAAGGTTTTAATGAATAAGATGATTGATCTTTTACTGACAGTGTCCTCTATCAAAAAAGCTTCAGGTCATGAAAAAGATGACCAGTTTGTTGGCACAAATGATATTGATTTAAGAAGACTTTTATCAGATATCCTGCATACTTCCTTAAAAAGCTATCTGCTGGTTTTCAAAAGCATGGTAAATCTGGATGCCGAGGATATTTTAAAAAAAATCCTGGTCCCAACCCTGGTGATAGAGGGCAGTAAAGACACAATTTTCCCGCCTAATTTGGCAGAAGATCTAAGCAAAAGAATCAAAAAATCCTATCTGCAGTTTGTTGAGGGAGCAAATCATATAATTGTTCTAAATAATCCTTATGATCTGGAGCAATCTATATTTGATTTTCTTAAAAAAATTAATTTTGTTTAAAGCATATTAAGCTAGCTAAAAAAGGGTTTTTGCATACTCCAGATAATCTGGATATCCATGATCCTTCATAAAATACCACCACTCCAATCCCCAAAGATATTGGGTATCAATTCCCACTTTTTGGGCATAATTTATATAACTTTGAAGTTTTGATAAAGGGAAAAACTGTACTTGAGCTTGTGGCTTACCCTTAAGTTCCGGGGTCCCTAACCAGGGTTCTGCCTGAAGCTCAATAATGATTGTTTTTTGATTACTTCTGGCAAATAACCTTCTGACAATTTGTGATTTTAGATTATAAAAATAGGGCAGGATGGGATAGCGGGTATAACCCAGGATTGGGTTATAAACATCTCTATACAAAGTGGTGCCGAAAACATCAGACAGCTGCATTGGTAAAATCCAATTACCCAGCTCTCCTGAATCTGAAATAATAATTGTTTTATTAGATAAACTTCTTACCAGCTCCACCTCTTTTTTCAAAAAAGTTGAATCAGGATAATCACAATCCTGGCCAAAAAATGGCAGCAGCGGTTCGTTCTCTACCTGCCAGGAGGTAATTTCCGGACGGCTTCTATATCTTTCTACAGTAGTTTTAATAAACTGCAAAATCTGCTCCTGCCTGTCTTTTAAGCTTAAAGTTCTGGCCCACGGCGGTGTATGACATTCTGGCCAGCGGGGCTGTTTATTCCCAACAGTTAAAATTACCTCTACCCCACTTTTAGATGCCTCATCCAGCATAAAATCACTTTCCGAAAAATCCAGCATCCCTTGTTTTTTCTCCACATTATCCCATTCTGTGGGTAATCTTAAGTTTTTAACTTTTAGATCATTTAAAACTGAAAGATAAGTTTTTTCCCAATCTAGCTTTAAAAACTTTGCATAAGAAGGTGAGAAGGTAACACCATATATTATTTTTGGGAAATTATAAACTTTATCAAAAACAGATTCTCCAACAAATGCCAAAATCACAATTATCAAAATTGCAGCAGAGATAAATAAAAAGGTTTTTAAAACAGTAGAGAAAAATGGCACAAATTCAATTTATCACAAATTTTTGACTGGGGGTAGCAAATGATATAATATAGATATCCCATAATATGAGGATCGCTTACTTTACAGACACATACTACCCACAACTAAACGGCGTTGCCGTATCTGTTGGATATTTTGTTAAAAATTTAAAAAAAAAAGGCTTGAGGGTTTTTTTATTTGCTCCCAGGATGAAAGGCTTTAGAAATGATCATGAAGATACCCATCATCTACCTTCTATGAGAGTCTCACCTACTCTACCAGACTCAATCAGATTCCCTATACCAATTCCCCATAAAAATTTTTGGCAAATTATCAGACGTGATTTTGATTTAGTTCACGCCCATGGAAACGGAGTATTCTCATTTTTAGGTTTTATTACTGCCAGGAGTAAAAAAGTTCCCTTTATCATGACTTTCCATACTCAAATGAGTCAATTTGCCCACTATTTTTTAAAAGGCAAAGTTCTAACAGCCAGCCACATTAATAATATCTTTTTCAAAAGATTTGGGAATTTATGTGACGGGATAGTGGCTCCTTCAGAAAAAATGAAGCAGGAGCTGATAAAGTCTGGCGTCAAAAAGCCCATTATTGTGATTCCAAATTTTGTAGAGTTTGATAAGTTTAAAGTTAAAGATGTCCAGTTCTTACGCAAAAATTATAATATTCCCAAAACTTATCCTATCCTTTTAGCTGTAGGAAGGTTGGGTAAAGAGAAAAACTTTGAATTTTTGCTCCATATTTTTCAACGCATAACAGAGCTTGATAATAAACCATACCTTGTCATTGTTGGTGAGGGGGTAGATTTTAAAAAATTAAAAAAACTTTCTGAAAAATTGGGTATTGAAAAAAGAGTCAGGCTGACTGGTGGCATTCCCAATGATAAAATGCCCTATGTTTATAAAGATGCGGATATTTTTGTTTTCCCGTCAGTTGCTGAAGTTCACCCGATGGTGGCAATTGAGGCTGCTGCATCTGGTTTACCTTTAATTGTGGCCAAAGACCAGGCTTATAAAGGAGTAGTTGTCAATGGTAAAAACGGTTATGCCCTACCCCTGGATTGGGAAATATTTACCAAAAGAATTATTTCTCTTCTTAAAGACACTGAAAAAATGAGTGAATTCTCCAAAAATTCTCCATTAATTGTTAAAGAAAACTTTAATTCAGAAAAATTAATTAGAAAACTTCTAAGATTCTACGAAAAAATTCTTAAAAATTATCATCCTTCTCAATCAGACACTTTTGCGAGCGCTCCATAAGGATTACCCTTTCTGTATCATTTAAACTGGCAGAGGTTGAGGCTTCAAGGATAAATAAATTACAAACAGGCAATCTGGCATCACTTGGAACATCCGCTCTTCCGATTACTCTATTTAAAGCAGACCTGATGGACATTTTGGCTCTTAAATTTGAAACTTGAGCATAAATTTTCTCCAGAGTTTTGAGATGAATAGGAAGATTCTGTTTAATACTGGTTGCAATTTCCTGATCTTTCAAATCCTTATCCGGCAACCTTGATATATAAAACCAATATCTCTCCAAAGTAGGCTCAATTAAATCCTGTCTGTTTGTGGATA
Organism: uncultured Gammaproteobacteria bacterium; assembly: GCA_964547465.1. Lineage (GTDB taxonomy): Bacteria > Patescibacteriota > Microgenomatia > Daviesbacterales > UBA10151 > CAZJNI01. Next base: position 66,010 of record CAZJNI010000005.1, read on the forward strand.
CTAGCGTTTTTGCCTCTCTCAATCTTCTGGTGGCAAACTCTAAATTTCTGATTAATTTAACTCTTGGTGTTAGGGCCAAGCGCCATTCCAGATCTTCCCTGACTGTTTTTAAAAAATAGATTGGGGAGGTTGGATCAATACGGGAAGTCCCGATATCATCATCGTATGCAAAAGTACTTCCACAAAATCCTAAAAAAATCAGAGCTGTCAGGAAAAAGATTAAAGGAATAATGGTAACGCGCATACAAAGATCTTACCACAAAAAGTCAGCTTTTTTTCTCGCCCACAATTTTTTCAAATTCTTTTGCTAGCTTTATATCAAAAGTTTTAAATTCTGTCACTCCCGCCATTTTTGAAAATGCAAGATTGTAACAGTCCTCCAAACCTATAACTGATTTTTCATAAAAAGCAAGACTTTCCTGTAATAGCTGTTTTTCCGGGAATATTATGCTTAAATTAAGTATTTTAGATAGGATTTCTACCAAAAATGATTTATCTTTTTTGTAGAAAGATTTTAATACAAAGTGTATTTCAAAAAATACCACCGAGGAAGTAATTAATTCAATTTCCCCTTTTGCAGCTCCAAGAAAAAGTTTTTTAGCTTCTAAATATTGAAGTTTATTCTCTCGTAAAATGAATCTTAAAAAATAATTAGTATCAACAAAAATCATTTGGAGCTATATTTACTTTTATAATATTCATCCCGCGCTTCATCAATAATTTGATCCAAATTTTTACCTTTCCATTTTTTGGGCATAGGTACAGAACCTGCCAACTCCTCAACTAGCCTTTCTGCTGAAGTAATTTTTAAGCTACCATTTTCCTCTGATACTATTACCCTCTGGCCTATCTGCAACCTAGCTTTTCTAAAAATTTCAGCCGGGATGGTTAACTGTTTTTTACTGGTAATGGTGGCCATTTGATTCATACAAGGTAATTATATCATATGCAAGGAGAATTTTTATTTGCAAGGTAAATGCCCACAAAATCCGCTAAAGGTCTTCTTCTAGTTTCCTTTCTTCTTACCCACAATTTTTTCAAATTCATCAGATTCCAGGGTTTCTTTTTCCAGTAAGGCTTTGGCTACTTTATCAAGCTTAAGTTTGTGTTGTTTTAAAATAATGACTGCATTTTTAAAAGACGAATCCATAATTTTTTTTATTTCTTTATCAACCGCATTATGCAAATCAGGCGACATTTCCCCGCTATCATCCATTCCCCTCCAGACTACAAACATCGACTTTGATTGCATAGTGATTGGACCCAAAGAGGACATGCCATATTCCATTACCATTTGTCTGGCAATTTGGGTTGCAACAGAAATGTCAGAAGCTGCACCTGTTGAGATATCTCTAAATTCCATCTCCTCCGCAGCCTGTCCACCTAAAGCAGCACTAATTTGTTCAAGTAAGCGAGATTTGGTTTCATTTGACCTATCTTCTGTGGGAGGAAAAAGTGTATGCCCACCAGACATGCCTCTTGAGACAATAGAAATTCGATGAACCGGGTCAACATTTTTCAAAAAATGTCCCACAATGGCATGACCTGCTTCATGATATGCTGCCAGTTTTCTGTCTCTTTCTGATTGCATTCTCTTCCTTTGTGGCCCTAATTTTTCCTTGGTGGCTGCTTCTTCCAAATCTTTTGCATCTATGGCTTTTTTGCCTTCCCTGGCTGCTAAAATTGCCGCCTCATTTAACATATTGGCCAAATCTGCACCTGAAAAACCAACTGTACGTCTTGCTAATTTTTCTGTTGAAACCTCTTTGGTAAAAGGCTTTCCTTTCATATGAAGTTCAATAATGGCTTTTCTCTCCACCAAATCAGGCAGGGATAAAACCACTCTTCTGTCAAACCTTCCGGGTCTTACCAAAGCTGAATCCAAAAGGTCTGGCCTATTAGTTGCAGCAATCACAATCACATGATCAGTTTGAGTAAACCCATCCATCTCCACCAATATCTGATTTAGTGTTTGCTCCCGCTCATCATGCCCGCCAGAAAACCCCATGCCTCTTTGTCTGCCAATTGATTCCACCTCATCTATAAAAATGATTGCCGGGGCTGCTTTTTTGGCCTGGGCAAACATGTCGCGGACTCTGGCAGCACCAACTCCCACCAGCATTTCCATAAATTCTGATCCGGCAATTGAGAAAAAAGGCACTCCTGCCTCCCCTGCCACAGCCCTGGCAAGTAAAGTTTTTCCAACTCCGGCCGGTCCCACCATTAAAACTCCTTTGGGGATTCTGGCACCCAAAGCTTTAAATTTATCCGGAGTTTTTAAAAACTCCACTACTTCAGTTAACTCTCTTTTTGCCTCCTCTGCCCCAGCTACATCGCTGAATTTAATTTGCGGAGCATCTTTGGTAAAAAGTTTAGCTTTAGATTGGGCAAAAGAAAATATTCCCTGACCTGCTTCCCTGGCATTTCTGAAAAGTAGAAACATCAGTCCTACTAAAAGTAGAATAGGCAAAATGGCAGATAAAAGCCCAATCCAGGCTTGCTGGATAGATAAATCTTTTACTTCAACAGTGACAGTTTTGGGATCAACACCGCTAGATTGCAGGATTTTATAAATTGATTCTCCCGGCTCTTTTCTGGAAGTTAGTTTTTGATCAGAGTCCTTAACATCAGCAGTTACTTTATCCCCTTCTAAAGAAAGTTTCGTAACTTTGCCGTCTTTGACATCATTTATAATTTGAGATATTGGCACATCAGTGCCTGTTGTAGGAGAACCTGAAACCTGATAAAAAAAGATTAAAGCTGCAAAAGCAATTAAAAGATAAACTGCTAAGCCTTTGACTAAACCTAAAATCTTTTTATTTAAATTAATTCTCCTTTTACCATTTGCCATATTAGGGGAAAGTTTAGCACAGTCAGCTTGGAATTGCTACCTCACCTTGGTGCCTGGAGAAACTTTTTTAGGGGTAGTTAAAAATACTGGGCCATCATCAGTATCTGCTGCCAACATCATCCCCTGAGATTCTATTCCCATCATAATGCGCGGTTTTAAATTAGCCACTACTACTACTTGTTTACCCACAAAATCCTTGGGTTTATACCACTGTTTTACCCCAGCCAGGATTTGTCTTGGATTCTCTTCTCCTAAATCCACCTTTAATTTTATCAGCTTTTCAGATCCTTTTACTTCTTCTGCTTCTAATACAGTTCCAACTCTAAATTCAACTTTGGCAAAATCATCAAAATTAATCATGTTTAATAAGTTTTCCAAGTACCAAATTACAAGTATTCCAAAAAATAATCAATTACCAAATTCTAAATAGACTTTTTAATCATTGTTGAAAACATCCTTATAAATTCAGTTGATTCCCCAATTAACGGGTCTATAGTTCCTTTGAGGCCCTGGTTATTGTGTAATATAAGCTCTAACCAATACCTGGTTTCTTTTGCTTCTTTTCTACATATCCTAATTCTCATATAAAAGTCTTTCTTGCCTAGAGCTTCATTTGCTTCTCTATAGTTTGCACCAACAGATCCTGCAGATCTTACAATTTGGCTGATCAATTCAAAATTTACAGAGTTTTTAGGAAGTATTTTCACTAAATCAATGATCCTTTTTGAGAAGTTTAATGTTCTATCTTCAAGATCAAATTTGCGATCATTGGTCATTTATGTTTATTATTTGGTTTTTACTTTGGTACTTGGTTTTTGGATACTTGGTACTTATGGATTACTGAAGTAATCCATCTTCATTGCCTTTTTAACCTCTTCTAATGTTTTCTGGGCTTCTGCACGGGCTTTTACAGTTCCTTCTTTTAAGATCTTTTCCACCAGTTCTGGCTGATTTTCAAATTCAGCACGTTTTTTTCTGATAGGTTCCAGGAAATTATTTAAAACTTTTACCAGATACTTTTTTACCTCAATATCACCTACTTGGCCTTTTGTATAAGATAACTTATAACTTATAACTTGTGACTTGTCAGCATCAGAGCCAAATGCATCTAAATAAATAAACACAGGATTTCCTTCAACTGTTCCAGGATCAGTTGCATGTATTCTATTAGGATCTGTATACATACTCATGACCTTTTTTTCTACTTCTTCCGGAGAATCTGAAAGATTTATCACATTCCCAGCTGATTTACTCATTTTGGCTTTACCATCTGTACCTGGTAAAGTACCTAGATCTTGGGGAACCAGAGCTTCTGGAACAGGTAAAGTTTTACCATATATTTTGTTAAATTCCCTGGCTATTTCTCTGGTTACTTCAATATGGGAAACCTGATCTTTACCAACTGGCACAAGATGTGCCCTGGGCATTAAAATATCTGCAGCCTGAAGTACTGGATAACCTAATAAACCATAAGATGGAGTTTGAATTTGGGCATCTCTCATCACATCTTTTAAAGTAGGAACGCGTTCCAGTCTGGGAGTAGTCACCAGATTTGCAAAAATTACAGCTAATTCCCCTACTTCTGGAATTTGGGATTGAACATAAATAGTAGATTTTTCCGGATCAATTCCCACAGATAAATAATCCAATACCATCTGATAGATATTTTCTTTAAGATCTGCTGTTTTTTCCGGTCTGGTGGTTAAAGTGTGCAAATCAGCAATAATAAAAAAGCACTCGTACTCATCCTGCAGCCTCACGCGGTTGCGCAGGCTACCTATATAGTGCCCTAAATGCAACTTCCCTGTTGGCCTATCCCCTGTTAGTATGCGTTTCATGCTTTTATTATACCTCCCTTTCATTAAAAAAGCCCTTGTTTAAACAAGGGCCAATCTTATTGCTCTGCTCCCCGGTTTCCAACCTTCCGGATCAAAGCGTTTATGCATTAATTATATCATTTTATTAAAAGAAAATCAAAACTAATCTTTATCTGACTTTTAATAAAGAATCAACTGGAATATAGGGCTTTCTGGGTAGTGGAAGAGGCTGTCTGACAACAATTAGCTGACCTGCTCTTATCGCTTCAGCAGGAAATTCTACCAACCCATATTTTCCAGTTAATAATCGAACTAAATCCATATCTTCTGGATTTAAACCCATAAAAACAGCACCACGCATAGCCATCTTTCGTGTAATTACCGATTCCATAGCTGCTTTTTGTATGATCCCAGAATTAACCGGGGAATGCCCGAACCACTCCTCACAAAAAGAGTTAACTGTTGTTATCCCAAGTGAAACTCTAAATCTTGGAACAGAACCTAGCCTTAAAGTAGATTCTAATACTTGTCCTACACTTTCAATGTAGTTTTGTTTTTCAAATTCTGCCATATTCTTTCCTTCCATTAAAAAACCGCCCTTTTAGAGGCGGTATGAAGGCTTTTAGTCTTTATTCTCCTTAGGACTTAAGCCCACAGTACCGCTCCCTCCAATAATGAGAGCATATCTTTTCCAAAAATTAAAAACTATTGCGTTTTTCATATTTTAAAAAACAAAAAACAGCCCTGCGGTTGTCCTGTGTATATATTATTGTCCAGGATCCTAGATTGCTTGTCAAGAGGCTACTTTTTTTAACTCTCTAGCAGGCTCACCATCATATTCAATTTCTTCAGTTGGAATTCTTCTGTAAGGCTTTTCCCTGACTATTTCCTCAAAAATATGGGCCACCAGACCTACTACTCTGCCAATTAGGAAAAACCCCTTGCCCAAACGATAATCAAATCCCATATCAGACACAACTGCTGCAATTGCCCCATCCACATTTATCACAATTTTCTTTCCTTTAAGAGTTTCCAGTTCTGATTCAACAGTTTTGATTAATTCACAATGCTCTCCAAAAAAACCTAACTCTTTGGCTTTGGCAAAAATCTGGGTAGCCCTTGGATCTTCATCTTTATATATTTTGTGGCCAAAGCCTGGGATTCTATCTCCAGAGGAAATTACTTTATCTATTAAAGCTTTAGCACTCATGCCCATCTGAAGCAGTCTAGCGCATTCTTCTATTGCCCCTCCGTGAGCCTCCCCAACCCCCAAAATTCCGGCTGCAACGCTAGCTTGCATTGGATTACCAGAGCTGGCTGAATTTCTGGCATTAGTGATGGATGGTGGACCTATGCCATTATCTATGGTGGAGATTAAAATCCCATCCAACATAGCTTTTTCTTTTTCAGTAGGAAGCTCGCCTTTAAGCTCTAAAAAAATGGCATCAGTAAAGCTAACTTTATCTATTAAATCCGTGATTTTATACCCATGAATGAGCGTTTCTCCATCCACTATCCCAGATATTGATGTCTTCCACTTTTTGTCCATAAAGGAATTATACCATTACAAGCTGGGTACTGTAGCAGGAGCAATGGGGGGAGCGATCATAAATTTAAAGGGAATAGAGAATGAATTGAGCTCGTTGCCATGCACATTAAGCAACCCAGGGCTTAATCTAATAACAAATTCTGCCCCTTTATATTCGGCCAATGCTGGAAAAGCCACATAAAAAAATTCCATCGGTTGACCATTAAACCCTTCGAGTGGACCATAACCACTTGCTGTAACATATCCTTTATAACCCCCCTTATCTACAAGAAATAGCGCAGCTGGCCAAGGTGTTCCTTTTGACGGATCAAGAAATGGTTTACCAAATCTAACATCCTGAGTAAAATTTAATACCATTAGCAAATCTCCTGCATTCTCTCTAAATGCCAAACCACTAATACCAAATTGGCTTAATCTTTCTTGGGGAATAATACTTGAGATATTAGCGAGTTCAGACGCATTAGAAAAAGGCTGTAAATTAGTAAGTGTTAATAAATCAAACTGGGCAGATTCCTTTTTTACTAAATCCTCATAATGATCCAAATTAGCTGGGGTAAAAAAATCGTTTATTCTGGGATCTTGAGTAGGTAATTCTGGTACTGGTTGAGACTGTTGAGTACAGGCTAAAATACCAGACAATGTATTTAAGCCCATCAAAGCAACTGCTTTTAAAAAATCTCTCCTAGTAGCTTCTGTTTCTAAACTCATGTTTGGATTATATCAGATTTGGTATTTCATCCGGGGTTTTGGCAAACCTAAGTTAAAACTCGATAATAACCTTTCTCCCATGATCAAAAATAACTTTAAACTTATCTGTTATACCTCTTCCTATCAAAGGCTCATCTCCTAAAGCAATAATAGAAACACCAATGGATTTAAATTTGCCAATCTTAACAGTACCCAGAAAATTAGGAGCAAGGGTTGTAGAACCATCAGCCAGAGTCCATCTTGAGTAACCCTTTGGAGGCTGACCATTCATAATCATTTTAGGAGGAATAACAATCTCGCCGCTAAACCCTGTATCAATTAGAGCTTCTACTTTTAAACTTCTCTTTAAAACTTTGATTGTTATTTGCAAATAAGGGAAGCGGGAGCTTACAATGGCCATATTTTCAACCACTTACCAACCGCTATTTCGCCTACCTTGTAAACAAAGTTCTCGGGACCAAAAGTATCTGAAGCTTTTTTAATAACTTCATAAAGATTCTCACCTAAAATTGTTTTACCTTTTTGAGAAACAGCTAAGAATTTTCCCCAATGTTCTTTTTCCAGAGGTTTACCATATTTCTTATACAAGTTATCCGACAATTTTTCTAGTTTTTTAGGATCTTGGGATACTTTCATAGCAGATATATTATACCATCTATTTTAACAGATTTGGGATCTCGTCGGGGGTTTTGGCAATCTTGACTCCGGCTTCTTTTAAACTACTTATTTTTGATTTATAGCTTCCTTTTTCACCATAAACAATTGCTCCGGCATGACCCAGTTTTGTTCCGGAAGGCAAGGTCTCTGCAAAAAGGCCGGAAACAAATGCCACCACTGGTTTACTAAACTTACCCCTTCCCCCTTTACCCTTTCCCCTTATATAATCCGCTGCATCTTCTTCATATGTCCCCCCAATTTCTCCAAAAATTACTACTTTCTCAGTTTGGGGATCTTTTTCAAATTCTTCCAGTAAATCTGCAAAAGTTGTTCCTTCTAAAATATCTCCTCCAATCCCAATCACTGTTGACTGCCCCATTCCGGCCTGGGTTAAAATCCAGGAAACCTCTGATGCCATTCCTCCAGATTTGGAAATAACTCCAATACTGCCTTTTCTAAAAACTCCTCTGGGATCATCACCTCCAATGGAACCTACTTTTCCAAACCCTGGAGAGATTATTCCGATTGATGAAGGGCCAACAATCCTGATTCTCTTCACCTCGGAGGAGTCCCCTCCGGGGCCACCATCCGAGGTGTTTCTAGCCAAGGCAATTGCTTTTGCGGTATCAGCAATTGGAATATGTTCTGTTAAAACATTGATTAAGGGGATTTTGTTTTTGATTGCTTCTTCCATTGCTCCAAAAGCTGCAAAATTTGGCACTGCAATAAAAGAGGTATTTATTCCTGGATGGTTTTCCAGCGCTTCTGCAATAGAATTATAAACAGGAATCCCATGTACTTCCTGCCCGCCTTTTCCAGGAGTTACCCCAGCTAACACTTTGGTACCATAATTTTGCATCTGCAAGGCCACTTTGGATCCTTCTTTGCCGGTGATTCCTTGGATTAGAACTTTTGTTTTTTCAGTTACTAGTATTGCCATATTCCTCCTTCTCCGTCATTGCGAGCGAACTTTAGTTCGCGTGGCAATCTAATTCATGAACAAGATTGCTTCGTCGTTATCACTCCTCGCAATGACGCTAATGTTTTCCGTATGCTAAATCAACCATGATCTTTGCAGTTGATGTCATGGGTGTTTCCCGGCCGTAAATATGAAAATCAAATCCTTCTTTTTCTCCAATTTCTTTTAATGCCTCAAATGCTTCTTTATCTCTTGGCCCCCCTCTTCTTATTACAATTGGGTAATTTGGCTTTGGTTTAACTTCCCTTAACCCTTCCACTACCCCCATCAATGTTTCATAAATATCTGTAAAATTTGCAGTTCCTCCCACAATCCATAAGCCTTTAAGTCCTGGTTTTGATAAAATAATTTTAGTTAATTTTTTTAATTTTTCCCTTGGAGGGTTACCTGAATGTTCTGTATAATCTGCAGGTTTTCCCCCTAAAGCGATCAAGGCATCCATATTAACAACAGATCCTCCACCTCCGGCTGCCAAAACTGCAATATCACCGTCCAGATCCCAATAAACAGAACCGGCAGTTCCCCGATGATCCCCTTGATCTATTTCTCTTGCCTCAATCTCTCTTTCTGTTGAGGCTCTGCCAAATAAATTTCTTTCCGGGAATTTTTCCTCGCGTCGAAAATCCGCATCATCATCCAAAATTATTTTGGCGTCAAGAGCATAAATTCGCTTGTCATTGCGAGGAGTCTTCGACGAAGCAATCTCTTTTTCCGAACTAGATTGCTTCGCTGACGCTCGCAATGACGGAATGGAGGTCACCACTAAAGGATTAATTTCAGCCAATTCACAATCATATTTAGTAAATACTTCCCAAAGCTTTAAAGCTGTATCTTTTAACTCCTCTGGAATTACACCTCCGAGGTGTTCTCCAGATGTCAGCTTAAGCTCACCTCGGAGGTGAGATAAGACATCAACTGGATAAGTTTTTGCGCCTTTACTTTCTGCCCCGGTCCCTCCTTCCCCAAAGGTCATAACTGGTCCTCTGGTTTCAGTGGAATATGAGAATGATAAGTAGTACTCCTTACCTATATCAACCATCTCCTCTACCAAAATCTTTTCTGCTTTTTCATTATTTACTGTTTTCTCAAATAATTCTTGAATCTTAAATCTTAAATCTTGAATCTCATCTACTCTGACAATCCCCCCACCTTCTGCCCTTTTTCCAGAAAGAGTTTGAGCTTTTAAAACAACCCCACCTGTCATTCTGAGCGTCAGCGAAGAATCTCTACTTCCGGAGGACGGGCGTGTTGATTCTATAAGTTGAGACTGAGGAACATTTATTCCGCAATTTTTAAAAAGTTCTTTTCCTTCAAATTCGAAGAGAAGCATAGGCTAGATTGTAGCCGACTTGACTTACCTTTTCAACTCATGATAATCTGATTTCTCCACGTTTTTACCACATTATGACTACTAACAATTTATGGAAAGGAGGTGATTTTATGGAAAGAGAACCAAATGTTTCTGCAATCAAAGAAGCATTGAGTAAAATAGAAGGACTAAGAGAATCAGAAGTGCCATGGGGAGATAGGCCATTTGATTCAAAAATCCTTCCAAGAGTTCTAGATGAGCGTAAAGATCCAACACATCCATTGAGGAAAGGTCGCAGTCGGATCCAAACAGCATCTAAAGTAGCTGGAGTACAAATTCAACAGGTTAAACCATAAAAGGAGCCTGTTTTTTTGTGCTAAAATTAATCCGCTGAAGGCACTAAGGCGGATTAATTATACAAATTATTACTTTAACTTATCCCTAAACTGATCATAGCTGGTTAAGGCTGGGGTGTGTTCAGTCACTTCCAGCTCCTGTTTAACCAAAACTTTTTTATTTTCCTTAATATCTCCATATAAAACAACTCCCGGGCCCACCAAAGAATTTGATCCTATTCTTGCCCCGGGCATGGTGGAAGCATTTACTCCTACTCTTGATCCTTTTCCGGCAATTAAACCCAGCTTATGGCGCCCACTATCAACTTTCTCTTCTCCTACACGAATTGTATGATCATCCAGCCTTAAATTTGCCAACACTGCCCCGCTACCCATGCCAAAATCCCCCTCAATTACACTATCCCCAATATAGTTGGTATGAAACCAGGAATTTGCTCCAATATAACTTCTGGTAATATCAGAATTAAATCCGGTCACACACCCCTCCTCTAAATTAGATTCTCTTACCATAGAATTATTTCCCACAATCACATTTTTACCAATGTAGCAAGGACCCTTAATCACAGCTCCTTCAAATACTCTTGCTCCATCTTCTATTACTACTTTTCCTTCAATTATGGCTTTTTCAGAGACATTTGCTCCCGGGGAAATTTGTTGTTCAATATCAGCTAATAAGTATTCCAGGATATCTAAAATCTGCCATGGATATTTTAAAGGTATCCACATTCCATCATACTTTGTAAATCTCACATCCATCCCATCAGAAATCATTAAATCTAGCGCTTTTTCATACACATCATCTACTTCTGATTCGGCTTTTTCCAGATATTCAACCAGTTTTTTGCCATCCTTAAAGTACTCAACCACTAACTTAACCATATTCGATGGCTCATTCCCTTCCCCTGGTTTCTCCACTATACCCTTTACCCTTCCCCCTTCACCCTTTATATATCCTCCCGAAAAGTATTTATCTATCTTTTTTGCCACAAAAACCACTTCTCCTTCGGCCGCTGTAGCCTTGGCGAAGGCGGCCCCATCCAAAATGTCTTCTGCATTGACTACCAGTACTTCTCCCTCTACCTCACTTTTCCCTGATAAAATTGCATCTGCCATGCCTTTGGGCTCTTTTTGTATAATAACTTGGAACTTGGAACTTGGAACTTCTTGGGCTATCTTAGTTACTTGATCCTTATTTTGTGGGCTTGTAATAATCACAAGCTCCCCTTTTAAGTTATCAGTTATCAGTTTTAAGTTGTGATACAAAAGAGGTTTTCCCAAAAAAGGCAGCAGACACTTGTCTGTTTGTATCGGCCACATTCTTTTCCCTTCACCACCAGCTAAAACAATTATTTTCATAACTTTATTATAGACTAAGTGGCAGCGATTGGATTCGAACCAATAACCGATCGCTTATGAAACGATTGCTCCGCCATTGAGCTACGCTGCCATATCGAGCCTAAATTGTACCAGAAAAAGTAGATTTAAACAAAAAGCGAGATTATTGTGGCAACCCCTGCCACTGCCATGACTATTGTAATCAGCCATCCAAAGAAAGCTGTTACTGGATGATTACTCCGATCCCCCATTACTTTTTTATTACTGCTTAAAAGGATAATCAAAACCAAAATTACCGGCGCAATTAAACCATTTGCCACAGCAGTGTAGAGAAGTACCTTGATTGGATCAAAACCAAAAAAATTCACAGCCAGCCCAATCACTGTTGAAATAATAATAATTCCATAAAATGCATTCGCTTGTTTAAGTTTTCTATAAAGCCCGTATTTCCAGCCAAAACTTTCAGACATGGCATATGCCGCGGATCCGGCCAAAACCGGAATTGTCAAAAGGCCGGTGCCTATTATTCCTGCAGCAAATAGAAAATAAGCCAGCTCTCCGCCGATCGGCCTCAAGGCTTCAGCAGCCTCGGCAGCAGTTGTGATATTTGTCACTCCTTTGGAAAAAAGGGTGACTGATGCAGCAGCTATAATAAAAAACATTACTAAATTGGATAAAAACATGCCCGACCAAACATCTAACCTCATATCTTTTACTTCCTTTTCTGTTGTTTCTGCCTGTCTTAACTTTAAAGTTGTCCTGCCGCCTAAAATTTGCTCCTCAATTTCCTGTGAAGTCTGCCAAAAAAATAAATAAGGCGAAATGGTTGTACCTAAAATACCTGTTAATATAAATATCCACTCTTTGGTGAACTGAAAACTTGGTGTTATTGCATCAATTGCCAGCTTTATCAGATCCAAGTGCGTACTTAAAGCCGAAAAAACATAAGCCAAAAGCACCAGTGCCAGCCATTTTAAATATCTGGCATATTTATCATATGTGGTAAAAATCTGCAGAGCCAGCGAGAAAATGGCAAATCCCAGTATTAAAAATTTAAAGTCTAAATGTGGATAAATCAGCTGGACAGCTTTTGCCATAGCCCCTAAATCTGCCCCGATGTTTAAAGAGTTGGCTGCAAAAAGTAAAACCGTACAAATATAAAGCACCCATCTGGGATAATAGGCTCTGATATTTCCCGCCAATCCTCTACCTGTTACCAGACCAATTCGTGCACACATCTCCTGAACAATTGCCATTAAAGGAAAGGAAAAAACAGCGGTCCAAAGCAGACCAAAACCAAATTGGGCACCGGCTTGTGAGTAGGTGGCAATGCCGGAGGGATCATCATCTGCAGCGCCTGTTGTTAAACCAGGACCCAGAGTTTTCCAGTAATCTCTGGCTCTTTGGACATCTTTTTGACGTCTGACAAGCCTGACAATTTGCCTTGAGGTGTCAATACCTTTTTCTAAAGCTATGGATGGCGCTTCAGCCATACTTCTTAAAACTCTTTTTGCAACCTTTCTTGTCATATGGTCTAACTTTAAGAGTAGATCAATAAGTATTGGGGCGTCAAGCTGGGAAAATTATATTTAAAGTTCTGATTTTCTTTTGTCTGCTCCAGCTCTTTATTTCAGATTCTTTTCTTAAAGCTTCACCTCTAGAAGAAAACTTTTCTGAATAAATTATTTTTATAACTTTGCGAGAGCGGGTATATCTTCCACCTATCCCCTTTTTGTGCTCTAAAAATCTTTTTTCTAAATTGTTAGTAGCCCCGGTATAAAAAGTCCCATCACTGCATAGTAGTACATAAACAAACCACATAATTTATATTTTATGATACAATATCGAACGCGGGGAAGTGTAACGGCTGCACATCAGGCTCATAATCTGAAGGCAGGGAGTCCGACTCTCCCCCCCGCAACACAAAAATCTATTTCCAAAACAACCTTAACCAACCCAACCAATTAGGCAATCTTTCCTCCTGGGCAGATTCCGATGCCCCAAGAACCTGCCTAATCTTCTCATCCGGAATAATCACTATGGTTTCTCCTTTTTTGGTAAGCCCCAGCTTATTTCTGGCCTCCTTTTCTATAAATTCCGGTGTTTGAATAGCCTCTAATTTTTTTTTAAGGTCTTTATTTCTAATTTCCAGCTTATGAACCAAATCCGCTGCCTGGGACAACCTGTCCCCAGATTTGGTAGCCTCAAGTATTTGAGATATTAAATTATAGCCTGCAATCAAGCCTGCTGAAATAATTGCCACAATAACTAATTTTTTAATCATAATGCTTGACAAAATTAGCCTATAGATATAAAATACCCTATATCATGATTTCTTTATCAGATGCCCATCAACAATTTATAGGTCACCTTCAAGGTAAATCCCGTGCCACAGCTACTATTTTAGCCTACGGCAAAGATATTGCGCAACTTGTAGACTTCCTTAAAAGTTTAGGCAAAACTGATCCAAGTGAGGTTACAACTGAGGATCTGCAAACTTTTATGGAAAAGCTTGCCAAAGAAAGCTACACTGCCAAATCCATTTCCAGAAAAACAAATTCCACCAAGACCTTTTTCAAATTCTTAAAAACATCTGCTATGACAACCGGGGATCCAGCCACAAATCTTATACATCCTAAATTTGAAAATAAACCACCCAGAATCCTGTCAAAATTGGAATATAGAGCGCTACGTGATGGGGCTAAAGCTGATATCAGAATGATTGCTGTAATTGAACTGCTTTTGCAAACTGGTGTCAGGATTGGGGAACTGGCCCAAATCAGAGTTGAAGATATTAATTTTAATGATCCAACCACTGTTCACGTTCCCCCATTTGAAGGCACCAATGAAAGAGTAATTCCTTTAAATAAACCTGCAGCAGAAACTGTGAAAAAATATCTGGAAATAAGGACCAAAACCCCCTCACATGCTTTATTTGTGACAAAAACAGGTAAACCCCTCCTTATCAGAAACATCAGGACTGCAATTGACAGATATTTCAGAATTGCCGGGATAAAAGAGGCCAAGGTGAATGATTTAAGACACACCTGGGTGGCCCATCAACTGCAATCAGGAGTTCCTATGACCATGGTTTCCAAACTGGCAGGACACAAAAGATTATCCACTACAGAACGTTATTTGCAATTCGTCCAAAACCATAATGGGGATAGTAAAGTTAAACTCGAAGAGCTTTAAATTCTTTATGCCCGAACGCAAAGATAAATCTCCTATTACTGGAATTATTGCCACTGAAATTGCTACCTTGTTAGACGAGGGTTGTGTGCTTACCACGCAAGACTTCGATGAAATAGCATCCAAGCATGGGTTCAGAGATGGGCGTGGAATTTGGACGAGCCTACACTTATTTGGATCAAGCTTAGATGATAGGGTGGGACAAACAAAACATGACCATTATTATCAAATACAGAAGGTTATTGTTCTTGATACAAAATATAGAGGTAGGCGTCTCTTCTTGAATGCTGATTTGACAAAAGAAGAAACTGAGTGGGATGAAATTATAAAAGAAATAGATAGTCAAATTGAGCAAGCAATCTCAAAAGGTAAAATTACAAAACAAAGAAAACTTGCATCTTCTAGTTGATTTTAGGTGGGCGGATCTGGATTCATTTTCTTTTATAAACCTTCTGATGTCCCCCTATGGCCAAGAATCTGACTGTCGTTTTTCCCAACCACTCATATACAATCCTGATATCATCGGTTACAGAAAAAGCCCACTGCCCTTTCAGCTTTCTATGTAAAGGATGATTATCTAATCTGGTATC
The DNA here is from genome assembly GCA_964547465.1 of uncultured Gammaproteobacteria bacterium. GTDB lineage: Bacteria > Patescibacteriota > Microgenomatia > Daviesbacterales > UBA10151 > CAZJNI01. The sequence goes on from CAZJNI010000005.1 coordinate 81,353, forward strand.
ATTAGGATTTGACTGAAACCACTTAATTCTTTCATTTATAACCTGTTCCAAAGACTCATTTCCCGCCAGCAACTCATCCAGCATGGTGGTAAAATCCCCTCGCCTTTTAACCTTAATCATTGCCTGATTTTTTGATGTTTCTTATGAAGTTTAGCAAAATACCTGTCTATATCTTCCGGCGTTTCCCAGACATCTTTTTCATCCACGCCACTTTTAGCGGCTTGCAAAACCTTATCCTCAAATTCAGAAGTAAAACCATTTTCAGTTAGCTCTGGAGAAAGCACCCTTCTGACAGCTTCGCGCACCAGTTCAGAAACAGAACTATAACCACGCTCCGTAATAGTCTTTTTA
>CAZJNI010000006.1:0-69529 GCA_964547465.1 uncultured Gammaproteobacteria bacterium
CAAGATTCTCTTACTTTTGAGCTACAGCCACCATTAATTTAAGAATTATAACAGAAATGGGTTTAAGTTGGGTCTACCTGGGTAAGAAAAACGCCCTCATTTAAGGCTCTCCTCAAGACTCTGCTTTCTATAAAAGCATGGGTTCCATAATTTAAAGTATCCAGGGTAGTTCTACCCCTATTAGAAAGTAAAAAATCCATTCTCTCTCTAGATCCAAATAAAAACCTTTCTGCAGTATCCGGATCCTGAGGATCTAAAGTAGGGAGTAGTTTCCCCAATCTAAGATCCAGATCCTTAGGATCTCTGATTACTCTTGCTGTCAATAGAAAACTGCTAACCCACCATTCTTGGTGCTCCCAAACTTTTTGTATTTTATCTGGAAGGGAAGTGGGTTTAAGAACTGCCTGTGTAATTTCAGCAGAAATATAGTCTGGATCTATCATGGCAAGTCCTTCTAAAAGTATTTCCATTCTTTTAGTAATTTGTAAAGAAATATCCAAAAGTGCATATGATGCTTCCACTATGTGACCTGTATGGAGATTCGGGGTCAGGTATATAATTTCTCTTCCCGTAGTAGGCATACCCTAAGCTAATCTTAATATAAGTTATAGGGAAGTCAATCCACTGAATAAGTTCTCGAGCCTTCGGCCCACTAAAAAACCCATCTTGCGATGGGTTTCCTAGAGAACCTGTTACTGTTAGCTTTTTAAGGGCTGACTAAACTTTCAATCTTACGATATCAGTTTTTAACAGGTTATAACACTTTATACTGTCTATATTCATCTGTCAACTGGGACAAAATGGATCAAAATATAGCAAAATTAAAGCAGTGTACTAAGTAAAAGTTTTTAAATCTTTAATAAATTTATTATTCTTAACCTTTTGTAATAACTTTAAATCAGCCGTATAAAAAGGAATCTTAAGATATTCTGCCAATGCAATATATGAAGCATCATATGATGAAATCTCAAATTCAAGAGCAGTTTGTAAAGTATTTTTTAGTAATAATTTTGATGAATGAATATTAAAATTAAGGTTTAAAAAATTTTCATAAAAATCAAGGGAATCCCTAAAACTGATTCTATTACTTAAAGCAGCTGATTTTAGCAGATTATTAACTTCGTAAAAAATAAAGATAGGAACTGCAATTTCAACTTGGCGATTTTCAAATGCTCTTTTTATGGTATTTGCTATAAAATCGTCCTCATCAGGTAGTAACCATTTAGCAACTATGGATGCATCTATAATTATTACTTTTTTCACTTAAGTTTTAGAGTATTTAAAGTTCTGCTTTCAAGCTCTTTCTTATTTTGCTCAATCAATTTTTTAGTACTGATACTTTTGCTTTTTACTCCATTTCTGATCCTCTGCCGAAGCCTATCAATATTTTGCATAGCCTCCTTATGAATATCCAAATCAGTAATATGGTTACCAAAACCTTTAATTAAAATTCCATTAATTACATCCTGCAACGAACTACCTTGTTTCAAAGCTAAAAGCCTGGACTGATCCAGAAGATCCTTCCTAATTCTTAAAGTTGTCCTGACTGTGGTTTGCATACCTAAAAGGTAGCATATTGTCATCTAGATGTCAACTGGACAAACCGGATCAAAATAAGTCAATACATAGGAGTATTAAAATAATGTTCTGGTTTGCTCTGCTGCTAAAATACGTACTCCGGCTAATTTTCTTTCTAAGGCTTCTTTTTCAACTTGTGCTCTAATTATTTCTGCAGCCTTATTACTAAGCGATGCATTAGTTTGTCTAACTAAATCCATCACTCTTTCTAAGCTAATATCTATTAGGACAACCCCTTCCCGGTAAAGAGTAGGTCGATCCCAAAAGAAAAACCGTCTATTTCCATAAACTTCATCATACATGCTCCTCACTGAGTATGCCTGAAATTCTGTTCCCCTTAGTAATTCATTTGCTTTATCGTGAACTAGATCCCATTGGTTAAGCATACTTAAATTATGTGTAAGTATTCTTGCTTTTTTGGCCTTCTCAATAGAGTCAGGACTTAAAAAAACCGGATCAGGAAATTTCGAACACATACTTTCTTTTTGTGGGTTATTAAACACTATAGTAAGAGTTGGTAATTCTGGTGTTGATCTTGACATCAGTGCTGTATGAAAGTTCCATCCTTTGGCAATATAGTGTTCCTGGATTCCATCAATAAATTGTCTTTGAGTTTCATTAGTTTGGAGTGTTACCACCCATTCACCATATAGACTAAAATGATTGCTTCGGGAAAGTTCAAATTCATTGCCTTTTAATTCAACAGCCATGCTAGGAGATTTTATATACCTTTTATATAGGTCTGTCAATTATTAAGCAAAATTAATTTGAAAATGGCAGGAGCTTCCAGAGCTCTTTTGGTTTAAATATTACAGATAATAAGTCCGGTTGTAGTTCTCCAAAATCCAAAATATTTTCTCCACTTATTAATTTCTTTTGAATAGTTTTAGCTTTATAATTTTCCTTTTGGAGGCTAAATTCAAAGGTATAATCCGGCAGTAAATATCTGGCTTCATAATCTCCGGATTTTCCACTGCCATCAATTGTGACCTTTTGAGTAGACTGTCCCACAGTTCCTGTCGTCCTCAATATATACTCACCGGCAGCGGAATTTCTCCATTTTAATTTGGTTAAAACCTGCAAAATAACCGGTTCTTTAACTTCAGTTGCAAACTCAACCGGCTTTGAATCAAATTCTCTACCTTCAGAGAAAAGGTTAAACCTAATCTTAAAAACACCTCTTTGTGGAGCTTTTAGCTGAATTTGAAAAGTGTACGACTTTCCCGGTTCTATTTTAACCCCACCTGATATTTCAGTAGGCTCAATTCCCAATTCCTTACCACCTTCAATTGGAATCAAAACTACTTTTTTCCCATCATTCCAAATAGATTGCCCATTATTTTTAAATTCCAGGGAAATTGTATAATCCTGACCGGAGACAATAGATGAGAATATCTCCCCATGAGTTAAAATAGCCTGATTTTCCTGGATAGGTTCACCTTTATTTTTTGCCATATTTTTAATAGTTTCATATTGAGGGTAATACTGCGGGGGAGTCTCACCAGGAGCCTGAATAAATAACCCTGAATTTGGAGACCTTTTAAAAGAAAAATGGTCAAAAGGAACCTCCTGATAGCTTAATAAAAATGGGGTTACAGCCACTATTTTTGAGTCTATCCAGGCATCCTCAAAAGCTATTTTAAAATAATTACTTACACTCTCACTATCCGGTAAAAAGGATTGAAAATTCAATCCTTCTGCGTGTTTCCAGCCTGTTTCAGTTATAAAAATGGGTAGACTTTTATTTAACCCTAAATTAGTTAATTGTTGCATCTCCCAGGCATAAGTCCTGATAGTTCCTCTGCCAATTGCGTAAGGTGAACCAACAAAGCCCGGATTAGGGTAAGAATGAGAAACCCAACCATCTAATTTATTAAAAATTCCAGGAACTCCCTGGTTCATTTGTTGCAAAAAAGAGATTTCATCCACATAATTTGGTGGCTGATTTGGTGATGAGGCATCAAGCCCGGCATTCAGTACAAAAAAATCCTCACTTCTTGATTTTAAAGCAGTTATCCACTTATCCAAAGTTTGGGCATATCCCTTAGCATCCACAGCCCCACCCCATTCATGTGCCTGATTAGGCTCATTAAAAATAACCACATACCTGTTTTTAATTGGCCAATTTAGGGAATTTAGGAAATCTGCCCAGGAGTTGGCATCATCCGGATTTGGCCTTTCCCAGGATTGTCCGGAAGTTTCTGTGGCCAGCCTGACAATCGGGATAAGATGTCTTCTTCGAAGATCATTAAAAAACTCCTGCCACTTATCTTTATTTTTATCGTTTTGTTGGATTATTACCGTGATATAACCCCAGTCTCCGTTGGTATTTACCAAACTTGCCGCAGGGGATGATTCATCAGGGGAGCCAGTAATTATATGGATCCCAAATTTGTTGTTGGGAACAGACAGGGGATCAACTGTGGCAAATGCAGGCTTATAAAATATAAAACCAGCCAATAAAAATGATAATGAAAATTTAAGGAGAACCATGAAACGCTATTTTACCACTTAGTCAGCCAAGCTGAACCACACAAACTGACGCAAACAGGCCTGCTCCAAAACCTGCTAAAACGAGTTTATCTCCGCTGCCAATGACTCCTTCTTGCAGTGCTCTAAGCATTGCTTTCGCTATTGATGCTGATGACCAGTTCCCATCTTCAAGGTCGCTATAAATTTGCAAACCGGGTAATCTTTTTGCAAGGGCTTCAATCATATGCCTGCTTGCCTGGTGGGGAATAACCATTTTAATTTGTCGTGCTTCCAGCCCAGCTCCTTCAATGGCAGTACTGATTAAACCAGGTACCGTTTCCCTGACCCCTTCATAAACTGCCTTCCCATCCATCCAGAAATGTCCATTTTCCGAAGATGGGATATCCACGGTTAGGGCAGGGTAACGCACTAGACCATAATTTACAGGCATGCGGAGGCATACGGATCTTTCTTTCGGAAAACTATAATTTAAAGCATTCAGGATTTTCATATCTTGCCCTTCCGTAAATGACATTACCAGCGCCCCATCGGAGAAAATTGTCTGGGCTAAACTCGGATCGGCATCATCTGATCTTAAGTCCGTTAGTGTGGGTGAATATTTTTCGCTTGCGACCATTAAAATTTTTTTACCGGAAAAGCGATCCTTATTTTCCCAAATATGGTTCAGTCCAACAGTAAACCCCGAACATGCTGTATGGACATTCATACATCCGTCTGCCGTAAACTTAAGGCTTTTAACTACTTCATAGGCATTATTTACACCGTCAGGGTAACTGGTGGAAAAAAATACTACATCTGGTTGTGGCGAGGATTTTAGAGATTGTACGGCCTGAATCCCCATGTCTAAAACAGTTTCGTCTGCTCTTGCCAGATATCTTCTTTCAACACCCACTTTATCATATATAGCTTGAGCAGTTAAAGGTTTTCTACCGTTATTTGGTTGCCAAGAGGCAATCTCTTCGTTTTCTAAAACTTGTTTTGGAAAATATGTGGCAATCTCCAAAGCCATAATATTGGCTTATTATACAGCAAAAATAATGAATCAATTTGGGGAACATTTTAGATGAGTCATATCGTTGGGTTTACATTTAGGACTTTTTTTGCTAGAATAGCCCATAATCTTAAAATGAGCGTAGAATTTGTTGGTGATCCTTATAACTTGAAAACTTTAATTCCTCGAATGGAAGATCTTGGATATCAATTCCATTATACTCCTGAAACTCCGACTACTATGATATTGGCAGAAAAATATGTTAGAACAGGAAATGATGAGCCAGCTGTGTTTTTAGCCGATCACCAGACCCAAGGTAGAGGGAGGGAGGGGAGAGTTTGGTTAGATAAGCCGGGAGCATCATTGTTAACAACAGCAGTTCTCGGAATAAAAGATAATACAATTTCCATTTTTGCAGATATGGTTGCTTTACATGTTGTCAGTATCTTAAGAAGCGTTCCTTTAATTGATAATGTTTGTATTAAATATCCAAATGATTTAGTTATTGATGATAAAAAGGTTGGCGGGTTACTTGTAACAAATATTTATGATGAAAGCAGAATCTATTTAGGTACAAGTGTAGGCATTGGAGTAAATATTCACTATACCCAGGAGGAATTGGCCAATTATCCCACTGATTATGGAGCTACAGCTTTGGATTTACATACACCAAAACTAAACTCCAGGCAACTAATATTATGGTCTTTTCTAGAAAATCTTAGATTCTTATCCATTGATGCTGAAGTTTTTGGAACAAATTTACAAATGCAACAGGACTTAAATAATTTATGGAGAGCGCATTCTTCTATTCTAGGAAGAAAGGTACAAGTTGAAACTGATAATGAAGTAGTCGTACAAGGGGCGGTAGTTGACACCCAGATAGGGAGGGGAATATCTTTAGGTGGAAAAACACAATGGTTTAATCAGTTTAATACTAAAATGAAAGTGAGGGTTTTAGATTAATGACAAGCTCAGAAGGAGATAGAGTTACCAGAGAGGAAATGTATCCATCCGCCGGAAAACCTACTCAACCTCTTAAGGCACTTATCCCAACCTTTGGAGAAATAATAATTACTGGATTGACAGAAGGCTTAGAATCCGGGCAGCTTGCTTCTGCTACACTTCGGCTTACCCACCAGGGAGAAAACCCTCAAGTTTTTGAAGCAATTATCAAGGGCAAAAATGTTACGGGTAATAATTTGGAGATTGAATTAACAGGAGATTGGCAAACTTCAATAGAATTACCAAAAGGACTTCCGTTAATTGCTGACTATGAAGGAAAGTTTTATAGAAAAATTAAGCCGGAAGATAACCTGCCTATTGCTGAAGAAGGTACTGTTTTGGAACCAAACGGAGCATATGCTTTTGCTATGCAAGGTAAAGATAGACGTTGGTTTCTTAAATTACCACCCGCAGATTTTCCTAGAGGCGGAAAAATCAGTAGATTTGTACAACCGGATGGAATAGATGTTATCAAAGGTGAATCTATACTTTTATATGTGGAGCCAATTTAAATAATATGGGAGAAAAATTAGCTACCGCAGAACATATTAAACCAATCCGAAAAATGTTTATTGCCCAAAGAGGGGAAATTGCTTTTAGGGCTGCTAGAGCGTGTGCTAAAAAAGGTGTTCCTGCGGTAATTCCTTATACTTTTTCCGATTCAAACCCCTTGGCTTCTGAACTTGCTGAAAAGCTTAAAGATAGTGGTTGGGAGCTAGCAGCTTTGGGTGGCACCAGCGCGAACGAAAACTTTACTAATCCTAGAAACCTGATTCAAACAATGAAGCTTCACGATTGCGATGCAGTCTTTTTAGGTTATGGATTCTTATCTGAAGATTCTGATTTTGTCAGGATGTGTGAGGAGGAAGGAATAAGGGTACTTGCCCCACCTTCTTCGGTGATGGAAAAAACAGGAAATAAAATAAGTGCCAGGGAAATCGCTAAAAGAGTTAAAATAGGTTTAAGGTCTTCAATTCCTGTTTTGGAGGGAAGTGAAAATTTACCTAATTTTGAACAAGCACATAGAGCGGCTGACAGATTAGGTTATCCTGTTATGCTTAAGGATCCGGATTTAGGTGGAGGCAAGGGGAATATTGTAGCCAGGAATGACAAAGAGTTAGAATCTGCCTACACAAGATTAAAAAGTAGAAGGGAAAACAAGGAAGTCTTCCTGGAAAGGTATGTTGAGCATGCTGTTCATGTAGAAGTTCAAATTGCGGCTGATAAATATGGAAATATTGTTTCTCTGGGAGAAAGAGATTGTACCTTGCAAAGAAAATCTCAAAAAGTAATTGAGGAATCTCCGTCACCACATATATCAAATAGAACTAGACAAATTTTACAATTGGCAGCAACCAGATTTGCTAAAACTGTAGGTTATCAGGGAGTTGGTACTTGGGAGTTTTTGGTAGATTTGGATAGAAAGGGTAGAAACGGTGATCCCGCCTGGTATTTTATGGAAATAAATCCAAGAATTCAGGTTGAGCACCCGGTAACAGAAGAACAGACAAGAATTGATATTGTGGATTTAATGATTGATATTGCGGAAGGAAAATCACTTCCCTTTGCTCAAAAAGATATTATTCCACAAGGCCATACAATTGAAGCAAGAGTATATGCAGAAAATCCTAATAGGGGATTTACGGAGAGCTTTGGAACCTTAAGTGTTTTAAGCAATCCTGAAGTAGAGGGGGTTAGAATTGAGCCTGCTTTAAGAGAAGGGGATACTCTTTCTTTTTCGTATGACACTACTCTTTTTAAAGCTATAGCTCATGGTTCTGATAGGGAAACAGCCAGACAAAAATTAGTCAGGCTTCTTTCTGGAAGTGAAATTGTTGGAGTTTCATCCAATTTACATTTCCTGATCGAACTACTTGCAACTTCCCAGTTTCAAGAAGGAAAAGTAACTACAAGTTTTGTAGAAGACTGGTGGAAAAAAAGATTAAGAGATAGGGTACACTCAATTGAAGAATTTATAAATGGTGGCACTTTTACAGAATATCCTTTTTCGCAGGAGTATAATCCCGCCTTGTTACCCCAAACCTCAACCGTTATAAAAAGAGAGGACGGCTCAAAAATAACTTATGCAGATCATTTAGAAAGATTAAGAAGAGAGAAAGGGACAACCTGTGCAGCTAAATACGGAATCCAGGAAAGAGATGGAGTCAGATGGGTATTATATACTCTTGACTATAGTATTAATGCGGGTACATTAGGACCTCAAGAGGGAAATATTCTTATAGATGCATCGAAATTAGCAAATCAGGAGAATTTAGTTTTAGTAACCCTGATAAGTACAGGTGGAGTTGATAACTGGACTAATGCTTTAGGGTTGCATCAAATGGGTTTATCAGTTGCGGCTGTAACTGAAAAATACCCTCCCAGAACTCATATAAATGTCAGTCATGGGCCATTTTTTGGTGGAGTTCCAGCTTCTTTTGCAGGAATACCTGATTGGCAAATTATGGTTGATTCTGAGCAATCGTATGGAGGATTAGCAGGTATATTATTGGTTGCTCGGGGAATGGGAATTAATATACCGGAGGGTACCAAAGCGCCTGAGATTTATGAAATATTGACTAAAATGGATGAGAGAAATAAGGCACTTCATACTCCAATTTCCCATTACCAGGCAGGTAATGTTGATACCTTAGTCAGTAGTTTGGGAGAAGCATCCAATAGAGTAACCCATTTAATACATAATCTTCATCATAAGGAAGCAATTACCGATCCAAATCGTGTTTATCAGCCAAATGAACAGATTGCTTTCCTGCAAGGCTCTTCAGAGGCTATAAGGCCTGATAGATCCGGCAGTCATTTTCCTGTCTGGTTTAGTCCTGTTTCCAGAGTTAGAGAGCAACTTTTGAAGATATCTACCCACTCAGGAAGAGAAGAAGTAAGAGAGCTAACGAATTATGAGAGATGGAAAATAATACATGAGGTTGATAGACCAACCGCGGCCGATTTATTAGACACCAGATTTGGAATGTTTGATGACAGCACTTTACTAAACGGTCCTATTCTTCATATTGGTAATGATGAGTGGTATCCTTCAATAATAGGTGCAGTTTGTAGAATTGAGGATTTGCGTTTGTTAGTGGTAGCCCAGCAAACATCAAGAACTATTGACGAAGTAACTAAAAAGTTAGGAAAAAAATATGTCGCACAAAAACCTGAGGATTGGGAATCTTTAGAAGATTTCGTATTTGGAATAGGTCTAAAAAACAGATTACCTGTGCTTTTTATAGGAGATACAGAAGGAGCTAGTGCAGATCCTGATGCAGAGATTAGGGGTCAAATGAGGAAAATAGCCCGTACCCAAAAAATAACCAATAGCTACCCTTTCCCCACAGCCGCACTGCTATTGGGATTTGGAGGAAGCGGGGGAGTTGAAACTATATTTAGACCTATGGATGGTGTAGCTGTTGCTGAAAATTCTTTATTATTCGTAGCTGATCCCAGACCTAAAAGTTGGATACAGGGGGGACATTGGTTAGATGATACAACAGAAGAGTTTAAAAATTTTATTAACGGCGAAGAAACAGCAAGGGCTGAAACTTTGGTACAAATGGGGTTAGCTGACTATATAATTAAAGAAGGTCTTGGTGGAGCACATAGAAATTCCAGATTATTCGCCAGGAATGCCAGAGATTGGGCTTATTCTACTTTTTCACCTCTTTTACCTTTATCTAAAGGTGAACTCACAAATAGAAGATGGGAAAGAAATTTAGCACCTAATCTTAAATTTAGTACACCTGTATCTTAAATTCTCCCTATTGCTTTTCGGATTTCCTTCGGATATTGTAGAGTGTGTCATGGGTCACGGGTCAAGAAAAGCGTGATACATGATACTTGATACATGATACAGATTTCCGAGCCAATAAATGTCTGGGTGTTTTTTAAGGGAAATTCAATTCAGCCCTGGTGTTTTTTCTGGCATTCCAGGCAAATTAAGGTAGACAAAATAAATTTAGTTCACACCTCAAAAGACGGATCCAGTGTTTTTTATCATTTTTCTATCTCTTCAGGCGGGAATTTTTACAGATTAAAATTTGATATTGGGAAATTAACATGGATGCTGGAAGCGGTAGAAGAAGAACAATAAATATCTACTTATTTCCATGTATTTCTACTGTATATCTGGCAGGATATTCATAGAAATACGATAGATATACATAGAAACTCATCGTATGAACAAAGTAATACTACATATTGATTTTAATAGCTACTTTGCAACAGTGGAACAGCAGGCTAATCCCAGGCTTCGGGGTAAACCTGTTGGGGTAACTGGAGGAGATCGTATGAAGCGTACAGTTTTGGGTGCAGCATCAGTTGAAGCTAAAAAGTTTGGAGTTAAAACAGGCATGCAGATTTGGCAGGCAAAACAGCTTTGTCCTGAAATCATTTTAGTTACTGGGGATTCTGATAAGTATTTAGAGACTACCAAGCGTTTTTTGGCTATTTTAAACGGTTACAGCCCATATTTGGAGGTGTTTAGTATAGATGAGGTATTTTTAGAATTACCTCCCCCTGTCATTGCGAAGCCACGAAGTGGCTGTGGCAATCTTGATTCTTTTAAGAAAGATTCCCACGTCGCTTCGCTCCTCGGAATGACAAAAGAAATTGCCCAAGAGATTAAATCCCGTATTAAAGCTGAAATAGGTGAGTGGATTACTTGTTCCATTGGAATTTCTTATAACAAATTAATGGCAAAGTTAGCCGGATCTTTGTACAAACCGGATGGATTAGTGATTATTGCAGATGAACAGGCTGCACAGTTTATTTTGGACAGAGTGGGGTTGGATGAAATTTGCGGGATTGGTTCTAGAATTAAAAAAAGGCTTAATAATATGGGTATTTTTAACTTTTCCCAATTGAGGCAAGTACCCCTCCCGGCTTTACTGGCTTCCTTTAAATCTTATGGCCAAACTCTATATAACATGAGCCGGGGGATAGATAATTCAGAAGTAATACCGTTTTATGAAAAAGAAGAAGTTAAATCAGTTGGCCACAGGCACACTATTGACCATGATACTGCTGATCCTGTGGAGATTAAACAGATTCTACTTAAATTAACAGAACTTGTGGCAAGAAGACTGCGGGTCAAAAATTTAGTGGGTAAAACAGTCTCTGTTTGGTTTAGGTATGCTGACTTTGAAGGTAATGGTATGCAAACAACAATTTCTCCCACCCAGGATGGGCTGGAAATATTTAAAGCTGCCTGGGGAATTTTTCAAAAGATATGGGATAGAGGGGAAATAAGGATGATAGGGGTGTCTATTTCTAATTTAGCTTCACAAACTCCGCAAAACTTGTCTTTATTACCAGAATCCAAACAACAGGAAACAATTATCCAAACCCTGGACAAAATAAATAATAAATATGGTGAATTTAGTTTGCAAAGAGGAATTTTGTTAGGTTCATCCAAAATGCGCCGGATGCCAAATCCTTTCCTTGCAGACAGAAGATTTAAGATTTAATGTACAATTTATAATGTACAATGTACAATTAAGGAAATGAGAATTTTGGTTACTGGCGGAGCCGGGTTTTTAGGGTCTCACCTTTGTGACAAGCTGATAGAGATGGGAAACCAGGTAATATGCGTGGATAATTTAATCACTGGTTCTGAAAAAAATATTGAACATTTAAAAGGTAATCCCAACTTTGAATTTATAAACCAGGATGTAATTCAGCCAATCTCTATAGATAAGATTGCCACTCCCGCACCAGAATCGGTGCGGGATCGCAATGACGGTGGGGGGGTAATTGATCAGATTTATCATTTAGCCTCTCCTGCCTCGCCTAATAAAAATAATCCCCAAAGCTACATTGCATATCCTTTTGAAACAATGCAGGTTAATACCACTGGAACATGGAAGTTAGCAGAGGCAGCTACAAAATTGGGCGCTAAATTTTTATTTGCCTCCACATCAGAGGTTTATGGGGATCCCAAAGAACACCCGCAAAAAGAAGTCTATAGGGGAAATGTTTCGACAACCGGTCCCAGGGCAGTTTATGATGAAGCCAAAAGATTCGGGGAAACCATAGTCTCTTCCTTTGTACGCGAGAAAAATCTGGATGGCAGAATAGTTAGGATTTTTAATACATACGGACCAAGAATGGCAGATGATGGCAGGGTGGTAATTGAGTTTGTAAAAGCAGCTTTAGAAAATAAGCCTTTTCCTGTTTTTGGGGATGGAAAACAGACAAGGTCATTTTGCTACGTATCTGATTTAACAGATGGAATTATTGCGGTTATGGAAAAAGGAGTAAGCGGGGAAATATACAATTTAGGAAATCCAGATGAATTCACAGTATTGGAACTGGCAGAAAAGGTTAAACAGTTAACTAATTCCGGCTCAAATCCGGAGTTTGTGGAAGAGTTACCAGAAGATGATCCTCTGAAACGTTGTCCTGATATTACAAAAGCAAAAGATGAATTAGGCTGGGAGCCAAAAGTAAGCCTGGAGGAAGGTTTAAAATTACTAATTGCTTCTCTCAAAAGGGTATAATCCTTAAAGACACGATAAATTTTGCAATCTCATCACCCATAAAAATTAATCCTGCATTTGAAGGGTGGATAAAATCTGAAGTGTTAATATAATCTGCTGACTTATCAAAGGATTTATCAAAAAGATTTATCAAAGGGATTTTGTGCTCCCTGGCATATTTGATATGATTTTTTATATAAGCAATTCTTTCATCAGCCCATTTTCCTCTTTCCTCTGTGGTTAAATTAACAACTCCTTCTGCGTATCTGTCTCTACTTGGAGCAATAGTTGCCACAAAAAAAATTGCTGCTCTAGGCTTTGCCTCTCTTATAATTTTCAAAGCCTGGCTCAAAATTTCAGTTTGTTTTTTTAATCCATCATCAAGCGAATATCCTGAAAGGGGATTATTACCAAAAGACTCAATTAAAATTGCATCAAAATCATGGTTTAATATAGGCATTAGAGTTTCATTGCCTCTTATCGCACCCTTGCCTAATCTATCCGGTAAAGTAAGAATAGAAGTTGAACCAATTCCATAATTTAGAATATGAAACTCTTTTTCCGGATAATATTTTCGAATAATAGGTAAGATGGTCTCGCCTGCACCCAGCGCTTGAGTCATGGAATCACCGGCTAAAATTATGGTATATTTAGAGGCAGGTTTAGCCTGAATCCCTAAGATATGAGAGTTGGAAAAAAATCTCTCCACAGGCAAAATAATATTTAAGCTGATAAAGAAAAAAAAGGCGCTACAACAGATGGATGCCAGAATATTCACGTATCAAGACTAACACAAAAGTCCCACAAAAATGTGGGTTTTTGTTGTTTGTACGCCCAGAGGGATTCGGACCCCCGGCCTACTCGTTAGAACCGAGTTGCTCTATCCACTGAGCTATGGGCGCATCTTATGCGACCAGGCGAAGTGGACAAGGTTTCCTTATCCACTGAGCTATGGGCGCATCTTACATATTTTATCAGGAGGTTGACAAAATAGAAAGATCTTGTTAAGTTATTAAATGATGAAAAAAACTGCTGCTGTTTTAGCCCTACTTACTTCAGGTTTACTTCTTACCCAAACCATTTTTGCCAGGGAAGCAACTCCATCAACAACTGCAGTTATCAGAAAAGAAGCAGTCCAACAAAGAATTGATACAAGAAAATTGGCATTAGAGGATAAGATGGCTGCATTAAAAGAAAAAATGGCCTCCAGGACAGCAGCTTTAAAAACAAGATTACAAACTTTTAAGGATCAGAGAAAAGCCCAGATTGCAGAAAGGGTTAATGCTACTCTTGCAAAAATAAACGAGAACCAAACCAATCAAATGTTGAAATTTTTAAATACAATGACTTCTATTTTGGATAAGCTGGAAGCAAGAGTTAATCAACCTACACCTGACATTAAGGATCCTGTGAAAGCCAAGCTTGCCATAGCAGATGCCAGAATAACTATCGCATCAGCTTCAGCAGCAGTTACTACCCAAGCTCAAAATGATTATCCAATTGAGGCTACATCAGAGGCTAAAATCAGACAGGAAGCACAAGATGCCAGGAATAATTTGCACACAGATTTGTTAGCTGTCAGGAAATTAGTGATTGATGCAAAACAGGCAGTTGCAAATGCCATCAGGATTGCCAAGTCAGGACCGCCTATAAAGGAGGGAACAGCCAGTGGACAACAGTAATCCAACAAATCCAGCCCCTGCAGCAGCTGCGGTATCACCAGCACCTGCCCTAAATCCGCAGCCAAATATGATGTCAAACAACAAAATGATTTTATGGCTTATTTTAGGATTGGTCATTGTAGTTCTCTTAATCGGGGGAGCATATTTTTACGTTAATAGTCAAAAAGCCAATGCTCCGGCTGAATCTCAAACACCCCAAACTCAAACTGTAGATAGTTTAGAAAATGATCTAAATTCTGCTGATGCCGGGGATTTGGAGAATGATTTTGCCCCGGTAGATTCAGATCTGCAAAGCCTCTAAGGTTAAATGAAGAAAATAGCGTTGTTCCTGCTACTTTTTATGGGCAGCTTGATTGCTTACTCTTTTTTTAGTAAGCCCACAACTCATACTTTTATATTCCAAAGGGATACCCTTCAAAAAAGGGTGGAAGATGTTATGGATGGCAGCGATGGCCAGTATGGAATCTTTATAAAAAACTTAAAGACCGGAGAAACCTATACTAGAAATGAACATCAAATATTTGAGCCAGGCAGCCTTTATAAGGTTTGGCTGATGGGGGCTGTTTTTGAAAAAGTTAAAGTGGGTGAAATAAAAGAGAGTAATGCGTTAGCGGCAGATGTTGCATCTTTAAACACTGAATTTGAAATAGATCCTGAAAGTGCAGAGCTTACCGATGGAGTTTTGAATTTTTCCATTTCTTCTGCACTTGAACAGATGATTACCATATCCCACAACTATGCTGCATTGGCTTTAACAAAAAAAGTAGGGAGGCCTGCAATCACGGATTTTTTAAAAAGTTACGGTTTATCAGACTCATCTTTAGGTACCCCACTTAAAGCAAGTGCATATGATTTTGGCAGGTTATTTGAAAAGCTCTACATAGGAGAAATTATTGATAAAGAATATTCTCAAAAAATGCTGGATGTTTTAGCAAGACAAAAAATTAATGACCGGATCCCAAAATATTTACCAAATGGTACAAAAGTTGCCCATAAAACCGGGGATATTGGTTATGTTGAAAATGATGCGGGAATAGTATTTTCTCCTGCTGGAGACTTCATAATTGTAGTTTTATCAGAAACCAAGGATGCCAATTTTGCCGGAGATAAAATTGGCAGAATATCAGAAGCTGCTTATAATTATTTTAATAAATAGTCAAAAAACTGATTAGGTCTAAAAAATGCATAAGTATACATAACAAAGTGCAATAACAATCTTTAACGAAGATGTATACTGTAACAAGTAAAATGAAAACTATATGAATCAAGAAGCAGCGCAGGTAACTAAAATAGCTATCTTTCGAAATAGGAAAATAAGGAAAACTATTCATAAAAATGAATGGTGGTTTGTAATTGTTGATGTTGTGGCTGCTTTAACTGATTCAGTTCAGCCGGATGGCTATATAAAAGATATGCGAAGACGTGATCCGGAACTTTCTAAAGGGTGGGGGCAAATTGCCACCCCCCTTGCAGTTCAAACATCAGGTGGTAGGCAAAAATTAAATTGTGCCAACACAGAAAGTATATTTAGGATTATCCAATCTATACCTTCTCCTAAAGCAGAGCCTTTTAAATTATGGTTAGCTAAAGTTGGGTATGAAAGGGTGCAGGAGATAGAAGATCCTGAGTTAGCCCAAAAAAGAGCCAGGGCACTCTACAAGGCAAAAGGGTATCCCGAGGATTGGATAGAAAGACGAATGCGTTCTATTGCCATTAGGGAAGAATTGACCGATGAGTGGCAAAAACACGGTGTAGAACTGGCAAAAGAGTATGAAATACTAACTGCCGAGATATCTAAAGCCACTTTTGGTGTTACACCATCTGAATATAAGAAAATAAAAGGACTTAAACGTCAAAATCTGCGTGATCATATGAGTGATTTGGAACTTTTGTTTTCCCAACTTGGCGAGGCAGCCACCACAGAAATTACCAAAACAGAACACCCTAGAGGGTTTGAGAGAAATAAACAAGTCTCAAAGCGTGGTGGTAAAATTGCCGGAGATGCCAGATCTAATTTAGAGAAGGAAACTGGCAGGAAAGTAATAACTTCACAAAATTATTTGCCGAAGAAGAGAGGTAAAAGGCTACTAAAATAAAGGGTTATTTACAGAAGTAACAACGATTAGATTTTAGCGAAATTTAAAGACTTTCTGAAGCTAAAATCCACGAGTTCGATAAAATTTTTATGGAGCCCCTGACGAGATCTTAGCCAGACTGCCAGGATTCGTTCAAGAGTTTAGCTCAAATCCTATTTTACCAGATTTTTTGTATGAATTACAGCCAAAATTAGCCTCAAAAACTGACAGATTGGCCTAGAGTTTTTTCTTTCTATTGCCTCTTATCTATTTTTTCTATTGTTGCGAAGTCATTTTTCATGCATAATTATGCATAGTAAAAATCTGAAGAGTATTTACTGAAAAATTAATATATGAATGATAAAACAGTATATGTACTAGGTGCAGGGTTTAATCAATTTCTTGAAGATTTTGATGGCACAACACCTCCACTAGCCAGAGATTTCTTTAAAAAAGCCTTTAGTAAACGTAAATTTAATGAGCAAATATATCTTAACCAAATTAAGGACTTACTGGATTACATAGAACAATATTGGCATCTTGACTTATCAGATCTCAGAAAGGAAGACGTTGATCTTGAAGAAATCTTTACCTTAATACAGCTACAAGTTGAAAAGGCAAAGTCAAAAAGAGACTATAAAGAACTAAAAAGACTAATTGAGGTCAGCTTTAAACTTGAGTCTTTCTTTTCAGAGTTTTTATCAGATTTCGTACCGATAAATCCTCGAAGACCTAGAGGATATTCTTATCTAGTAAAATTCGGAAAATTATTATTGCAGCGTCAACCGACAATTATTACTTTCAACTACGATACTTTGCTAGAAGAGGGTATTGCATCAGCTTCTGGGGTTACAAATCCTCCTCCTTCTTACCTAACTTTACATCAAAACACTTATAAGAAAAGCGAATTGCCTTCATCTATCCTTAAATATTCACATCATAACTGGAATTCTATACTATCTTATGGTTTCAAATTTGACTATGTTCAACTTCCTCAGGCTGGCCTAACCCAAATCGTTAGTCTGAAACAATATTATGGTGATCAACTTAACAAGCTTTATAAAATGGAAATATTAAAACTCCACGGTTCCCTAAACTGGATGGAAGTCGCTGGACCGCTAGACAGGAACGCTTGGAGCAACAAGGACCATTTTAGTTGGAAAGATTTCCCAGCAGAGATTCAAAGGAAACAAGGAGTTATTTATTATCGTGGACATTGGCATTTCGGTAGCCATCCCTTACTTAGTACGTGGTTTCTGAGACCAAAAATCATTACACCTGTTCTCTATAAAGACTCCTTTTATAATAGACATCCTTTTCCAGACTTATGGAAGAAAGCTTTGCATGCGCTAAAGCAATGCAAACGTTTAATAATTATTGGATATTCTTTCCCCCAGACAGATTTCTCCACCAAAATGCTTTTTTTAGAGGCATTTTCAGAGAATTTACTAGAAGAGTTAGTACTGGTAAATCCTGATGAATCTGGTGCTGTTGGGAAAATAGCCAAAAAATTAACACACTTTTCAAAGCCTATTTTCTACAAATCTGCACAAGACTATATACGAAGTCTGGCGTTGTAACCTTCCTCATTCTTTGAGGTTCGATTCCCCTTAGGGTATAAGGTTATAGGATCGAATTTTGACTAATTTTATCAACTTTCCGAAGCTAAAACTTGTCAGTTCGATAAAATTCGTCTGAGGCGGGAGACGCAAATTATTCCGAACTCTTTGACTGTTTCATTAATAGAATTTAATAAATTCATGCACATGTATCAAGCTGTGAAAGAACAATAAAGCTATGAAATTGTTTAAGTTCAATTTCCGACAGAATTATTGTACACTTAACTAGTGAATAAAAAGAACCTATCTTTAAAAACATACATAAAAGTTATGTTCAGTTGGATTTTATTTCAGATGGTAATTTTTTTAATCGACATTTCTCTTTATCGAATCGTAGATTATAGCTCATATTTCCATTATATTTGGTCTTTACGAATATTATTATTTGCTGTTCTCTTAGGTTTCATTTATAAAAAAGAGAATATCATTTGGGCCAATATTGCTTCTTGGATTGCCATACCCTTATTCTATATTACCCTACCATATATTTTGAGAATTTCTAGTGAATCAGTATATGGACCCATATTAATTTTGGGGATTTTTGGTCAAATAGCAGCTATTACGGGAACCCTAATAGCAATTTTATTAAGGAAATTAATGATTAATGCTAAACTATGAACTTTACTGCAACTGCCCCGTCTGGAGCGGGAGATGCAAATTATCCCGAACTCTTTTTTCTACAGATCTTAA
This sequence comes from uncultured Gammaproteobacteria bacterium, assembly GCA_964547465.1. GTDB lineage: Bacteria > Patescibacteriota > Microgenomatia > Daviesbacterales > UBA10151 > CAZJNI01. The sequence continues at coordinate 18,622 of CAZJNI010000006.1, forward strand.
TCCATTTTAGAAGGTTAATGGAAGCTTACCAATCTCAAGTGGATGAAAATGAGCTTGATTCTTTACCAATTACCTGATATTTTTTTCTTATGAGGGTTAATTACTTAGGAAAGAAAATAAGATTAGCACTTAAGAAAGCATCCACAATTGAAGACGTGCTTGATATTACGAGGCTACTTATAACTCAGATTAAAATTGAAGATCCCAAAGCAAAAATTGGCTATGTTTCTGGTAAGGTTACTGCTGATGGAAAAGACAGAATTCCCCATAATCTGAAAAGAATGCATAAATTTACGAGAAAACTTAAAGAAATTCACGGAGAACAAATCTTTTCTGCAGCTGATATTTTTAGTGATATCGTCTACTGGAAAATAAATCTTCCTAGACCAATACACGAAAAGGATTTTTATAATTTTTGGAGAAAAATTGTAAGTAGTGGGGTAACTGATATTTATATGACCCCAGAATGGGAAAGATCTCATGGAGCTAAAGATGAACATAAGATAGCAAAAACATTAAATATTAATATTCATTATATAGTTTTTGAAGAGACGGGAATCGAACTCCAGATTGAACCTAAAGTTAGAAGGAGATAGGAGAATTCAATGAAATTAATACTATTTCAGGAAAAATTTGAGGCTAGCTACTTAGCTGCCCCGTCTGGAGCGGGATAGGGGAATCGGACCCCTTACGTCCACTTTGGAAAAGTGGCATTCTACCGGTGAATTAATCCCGCAAGTATAAAAAATTAGGCTTTAAATTAGCAACAACCTGGTTTCATAACTTACATATTTTAACCAAAATCAGATTTTTTAACAAGGATTGGAGTTAAACTTTTTGAGTTGCTGTCCCAAGTATCTCTAGCTGTTCAGACAAATCAGATAACTGATATTTGGCAAGATCAATACCGTTTTTTTGAGCAATTACCAATCCTTGGATAATTTTTCTGGCCCTGACTGCATCTTTAGTACTTAAATATCCTATATCTACAGAATTTTCAGTAAATCCTACATCCACAATTTTCAGGGTAGAAAAAAGTAAGCCAGTCTCAACCACCACATCTGATACATCCTTAATATATACACTATGAATATGGCTGGAAAAGAAAAAATACCTATAAATAATATTTACTTTATTTATGTCAACCACCACCTCATCCGGAAAAGGATTCAAGGGGATGATAGTTCTTATTTTGATAAGTGGTTTTTGCGAATTTTCCACTAGATCATTAAGCTTTTCTGTATCAGTTACTTTCTCATCAGGAGGACTATGATTAGGCGGATCTAGATTCTTTCTCAAAATATCTCCTTCAGTTACTTCACGATCTAAAATAAGCCTTCTATAAGGTAAGCTTAAATATTTGGCCTGAAAACCAGTTCTTAGGTGTTGATCTTTCTCCTCAAGTTGTCCGTCTGTTTGAGGTATCATGATTTTTCCATACTCTCATTTATGGATAAGATTTTTGCGAAGTTCTGGTAAGAATTTTGCAAGTACTACTGGATTTCGTAACTTAAGGTAACAACTACTGTAATATCGGATGAACCAGGTTCTATTTGAGTTGGAGCTCCCTGGGCTTTTATATCAGCAGCCGAAAGCATAGGAATAGGCCTTGGAAGACCTCCAAAATCTTCTGAATAATTTATAATCCTGCCCAGTTTAAATCCGGCAATTTTTGCAGCATCTTCTGCTTTTTTCTTAGCATCAGCCACAGCTTTTTGCCTGGCCTCATTTTCGGACTTGGATTTGTCATCTACATCAAATGAAATTCCCCCCACCTGATTCGCCCCATTGGCTGTGGCCTCATCAATCACAGAGTTTGCCCTCTCAATTTGTCTGACCTTAATAGATAAATTTGTACTGGCAGAATAACCGGTTAGTCTTTGACCTCCAGTATAGTCATAACTTGGGTTAATATTATAGTTTGTGGTCTGGATATCTTTAGCATCTACCCCCAGACTCTTAACAGCTGTAGAAACTTTATTAATAGTGGAATTAATCTGATTCTGGGCATCTTTCACAGTTGCTCCTTTAGCAGAAATACCCACTGTCACCATAGCCACATCAGGAGCAGCAGTTGCTTTTCCTTCACCAGTCACATCAAATGTGGTAGATTTAGTGGTAGTTACAGAGTTTACAGAAAACGGAATTGGTCCGAAAATTTTGGTAAAGCTAAATAGCAGGATAAAAAAAGTTGTAGCTCCAATTACAGGTAAGAGCAAAATCCTTGTGTTCACAAATTAATAATACCACATTTTCTGTTAAACTTTTATTAGATGAAGCATAGAGTTTTTAATATTTCTTTATTTGTAATTTATATAGCGGGGATGACTGCTTTGATGATCTGGCAAGGGATTGGTATTGATCCGTCAAGATATGCATTTGTCCTCCTTCTGGCCAGCCTTTTGGTAAAGAGAACCAGATCATTCATTTTGGACTGGACTCCATTTTTATTTATTTTACTATCCTATGATTTTTTAAGAGGATTTGCAGACAACTTAAATACCCGTGTTAATTTTACTCTGCTAATTAACGCAGAGAGAGGCATTTTTGGATCCATTCCCACCATTGATCTTCAAAAAATGTTATACAATCCCTTGCATCCATCCCTTATAGACTTTTTTTTCACTATTTTTTACTTTTTACACTTTGCCCTGCCTTTAAGCTTTGGGTTTATTCTATGGCTTTACGACAGAAGCCATTTCAGACAATTTGTAACTGGAATATTACTTATCTCTTATACAGCCTGGATTTCATTTTTAATATACCCATCCGCCCCTCCCTGGCTGGCCTCAAATGAAGGGTATTTGCCTAAGGTATACAAAATATTAGATGTAACTTTAGGAGCTTTCCCGGATAAATGGAATTTGCCTTCTGTTTATCACCAATTTAATCCAAACCCGGTGGCTGCCATGCCATCGCTACACGGCGGATATCCGGTTCTAGTATTACTTTTTGCCATTAAATTTTTCAGATTGAAAGCTTTATTTTTTATTCCATATGTTCTAGGAGTATTTTTGTCGGTTGTTTATTTGGGAGAGCATTATATTGTGGATTTAATAGGAGGTAGCTTGTATGCCCTGATTTGCTATTTTATTGCAGCAAGATTACATGTAATTGATTGGGGAAGACTAATTAATAAATATATTAAAAGATTGGAGAGTTAATTTAAGTTCTCTATTTTTGCAGCTAAAATAAAATCATTTTCTGATAAACCACCAATATTGTGTGTCGTTAAATCAATAACTACTCTTTTGTAGTAAATATGAATATTGGGATGATGATCCTCCTGCTGGGCCAGTTTTCCCACTTTTTGGGCAAATTCTAATCCGCCTGAATAAGTTTCAAACTTAAATTCGTGTTTGATTTTCTTATCCTCTACAACTTCCCAGTCTAACTTTAATTGTTTTAATAATGGCTCATATTCTTTTGGTTCAAGCGGAGGAGTATTAATTTCACAGGGAACACATTTTTTTTGAGATAACATTTCGTCAAATTATACCTTTTTTCTTTAAAAGGTTTAAATCATGCTGGATTGTTTTTAACTCTGCCCCAATATGCAGAATCACTTTATGTGCTGCTTCTTCTTCTGTTACATCTTCCTGAATATCTTCTATATCCTCCTCAACTTCCTCCAGGCTTTCAGTATTTCTGTTAACGCTCATCTGGATAAAAATTGCCAGGTATATAGCCTCAATAGAAAGCCAGGTAGTAAACATCAAAAGAATAGTACGCAGTTCATAACCTAGGAAGGAAAGTGCCGGAACTGCAACAAATAAACAGGTATGAAAAAGTACAGAATAGGGTGTACCCACCCATTTGATAAGCTTGAATGAAATCTGCTCAAGAAAAGTGAGTTTTTGGTGTCCGTTTCCATTACCATTGGTATATTTTACAGTCATGGCATCCTCCTTTTTAAGTGTATAACGCAATTTAAAACACAAAAAAATCTCTGCCCGTCTTTTCTGGTTTTAGAGATTTCTAAGTTAATTGTGGCACCGTGAAAAGGGTATGTCAACCCCCCAAAATACGGCTAAAATAATCATGGAATCAATTTTGATTTATAGGTATAATAACCCTTAAGCTGATGTGGTGGAATGGCATACACGTTCGCCTTAAGAGCGAATGCCCAAAAGGCATGTGGGTTCGACTCCCACCATCAGCACTGACACCGAAAGTCAGTTCAAAGGACTGATTTTCGGTGGCATGATGGTATTGGAGAGAATCCCAGCTCGAAGAGCGGTTCGTTCTCGCCGAAGGCGAGGTATTCCTCCCACCATCAGCACCGGGGTCTAGTTCATCGGTAGAACGCTCGCTTTGGGAGCGAGAAGTACAGGGTTCAATTCCCTGGACCCCGACAAAGAATTTCTTAGCTCTTATCTAGTATGAAAGTAACCTCCATATTTAAAAAGGAAAAAATTTTATCTTTTATCCTAAAGCCGGAGGCATTAATTAGTTTTTCAAGCTGTGTATGGTGAAAAGGATGTAGATGAGCTCCTTGCCAGATTTTACCCTGGGTATTTTCCCAGATAAACCAGACTATCCTAAAAAGCAAACTGCCGGAATCCATCGAAAGAATTAAAGTCCCGTTTTTTTTTAAAACTCTTTTAATTTCTCTTAAACATCCTTCAGGATCTTCCACATGCTCAATGGTTTCGTAAAATAAAATTAATTCGAAAGTATTTTTTTTAAATGGTAATTTGTTAGCAGACGCGATTTTAAACTTTATGTCAGGGTAAGTTTTCCTGGCATACTCAATAGCCTTATCGTATACATCAATGCCATAATATTTGGCATCCGGATAAAATGAAGCAATTTTTGAAACCATATATCCTGAAGCGCAACCTATATCAAGGCAATTTTTAAACTTAAGACGGGAGAGTATATATTTAGCCAGTTTAATTTTATGGGAATGCCAAAGCCACTGAAAGAGATTTCTCTTTACCCCTTTTTGATAATAAGTTACCGGGACTTGATTCCAAATTTTATATAAATTGTGGTTTTTCATATTGACAATTTAGAAAAGTTAGATTATCTTAAGCTTTCTAATGAAAAAAATACAGAAGAAATTATTTTTTGTAGGAATATTTACCATTTTGGCATTTATTTCCCTGCAGATTCCCTTCAATAAACTGGCCGGATCGAATGTTTCGTTTACTCTTTTTGATTTTTTTGGCCCAATAGCCGGGGCGTTTTTAGGACCTTTTTTTGGCATAATTTCCGTATTTTCAGTGATGGTTACCAATAATTTAATAAAGGATGTTCCATGGACAACCGGATCTATAATCAGATTATTCCCAACTTTATTTGCTGTATATTATTTTGCATATATTTCTAAAAAAGAGGGGAGATGGATTCTAGTAGTACCGGTTCTTGCAATCATTGCCTTTTTAGCTCATCCTAATGGTAGACAAGTGCCATATTACACCCTTTTTTGGGTTATACCACTCGTAGCTTACAAATTTAAAGCTAATTTGTGGATGAAGAGTTTGGGTGCAACATTTACAGCTCACAGCGTCGGTGGGCTGATGTGGATCTGGGCATTTAATTTACCAGCCTCTGTCTGGCAAGGACTTATCCCTGTTGTAATCTCCGAAAGACTTCTTTTTGCTACAGGCATAGCTGTTTCTTTTATCGTAACCAAAAAGGTTCTAGCTTTTCTCGCCTCCAGGCATGTTCTACCAAAATTTGAAGTTTCCCAAAGTTAAAGGAAGACCCTTCTTTTATACAAATTTTGTTTCAACACTAGATGGTAAAGTAGCTGTTAAAAGGGCAGGTTATTGGCCAATTGGCTCCAGAAATGACTATGAAGTTTTAACCGAATTAAGACTATATGCTGATTGTTTAGTTCATGGTGGAAATTTAGCCAGGGAATTTGGAGAAATTACCCAAAGAAGCCTTAAAAAACCAGATTTCAAAAAGTTAAGAAGAAAATTGGGTAAAAACCCCAGCTTGCCGTATTATATTATTACCAACAAACTTCATACCGTTTCGTCAATAGACTTCCGATACAGTTTCGTTAGATCTGATCTCAACTTATTGATCAAAGAATTTTGGAATAAAGGTTATAAACATATTTTAGTAGAAGGTGGCCCTACCCTTTTAGGTTCTTTTTTAAATGAAAACTTAATTGATGAGATTTTCCTGACAATTGCCCCGAAAATTTATGGAAGCCAAAATTTAACCACTAAAAATCTGGTGGAAGGGCAATTATTTCCACCCAATCAAATAAAACACCTTAAATTAATTTCTGTAAAGAAACTTAAAGATGAGTTATTTTTAAGATACTCTGTGAGGTCTTAAGATAACGAAGTTATCGCAAGCTTTGCTTAACGGTCTTCTCTTGGTCTGGCAATGTTAACGACAATTTTTCTGCCTTCAACATCTGTTCCGTTTAAGTTTGAAACAGCATTATTAGCTTCTTCGTCTGTTGACATTTCAACAAAACCAAAGCCTCTTGATCTACCTGTTTCACGGTCTTTAACAACTTGAGCGCTGACAACTGTACCTGCTTGTGCAAAAATTTGCGCAAGACCGGCATCATCAACTGACCAAGGCAAAGAACCTACGAACAATTTCTTGTTATTCAAAAAAATTCACCTCCTTCATTTTAAAATCATGCGAGGTGAATTACAGTAATACTGAAATATACACTCTACACACTATGTTCTTATTATCTCATATGGTAAACTAAACAGTCAAATGCCAATCGAGTTTATTCATTCACAAGGAACAAACGGCCATAAAGAAGCTGCAGGCTTTTCTTTAGTAAAAAAATCCCGGCAGGCTCAACCTCTTGGCCATGTAACTTTTGAGCAATATTCCCAGGAATTAGTCAGATTAGATAGATTCCATCCGTTTAGATCTTTTGGGATTGGACCATTAACAGACTATATCGATCCAAGCTCGGGTATGATTAACTTAAGTTATATCGGTATAATCGAATCAGTCGATCACTACTATAGAAAGTTAGGTGTTGATTTTTATAACGCTCATATTCGAGAGTGGTATGGGCTGTTGGATATATCTGGTGAATATGCAAAACGTTTAGATCAGAAGGGGGTTGAAACAAGTCATACTTTGACTGTTTTATGGGCCCATCATTCAGCAAATACTCAAAGGGAAATTGATTATGGTCTTTCCCTGGGAAAAAGAATTATAGTTCTTGATTGGGATGGGTCTTCAGATCAGGCATACTTAAATTATTTGAGGGAAAGGATTATGAACTCAACTTCAAAAACCCCCTACCCGTCAGCTGTAATTACTTTCAGAAACACTCAAGAGCTTGAGAGAAATCTAAAGGAAGCCTGGGATCCTGTTTTGAGAAATCCAACATATACTACTAATCATTGGCTAGCTGGTATTGTTCCAGATGCTGTAAGGATTTATGGAATTCATGGGGATTCTGTTCCTGTCCTTAGTCATCAGATTGATGGCTCAATTAAATTCAACCTCTCGGAATAATCGCGCAATAATCGCGAAATTTATCGCGCATTACTTTGATAAAATATAGTAAGTACTGGGGCCACTTCCTTCAACTTTTAATAGCTTATTTGAAACAAGCTTTTTTAATTTAAGCTGAGCTGCCCTTTTGGAAAGATTCAAAATATCAGAAACATCATCAGAGGTAATTCTACCAGTGGTGGTTAAAAAATCCATAATTTGCAATTCATCCTTATCCAGAAATATTTGTTCACTCTTTTTAGAAACTTTACCAAAACCAATAGATTGAATTTGCTCTAAAACTTTTCTGGCTTCAATTAAAAAACCGGCTGTAAAATATTCCAGCCAGCTGGTAAAATCCATATCCTCTTGATAATTAGCTCCTTGAGCATAATTTTCAGCATTGTAATAAGACATTCTATCCCTATTGTAATAATCTTCTAATACCAAAATCTTTCTAAAGTCCCATCCGTCTCTATAAAGTTGAAGTTGTGTTAAAAGCCTGGCTAATCTTCCGTTTCCGTCCGTAAAAGGATGAATTGTGACAAATTGTAAATGCAGGATTCCTGCCCTGATAATTGGATGAATACCATCTTTTTTAGATTTATCCAACCACTCCAGTAAATCCGCGGTCATCCCTGCTAGTTTTTTAGCATCAGGCGCCTTAAACCTAACCTTTTCTTTTCCTCCACCTAAATCATCCACCACATAAACATCTGCTGGCCTAAATTTACCTGTTTTTGATTTCTCCACCAGCCCGTTAATAATCATCTCATGAAGTTTCAGAATCTCACCCAGCGTGATAGAGTGCTTTATTTTTGCCATCTCATCCAGTTTTTGCAAAGCTTTGTAGTAATTCTCAACTTCCAAAATATCTTTTTGGGAAGCTTTAACCGGCTTACCTTCCAAAACTTTACCCACCTCAAATTGGGCTAATCTATTTCCTTCAATAGAAGTTGAAGTGTGAGCCATCCTTAGAATTGCCTGGCGCCTCAATTGGGCCTCATTTAGAGGAAGTACACGGGACCTCTCAATAATTGCCTTAATTTCAGCAATCTCTGTCATATTGGATAGGGTTTTAGGAGAAATAGAATAAACAGGCTCTAACATAGTCTCTATTATATCATAAAACCCGCCTAGACTTGACGTCTAGTCGAGGCTGGTCGCGCAATAATCGCGAAATCTATCGCGCAAAGGACCCACTTTCATTCCTGCAAAAGCAGGAATCTATATAGATCCTGATTTTCATCAGGATAACTCTAGGAGTTAGTATATAATATTTTAATGACAGGCAAAATAACTATTTTTCTACTTCTCTTTTTCGTCTTCTCGTTCCTTTTTAGAACTGACTCCTCATTTGACCAGGATTTGGGAAGACACATAAAGCTGGGAGAAATCATAGTACAAACCCACCAGGTCCCGACAACAAACCTTTTCTCCTATACCAATCCCGATTTTCCTTTCATAAATACCCACTGGCTGTTTGAGGTATTTGTGTATCTTTGGAGCACATCCCTGGGTTTGCAGTCCTTACTTATTTTCAAAATTATTATTTTTTTGTTATCAGTCTGGCTGATCTTTAAGATAGTTCCTAAAGATAGGAGAGTTTTACTGCTACCAATAGGTTTTATTTTTCTGCATGTTCTAAGGGAAAGACTGGAGCTTAGACCGGAAATTTTCAGCTTCCTGTTCACAGCCAGTACCTATTATATTCTTGAAACGTACACATCGTCATTGCGGGCCCCGAAGGGGCGTGGCAATCTAATCTTTCTATTACCCCTTATCCAACTCATTTGGGTAAACACCCATATTTATTTTTTTGTGGGGTTAACCCTACAAGCTATTTTTCTGATCCATTTATTATTTGAAAGAACAGGTGCCAAGCTAGTCCACCCTCCAGGTGGATTACGTTGGCACCTACTCTTAATCACTCTGTCTTTATCCATTCTGTTAAGTTTTCTAAACCCGAATGGTTTATCTGGGATTTTATACCCTCTTAATGTTACTAAAAATTATGGCTATACAATTGTTGAAAATCAAACCATGTTTTTACTGGAAAATATTGGCTTTAGAGATCCTAACTTTTTATTTGTTAAATTATCGGCAACAATTATTGCGATCGCTTTTTTTGTTACCTTTATTAAAAAGCGGGTAGATTTAAAAAATATACTGGTACCACTTACCGGCCTTGGTTTGGCTTTACTTAATGTCAGAAGCTTCCCTTATCTGGTTTTTTTATCTCTACCGGCTGTTCTGCAAAATCTTGGTCCGCTTAAAAGAAATCTCGTTACTAGTCTTTTGTTTTTAGTCTTTAGTTTTATGTTACTTTTGGAATCTTATTTCTACCTCAACGGGGATTACTACCGTTTTTCTGATCAGCTTGTTCAGCCAAAACTTGTACTTTTGGAAAGCGGCAAAAAGGCTATGGATTTTGTACTGGCCAAAGATTTGCCCCAGCCAATTTTTAATAATTTTGATATTGGCAGCTATATTTTATATCGGGGCTATCCAAAATATAAAGTTTTCGTGGATGGCAGGCCGGAAGCCTATCCGGCTCAATTTTTCACCGGGATTTATATTCCGGGCCAATCAGATTATGCTAATTTTAAGCAGTTAGAGGAACTTTATAAGTTCAAAACAATTATTTTTTCCCATACAGACCAGACTCCTTGGGCCAAGACATTTTTACAATCTGTAGTTAAAGATCCGGATTGGAAAATAGTTTATATAGATAATTTCATGATTATTTTGGTGAGGGAAGAGGTTGCAAATCAAAAGCAATTACCAGCTATAGATTTATCCAAGCTTAATCCATCTACTTACCAATTTGATAACCATCTTTCCTATCTTAGATTGGGTATTTTCCTTTTAAGTACAGATCGTGGGATGACCCAACAAAATACAGAATCCGGAAAACAGTTTATTCAAAAAGCCCTGCAGCTTTTCCCGAATGACCCGATCGCAAATTCATTCTATGGTCAAACTTCCAAAAATCCCTTTTTCTGGTAAAACTACCGTTTCTGAGATATTTACCACTAAATTAAGATCTTAACGTGGGAGGGCGTTTTGATTGCTTCTCTATGTCTCCTTGAAATCTATGGTATTGATAAGTTCTATATCCGACGGCTAATAGACTAACCCCACAGAATAGTAAAAAACCAACCATACCCGTTGAGGCCAATAAAGCCTCTTCTGTATATGGATCTAATTGCCCCTGTTGAATTTCTCCTAGACTTTTGCTAAGTGGATAATACTTTTGACTTACATAAGTCATATCTGTTAAAAAACCGATTATACCCACTGCCATTAAACCCATGTTAAAAAATGCACGCTCCATGCTCTGTTGGCGTCTTAATTCTATATTTCCTGGTATTTTTTCGGACATAGTGATGGCATTATAGCAAAAAATAGCTATAGGTTAAACTCAATCTTAATCAATTTAGGGCTTTTTTGGATTTTAGGAAGAAATAACTTACAATTATAGCTGTTGCAACAGGGGATAGCCACTGTGGAATATGTAATCCAAAACTATCCAGCAGCATAATTGTTCCCAATACCAACACTGAATACATGGCCCCGTTTTTTAAGAAAACATATTTTTTGATCCTGTCTATGTTGTGGATAGTGAGCTCCCTTACTACAAAAGCACCAACTCCATTTCCCAGCAAAATCAGAGGTACTGATAGGGTAAAAGCAAAGGCTCCAATCACCCCGTCTATCGAGAAAGTAGCATCAATTACCTCCAGATAAAAGATCTTGCTTAAATCAGACCTGGTGCTTTTTAAAAGTTTTTCCTCACTTTTTTGAGCATTCTCTTTAAATCCATGGGTAATAAAAAAAGCAGTTGATCCTACCACTGCCCCAAAAGCCATCAGGGGATTTTGCTGAATGGAAAACCAAACCACCAATGCCAAAATTATAGAAACTACAGCATAAAACCAAACACCTTGCGAGAAAAAGAAGTGTTCACCTTTAAGCCCAAATTTTTTGGGTTCTAAAAACAGCCAGTGGAAAAACAAAAATATTAAAAAAATCCCTCCTCCTGACAGTAAAATAGGGGCTGATGCCTCTATCGCCTCAACTACCGATGTGTCAGATGAAAATGAGGCTGTCAGGGCTCCTAGCGGCCCCAAAGCAGGGTTGGTTGCCCAGACTATGGCCCAAGGCAGAGCACCCCGCAGTAGGAAAACTGCAATGAGCAGTCCCCAAAGTAAAAACCATTTTCTGGCACGCTGCCCCATGGTGGATAAAACCTGGGCATTTATAATGGCGTTATCAACAGATGATACTGTTTCAAATAAAATCAAACCTGAAATAATCAAAAGGATTGATAAAATCTCCATATTCTGCAATTATATTAAATCATTATGAAAATAAAAGACAGACTTACAAAAATTTCCCCGGGGCCAATTTTGTTTTTTATCGTAATTTTTGCGCTGGGAGTAGGCTTTGGGTATTCATATGTTTCAAAAATTTCTCCAAGCACACAAAAAGTGACTGCGGAGAAGAACACACCAAAGGCTTTTCTGGAAGAATCTTATGACAAGATAAAAGATAACTTCTGGGATAATATTTCAGATGGACAACTAATTGATCTTTTCAGGCTGGCTGCAGAGAGAAACGGTTCAAAGCCTCTACCTATAAAGATAGAAAATAAAAATGAACTCATAACAGCTTTAATTTCAACCCAAAACGACCTTTCTGCTGATCTTAAACCTAAGTTCATTCCAACTGTTTTAGGAACAGTTTTAGCCTCTTTAAATCCTGCCGGCAGATCCGGCCTTTTTACAACCAAACAGGAGGAGCAGCTTAAAAATACAGTGGATAATGTCAATCCGGAGAAGGATTTGTATAAAGATTTAGGAGTTTCAAAAGGCGCATCAGAAGCTGCCGTGGCAGATGCATTTCAGAAACAGGAAGCAGAGTTAAAAAGTAAAAATACTCCGGAAGCAGCCCAAAAGCTTAAGGAAATTGCCTATGCCAAAGATGTCTTAACCAAAAAAGATACCAAAGCCAGATATGACAGTGCACAAGTGGAACCCACTATTTTTACAAAAGTAGTCTCATCAGGCATACTTTATCTGCAGTTTAAAAAATTCTCTCCTACATCTTTGGATGAGTTTGTCAAAGCTTTTGATTCATACACAGACAACTCGTCACTTTCCGGCCTGATTTTTGATTTAAGAGGCAATATCGGAGGGGCAATTGATGCAACTGCCTACTTTTTAGGCTACTTTTTGGGAAAAGGCCAGTATGCTTTTGATTTTTATCACAAAGGGGAATACCTACCGTTTAAAACAGCCACAGATAAACTGCCCAGTATTTCCAAATATAAACAAATTGTTATCCTGGTTGATAATCAAACCCAATCTTCAGCAGAAATGATGGCGGCCAGTTTTAAAAAATATCATGTGGGAATAGTAGTAGGGGTTCCTACCAAGGGATGGGGGACAGTGGAGCGGGTTTTTGCGCTGGATAATCAAATAGATCCAAAAGAGAAATACTCAATATTTTTGGTTCATTCCATAACTTTAAGGGATGATAATCAGCCAATTGAGGGAAGAGGTGTTGATCCTGATATAAACATTACAAATGCCAATTGGGAGGATCAATTATTTTCATATGTCAGGAATAATCAATTAATTGAGGCTGTGAAAAATATTCTAGCCATCCCACTTTAATTTCCCATCAAATTAGCGTATAATTAACAGTCATGAAAAATATAAGCACGACTCCGCGAGTAAGAAATGTTGCAATAATTGCCCATGTTGATCATGGTAAAACCACTCTGGTAGATGCCATGCTTAGGCAAACTATGGTCAAAATCTCCAAAGAAACAGCTGAAAAGGGAGATTTAATCATGGATTCAAATGACCTGGAGCGGGAAAGAGGGATTACAATTTTTTCCAAAAATGCTTCTGTTCATTACAAAGATACCAAAATAAATATCATAGATACCCCGGGCCATGCTGATTTTGGAGGGGAAGTTGAAAGGGTTTTAAAAATGGCAGATGGGGCGCTACTTTTAATTGATGCCAAAGAAGGACCAATGCCTCAAACCAGGTTTGTTTTGAAAAAAGCTTTGGAACTCGGTCATAAAGTCATTGTTGTTATAAACAAAATAGATAAGAAAGATGCCAGGATTGAATATGTGATTAATAAAACCTTTGATTTATTTTTGGAGCTGGGTGCAGATGAAGAAACTGCTTACTTTCCTACCATTTATGCCTCCGGAAAGCAGGGAAAAGCAGGATTGGCAGCTGATCTTTCTAAAATGAGCGATATTTCCCCGGTTTTTGATGCTATTTTAAAATATATACCGGCTCCTTTGGCAGAAGATGATAAACCGCTGCAAATTCTAATCACTAATACAGCCTATGATAATTTTAAAGGCCGGATGGCCACAGGTAGGGTTTATGCCGGAGTAGTTAAAGCAAGTCAAGAAATAGCCCATATTAACCGTGAAGGGGAGATAAAAAAATTCAAACTGACTTCCCTGATGGGATTTGAGGGACTTGAAAGAGTGGATATTGCGGAGGCTCATGCCGGGGATATTATTGCTCTTTCAGGTATTCCGGATATAACTATTGGGGAAACAATTGCAGATCCGGGGAGCCCTGTTGCCTTACCTGTTCTGGAAATTGAGCCATCTACAGTCAGGATGAGGTTTGGAGTTAATTCTTCACCCCTTGCAGGCCGTGAGGGAGAGTTTAAAACAGCCAGACAAATTCAGGAAAGATTACTTAAGGCGGCTGAATCTGACGTGGCGCTAAAAGTAGAATCCACAGGTAGCGAATGGATTGTGTCAGGCAGGGGTGAGCTCCATTTAGCCATACTTATTGAGACAATGCGGAGAGAAGGATATGAGTTCCAGGTAGGTAAACCACAGGTTATTGAAAAAATCGAAAACGGGAAAACGCTGACTCCGGTTGAAAAGCTGGCTTTAGAGGTACCGGAGGAGTTTTCAGGTTCAGTTATGCAGAAAATGGGGTTAAGGCATGGGGAACTGATAGATATGACAACTGACTCGCCTCGCTCCGCGGGCGGAGCGGGAAATAATATAGTTTATATGGAATTTATTATTGCCACTAAAGAGCTTTTTGGTTATAGATCTCAATTTATAACAGATACCAAAGGCTTGGGGATTATTTCTTCTTCTTTCTTAGAATATAGACTGGATTCCGGGGGAAGTTTTAAAAGAAATAACGGCTCTCTGGTAGTACATGAATCAGGCTCAACAAAGCTATATGCCCTAACAGGTGCACAGGATCGGGGGACACTTTTTGTAGGAGCCGGACTGGAGGTTTATAAAGGCCAGGTAATTGGACGAAACAGCAGAGAAGATGATATCTGGATAAATGTTTGCAAAGAAAAACAACAGACAAATCACAGATCATCCGGTGAGGGCACTGCAGAGCATTTTAATAGTCCAAAATTGATGAGCCTGGAAAATGCCATTGAATATATTGATGACAGTGAGTTAGTAGAGGTTACTCCCAAAAATATCAGAATCCGCAAGATAGATTTGGCAGCCTAAGTTTAATTTTTGTGGAATAATCTTGAAAAATAGGGTATAATATTTCAATTAAATATGGTCTCAAAGGATAATAAATTAACCAAAGAAGAACGTGAAGCAGCTGCGGCAAAAGCTCATGAAGTTTCCGAAAGATTATTTAAACTGGTGGTCAAAATAATCAGGTGGGAGACAGAATTACCTAATTCTAATTTAGGAAAACCAAAAGAAAAAATCACCCGGGATGAATGGAAAACATATGAAAAACATATCTTGAGAATTTCCACATCCGAGCGGGAAGAAAGAGTAAAAGAGAAAATAGGGGAAACCTATCAGGCCATAAAAAGCCACAGGGGCTTTCAGTAAATTTAAAACTCAGCGTAAAACAAAACTTTAATGGCTTCAGGTATGCCATATTCTTGGATTATATCAATGAGACTGTTTGATAATTTGACAGAATAGGATTTCAGCCTTAGAATTACCTCCATTATGGCTGACACAGAAAGATTACCACTTTATACTCCCGGAAGTATTACCTGGGAAGAATATAATGAAGGCGGGAGAAATGAACAAATTTATGAACTTAATTTTATAGTACAAAAAGTAGCGGAAAAATATGGCTTGTATTTTAGAACAGTTGCAGCTTTGCATCTTGTAGATAATATACCAATCGATCACCTAAATCCTTTATTAAGCTCATTTGAAAATCTTAGGCGGTACAAGAAAAAGAATGAATCAACAGAGGAAATAATTTATCAAGATCAAGTTTCACTTCAGGCTGTAACTGAAGTATACAGATTTTTAGATGGAGATATTGTTAAATTAAGAACTACTACTAGCAGAGTTAAAAAGCAAGCAGAAAATACTGAACTAAGAAAAGGCTTGTATAATGACCTTTTAGCTAAAGTTGTTTTAGTAAATAACGTAATCACAGATTCCACCCCTGGGGTGGAAATAGGATGACACCTCGGGATTTTTGACTCTTTTTGTGCCTAGCTGCGGGACATGGATTCGAACCATGATAGATAGCTCCAAAGGCTATCGTCCTACCATTAGACGATCCCGCAATATTAAATATTATACCTAAGGAGGGGGAACAAAATCTACCGTACTTGTCTTGAAGTAATTACTAAAGAAGCATTTACGCAATCATCAAGCATACTTCTCTTTGACAGACTCGTATAAGGAGGGCTATCCTGTCCCACTTGTTCTCGTCTTGAAGCAATCAGCTGATTATCCGAACCAACAGTAATATGAAATTCTTGAAGATCTAGTGCATACGGACGTAGAGGACAAGTCCCAGGACAATCTTTTTTTTCTTCAAGTAGATCATTTAGAGCGCAAGGAATTTGAACTTCTTTCCTCATTCGGCAAGTATAACATACTCCTACACTAAATATACTTCAGTTCCTGGCTTGGTTGGTTTATCAACCTTAACGCCAAAAGAATCTCCTTTTTTTACCTTTATTACACTTTCATGATCAACTTGCAGCGATTCTATTTTTTGACTAAATTCCTCATCTCCTCTTTTAAATTTCACTTCATCACCAACCTTCAGTCCACCTTTATCCAGATCTATAATTGCGACTCCTAATTTATCATAGAAATGTACAACTTTTCCCACTGGTTTATCCAAATAAATCACCTCCTTTTAAACATATTATACTCTACTTGACATTTACTCCAGGGATATGTCTATGATGGATTAGAGGGGGTGATAAAACTTGAATCAAAAACAATTAGTTGGTTGGGTCCTGGCTGTTGCTGCCATTAACTGGGGCTTGGTAGGAGTATTGAATATTAATTTGGTTGAACTTATTTTAGGTTCCGGGTCAGTACTTACCAAGGTGGTTTATGGAGTAATAGGTTTGGTAGGAGTTTACAAGGTCTATTTAATGACCATGTCAAAAAAGTAATCTGTCCACAAAGGTTTGGAAATTATTTAATCCCGCACTACTTTGGTGCGGGATTTTTGTGGAGCGGCGGACCGGATTTGGACCGGCGACCTCCTACTTGGCAAGCAGGCATTCTACCACTGAACTACCGCCGCAAAAAGTGCCGAAGCGGTGAATCGGACACCGATAACGTGTTCTTCAGACACGCGCCTTGACCACATTGGCAACTTCGGCAAACATGCTAGATTCTACGTTTTTTGACAAAAAAAGGCAAGGTTCCACCTTATAAATTCCTATCGTTGCTCTTCTTTAAATCCCTGGCCTAATAAAAACCAAAATGCCACCAGCGTAGCAACTGATGCAGGATTAAATAAAAGAACAAAAATTAATCCTAAAAGAGTTGTTATCTCCAAACTTTTTTTAGCCTTAATTAATCCTTTTAGGCTCAAAATCACCATCAAAACTACTGCTCCCAAACCAATTATTCCACCCTGAACAAAGTAATCAAGTAAAAAATTATGGCTTGAGTCTATATATTGAAACCTAATATTATTATTTAGCTTTTGTGACGAATTGTATAAAGCATTATCAATATTGCCAAAACCCTTACCAAAAATCATATTTTGGGAGCCACTGAAAATAGCTGTTTTCCAAATCTCGCTTCTGTTTTCAAACCAGCCGCCACCTTCTATAAAGGGGAGAATAAGTGAGATAAAAATAAAAAGGGCTGCAACTATTAATGCTTTTTTAAAACCAAAGTTAAATTTAACAAGCATTAAAAATATTATTTGCATACCAAATGCCAAAAAGCCGGAACGTGATCCGGATAGTAAAATTATGGCCAAAGCCGCAAATAAAACACCTAATTTTAAAAGTTTATTTAAAAGATTATTTTTAAGTTTAAAGAAAAGAGCATATGGCCAGAAAAATATGGCAGAGGAGGCCAGGGCATTTGCCTCACCCAAAGTTCCAATAGCTCTTCCGGTTTCATCAGGTTCTACTAAAAATGAGCTTAGGAGCAAAAAACCTAAACTTATGGGAAAAAGGATCCTTGGAAACTTATCTATATTTAGCCTGGAACTTAGCAGTGATAGGGCTATTAAATTCCAAAGTAAAAATATCCCCTGCAGCCTGAATTGATTTCCGAAGAAAATCTGATTACTTTTAAGAAAAAATATATTAAAAATAGTTAAAGTAAATAAAACAGCAGATAAAATTAGTTGAGATTTATTTAGGGATTTAAGTAATGAAGTTTTTTTTAAAAAAGTTATTAGTAAAAGAGTCTCAATTAAAATTTCTGCAAAAATAACTTTAGGGGGTTCAAAGAAAAAATCACTAAAAGGATTAATAATAAACGGTGTAAGAAAAATTAAACAGGATAATAAAAAATAGGACACAATCTTAATATAACACTTAATATTAGTTTATATTTAAGATTCTCCCCAAACCGTTGTAAGATATTTGAGAGCTGTTATGACCTTTACCTTTAGGAGAAGTTGCAGGTTTTGGTGTGTTTTTTGGAGACGTTGCAGGCTTTTTAGCATTAGCAGTGTCAACAAAGATTACCTGTGACAGGGTAACTGCCAACATTATTACAAAGCTTAAAATAATTACTGCTTTTTTATTCATAAGTGGTAAAGTATACATGAAAAGTATCCCTTTGTCAACTATAGGTTACCCGGGTTATTTTACAGTCACGCTTTTGGCCAGGTTTCTTGGTTTATCCGGATTTAGACCTAATTTAGTGGCTAAGAAATAGCCTAAAAATTGAGCAAAAACAATATGGGGTAAAACAGATGATGCTCCCACATCTTTTACTTTAAAAAAGTAATCAAATACCTCACCCTTTTCTACTCCAACCCCAATCACAAAAGCACCTCTGGCTTTTACTTCCTCCGCATTTGCCAAAATTGCAGATTTTGTCTCATCATTTGGTACAAAGACAATTACAGGTGTACCCTTATCAATTAAAGCAATACAGCCATGTTTTAACTCACCGGATGCAAAACCTTCCGCATGTATATATGAAGTCTCCTTAATCTTAAGAGTTGCCTCTAATGCTACTGGATAAGACAGGCCCCTTCCTAAAACAAAAATATGCTTAGACCTATATATTTTTTTAGTAAGAATTTTAATCTCTTCCTGCCTTTTAATAATCTCTTCTATTTCTTTAGCGCTGTCTTCAACTACTTTAACTCCCAAATCTAGTTTGCCGGCAACGCCATATGCATAAAGCAGCATATTAGCCACCATAGCTATAACTGCTTTTGTTGATGCTACTGCTTTTTCAGGTCCGGCATTCAAAAGATGTTTTAAATCTACCGTTCGATAGAGTGTGGAACCTAATGTGTTTGTAAGAGCTACAATTTTTGCTCCTCTTTGTTTAGCATGAGCCACTGGTTCAACAACATCAATTGTTTCACCACTTTGTGATACTGCTATAAGCAGGCTTTTATTAGTTAAAAAATCCTCTGTATAATTAAATTCAGAACCTATTGAAAAATTTACGTGTTTTTTGGCTATTTTCGAAAATGCATATTCACCCAGAAGACAAGTGTATGAAGCAGAACCACAACCAATAAAATAAGTCCCATGTGCTGATTTTATCTCTTCAACTATTTTTTCCACTGAATCTAAACTTTGAATCTGGTTGTATAAAACCTTTGGCTGTTCATAAATTTCTTTAAGCATAAAGTGAGGGAATTTTTCCATATCAGCTTTGCTGTATTCCCACTCAATTAAGCTAAATTCAGCTTCTATTTCATTTAAGTCTTCTACCTCATAAAGTTTAAGCTTAGAATTTAAAACAACCATTTGGCCATCTTCTAAAAAGATTAATTTATTAGTTAAGGGAAGCAGGGCATTTGGATCAGAAGCTACCAAAAACCCGTCACTTGTCTGTCCAACTACCAAAGGTGAACCAATCTTGCAAGCAATAATTTCTTTGCCATCAGAAACCACAATGGCAGATAAGCCTTCTAGTTTATTAAAGACTTTTGCTACAGCCTCTCTTAAGCTACCTTTTTCCTGTTCTATTAAATGGATAATAACTTCAGAATCTGTTTCAGACTTAAGATTATGATTTTTTAAGCTTTTTTTAAGTTCCAGATAATTTTCTACAATTCCGTTGTGAATCAGGACTAACTTATTATCACAGCTGGAATGTGGATGTGCATTTTCTACAGTTACTCCACCATGAGTGGCCCATCTGGTATGACCAATGGAAATATTTGAGGCTGGAAACTGAAAGCTTGAAGGTAGAAAACCAATTTTCTTTTCCAATTTCCATCTTCCATCATCTACCTTCCAGTATGCTACTCCCCAGGAATCATAACCCCTGTATTCAATATCAATAAGCCCACTAAAAACTATCTGCGGAGCATTATTTTTTTTACCAACATACCCAAAAATCCCACACATATCCGGAAATTATAACATGCTAAAGCACTCTATTGTGGACGGTGAGGGATTTGAACCCCCGACATCTTAGGTGTGAATTAGTAAGAATTATATACACCTTTTACCCATCCACAAATTCTAAGGAAAAGTCCTGTGTTACATATGTATATATCAAAAGTACCATGAGGTAACGAGTCTTTTTTCTGTTTACTACCTTTATTCATCTTTCTATATGTTTTGTAAAATTGTTTTAGAGGTATTTTACTAATTGATGACCAATATTTTTCAGCTGTTTTATAATCCTGGTGAGGATGAATATGAATTTGTCCCCTAAATTTTTCATCTGGGACTTTACATATTGCCCTAAAGAAAAACATCATTAGCCTTATCATCTCAGGATCACTATTTGTAAATTGTACTAAATTACGATGGGTTTTACTACCCTCTGCCCAATAAAGCATAGTACCTATTAACCACAATTCTTTGCTTGATAATCTTTTAACATCTTTTTTAGCCTTTTCAATGATTAATTGCTTTTTATCAAACTCATTTTTTAAACGGGTAGACCTACGTTGTTCAATTACACTTCTCAACATCCCTTTTTTAAGAATCTTTCTTTTCTGTATTTCACTTAATGCAATACTCCTAACCCATTTACTTACTGTACTTTTAGAAACTCCCAGAGAATTTTTGATCTCTTTCAACGATAGACCTGCTTGTCGCAATCTAATTGCCTCTTGCTTTTCTTCTAACTTCATATATTTATAGAACCTTTGAATATTATATTAAGTATAGTATAAAACAGAAGTTCGAAAAATAAAAGTGCGCGCTGAGGGGCTCGAACCCCCGACAACCGCAGTGTAAATGCGGTGCTCTACCAGCTGAGCTAAGCGCGCTTAATACTATATTATACTCTTGGTGGGCGAGAGAGGAGTCGAACCTCCACACCTTTCGGCACTACCACCTCAAGGTAGCGTGTATACCATTTCACCACTCGCCCTTTTGTGTAAGTATTATACTTAATGCTCACTTAATTTTAAAGATCTTGACATTATGTACATAACGTACTAATATCAAAATATGACGTTAACTGTTTCAGTAAGTGAGCTAAGAAGTAATATATCCTCATATTTAGACCGGGTTACAAAAGGGGCTCGGGTAATAATCCGTGATGAAAAAAAAGATTTGACGATTGCCCAAATTACTCCCCAAACTTCTAACTTTGATAAAGAAGCTTTTGAGAAAAGTTTAAGAAAGGTAGCTGGTATTTTTTCTGCAGAAAACCACCCAGAGTGGAGCACAAAAAAGCGAATCAGCAGCTGGCTAAGAAAACAGCGTTTAGCTGACCAACGCTCGTTCTAAATATGTATCTACTTGATACTGACATATTAATTTGGATCCTACGAGGCAAAAAGGAGGTTGTTAGCAAGATATCAAAGCTAAAAGATGAAGCACCTCTTGGCCTATCCGTTATTACTATAGCTGAAATTTATAAAAATATTTTCCCTTCAGAACTCATAACTACAGAGGATCATCTTTCGCATTATGTTATCTTTGACGTTAATCAGCAAATTGCCAAAATGGCTGGTCTTTATTGGCAGGAGTACAGTAAGAAATTAAAGAATTTAAGTCTCAGTGATTGTTTAATTGCTGCAGCTGCTAATACCAATAGCGCCACCTTGGTTTCTCTTAACGCTAAGCATTTTCCTATGAAAGATATTCGAATATTAAACCCAGTTAAATCATAAGTGCCGAGGAGAGGATTTGAACCTCCACGAGCTTGCGCTCACAGCCTTCTGAGGGCTGCATGTATACCGTTTCATCACCTCGGCTTGATCGGCACCCATTATATCAACATTAGTGTATAATATCTAAAATGTTTAAACAAAAAATAGTCACCCTTGGGGGAGGCACCGGACATTTTTCCCTTTTGCGAGGCTTAGTTGAATTAAACCAACCGGAATTAATTACAGCTGTTGTAGGAACCTGGGATTCTGGTGGTTCCTCGGGTAGACTTAGAACAGAATTAGGCGTACTTCCTCCCGGAGATATCAGACAATGTCTTCTTGCTTTAATGGAGGATCCAAAACAAAGGCAAGTTGCCCAAAAGCTGTTTGATGACAGGTTAGCTGATATTCCCGGTCCGCTAAAAGGTCACAGTCTGGGTAATTTAATTGCTGCCAGACTGGAGCATATTTATAAAGGACCTGATCGGGGAATTGAGGCAGAGAGGTTACTTTTTAGAATTACCGGCAGAGTATTGCCAGTAAGTATTTCTGAACTTAATTTAATTGCCAAGCTAGAGGGCGGGGAAGAACTTGAAGGGGAATCAACAATTGATTTAAGAGCGGAAAAGGATGGATTTAATCCTAAAAAAAGGATCAATAGAATTTATTTTGATACTAATGCAGATCCTAATCCGGAAGTAATTCAGGCTATTTTGAATGCAGATAAAATTGTTTTTTCTGCAGGAGATTTATACACCAGCATCCTGCCTCATCTTCTGGTAAGCGGAGTTAAGGAAGCAATAGCAGATTCAAAAGCTAAAGTAATTTTAGTATTGAATTTAATGACAAAAATGGGGGAAACAGATAATTTTAAGGCATCTGATTATTTAAAAGCATTTATATATTATCTGGGAGATAAAAATAAAATTAGCTATATTCTGGCAAATTCAAATGGTTTAGACCCGGAAATACGAAAAGTTTATAAAAAAGATAAACAACAACCGGTAGAGTTGGATTCAGAAGCCTGTAAAAAAATTTCCCCAAATACGGAAATTATCAAAGAACCTTTTGCGATTTATCACATCAGAGAACATTTATTCAGGCATGACAGCGAAAAATTAGCTTCAAAAATCTTGGGGTTGAGTTAGTTTGACCTAATTGACAAAGTTTTAAATTTAAGGTTACTATCTTCAAACAAAAGCAGATGGACAAAGTCTTACCAATTAGAATAGGGTTTGTTGGGGCATGGTTTGCAACAGCCATTTTATCTCTTATCCTGGCAACTACACTTAATATTTATCTGAACACAGCTAAGCTCACGCAATACACTAATCAAAACTTCAGGCTGTATGTTGCACTTCCTCAAAAAAATCTGGAGGAATCACAAGATATCCAAAAGGCAGATGCACGCTCAAAAATTGTGGAAAATTTCCTTAAAGATTATAAATCTCCTTTAGTCCATCTTGGTGATCTGTTCGTGAGTGTTGCTGATAAATATAGCCTGGACTATAGATTACTTCCTTCAATTGCCATGCAAGAATCAAATGGGGGACAAAAAGTTATTAAAAATTCAAAAAATCCATTTGGATATGGTATATACGGAGGAATGGTAACCAGGTTTGAGTCATGGGAAAGCGCTATTGAAAGAGTTGGCAGAGCCTTAAGGGAAGATTATTTAGATAAAGGTTTAAAGACCCCAACACAAATTATGGCTAAATATACTCCTCCATCCCTGGCAAAAGGAGGAGCTTGGGCTAAAGGTGTTTCCTTGTTTATGGAAGAACTCCGTTAACTTGACTTAGAGCCCTAAATCTGATATCATTAGCAGCTTATCCTGTACCGTTTGGTGCAGGATTTTTTTAAGCTATGAAAAGAAAACTTCTTATTTTAATAACAGCTATTTCTACCCTTTTTACCTTTAATATAAATACAGGAGGGGCAGCTGTTGTGGCAAGTAACAACACTACACCTGATATTGTGGGAGTTAAAAAGTTAGATTCAAGAGCTAAAATTCTATCAGGCTATTTGGCTTCTTATAACTCACCAATGCAGTATCATGCTCAAGATTTTATTGATGCTGCAGATGAATATGGCCTAGTCTGGACAATGCTTCCCGCAATTGCCGGAGTTGAATCCACTTTCGGTAGGTTTATACCTGGCGGATATAATGCTTATGGCTGGGGGGTATATGGCACAAACAGAATTTATTTTGCTTCCTGGAGAGAAGGTATGTTTGCTGTAGCTAAGGGCCTCCGGGAAAATTATTTAAATAAGGGTTTAAAAGATCCATATTCCATAAATAGAATCTATGCTGCCTCACCTTTTTGGGGTTCTAAAGTAACTTATTTTATGAATGATCTGGAAAAGTATGCCCAAAAACAGCAAACCTCAAATTCTCTCATGGCCCAAGCTATAATAGATCCTAAAATAGCTGCCATTTCAGGCCAGCCAATCTGGTAGTATAATTCCCTCAATGAGATTACTTGCTGCACTGGCGTTGGGTAAAAGTATTTCCTGGTTTATTAAATTATTTAAAATAGGTGGAGCCTCTGCAGCTCCCGGGCTTTATGCTCTAAAGTTAGATCCTGACTTAGTTAAGAAATTAAGTTCTAAAATACCTAAAAATATAATAATAACCGGTACAAATGGTAAAACAACAACTGCCAGGTTACTGGCACATTTTGCAAAGGCATCTGGCCTTAAAGTTATCAGAAACCATACCGGTTCAAATCTGGAACGCGGCATTGCCTCAACTCTTGTCAAGGTCGGACCTTGGTTAAGGTCCGACCTTGGTATTTGGGAACTGGATGAGGCTGCTTTTAATACAGTAGCACCAAAAATAAACCCAGATATAGTGGTTTTTTTAAATGTATTCAGAGATCAGCTGGATAGATATGGTGAGATAGATTCTGTTGTTAAGGGCTGGTCTAACACCCTGAAATCCCTAAATCCCAAAACTATAGTACTGGTTAATGGTGATGATGCAAATTGCACAAAATTAAAATCAGCATTTAAAGGAAAAGTCTATCAATTTGGGGTTAAGGATTACAAAATCCTGGGTGAATCTATTACTCATATAAAAGAATCAGAAAACCTAGATTATGAAGCAAAAAATGTGAAGCCTAATGGTTTAGAAGGCTCTAGTTTCCGGTTATCAGTTACAAGTTATCAGTTATCAGTCAATCTTCCTCTTCCCGGCATTTATCATATTTATGATGCGCTGGCTGCTATTGCATGTGCTTCTTTGCTGAATTTTCCAATCCGCCGACTCACCAACACGCTGAAACACTTTACACCTGCTTTTGGAAGAGTTGAAAAATTGCCATTTGGATATATTTTTCTTATTAAAAATCCGGCAGGAGCAACACAGGTTTTTCAAACAATAGCACCTCAGATTAAAAAAGAAGACAGGTTGCTTCTGGCTCTAAACGATAATTTGGCAGATGGCACAGATGTTTCCT
The DNA here is from genome assembly GCA_964547465.1 of uncultured Gammaproteobacteria bacterium. Taxonomy (GTDB): domain Bacteria; phylum Patescibacteriota; class Microgenomatia; order Daviesbacterales; family UBA10151; genus CAZJNI01. The sequence goes on from CAZJNI010000006.1 coordinate 44,057, forward strand.
GGATCTGGGACGCTGATTTTGAAAAGCTATCAGTTACAAGTTATCAGTTATCAGTTACTTGTTCCGGTACCAGAGCTCATGATTTAGCAAATAGATTAAAATATGCAGGCTTTAATCCTAAACAAATAAAGGTCATACCCGAGTTGGAAAATGCCCTTAAAGAGGCTAAAAAGGGTCTAAAAGGCACTCTTTTTATCCTACCCACATATACTGCCATGCTTGAGTTACAAGGCATACTAACAAAGATGGGTATTAAGAAAAATTACTGGGAGGAAATTTAATTGAAAATAATACACCCCTCCTTCGGAGGTAAAAATTTAAAATTAAAAATTGGTTATTTCTATGGTGATTTAATGAATATTTATGGGGACACCGGCAATACTATTGCCTTAAAAAAGCGGGCTGAATGGAGAGGAATTAAGGTTACCATCAAAAACTTCTCGATCGAGAATATAATGAAGCAAGGCGAGGCTGATTTATTCTTTTTTGGCGGAGGACAGGACCAGCAACAGGAATTGGTAGCAAGGGATTTAGGGAAAAGCGGGAAGGGTAAAGTAATAAAGTCAGAAATAGAAAGAGGAATACCACTTTTATCAATTTGCGGAGGATATCAATTATTAGGTGAATTCTACAAACCACATAGAGGTCCAAAATTACCTGGTGTAGGACTATTCCCAGCATATACTTTAGCAAGTCATGACAGGATGATCGGCAATACTGTTATTGATTCCATGTTTGGAGATTTAGTTGGATTTGAAAATCATTCAGGAAAAACTTATTTAAAAAAAGAAGGCTTACCTTTGGGTATGGTTAAAAAGGGCTTTGGAAATAATGGAAAAGATAAAACAGAAGGCTGTATATATAAAAACGCAATTGGCTGCTATATGCACGGGTCTTTACTTCCAAAAAATCCAAAGCTTGCAGACTGGCTCCTTAAAAAAGCTTTGGAGCTAAAGTATGGAAAAGAAATTGAATTGGAACCTTTAGATGATTCCTTAGAATCCCAAACCCACAACAATGCTGTTAAAAGATTTTCTTAATTTCTGTTAAAATACAAACCAAGCCGGGGTGGTGAAACGGTATACACGATAGATTTAGGATCTATTGCTCGTAAGAGTGTGCAGGTTCGATTCCTGTCCCCGGCACAAATTTGAAATTTTAGGCTCAAAGTTGTATGATTAAAGTCTTATGAATCCGTTTCTGTCTACAAAACCAGATGAAGATGATAATAAGATTAAACCTTCCCAAATTTTCGGGGGGTTTGATGAAATTGGGTTTGAAATGGAAACTCCTTCTGTTTCTTCTGTTGTTAAAGGAGTAACCAGTGTTTTTGAAGATATTTTCAGTTTGGGACAAGATATAACAGGAGTTGAAGATAAACCCTCTGAAGAAACCAAAAAATTCCCATCAGAAGGTACTATTGAATTTAACCAGGCTGTTGCTGAAGCTCAAGATAAGCAGAAAAAGAAAGAAACAGTCGATGCACAAAAAATCTTCTTCCAGGCTTTAAAAGAAGATACTCAAAGGGCAAAAGAAGCAAAAGATAAGTTACTTTTTGAGGAAGAAATGAGTGATATTGTAACCAATTTGCCTACAGAGCAGAAAAATGAGCTGCTACATTACCAGGCGGGTTATAAAGACAGAAGTATTTACCAAAGAGCAGAGTTAAGAAAGAAATTAATAGAACAAAGAAAAGAAGCAGATAAAAAGCAAAAAGAGGTAAGCATTGCCCAAACTGCTCCTAAAGCAACAGCTATGAATGCCGCATTTGAAGGCGGATCCGGTACCCAAGGCTCTGGTCAGGGCAATCTCTCATTCCAGGCCACAGGGTAATTTATTTTTTGCTATAATCATCAAGATGAGGGCGGTTTAGACAAGCGAGGCTTGTCGCAACCGACCGAGCGTAGCGAGGGCAGTTAGCTCAGCTGGTAGAGCGTCCGATTGACGTTCGGAAGGTTCACAGGTTCGATCCCTGTACTGCCCACTTGTGTTAACATTAAATTAAATGGGTGATTTAAAAGATCATAAGCAAATAAGCAAGCTTGATTCTAGTGGTCCCAAGGACCACCGCGAATTAGGTCAAGAACTGGAACTCTTTTTTACAGATGAAATAGCTCCCGGCGCTCCTTTTTGGCTTCCAAAGGGGATGGTAATTTTTAAAGAGCTGGAAAAATATATCAGAGAACTAACAGAAAAAGCAGGGTATTTAGAAACCTCTACACCAATAATGGTCAAATCTGAATTATTTAAGCAATCCGGTCACTGGGAAAAATTTGGTGAACATAATATGTATAACCTGAATCTCTCTGATGAGGCTGATGGATCAAATCCTGTAAGCTATTCCTTAAAACCTATGAATTGTCCTGAATCTACTATTATTTATAGATTTAGACCCAGAAGTTATAGAGAACTTCCCTTAAGACTCTCTGAAATAGGCAGATTACACAGAAGAGAAAAATCAGGGGAGGTTAATGGATTGCTGCGGGTCAGACAATTAACCATGGATGATGCCCATATTTATGCCACGGAAGATCAGATTTTTGATGAGGTTTCCAATATTTTGGATATGATGATAAGCTTTTATAAAATGTTTGGATTTGAATATGAATTCAGGTTGGCCACCAGACCGGAAGTAAGGGCCGGATCAGATGAAGGCTGGAATAAAGCAGAAAAAGCTTTGGCTGAAGCTCTGGAGAAAAAGGGGATAAAAGCCGGAGATAAAATGGGTGACGGGGCATTTTACGGACCAAAAATTGATGTGCATATTAAGGATTCCCAAGGTAGGGATTGGCAGCTGGCCACAGTCCAGCTGGACTTTCACCAGCCGGAAGCTTTTGGATTAGAATATGTTGATTCTGAAGGAACAAAAAAAAGACCTGTGATGATCCATAGGGCAATTTTCGGCTCATTTGAAAGATTTATAGCAATTTTAACAGAACAATACCAGGGGGCTTTTCCAACCTGGCTTTCCCCAATACAGGTACAAATTATACCCATTTCAGATCAAAACCTAAAGTGGTCACAAAATGTACTCGAACAATTAAAGGATGCATTCGTGCGTGTTGAACTGGATTCAAGAGCTGAAAAAATGCAAGCCAAAATAAGGGATGCCCAACTTAATAAAATCCCTTACATGTTAATTATTGGAGGAAGAGAAGAGGAAGCAAAACAGGTTGCGGTTAGAACCCGGTCTGGTGAAGATTTGGGTACAATGGGAGTAGGAGAATTTATTAAAAAAATAAAAAAAGAAATTGAGTCAAAAGAAAGGGGATTTTAGCTGGCCAAATTTCATAGATTAAACCAATTTATTCAAGCACCAGAGTTAAGAGTCATAGATTCTGATGGCAAACAAGTAGGAATCTTAACCAAAGAGGAAGCTTTGAAAAAAGCTCATGATGAGGGACTCGACCTGGTAGAAATTGCTCCGAATGCAGATCCTCCTGTTGCCAGAGTGGTAGATTTTAAGAAGTTTAAGTATGAGGAAAGTAAAAAAGACAGAGGCACTAAAAAAGGGTCTGAAGGGGGCTTAAAAGAACTTTGGCTTTCCCCGAGAATTGATGACCATGATCTTAAGGTGAGAATTAATAGAACTGAAGAATTTTTAAAGGATGGATTCAAAGTAAAACTGACTGTTAAATTTAAAGGCAGGGAAATGGCTCACCCGGAAAACGGCCGGAAAATATTAAACCAGGCGATTTCTCTTTTGGGTGAGGGCGTAGGAATTGAAAGGGAGGCTAAATTTGAAGGCAGGAACCTATCCATAATTGTAACAAAAAATAGAGCATTAAAAACCCCTGTCATTTCCGAAGTAAATCAGGTATAATCATGTTTCAAAATTTTTATGAATAAGCAGAAGGTTAGAAAATCCATTTTTAAAAGAGTAAAAATTACCGGAACAGGTAAGATTCTACGAAGGCATCAATTAGCAGCCGGACATCTAAAAAGCCACAAGAGTAAGAATGCGCTTAATCGACAAAAAAAGAGTAGCACTTACTTTAAAGGTGAATCCAGATCATTAAGAGGAGTATTAGGAGTGTAAATTATGGGTAGGGAAATCAGAAATTTTAAACAATCAAGAAGAGCTGGCGGCGCTGATGCAAATGCCAAAAGCTATGCTAGAATTAACCGGACAGGCAGTTGGGGCAAAATATTTAGTGCTATTAAATTTAAAAAGGGAGAAATCAAGTAAGAACCTGTTAATCACAGGACCTTGATTCTTGAAAGGATCAAAAAATAAATGGCCAGAGTAAAACGTGGAGTCACATCACATAGAAAACATAAAAAAGTATTGGCATTAACCAAAGGTCACAGAGGCGGCAGAAGTAAACTTATTAAAGAAGCTAAATCCTCGCTTTTGCATGCTGGTCAATATGCCTTTGCAGGCAGAAAGCAGAAAAAAAGACAATTTAGAAGACTTTGGATAACTCAAATGGGAAATGCGCTAAATTTGGAAGGATTAAGCTATTCTAAATTTATTAATCAACTTAAAGTTAAAAAAATACAATTGAACCGCAAAACTTTGGCTGATTTGGCAGTCAATCATCCAGGAGATTTTAAACAGCTTGTGAATTCTGTACAATGAATACATCTGATTTTTTAAATATCGTTTTGACACTCGGCTTTATTGTAATTGTTTCCTGTATCGCGTTTGTATCCTTTTATTTGGTGCAAGTATTAAAATCAGTTAAGGATTTAGCAGATAATTTGGATGATACTACCAAAGATGTCCAGATTATAAAAAATAAAATTAAAATGGGTGTTTTAACAACCCTTAGTGCAATTTTAACTGCCTTGGTTACAGGAATTATCAAAAGAAAAAGGGGGTGAGTATAAAAATGGGTGAGGCAAAAAAAGGACTTAATCCGGCAGCCACAGCTGTGGCAGGAGCATTGATTGGCGCAGCAGCAGCTGCAACAGCAATTGTTTTATCAGATGAAAAAAATAGAAAGAAAGCTGAAAAAATCTTAAAAGATATTCAGGAAAGCGGAGATAAAATAATAAATGATATTACCCAAAAGGCCAGGGATTTAAAAGATCAGGCAGATAAACAATTAAGTAAAACCAGAGGAGAAGTAAAAAAGTTATCAGCTAAAAAGAAATAATTTTAGGGTATAATCAGATTTGTGGAAGAGAAGTTAAAAAAAATTCAGCAGGAATATCTAAATAAGATTAATTCATCTAAAACTTTAAAGCAACTGGATGAGATTTTTATTGCGCTTTTTGGAAAAAATGGGGAAGTTGACCTGCTTTCCCATCAATTTAAAAGTTTACCTAAAGACGAGTTAAAAACTGTAGGTCCTCTATTTAATCGGATTAAGCAGGAATTAGAACAAGGGATAAGGGTAAAGCGTGAAGGGTTAAGAGAAGAAATTTATAAAGGCCTGGCGAATGAAAAATTTACGTTCCAACCCCAGGTGTTAGAAGTTAAAAAAAGAAAAGGGCATTTGCATCCTGTTAACCAATTTGAAGGTGAAATTGTCAGACTTTTTAACAAATTAGGTTTTGTCAGAGCAGATGCTCCTTTAATTGACACTGATTATAATAATTTTGAGGTTTTAAATATTCCGGAAAATCATCCTGCCAGGGATCTCTGGGATACTTTGTATATAAATTCAAAGTTAAAAGTTAAAAGTGAAAAGTTACTCTTAAGAACTCATACCTCTAATGCGCAAATCAGAATTTTAAAGAACAATAAACCACCTATTAGGATGATGTCTTTGGGTAGATGCTTTAGATATGAGCAGGTTGATGCCAGACATGAACACACCCTTGAGCAATTTGAGATTGTGTATGTGGATAAGGGAGTCAGTATGGCTCATCTGCAATTTTTATCTGAATATTTTTTTAAATCAGTCTTAGGAAAGGATATAAAAGTGAGGCTCAGGCCAAAATATTATCCTTTTGTTGAACCCGGAGTAGGTATAGACGCTACTTGCGTTTTTTGTAAGGGTACAGGCTGTAGGGTTTGTGGTGAAGTGGGATGGTTAGAACTGGCTGGAGCAGGCATGATTCATCCTAAAGTGTTGGAAGCCGGCGGAATTGATCCAAAGGAGTATTCTGGAATTGCCTGGGGTGTAGGACCAGAAAGAATGGCTATGCTTAAATATGGCGTTGAGGATATTAGGCTTTTTAATAGCGGTGATTTAAGCTTTTTACAAGGTGCGTCCTTTGTTAAGGTCGAACCTTAACCAAGGTCCGACCTGAACAATTATGAAAATATCTATCAATTGGCTTAAAGAATTGGTTGATCTAAATTGCTCTATAGAAGAACTGGTTAATTTATTGCCTCTAAGAACTATTGGGACTAAAGAAGTAACTGATACTTATATTGAGCTGGATATGAAAGGCTATAATCGGGCAGACCTATTATCCATGCGTGGCGTGGCAGAGGAAGTATCTGCCATTACCAGCTCAAAAGTCCTGTTTGAGGAGCCACAGGAGGCCCAGTTCGTCTGGAACCAGCAGAAACTACCAAGTGACAAGGTTGAGATCCAAAATCCCCAGCTTGCTCCTTTTTATACCATCACTAAAATAGAGGGATTAAAGACGGGAAAATCTTCTCCAGAAATAGTCAAAAAGCTGGAGGATTCTGGCATGAGGTCAGTAGATAACATAACTGATGTAACAAATTTAATCATGCTGGAGTATGGCCAACCTTTGCATGCATTTGATGCCAGAGGCGTTAAAGATGAGGCAATAATAGTCAGGACAGCTAAAAAAGGGGAGAAGATTACCACTTTGGATGGAAAAACAAGGGACTTGGAAGAATCAGATTTATTAATTGCTGATTCTCAAAAAGCTTTAGGGCTGGCAGGAGTGATGGGCGGAAAAGATTCTGAAGTAAATGAAACCACCAGTACCATTCTACTTGAGGCAGCCATATTTGATCCTGTTAATATCAGAAAAACTGCCACCGGATTAGGTTTACAATCCGAGGCTTCAAAAAGATTCCAGCATGGCTTAACCAAAAAAAGGCTTCTCCAGGCTTTAAATGCAGCCATAAAAATGTACAAGGAACTGGGTGAAAAAGTAACCACAGTCACCATAGTAGGTAATTTCGAAGATAAGGTTAGGAAAATTACTTTGACTAAGAAAAAACTGGAGGATTTGGTCGGGATTAAATTTGAAGATAAACAGGTAGAGGATTATTTACAAAGTTTAGGTTTTACTTTAGCCTCGCAAGGACCAACTTTGTATGCGTGGAATGTAGTAATTCCGTACTGGAGATTAGACATTGAGTTAGAAGAGGATGTAATAGAGGAAGTTGCCAGGATGTATGGATATGAGAAGATCCCAGCTGAGACGGTTTCTGAATCAAAAGCACTTCAAGTTGAAGATCCAATTTTTAAAACTATTTCTGATTTAAGACAAAAACTAGTTGATTCAGGTTTAACTGAAGTTCAAACATATTCTTTTTATTCTACCCAGGTTTTAGAGGCTCTAGCATCTGATAAAGAAAGATTAGTAAAAGTGGCTAACCCAATATCTTCAGAAACAGAGTATTTAAGGGAAAATTTATGGCCAAATTTAGTGGAGATAGTGGGGAGAAATTTAAGAAAAGGGTTCAAAGACATAGCTGTATTTGAGATTGGCAAAACTTTTGAAGTGGGCCCAGATGGAAACCCTGTAGAAAACTACAGACTGACCATAGCCTTAATGAATGGCACAGACAATCCAATTACTGAACTCTTTAGTCTTGCAAAATCCCTAAATATCGTCAAGACACCTGGGCTTTTTGAAAATCACTCATTGTTTCACCCAAAGCGAATTACAAACAATATGGCGGAAATTCACTTAAGAGTCTTAAATAAATTAGGAATTGAGAAAAGAGTGGCTGTTTTGGAGATTGAACTTTAAAGAGCAACGGTTACTCCGATTGAACTGGAGAAAGAACCTCCATTATTATCCTCTAATGTCACCGTAATTGTATGCGAACCTTTATCTCCCTGCGGGAATTCTACATGCAGGGCATAGGGCTCGGATGTTTGAGTAGATTTTGGTGATCCATCTATCATCCAGGTCACTTTTTTCACTCCGGCTGGAGAATTTGTCCTGGCTAAAACATCAAAAACCCTTGGCACATTTGCCCCGTTTGCCACATTCACAATTTCTATAATTCCACCTGTCCCGGCACTAAATCCTGGAATTCCACTGCAACCTCTGGTTGCACCAACTAACCTGGCATCCGGAGCAGTAATAACCCAATCATCAATGCCTTTTTGCCATTTGTCCGCACCTGTTGGGTCTTTTTCCTGCAAGACTATGACATCTTTCTCCTCGTTATCCTCATTATCATTAGCTAGCCTATGCGGATTGCTTTTACAAACCTTTTGCCTCTGATAAGCAGGAGATTCACTATTTGGCTCTGTTCCTCCAATAAAGTATTCCTTCCTTGTTGGAGAGCCGCTATGCGGCTTGCCAGACATTAATCCATCCACATCTGCCTGAATAACCTTAGCAGGTTTTTCAAAAGATTCATTTGGCTTATTTTTCAAGACTTCCTTCATCAAACGGTTCCACACAGTGGTAGCTCCAGTTACACCTGAAGCAATACGGGGATCAAGCGGGGAGTTATCATTATTTCCAACCCAAACACCCACCACGTAAGATGGGGTATAACCGATGGCCCAATTATCTCTTTTTTGATCTGTGGTCCCGGTTTTTACAGCCACAGTTTTACCCGGAATATTAAGGTAGGAGTTAGATCCAAAAGCTGCAGTCCTTGCTCCATTATCAGATAAAATATCAGAAATTATAAAGCTAATCCCATCATCAATCACTTTCCTGCCATCATGAGGTTTATATTCCAGTAATGTCTTATCTTTTGAATCAGTTACTTTAAGTATTGAGACAGGATCTTGCTGCTCACCCTTATTGGCCAATACTCCAAATGCAGAGGTTAAATCCAGAAGTCTTACCTCCCGGCCTCCTAAAGTTAGCGAAAGTCCAACAGAATTAACATTTTCCTCTGACGGTTCCCAGGTAGTTATTCCCATTCTATAGCCTTGCTCCAAAACATCTTTTACTCCAACCAGAGCCAGCATCTTAACTGCCGGGATATTATACGAATTGCCTAAGGCATACCTTATTTGAACCGGGCCGTGAAATTGTCCATCATAATTAAGCGGTATATATTCAGGCAAATTTGCCCCGCCCGGAAAGGTAGTTTTTACATCTATTAAAGTATAGTTTGCGTTATACCCTTTTTCCAGCGCCTTTGAGTAGGTAATTGGTTTTGTAGCACTCCCGGGTTGACGAAGGGATAGAGCTGCATTTACATTTGGTTCAAAAACACAACTTTTCCCTTCCAAACATCCTTCTGGTTCACTCTTTGCAAAATAATCTTTACTTCCCGCAAGTGCCAAAATCTGTCCGGTTTTCGGATCTATAACTACAGCCGCGCCGTTTCCAATTTTAGAGGAGTTGAGTTTATCTACTTCTTCTTTAACAATAGTTTGGGCTTTTTCCTGTATTTTGTAATCCAGGGTTGTTGTAACCTTTAAGCCTCCCTGTTCAACTAATCTATCCCCAAATTGCTCTATTAATTTTTGTTTGACATAAAGTACAAAATGAGGCGCTTTAAAGCCCAACTCGTTTTGTTTTGTCCTAAACGTCAACTCTTTTCCTTCCGCATCTTTTTCCTGCTCCTTTGTAATGTATCCATCATCAACCATTCGTTTCAGAACTGCTTTCTGCCGCTCTTTTGAGAGCTCTGGATTAGTCCCATATGGTGAATAAACCGAAGGTCTTTGTGGAAGTCCGGCTAAAAGAGAAGCCTCTGCTAAATCCAGGTCTTTGGCGGACTTGCCAAAATAAAGATTTGCTGCAGCCTCAATCCCATATGCTGTGCCGCCGTAGGGGATTTCGTTAAGATACATTTCCAGTATTTGATCTTTGGTGTATGTTCTTTCAACTTGTATAGATAATATAAGCTCTTTTAGTTTTCTCACCACAGATGTTTCAGAAGAAAGCAGGGCATTTTTAACCAGCTGTTGGGTTAAGGTAGACCCTCCTCCCTCAATTCTTCTTTGTATTATTAAATTAAAAACAGATCTTAAAATACCTGAAACAGAAAAGCCTGAATGTTTATAAAAATCCTTATCTTCAATAGCGATAGTCGACTCTTTAACTACTTCAGGGATATCTGCAAGTTTAATTGGAGTTCTATTTTGCCCCTCATAAATATCATATAAAAGCTCACCGTTTCTATCATAAATTTTAGTGGCCTGGGCCACAAATCTGGAAGTTAGCTCATCAGCTGATGGGACCTGGGTAGCAAAAAAAACAACTGATCCAAAAAGAAGTAGCAAAAATCCTAAACTTAAAAAAATTATAGAGTTGGAAAGTTTTGATAACAGTTTAAAACGCCACAGCCGCGAATATTCTCTTCTCGCTTTCCAGGAACCTTGAGCCATATGAAGAAATTATAACAGAAATTAGGTATAATAGGATCCAACCGGAGGTGGCAGAGTAGTCAATTGCACCAGACTGTAAATCTGGCGGGTTTTCCCTGCGAAGGTGCGAATCCTTCCCTCCGGACACTAAAATCTCAACCACTCCAAAATGATTTGAAGAAGACCACGATTAGTACTCACTCCTTGAGTACTGCCGCATTGACAGCTTGAACCATTCCAGGAACAACCAGATGTTTGAGCGCAAGCAGTGGCAGGATCCTGTGTAGAGGTAGTACTTCCTTGAGAAGTTTGAGTTTCTGTTGAGCTGGTGGTCGGCTGGGGAGTACTACCAGTCGATGTAGAACCGGAAGACTGACACTGACAATTACAGAAATCTCCATTCCAACTGCAAGTTCCCCCGCAAGACCTACATCCTGACTCCTGGTTCTCTCGAGTCATATTGGATGGAGCAGAGGTTGATGCCGGATAAGGTGTGGTCGTTGCGGTAGAACCAGAGCCTGAAGTTGAAGTACTGCCACCTGAAGTATAACCCTGACAATTACAGTATCCGCTGCTCCAATTACAAGTTCCACCTCCTGCTCTGCAACCTGCCTCTTGAGTCTCACGACTCCCGTAATAAGGAGTAGAATAGGGAGATGCCGAATAACCGGGTTGATATCCGCCAGTTGACGTTCCATCAGATGTATTCGAAGGCCTGCATCTATCCGGATTTTGCCTGCAGTATTCTTCAAACTGTTTTCTTTGTTCCTCACTTCCAAAGCTGGCCGCTTGACCAGGTTGGCATTTATCTGGATTAGCTTGACAATAGCTGGCATATTCAGAAGCTTTTCGAGCGGATTCCTCTGTTTCACCATAAAATCCGCAATGACAGGTATTTTCTTTCCAGGCACAATTGGGGGTCTTATTACACATTTCTTGAGGATTATATCCTGGAGGCGGTGATCCACCTGGTCCTACGAAACCTCTTCTACATTGATCCTCATTTTCCTGACAATAAGTTCTACAAGAGGCTTCACTATTACAGCCACCAGGACCGGTAAATGTGCCTCCGGATGTAGAGCTAAACCCGGAACAAACTGAATAGTTATTAGGATCCGAACAAAATGCCTTACAGGTAGCCTCGGAAGTACATCCACCAGGGCCAACTTGCTGCTGTCCTCCGTGTAAACCTACGGTCTTGGCGAATTCCGAACACTTTTGTCTGTTTTCTTCTTTTGAACAAAGCGATTGACAGCCAGCAGTTGAATCACAACCCAGCACTTCTTTAGCTCTGGTAATTACTTGGGTTCTGCTTAGATCTTCCACCTGTCCGCCAACCAAACCCTGACTCTTTGCAAAGGAATCACATTTATCGTGATTGGCCGAAACTTCGCAGAAGTTAAGACATGATGCTTTGGAATCACACCCTAATAGCTTTTTAGCTGCTTGTAAAACCCTATCATTTACCTCAAACTTATCTTCTTGATAAAAACCTTTCTGCTTGGCATAGTTAATACAGCTTGTGGCATTGAGTGGATCTTCACAAAAACTGCGACAGGCTGAATAATCTGCACATCCGCCCAACTGCGCAATTGGGTAGCTAACTCCATATTTTTCAGCCGCACCTTCAGTACTCTCTTGAGCATGAGTAGTGGTAGCCATTATGAAGGAAGCTACCAAAGCTACCAGAAATCCTATCCAGGCTGTTTTTTGTGTTGTTAAAAATTTAATCATTTTAGTGTGTCAAATGGATTCTTATATCCTGCAAATGGATTGACAAATTTACCCTCAAAAGGGTTCTGATATCGAGTCTGTAACTGGACTGTTGGTTCCTTTTTTTGTCCTGGTAAAGAAGGAAGGGTTGTCTTCTTAAGAACTCCTGAAAGGAAGATAAAAATAACTGCTGCGGCAGCAAGCAGCAGAAGGAGAGGGACAGCTAAAGCAACAACTCCTTTTTGATTCATTTCAGGTTCTAATATATTCTTAATATAAAGAAATACCTTTTGTCAACTCCCCGGTGCACCGAATTTCACTTCCATTTCCAGTATACTCATACCCGGTTAGTCAGACTTGGTCCATCTGGAAGTAGGAGTTTTAACTCTTCCCAATTTTTGACCTATTCTTAAAACTAAAGAAAGCAGGGAGTAGTAAAATTTTCCATGGTAATGCACTGATGCTTTGACTAAATGTTCCATGGCTTTTTCCTGACCGATTTTTTTGGTGGATGCTCCATGATGATGAATAAACTTTGCAGATGGCACAAAATACACCGGGATACCAAGTTTTTTTAGTCTTCTGCAATATTCCAAATCCTCAAAAAATATAAAAGTCCCTTCATCCAAAAGCCCCACTTTATATAAAATCTTCTTGGGAATCATAAAGCAAGCCATCACAAATCCTTCTACCCTAACCGGGTTTTCACCTTTTGGCAAATACATAAAGTAGGAGCCCTTTTTTTTCAAAAAGTATTCCTTAAATGCCCCGGTTATTGTGGGTAAGTGAAATACAGAATCTTGATTACTCATATCAGGAAAATATAATCTTCCCCCTAAAACTGCCTCACCCTTAAATTCATCTTCCACCTTTATCAGATCAGATATTCCATTTTCCAAAACTTCAATATCAGAATTAAACATTAAAAAGTACTCACCTAGGGAATATTTAATAATTTTATTATAGCCTTTGGTAAAACCTTCATTTTCAGAATTCTTTAAGTATTTAATTTTGGGCAGGTATTCTTTTAAAACCTCTTTGCTGGGGTCAATATTGCCATTATCCAGAACTATTATTTCCATGTCACTCTGGCGAAAGCCAGAGTCTATATTAAAAATGCTTTCTAATAATTTTTTAACTAAATCAGGGGTGTTGTAGTTTACAATTCCTATGGACAGTTTCAATGGATACTGCACATGTTCAGGTGCGTCCTTGGTTAAGGTCGCACCTTGGTTAAGGTCGGACCTGCCCCAATTACCCAGATAAAAATCCAGAATTCCCTGTCTTTGGGCTGGACGGCCAAATACAAAAAGCTTGAGAGCTTCTCTGATTAGGGCAAATCTTGCCCTACTTAAACCATATTTCATGCCAAAAATTAGTCTGTTTCTGGTGTGATAATAATCTGTTATTTTTGAACCAATACCTGTAGACCTGGAAACTTTATGAAAGAGGGTACTTTTTCCATTATAAAAAATCTTAAAGCCAGCATCTTTAACTCTTTGGGCAAATTCACTGTCCTCAAAGTATAAAAAATAATCTTCATTCAGCAAACCAATTCTTTCAAAAACTTGCTTTTTTATTAAAACGCAAGCGCCGGAAAAGATATCCTGTTCTTCAACTGCATCATATTTTCCAAGATCTACTTCATCTATCCCCCGGTGTTTATTGCCTACAAAGCTCCAGTCAAATACGCCTCCGGCGTACCAGATCACTTTACCTAAATCCTGATTTTTGTATCTGTCTTTGTGAAATTCAAAGCCTTTTTCAAAATATATTTTAGGGGAGACTAGGCCAATTTTTTCATCAGATTCTAGAGTTTTTACCAGCTCATCAATTAAGTTGTTATCATTTATTAAAGAGTCATTATTTATAATTAAAAAATAATCAGCTCCCCAAATTTGGGCATATTCAATACCCTTGTTGTATCCTCCGGAAAACCCTAAATTTGCCCCAGCTTGAATTATATCTACCTCGGGAAAGCCTTTCTGGATTGCAGAAACAGACCCATCAGATGAAGCATTGTCAACTACAATAACTTGTAACTTGTAACTTGTAACTTGTAACTTGTTGAGCGACGCAAGGAGTTCAAGGCTATCTTTTTTACCATTATAATTAACTGTTATAATTGCTACTTTTTTCATAATATACTGTTTCGTTATATCTATTCCGATCCCATATCGTCAGATAACACTTAATCCTGCTATATAAATTTCAGCTCTTTTTCCTTTTCCAAGAATTGAAAATGCAACTACCCTTAAAATAAGCCCTAAAATTAAAAATATTTTAACCGGTAAATAAAAAATAGGGTAGTGTTTTTGAAGATAATATTTAACTCCTTTTAATTCATTTAGAAAGGAGGAGCTTAAATCAAAATTAGTGGAAGCGCCATGAAGGTGGATAACCTCAATTTGAGGCACATACCAAACTTTAAAACCGCTATCAGAAATTCTTTTACACCACTCAATTTCTTCCATATGCATAAATAAATTCTCATCAAAGCCTGTTGTTTTATCAAAAATTTCTTTCTTAAAAGCAAAGAATGCTCCCATAACCCAACCTACTTCGTGGGCTTTAGAAAAAAAACTCTTATTTTTAGGATGAAAGGCTGGGGACAAGAAACCTAAACCCAAAATCCAAAAAATAATATTAAACGGATTAGGTAGGTTACCTGCTGATGGCTGCAGCTTACCCGTGACATAATTTAATCTTGCCCCCAACAAATCACAGTTTTTATTAACCCGAAAGTAAGCTAAAGCTTTATATAAAGATTCTTCCGGAAGATAAACATCTGAATTTAAAAGCAAAATATATGGATATTTAGATTGTTTCATAGCTATGTTGTTGCCTTTGGAAAAACCGGTGTTTTCCTTAGATGCAATGAGTTTCACCCAGGGGAAATCTTGTCTTATCATCCCCAAAGAGCCATCAGATGAGGCATTATCCAAGACAATCACCTCAATTTTATTCCCCATTTTTTTCTCACAATAATCTTTAGCTAACTTCAGTTTTTCCAAACATCTTTTAGTAATATCTTTTGTGTTGTAGCTTAAAATAATTATCGAGAGATCCAAAGTTTTGCCTTTCTGTAATGCTCTAACATTTTAATCCCGGCTAAAATAAAATCCCGAATTATTGGAGGGTATTTATTATAAAAGTGTTTTTTATAAAAGATTCTCATGGCAGAGGCCCCATGAGTTATGGTTTTTGATTTTGCTTTACCTGCAGATGAACCTTTATAGTGAATTATTTTCTCATCAGGATAAAAGAAAATTTTCCAGCCTTTCAGCTTTAGGGAATAACAAAATTCTATATCTTCACCGTTCCAAAAATAATCCGTGTCCCACCAGCTTATTGCATCCCCGGCAATTTTTCTGACCATTAAAAAAGCCCCTGTTAAACAATCTATTTCATGAGTTTTGCTAATGTCTAAATAAGACGCTGTATATCCAGAAAAAAGGGGAACATGAGGGAATAATTTTGATAAACCAGAAAAATAACAGAAAGAATTCCAAGGGGTAGGGAAACCTCTATGACATGAGTAATCCAACTTTCCATCTGGTAATTCTACTCTACAGGTAATCGCGCCAATGTCAGGATTAGACATAAGAAACTTAAGTGACTTACTTATGGCATCGTTCACCACCGCAGTATCCGGGTTTAAGAATAAGACAACAGGAGCTTTGGCTTTCTTTACCCCCACATTATTGCCGCCGGAAAAGCCTAGATTTGATTTGTTTTCCACCAGCTCTACAACACCGTCATTGCGAGGAGTCTTCGACGAAGCAATCTTATACTTCTTCCTAACTGCTTCCACTGACCCATCTTCAGATGCATTATCCACCACAATAACATGGTACTTATAACTTGGTACTTGGGACTTAAAAACTGACACTAAACAATTTAAAAGTAGTTCCTTAACATTGTAGTTAAGAATAATAATAGAAAGATCAGGATTTGAATCAACCATGTAATAAATTGTATAAGAAAGGCGAGTTAATTACCAATTTGAATTTAAATAATTTGACTTTAATATAGACAAATAATAACATCTTAAATCCATGAGCAGAGAATTTTTAATCAGTGAGAAAACACCAAATAGGATATTAGCTACTGCTAACTGGATTAAGTACCCTGTTAAAGGAAGAATTGCTAAAGATATATTTACCAACGCTATTGAGCTGGCACCAACAATTGATGAAAAGGCTGTTTTAAATTGTCTGGTTCACTATCGTAGAGGAAGCACTAGAAAAGAGACTGGAATACCTGCGCTGGCGTATTCTGTTGCATCAACAATCGGTTCAACCGCAGCAAAAATGAGCTGGGATATGCATTCTCCAGAAGTCGTATACATGAGTGGTTATCATATTTTATGGGCCACTGGGGAAAATATAAAGAATTTAGAATCCAGAGGTAAAACTGACACCCCGGAATATAAAGTAATCAAAATCTGCAGAGAAGATCTAGGTGAAGCTGTTTTTGAATATGTGGATAGATATTTATCTACTACTGAAGATTTATTAGAGATTTTAAGAGCTCTAATATATCCTAGGCACAGCAACATAAAAAATAGAATACCTACTATACACAAATACTTGGGACTCGGGGATATAGATAGAGCTCTAACAATTTTACATGGCGCTAATCCGTAATTTATACAAAAAAGGTTGGATAAATTATCTGACTTTGTGTCTTCTTTTAATACGTAGTTGTGCCAGGGATTTTTCTAAGTTTGCCAAAGTTTCTGCATATTCTTCATCTGACAGCGTTTGAGATAAAGCTGCCTCTGCCCGCTTTTTAGCTTCCTCAACAGCCCGTTCATCTATATCTGTTTCATTCACAGCTAAATCTGTCATCACAGTCAAAACGTTCCCAGAAACTTGCAAAAATCCATCTCCCACAGCCAAAGTATCTTCTTTCCCACCTTTTTTTATAACCAGTTCTCCTGGTTCTAGCTTTGCCATTAAATTTGCATGATTAGGGAGAATTCCTAAAATTCCCTGTTCTGTGGACACATTAACTTGAGATACCTCCTCATCAAAAAGCAGTTTTTCCGGAGTAACAATTTTTAAATGAAGTGACATGGTGATATTGTATAATATCCTACTATGGATCACAAAGCAGATGCAATTGTTATAACCTGTATTGATTTCAGGTTCCAGGAATATATTAACAACTGGCTTAATAAAAATTTTAAACCTAAAACTTATGATCGGGGAGCTTTTGCCGGAGCGGCTAAAAGTTTAGATACGATTCTTACACAAATTGAGCTAGCTTATAGATTACATCATGTAAAAAAGGCTATTATTATAAACCATGAAGATTGCGGAGCTTATGGGAAAGAGGAAACTGTTGATCACCATATCAGAGATTTAAGGCAAGTAAAAAAGCATATTCTGGAAAAATTCCCAAATTTGGAAGTAGAAACATATTACCTTCATCTTGATGGCGCCTTTGAATCTATTGTCTAATAGGGGTATAATACGCATATTATGAGCGAAAAGGATTTAATCATTCCCCAACGTCCGGCAGCCGAACCTCCTACAAAACCCGCTGGGGCTATAAAAAATAAGTTGTTAAGCATTTTATCTGATAATCCCGATCAATATGAACCTGCTTTAGCAGCTTATGCTGTGGCACCAGAAGTAAAGGGAGATACTTTACTAGATGCAACTCCAAATAATGGTGATATAGGTAAGATGGAAGAGATAGAAGGACCATTACCAGCTCATTTTGAAAATATCCTAAGACCATTTAAAAGAGGGAACGAGTATTTCTTAAGACGTCCTTTCCAAGGTGAACTAATTTATGTTGGTCCTAAACAGCCAAAAGTAGAACAACCAGTTCTACAAAATCAAAACCCAGTTTCCCAAACTGATCCTGAGCTAGCAAATAGTCCCTTCTTTGCAAGACTAACAGAAATTAAAAGAGGTGTTTAAAATGACCAAAGAAGCGGAGCCAGTCTCACCTAGAGTTAAGAAGCTTGGGGCAATAGTTGCAGGTATTAGTGTAACCTGGAATCTAGTTGGATTTGTAATGGAGCATAGGACTACTGAATTTTCTCCTATTCAATTACCCTTTTTTAGATCTTCAACTGTTTATGCAGTTTCTCCCACTCCCATAGCTTGTGAAAATGCTCCAACCATGGAGTTTGCAGGTGCAAAAACCTATAGAGCTATAGATAGCATTATTTTTGATAATGGCAAAGGGAGTGTAAAATCTTCTGCTCCTGAAAACCCAAATTGTGTAGGAGATGTGCCTTTCAAAATAGGCGATTTTAATCCTTTAGAATTAAGGTATTTAATTTTCCACCCCTAAAAGGGTAAACTCCCATTATGAGAACTGTTAAACAAACCTATTTTATAAATGCGTCTATTGAAAAAGTCTGGCAGGCTTTGGTTGATCCAAAAATAATAGATGATTGGGGCGGGGGAGAAGCTAAAATGAATTCGGAAGAAGGATTCGAGTTCTCTTTTTGGGGTGGAGATATTCATGGCAAAAATATAGAAGTTAAACCTGGCAAAAAATTAATTCAGGACTGGATGTCAGGCGAGTGGGAAGAATATTCTAAAGTAACTTTTAATTTATCTGAAAAAGACGGAAAAACAAAGATAGATTTACTTCATGAAAATATTCCGGATAAAGAAGCAAAAGATATAGCAGATGGCTGGAAAAGATATTACCTGGGTCCTTTAAAGAAACTTCTGGAAAACAATTGAAATATTAATCTAATTTGATATATAAAAGATATCTTGTTTTTCTTTGAAGAGAAAATTAATATTAATCCTTATGGCTAATGACGATTTAAAGAGAATTAAAGAACTTTTAGAAGTGGTTACCAATAAAATTGGTAAGGTGGAAACGCATATTAGTTTACATTCTGCAACTTTACATTCAGTTAAAGATCAACAATCAGTTATGAATGAGAAATTGGACGGTTTGCAAGAGGATGTGCATGGCCTTGAAAAAGGTGTTAAGGAAATGAGTGAAAATGTTGATGCAGCTAGAGGTGATATAGAAAGCCTCCATATGGATGTAAAGGGAATAAGAGATAAAGAAGGACTTTTTCACTCCAGAAACAAAAGGGAAATTGATGAAATCAAGACCCATCTTGGAATGCCTTTGATGCCAGATACTCCATAAACTAAATCCTCTTGATACATTCAGTTTACATGAACGTATCTTGATACAACTAGCTTACATAGTTGTATCTTGACTAAAAATCTCAAAAAGTGCTACAGTCCTGAGCACTTCGACTTCGCTCAGTGTGAACTCCGTCGAAGGGCAGACTCCAAAAATTTGACTTTAGTCCTATAAAGTATATAATTCCTAATCATGTCAGTAGATAGACCAGCATTGGAACGTAGAGCAGGTATTGTACCTTATCCTGAAGGAGCAGTACTTCCCAAAACAGCCACAGATGCTTTTGAAGACCTTATCAGATTCGCTGGAACTCTACAGCCTAGAGAGGAAGTTAAAAAATTGGTAGGGAAACTGGACCCATCTAGAATTATTTTGGCAGCACAGGGACTACCTATTCACCCCCCCTTAGATGACTTTGAACATTATGCATTCTATACACTTGAATATTGTCTGAGAAACGATTTGTTGAGGACTCCTGTCCAAGCAATAGGAACAATCGTAGCTGTAAAGCAAGAAGTTTTAAATGGAGGCGTTTTTATTGGACAAGAAAGAATAGCTCGCCCTATTTTACCTCCTCAATAGTTCCAACCATGTAGAAGGATTGTTCGCTCTTTGAGTCATGTTTACCGTCCAAAATTTCTTTAAACATTTTTATTGTTTCTTTAATTGGCACATATTTTCCTTTTCTGCCGGTGAAAGTTTCCCCCACGAAAAATGGCTGGGTTAGGGCCCTTTGAATTTTTCTGGCCCTGGCTACAATTAACTTATCCTCATCCGATAGCTCTTCAATTCCCAAAATAGCAATAATATCCTGCAAATCCTTATATCTTTGCAAAACCTTTTGTACCCCAATTGCCACGCCGTAGTGTTCCTGTCCCACAACCTGTGGATCCAAAGCACGGGAGTTGGATGTCAGCGGATCAACAGCCGGGTAGAGTCCCTGTTCTGTTAAACCCCGATCAAGTGCAATTGTAGAATCCAGATGAGCAAAAGTGGCAGCCGGAGCAGGATCAGTGTAGTCATCTGCCGGCACATAAACTGCCTGAACTGATGTAATAGAACCTTTTTTAGTTGAAGTTATTCTTTCCTGAAGCTGTCCCATTTCTGTTGCCAGAGTTGGCTGATAACCAACAGCTGATGGAATACGGCCCAGTAAAGCAGACACTTCAGATCCGGCTTGGGAAAACCTAAAGATATTATCAATAAAGAGCAAAACATCCTTACCCATCTCATCCCTAAAATATTCAGCCATAGTTAAGGCTGATAAGCCCACCCGCTGCCTTGCTCCGGGAGGTTCATTCATCTGGCCAAAAACCATGGCGGTTTTATTTATAACACCGGATTGAATCATTTCATTGTATAAATCATTTCCCTCACGGGTCCGCTCGCCAACTCCGGCAAAAACGCTGTAGCCGCCGTGTTCTGCAGCAATATTTCTGATTAACTCCTGAATTAAAACAGTTTTGCCAACTCCGGCTCCTCCAAAAAGCCCGACTTTTCCTCCTTTAACAAAAGGTGCCAATAAATCTATAACTTTAATTCCTGTTTCAAAAACCTCACTCCTGACAGATTGTTCCTCAAATAAGGGAGCAGCTCTGTGAATAGGAAGATATTTTTCACTTTTTACTTTTTCCTTATTGTCTATGGTATCACCTAAAACATTAAATAATCTTCCCAAAACTTCCTCACCAACCGGAACCGAAATAGGGAAGCCGGTATCTAAAACTGGAGTTCCACGCTTCAGCCCGTCTGTTGGTCCCATAGCCACAGCCCTAACTTGCCCTTCACCAAGATGCTGCTGCACTTCAAGTACCAACTTTGCTTGTCCCACCTCGGAGGTGGAGCTAAGATGTCTCCTGGATCGCACCTCCGAGGTGTGCTTAGGTAGTACTAACTCCAAAGCATTATAAATCTCCGGCAAACTTTTTGCCTCAAATTGCACATCAACAACTGCGCCTATTACTTGTGTTACATTTCCTTTGTTCATGTACCTATCCTTTTTCTAGCTTGACTTTCCGTGAGTGGCCATCTTTTTGCGACCATTAATCTTTGAGCATTTAGATGGACGTTACTTAAACGCAGCGCAGTCTCCATCCCTCCCCTAGTAACCAAATAACCATCTGCAATCCTACATATTATACCTTCAGTTTTGTCTCTTAATATCTTTAATTCTTGCCAAGACTTAGTCTCTAGTTTACGATTCACTTGATCTCCAATTTTAATAACTTCTGTCATATTTTCTTTCACCTCCTAACAGGCAGGTTATCCTTTCTTACCCGTCATTCCCGCGAAGGCGGGAATCCATAAATAATTATTAATGGATCCCGTATCAAGTACGGGATGACAATTGTATCATTCCATTGCAGCTTGAGCGGTTGTGATCTCAAGCAACTCTCTAGTAATATTTGCCTGTCTGGTCTGATTATAGCTAAGGTTTAAATCATCCACCAATTCCAGAGCATTATCCGTGGCATTTTGCATGGCAATCATCCTGGCAGAATGCTCTGATGCTTTAGTTTCCAAAAGTGCCTGATAAATCTGTTCCTCAATATGATGGACTAACAGATAATCCAACAAAGCATCAGGAGCAGGTTCAAAGAGGAATTCAGCGTTTGTTACACCTCCGAGGTGTGAACCAGTCTTCTGCCCACTCTCACCTCGGAGGTAGGCGTCAGGGATGACAGATTGTAGATCTATTGGCAAAAGCTTAACCCTTTTTGGTTCTTGTCTTAAAGTGGACATAAAGTGAGGATAAACTAGGTATGCTTCTCCAATCTCTTTATTTTGGAAGGCTTCCATTACCAACCTGGATAGTTGTTTAGCTTGTCTAAAAGTAACTGTATCCAGACTTTCGAAATCAGCTTTTAAATCCTTTCCAGTCCTGGCCACAAAGCTTCTGCCTTTTCTGCCTACTGTATAAAAATTTACGTTTACAAACCCGGTTTGTAGGTTCGAAACTGTTCTGATTAAATTTGTATTTAATGCTCCTACCAATCCTTTATCCGTAGAAAGTAATACTATTCCCATTTTCCCGTCATTGCGAGTCCGCCCATTGGCGGGAGTAGCAATCTTATTTCCACCCAGCAGTGGATGAGCTTCCACATCTACTGTAGGCAAAAGTCTCATCAATGCCTCTGACAAATTTTCCTGATATGGCCTGCCTGAGGTGGCCTGATTTTGGGCTCTTCTCATTTTGGTAGCAGCCACCATCTGCATAGCCTTGGTAATTTGGCTGGTATTTTTTATGGACTTTATTCTTCTGCGCAATTCTCTAGTGTTAGCCATGGGTTGGAAACTTATAGAAACAGGTTGAAATACAATAGAAATTTGTTGTGAATACAATCAATTTCTACATATTTCTATGAATTTCTATTTATTTCCCTCCTTTCATAGACTTACTAAATGTATTTGCAAATGCTTTTGTTAGCCGTTCTAGCTCCTTCACCATCTTCTCATCCAACTCTTTTTTAGAAGCAATTTCTCCTAAAAGCTTTTTTGCTCTTAATTTTAAGTGAGATAAATATTTCTCCTCAAAATCTTTGATTTTTTCTACTTCTACCTCATCCATATACCCATTAGTTACTGCCCAAAGAGCCACCACTTGTTCCTCAACTGGGACAGGGAAGTATGGCGGTTGTTTTAATACTTCAGTAATCCTGCGCCCGCGCTCTATTTGTTTTTTAGTTTCAGGATCCAAATCAGAGGAAAATTGGGCAAAAGCCTGCAAAGACCGAAATTGGGCCAAGTCCAGCTTTAACCTTCCGGCAACTGACTTCATAGCTTTAGTTTGCGCAGCAGCCCCGACCCTGGATACGGAAATACCTACATTCAGTGCAGGTCTGACCCCGGCAAAAAATAAATCCGGCTCCAGATAAATTTGTCCGTCAGTTATGGAAATAACGTTAGTCGGAATGTAGGCAGAAACATCATTGGCCTGGGTCTCTATAATAGGAAGGGCTGTTAAGGAGCCTCCGCCATAGTCCTTATTTAATTTTGCAGCTCTTTCCAAAAGCCTGGAATGCAGATAAAAAACATCCCCCGGATAAGCCTCTCGGCCTGATGGTCTTCGAAGCAGCAAAGAAATTTGTCTGTAAGATGCTGCATGTTTGCTCAAATCATCATAAACAATTAAGGCGTCGCTACCTTCATCCATAAAATACTCACCCATAGCGCAACCGGAATAGGGAGCAATATATTGCATGGTGGCCGGATCAGAGGCAGAAGCTGCCACCACAATGGTATGATCCATTGCTCCAAGATCCTCAAGTTTAGCAACCAATTGGGCAATCTTGGAAGTCTTCTGGCCGATTGCAACGTATATACAAATTACGTCCTTCTGATTAACAATAGTATCTACTGCCACAGTAGTTTTTCCGGTATTCCTGTCTCCAATAATCAATTCACGCTGCCCTCGTCCAATTGGAATTAGAGCATCTATGGCTTTAATACCAGTTTGAAGAGGAGTATTAACGCTCTGTCTGGTAATAACACCTGTGGCAATTTTCTCAACCGGATATTTTTTAGCATGTTTAATAGCTCCTTTTCCATCAATCGGGTTACCCAGCGCATCTACAACCCTGCCAATCAGTCCTTCACCAACTGGAACCTGCAGAATTTGACCGGTTGTTTTAACCTCTGCGCCTTGCTTAATTTTAGTAAAATCTCCAAAAATAACAGCACCCACAGAGTATTGTTCCAGGTTTAGAGCCAAACCCCTCACTTGTCTTGAGCCTGTCGAAGGACCAAAATCCAAAAGCTCTGAATATTGCACGTCAGAAATCCCCTCAATTCTGGCAACTCCGTCACCGATTTCGCTGACCACTCCCACGTTTTGTCTTTGGGCTTTTAATTTAAGTCCGGCTATTTCTTTTTCAATTTGGCTAATTAGATCTGCCACTTAAGATAACCTCCTTTACCTGATTTATTTTCCCTGATATTGATTCATCATAAATTTCATCTCCAATTTTTAACTTAAATCCTCCCAGGATTTCCGGATTAATATTTACCAATACTTTAGTTATCTTATTCTTTTTTTCAACAATTTTTCTCATTTTATTAACTGTGACTGATGGCAGGGGAATAGAGGTTTCAATTACCATGGTAAATTGCCGCTCAATTCTTTTGACTGAATTTAAATATTCTCCTAAAGCTGTGATAGCCTCATATTGCGGAAGGGATTTCAAAACTTTAATTGATCTTATCACCTGTAACTCAATAATCCTGCCATCCCTAAAAGACAGGTCAGCTAATTTTTTAACTATTTTCTGCAGTTGTTTTTTTGTCATGATACATTTCTCATTTCTTTTTCAATAATTTGTTTTTGTTTGTTTTTATCTAGCGCTCCTTTAGTAACTTTTTCTGTAACTAATCCCACAATTTCTACCATATGACCCATCATCTCCTGTTTAATTCTTAGAGCCTCGGCATGCGCAGCTTCATCACCCTTTTTGATTATTTGTGCTACCAGTGCTTCTGCTTGAGCTTTTCCTTCTTCCTTCATTACTTCTCTCTCTTTTTTAGCCTCATCCAATATTTTTTGAACCTCAATAGCAGTTTTTGCTAAAACTTTTTCTTTCTCCTCCTCTGTTTCTAAAAGTCTTTTTTCAATTTCTTCTGCATTTTTTAGGCTATCTGCAATTGTTTTTTTTCTTGTATCCAGCACTTTAAGTAAAGGTTTATATAAAAACTTCTTTAAAATAAAAAGAAGTATTAAAAAATTGACAACTTGCGCTGCCAAAAGAATGGGTTGTACTCCAAACTGATTTAGGATCTCCATAATAAAAACCTCGTCATTGCGAGGAGCGAAGCGACGTGGCAATCTAATCAATAATTAGATCCCTCGGGCCCCGCCCTCAGGGTGACAAAGTGCATTTATAATTGTATGCACTTTGTCATTTCGTAAACGCTATAACCAAAGCATAAATAGCAATAGCTTCAGCAAAAGCCATACCCAAAAGCATGGCCGGCAAAATTTTTGCCTGGGCATCCGGATTTCTGCCTATTGCCTCCATTGCTTTCATGCCAATAAGACCAATCCCTATTCCTGGCCCGAGAGCCCCTAAACCTATGGCAATACCCGATGTTATAGTTTCTGGCATAAATTATCCTCCTTTCATGAATTCTCCTGCGCGTGTTTTTCTGAAAGCAACACCATAAACACAAGTGTCAACATCATAAAAACAGCTGCCTGTACAAATCCTACAATAATTTCCAGGAAATAAAAAGG
>CAZJNI010000007.1:0-13560 GCA_964547465.1 uncultured Gammaproteobacteria bacterium
ATCGCAGTTGCTTCTCCTTCCATAGTTGGATTGGTTGCCAAAATTATTTCTTTAACTTTCCCGTCCTTAAGTCTGGGAAGTAATTCTCTGATATGCAACTCGTCAGGTCCTATATTTTCCAAAGGAGAAATCACTCCATGCAAAACATGATATAAACCTTTAAAGTTTGCCTTCTCCAGTGCCAAAACATCCAGCGGATTTTCAACTACCATAATTATAGATTGATCTCTAGATGAATCTGCACAAATATAACAAGGATTTTCTTCACCAATGTTAAAACAAGTGGTACAGATTACAGTTTTTTCCTTCATCTCTAAAGCTGCTTTTGCCAGCATATCTGATTCCTCAATTGGGGCATGAAGTAAATAAAAGGTTAATCTCTCAGCTGTTTTGGGGCCTATTCCAGGAAGTCTCTCAAAAGCCTCTATTAAATTCTTGACAGGTCTTGGAACATGCGCCATAGTAGGCACAATTGTAACAAGAGTGGTTAGGAATTACCACTGATTGGGGTCTTTGCCGCTAGCTGCATCTATTGTAAAATGAAATCTGCTCCAAAGCGATCTTAATTTTCCGGAAAAAGAATTTCGGTCAGATCTTTTAAGCGATTCGCCAATATTTTCAATAGAGCTTAAATCTACCCCAGAATTTACTCTTATAATATACCTATTCGTTGACCCAATATCGTAAATCCTGCCCACGATTATTTCATAATCTATCTCAAGCTCTGGATGTCTTTTTATTCTCTTGAGAGTAGCCGGACTAATAACTGCAACTCTTTCTCGAAGATCACCACCATGATCAGGCAGATTCCAAATTCCTATATCTGAAATTCCAGCTAAAGTTGCAGCTACCCGCGCTACCTTTCTGGTATTTGTCCTATCTGCTATCAGATGACCAACATTTGTTTCTACAGCTTGAAACATATTCTTATATTCCTGGGATACCCAGACCTCCCATCATTGGTTTCATTTCGTCTGCGGCTACTTTTTGGCTTTGTTTAAGTGCTTCATTAACTGCTTCTGCAATTTTTTCATGATTCATTTCTCCTGAGATGGAAACTACTTTTTGATCTGCTGTCATGACAACTATTACTCCTCTATGCTCCACAGTAATCTTAATTCCGCCTAACTTTTTTTGTATTTCCATGGCTTGGTCTCTCATTTTTTTAAGATCCCCAAGCTGTTTTAAATTATCCATTAATCCCATAATTTTGTTCCTTCAAAATTTCAAGGTTCTGCGATTAGCAGGTCCTTATATAGTTATTTCCTCTTTGCAGATTCTACCACATTTTTCAAAAGAGACACAATTGTTAATGGCCCGATTCCGCCTATTGTCGGGCAATATAATTTAGCAAGTTTTGCTACATCTTCTTCTTTAATGTCCCCATATATCTTCTCTTTTCCATCTATAATTTCTTTACCTACTCCAACTCCAACAACAAAGCTTCCTTTTTTTAAATTAGTTTTGTTAACAATATTTTTTACCCCGGTTGCGGAAATAACTATATCTCCTGATTTTATAATTTTATTTTTATTTTGAGTTTCTTTAACAACGGAGATAGCCTTAAAGCCTTTTTGCTCTAAAAGTTTAAATGTCGGCCCCCCGGCTGCTTTACCCTTACCTATTAGTACAATCTTTTTACCTTTTAAAAAGTCTTCAGTTTTTTTAAATCCTTCCTCATATGCAAATGCTGTTAACATTTCCCAAACAGCTAATGCTGTCGCCCCATCAAAGGGTGAATCCTCCCTAAATCCATCTACATCCTTTTGAGGGTTAATCGCCTGCTCAAATTCCTCAAAATTCCATCCATCATAGACTGGATGTTGGACTATAATTCCATGAATGTTTGGATCTGCATCCAATCTTTTAATGGTCTTTAAACACTTATGTCTTTCATTTTCTGAAAACTCATAAAGTTTTGCATTAATACCAATTCTTACCGCTACTTTTATTTTATTATTTACATAAATTCTGGAAGCAGGATTGTTATTTGCCAAAATTATTGCAAGAGAGGGATGAAGATTATTTTTATGGATTTCTTTTTCTAATTTTTTTAAAATTGCTTCAGCAACATCTTTGCCGGAAACTTTAGTCATAACTAATTATATACCGGGTACAGGGAATTTTCCAGCAAAGCTTTCTACTTCTTGTTTTATTTTCTTAAGATTTTTATTCTGGTGAAGCTTAACTTTAATCTCTTTTAAGAAATCTTTTCTTTTATCCTGTTCTTTTGGCAAATCTAAGCCTCTTATTTCCTCCAAAACTCTTTTAATCCATCCGGCAATTTTGATCATATCTTCCTCATCCATTCCGCGGGTTGTAAGAGCAGGAGTTCCAAGACGAATGCCGGATGGATAAAATGGAGAAGCCGGTTCTCCCGGGATGGTATTTTTATTAACTGTAATTCCTGCTTCCTCCAGGGCATATTGGGCCTGATAACCTA
The DNA here is from genome assembly GCA_964547465.1 of uncultured Gammaproteobacteria bacterium. GTDB lineage: Bacteria > Patescibacteriota > Microgenomatia > Daviesbacterales > UBA10151 > CAZJNI01. The sequence continues at coordinate 2,444 of CAZJNI010000007.1, forward strand.
ACCCATAGCCATATTTTGTTAACGATAAAAGTATTAAATGAGTTTCTGAAACTGTTCCTAATTCTTTTGCTAAAACTTCAGCATTTTTTGCTACTTGTTTTCCATAAGTCTTGAAACTCGGTTTTAAAGCTTCCTCCAGAGCCACTGCTATTGCCGCAGTCTGATGATTATGCGGCCCACCCTGGACTCCAGGAATTAATGCCCGCTCCAGTTTAGATTTAATTTCCGGATCTTTTTTTAAACCTCTTTCAGTAACTAAAATAATTGCTCCTCTTGGTCCTCTTAAAGTTTTATGGGTGGTAGTCATTATAATATCAACAAAAGGCACGGGTGACTCATGCACCCCACCAATAATCAAACCGGTTATGTGTGAACAATCTGCCACTAAAGTTGCACCGACCATATCTGCAATCCTTCTGAACTTTTTATAATCCAATTTAAATGGATAAGCAGTTGTCCCTACCCAAATTAATTTTGGTTTATGCTCTTTAGCCAATTTTTCTAATTCCTCAAAATCTATCCTCCAATCATCTCCAACATGATAATTTACAGCTTTATAAAAAATTGAGGAAAAAGATAAATTAGCTCCATGTGTCAGATGCCCTCCGGAAGATAATGCCAGACCCATCACAACATCACCTGGTGCACAAACTGCCATAGTAATGATCAAATTAGCAGGTGACCCTGAATATGGTTGGACTAAAGCCACCGGTACTTTGAATAATTTTTTTGCCAAATCACAAGCATAATTTTCAATTTTGTCTATGACCTCATTACCGCCGTAATATCGTCTTCCCGGAAAACCTTCTGAATATTTGTTGGTTAAAATTGAACCAAGGACTTTTAGTACATCTTCTGAAACATAGTTTTCCGAGGGGATCATCTCCAGTCCATACTTTTGTCTATGTGCTTCTTCTTTAATAAGTCCTGGAATCTTAGATGCCATTTTGATGCGAAGATAATATAACAGATTTCAAATTGTGACAAGTAACAATTCTTAATTTACGCTATCTGAACTGAATATTTCTGCTGCAACACGGATGATTTCATCATCTGCTGCAACTTCTATATTGGCAATGTCTTCTCTTTTTGTAGATCTGTTACCTAAAACAGTAGAAATTCTAATTTGCCTGCCTAAAATTTCAGAAAGTATTGATTCTAAAATATCCCTATTTTTTGGTGCTTCCAGAATTCTTTGATGGAAAGAATATGGAACTTCCATAATCACTTCCTGTTCACTACATTCTGTCACATTTATAGACCGGAGGAGTGCTTCCAAGGAAAAATTGTAAGGCCTTATTGTTTCCAGTACAAAAGTCCATTTCTCCTTAAGCTTTAGGATATCAGAGGAATCATTTGACAGTGGATGATCGATGGTGGAAGGTAGACTTTCGATGATAGAAGATTGAGGATGGATTTTTTCTTTCCTGTCATTCTGAACGATTAGCGCCCGCTTCGACTCGATCGAATCGAGGCGAGAAGAATCTCTCAATTCATTTGAGTCTTGCATTGGCGAGAGATCCTTCGACTCACTTCGTTCGCTCAGGATGACACTTTGTGTCATTTCCACCACTGCTAACTCTAAGGGTAATGACGGAATAGAACTTGTTTTCATCTGCTCTATTGCTTTTTGTAAAACATTTAAGCTATTTACCAAATCATAATTTGTAAAATCTTGGGAAATTTTTATTAAACTTTCATAATCTTCCTCCGAATAATTCACTTTCACTAAAGAATCACCTAATTCATTTTTAATAAATACCATATTTCTTAGGATCTCCATTAAAGAAAGAACTAATTCTTTTATATCAACCCCCTCTTCTACTTCTTTGATAATTTGTGTTAAAACCTTTGTAGCATTTTTTCTACTTAAGTTTTCAACCAATTCTATAATTTTTTCAAAATTGGATGACTTTAAAAACTTTTCTAAGACCTCAAGTGTAATTTTCCCTTCAATGGATGAGACCTGATCCAAAAGTTTGACTCCATCTCTAAAACTGCCATCCGATCTTTTTATCAAAAGCTTTAAACCCATATCATCTATATCAATTTTTTCTGATACTACAATTTTTTGTAAGGCTTGCAGTAACTCTGATTGAGTTGCTAGTTTAAAATCCAATTTTTGAACTCGAGACATTATTGTTTGAGGAATTTTTACACCCTCTGTTGTTGCCAAAATAAAAATAGCGTGCGCGGGTGGTTCTTCCAAAGTTTTCAGCAATGCATTAAAAGCTTCAGTTGTCAGCATATGTACTTCATCAATAATATAAATTTTTTTGTGAGCGGCAGTTGGGGAGAGTTTTACTTTTTCCCGCAAAGATCTAATATCCTCAATCCCTCTGTTTGAAGCAGCATCTATTTCTATCAGATCCAGGTTTGATCCATCAGTTATTGATAAACATGTTACACATTCGTTACACGGAATCTTGTCTGATGACTGATGACTGATGACTGATGACTTTTCACAATTAACCATTTTTGCCAAAATTCTGGCTGTTGAAGTTTTACCAGTTCCCCTTGGTCCCACTAAAAGATAAGCGTGAGATAATTTGTTGTTTTCAAAAGCAGCAGTTAGGGTTTTTTTAACAATCTCTTGTCCCACTAAATCATTAAGGGACTGCGGACGATATTTTAGATAAAAAGCAGTATTTTTTATAGGCATAATCCTTTAGCTGTGGTGAATTCCCAAAAGATGATTTAATCCGTGTTCTACCAAATTTCTGATTTCTTCATCAACTGATGTAGAGTCCAAACTTGCATCCTCCAGGGCTTGCGGATAAGAGATAACAATATCACCTATTCTTAAAACTTTATCAGGAGATGCAATAAAACCAATTCTGGGAATATGTTGCAAACTAGCGGGATTTGGATCTTCCAGGGCAAAAGATAAGATGTCTGTTGTGGAGTCTATCCCGCGATACTTTTTATTTAACTCATGCATTTTCCGATCACCGATAATATTTATTCCCACCTCAACCCTGCCTATTATGTGATGTTTTTGTAATACATCCAAAACTACCATCTTGATGGCTGTTTTATTAATACTATATCTTGGATCTGCCGAAACAATGATGTTAATCATACTTAATTAGAAAGTTTTTCCTTAACAATACTACTTACCATCCCACCATCAGCTCTACCAGCTACTTTACCCATCACTTCCGACATTACTTTACCCATATCAGCAACTGATGTTACCCCTAATTCTGTTATAGAACTTTCCACGATTTTAGTCAATTCCTCAACTGACATTTGAGCGGGTAAGTAGCTTTCCAAAATTACTGCTTCAGATTCTTCTTTGATTGATGCTTCATCCCTACCTCCCTGTTTAAAAGCAGTAGAGGCTTCTTTTCTTTTTTTAACCTCTTTTTGAATTACTGATATTATATCTGGATCAGTTAATCCGGCAGATGCCGAACCTTTAGCAATTTCTGCATTTTTAATTTCAGATAAAAGCAGTCTTAGGGTAGAAACCTTCGTCTCATCCCTGGCAAGTTGGGCATCTTTTAAATCAGATTGTATCTTTTCAATTAACATTAGCCTGAATATCTCCTGGAACGCATGATTTTTCTCCGCTTTTCTGCCAAATATTCTTGCCTTTTCTCCGAAGGCTTTTTATAAACAGTCCTGTCCCTGATTTCTTGTACTAAACCTTCGGCAATAACTTTTTTTTGAAATTTCCTGATTACTGAATCTGTATTATCATTTGGTCCGGCTTTTACCACAATAGACAATCAAAAACACCTCCTTTTAAATCATCTTTTTCCATTGTCCACCCAAAAGGTGAAAATGTAAATGAGGAACATGCTGTGCACGACCCCCGTTTACTACAACTCTGTATGAATCATCTTTCAGGTTATTTTCTTCCACTAATTTATTAATCACCTGATAAACTTCTGTTAATAAATTACCCCGATCTTCCCCAATCTCCCTAATTCCCCCAATATGCTGTCTGGGCACAATCAGAAGATGAATATCTGCGGAAGGATTAATATCAGGAAAAACTACCAGGTTGTCTGATTCAAAGTTAAACTCTTTTGGTATCTCTTTATTAATTATCTTGCAGAAGATGCAGTCCATTTTAGTGTATCAAGTATCATGTTTCAGGTATCATGACTCATGACACTTGACCCATGACACACCCCCTTTATCCTCCCACCATTTTTTTCAAAAGGTCTAGCGTTCTGGTTTGTCTTAGCGCATGTCTTAGGTGTAATCTGGGTTCTTGAGAAGCAAATTGTTGCTTTACTCTTTGGTCTTGAATTTTGTCAACTTCTGCTTGTAGTTCGCTATCTGAAATATTCACGTTTTCTTGCCTGGCAATTTCAGCAAGGCCTAATTCCATCCTGACATTTTTTTCAGCCTGTGCTTGCCATTCCTGCTTAATTTGATCGAGAGTTTTCCCCTGACTCTTTAAGTAATCTTCCAAAAGTAAACCCATATCCGCAACCCTCCTCTGGAGGGAAACCAGCATTCTGTTTAACTCATCCTGGATTAGTATTTCCGGAAGCTCCACGGTAGTGATTTTTTCTACTTCTTGTAAAATTCCTTCTTCATAATCCAATTCATTATTATAAGAAACATTAGCTTCTAAATCTTTTCTGACTTTAAGTTTAAGATCAGCTACGGTGGTCGCCCCCATAGCTTTGGCAAAAACATCATCCGGTGCATCTGTCTGACCATTTACCCCACCGTCATTGCGAGAACTCGCCGCAGGCGAGGACGTGGCAATCTGATTTCCTCCTTGAAAGTTTATAGAACCGGCTTGTCCTTGTGTCTGATTACCTGACCCTTGACCCTGGGCCTCCAAAGGGGAACTTGACCCACTTCCCACAGGCTGTCTAACCTTCCATCTTTTAAAAAGATCATCTATAACTTTTTGTACTTCTTCATCGCCAACTTGTTTTTTAGCTGGTCTGGTGGCTTTAATTGTTTTATAGTTACCAATTGAAACTGCCGGCCTGTTGGTAATAGTTGCGCTAAATTGCAACTGTTGACCTTTAACAAAAGAAATTAGATTGTATTTTGGATAATCGATCGGCACAATATCGCTTCCCTGCAAAGCCTGGATTAAAAGATTTGGCATGGCTACCTTTAAAACCTCATCCTGAAGTCTTTGTCCTAGTTGGGATTCCACCATAGGAAGCGGCGCGCTACCTTTTCTAAAACCGGCTATTTCTACATCTTGAGCCATTTTAGTTAAAGTCTGATCCCAGGTGCTAGATAAATCCTCCCAGGGAACAGTCACTTTCACTTCAACTATACTTTTTGGCTGTTTAACTATATTTTTAGTTATCATTTTTTCTTCTTGTCAATTTAACAGAAACTAACTTTAAAATCAACCGCTTGGACACCCCAGGGGTGTATGCAGATTGACACCCTAGGATTTTAATAGTTCCATCAACTTAATAAGAGATAAAAATCTAGTATCTTTTTCATTTCTTTTTTTAACTTCTAACTTATCTCCTGTTTTTTTGGAAATAACTACTCTATAAGGTATTCCAATTAAATCTGCGTCTGCAAATTTTGCCCCTGCAGATACATCTTCCCTGTCATCAAATAAAACTTCCACACCCTCAACCTGCAATAATTTGTACACTTTTTCTATCTCGGCTTTCACCTTTTCCTCTTCTAATCCAAGTCCGATTAAATGCACCTGATATGGCGCCACAGCATCCGGCCAAATAATACCTTTATCATCATGAAAAACCTCAACCAGAGTCCCTATCATTCTGGTCATGCCAATACCGTAACTGGCAAACCAGACATCTTGATCCTTCCCCTTATCATCCTTATAACTTACCCCTAAAGCTTTTGAATATTTTGTCCCTAAAGGGAAAATATTACCTACCTCAATGGTTTTTACCTTTTTCAGCGGACCATGCCCTAAATCACACTGTTTACCCTCTTTTACTTGAGCGATTTCTATATTTTGGGCAAAATCACCGCCCGGACAATAGATGATTTCATCTTCCCCAGTTTTACAAAGTACCTGAAACTCATGAGTAAAACCTTTGGTAAAGACTCCGCCACCGGCTTGGGTAACAATCACATCCAGATTCATCCTTTTAAATATTTTTATATAAACCTCTTTTATTTTTTCATAATAGTTAACCATATCCTCCTCGGAAATGTGGGCACTGTATAAATCTTTCATAATAAATTCTCTACCTCTTAAAATTCCTGATTTTGCTCTCAACTCATTTCTAAATTTGGTGGAGAAATGGTAAACACTAATAGGTAAATCTTTATAAGATTTTATAAATTTCCCCAAAATATACATCACAATCTCTTCATGAGTAAAAGAGAGACCAAACTCACGATTGTGGATATCCTTAAACTGATACATAATCTCCTGAACATTTATGTCAGACCACCTGCCGGTTTTGTCCCAAATTTCTCGAGGGTGTAGAAGTGGCATTAACATTTCTTGGCAACCTACTTTATCTAACTCTTCTCTGATGATATTTTCAATTTTTAAATAAACTTTCCATCCTAAAGGCAGCAGTGAGTAAGATCCGGCCATCAGTTGATCTATAAAACCTCCTCTGACCAAAAGCTGATGATTAATAGATTCTGCTTGAGCAGGTGCCTGCCGCAAAGTTTTAGGAAAAACTAAAGAATATTTCATTTAACACCCCTCCCTAATGGTACTTCTTTTAAAGTTGTCAAAGCAACCCAATTACCGGAATCTTCTGTCCCATTATCTGGACCAAGTGTTAAAACTTCTGATAAAAAGGGGCCAATTTGACGGGGTGCAAAATTAACTACACAAGCAACCTGTTTTCCTAATAGATCTTCTTTGGTTTGATTTTTGACAAATTGCGCACTGGATTTTTTGATCCCAATTTCGCCCCCAAAATTTATGGTCAGCTTATATGCAGGCTTTCTGGCCTCCGGAAAATCTTCCACTTTCAAAACCCGACCTATACGAATATCAACCTTATCAAAATCTTCATATGTAATTTGATCTTTAACCATTAAAAAAGCACCTCCTTAAAAACCTAAAGGACGGTGCTAACCGTGGTACCACCTTAGTTACTTCTCAATTAGATTATTACGTTATCAACGGGAAGATTTATCATCTCCAGCTCGAGACGTCGGTCCTAAAACCTCTGTCCCGAAAGGGCGGGAAACCCTTTCATAGCTTTATAAGATAAGTTTATCATTTTAAACATTTATAAGTCAAGGCAACATTTTATGCGATCGCATTTTTTGTTACCTAAGCTTTACACCTAGATCCTTAGTTTCAAAAATAAGGATATATTTTGAGAGCCCTAAATCATCCACCCATTTACGTAATTCTCTAGTGTAATCCTTCTTTGAAATCCATACGCTCTTTTGCAAAGGCCAGAATTCTAAAACTTTTAGGGTCCCTCTCAAGGCTTGTCTTATTCTTTTGTTAGTTTCTGGAATATCAAAGATAACTACTCTCCATCTACCATCCCATTTTTCGTTTTTTTGTTTTGTATTCATTAAAGCTTTCTCTTTTTTAAGACTTCTTTTTTCCTTCAATCTTTTGATTCCCAGATCAGTAAGCTTTATACAAATTTCATCTTCCACTATTCCCTTCTGAATAAATCCTTTAAATTCTAATCTTTTAATAGCTATCTGTGCACTTTTTCTACTATATTCTTTTGGAATGTAGCCATACATTAACCTATACGGATGAAAAGCCAAATCAGATAAGGAATTTAAAATTTCTTCTGTAATTGCTCCCATAAATCTACTTTACATCATAATTCGTTTGGATACAAATTAAGCGATCGTTTATTTTGTATCCTCGTTAACTTATTTACTTTAATATGGATTGAAACTTTAGTGGATTAATTTAGAGATATCTGAATAGGTAACCAAAAGTGCCAAGGTTAACAAAATTGCAAATCCAACAGTATGTATAACTTTTTCAATTTCCGCCTTTACTTTTTTCTTAAAAACTGCCTCAATTATTAGGAAAAATAATCTTCCCCCATCCAATGCCGGGATTGGTAAAACATTAAAGATACTTAAAGTTAGCGAAATTACTCCCACAAACCAAATATAGGGAATCGTGGCTTTCCAACCCTCACCTAAAATATCATTTGTCATAGTGGCAATCCCTACAGGCCCACTTACTTGCTGTGAAACTTTATTAAAATTTCCGGAAAATGTATCCTGCAGCGTTTTAGCTAAACCCTGGAATGTTAATTTTGTTAAATCAAAGGAATAAGTTATACCGGAAAAGATTTTCTCTGTCGGAGTTTTGTATTGCCTGATCAAAAAAGGGGAAAAATAAACACCAATTAAGAAATCATTATCAATTTTTTTAGGGGTAACTGTTACGTTTCTTTCCACTCCCTTTGAGTTTTCCAGTTTTAGAGTAACTGCTGATTCCCCTTTTGCTTTAATTAAATTTCTAGCTTGATCAAATTCAGAAACCTTTACGCCATCAACTGACAAAAGTTTATCTCCAATGTTTATTCCTGCCCTTTCAGCTGGAAGATTTTTCTCTAATCTTCCAATATAAACTCCAGGATCTATACTCGGTGAAAGAATTTTAAAATTTTGAGCAATTATTACAATATAAAAAAGTATCCATGCCAAAATTAAATTCATAGAAACTCCTGCAACCACCACTAAAATTTTCTGCCAGGGCAATTTAGCAGCAAAAGACCTGGGATTTTCTAAAACTTTTTTCTCTACCTCATCTTCTCCTAAAAGCCTGACAAATCCGCCAATGGGTAGAGTATTTAAGGAATATTCAGTTTCCCCAAATTTTTTGCCCCATATTTTTGGTGGAATTCCAAATCCAAATTCCTCTACTTTTATGCCAAATTTTTTGGCCATGATGAAGTGTCCAAACTCATGGATAAGGATTAGAACTAGTAAGGTTAAAATAAAAATTATTATAGAAAAAATCATTAAATCTCTGTAAGTTCTTGCTCTTTTGTCTTTCCCAGATTTTCAACTTCCAGCATTTTTTTATCAACTATTTCCTGAAGTAGTTTTTCTCTTCTGAAAAATTCATCTTCACCGTAATTTCCCGCATCAGATTCCTTTTTCCAGGCGTTTCTAAATTCCTGTCTCACCCCTCTTATTGAAACTCTGGCTTCCTCCAGCTTTTGATGCAAGAGTTTTATAAATTCTTCCCTTCTTTCGGCAGTCAGTTGAGGAATTGGCAGTCTGATTAAAGCACCTTCATTTGAAGGATTTAAGCCTAAATTTGCTTCCTGTATAGCTTTTATAACATTTTGCAAAATTGATGCATCCCAAACTTGAACTGTTAAAAGTGAAGGCTGGGGTGCAGAAATATTCCCCACCTCATTTAGTTTCATTTTCCCGCCATATGCTTCAACCAAAACATTCTCCACTAAAGCAGGGTTAGCCCGGCCAGCTCTGATTCCTGAAAGCTCCATTTTTAAATGGTGCAATGCTGAATCTAGCTTTTCAGTAACTGGTTGTAAGAATGGATCCATAAATTAACTTAAGACTTAAGACTGAAAACTTAAAACTTTTTAAGTTCCAAGTTTTTAGTTTTAAGTTATTCTCCTAAGGCGATGCGCTCAAATCTTCCAACTTGAATATTTTCTCCTAATTTGCCACTAATACTCTTTACTAATTGATCTACAGTCATTGAATTGTCTCTAATATACTCCTGGATAAGTAATTCCTCAACAGATGATGGATTCATAGAAGCAATCTGCAGCGAAAGCTCATGTGCTAAAGACTTAAAATCATCAGTCCTTGCCACAAAATCTGTTTCGCAAAGCACTTCCACTAAAACTCCCACCTTTCCCCCATGGGAATAAACATCCACCACTCCTGCTTTGACTTCTCTGTCGGATTTTGAAGAAGCTTTATCCAATCCCTTTTTCTTTAGCCATTTTTTGGCTTCTTCTAAATTGCCTTTGGACAAACTCAAGGCCTCCTTACAATCAGCAATTCCTGCTCCTGAATCCTGCCTTAATTTTTTTATTAAATCTAAATTCATACTATTTTTTCTGATTCTTTAACCGATGCTTTTTCAACTTTCTCTTCTGCTTCTGCAACTTCTAACTTTACTTCTTCAGGTAATTCCTCCTCGAGTGCTTTTTTATCTTCTGCGTCTTTCTCATCTTTTGCAACTTTAATTTTTCCTGCTTCTTTTTTGCCTTCGCCGTAAGCTGAAGCTATCGTCTCTGTTAATATTTTAATAGATTTTATGGCATCATCGTTACCCGGAATTGGGAAATCTATTTTTGTTGGATCACAATTTGAATCTGCTATGGCTACAATTTTTATCCCTAATTTATCAGCCTCTCTCACTGCTATTTCATCTGATACGCCGTCCACCACAAAAATTGCATCCGGTACATTTTCCATATCCAAAACCCCACCTAAATCTTTTTGTACTTTATTCATTTGGCGCTCAAGCAGTAGCTGCTCTTTTTTAGTATATTTTGAAAGAGTTCCTTTTTCTTTTTGTTCCTTAAATTCTTTTAACTTCTTAACATTTTTCTTTACCTCTTCAAAATTGGTTAAAAAGCCACCCATCCATCTTTGAGTTAAATAAGGAGATCCTAATTTTTTGGCTAAATCTTCAACAATACTTCTGGCTTGTTTTTTAGTACCTACAAAAAGCAAAACCTTTCCCTCTTTTCCTAAATTGTAAACTGCATCAGAGGCTTCTTTAAGATATTTTTCAGATTGGGTCAGGTCAATAATATGTACCCCATCTCTGGCACCATAGATATACGGTTTCATCCTGGGATGACCACGTCTAACCTGATGTCCAAAATGAACACCAGCTTCTAAAAGTTCCTGCAATGATGGTAGCTTGTACATAAAATATCTTGCACAGAGGATAAGGAGACTCCTTAAAAGATTCCTACATAGTCTCTTTAGAGCGAAGCTCGCAAGCTTTGCTTATCCTCCTTACAGCCAATATGGTCAGAGACTGAAAAACTGTAAGTGTGTAATGGAAAGTATTTTACAGATAAAACAGCTTAAAGTCAACGCTCAAGGTCAATAAATTTATACCTTAATCCATCGCTTTCATGTTCTTCTTCAAACACCACTTTTTTAAAATCAGAATAATCAGGAAAAAAAGTGTCTGCATCCGGATTTCCTTCTACAAGTGTTAAACAGAGCTTATCTGC
>CAZJNI010000007.1:13570-16808 GCA_964547465.1 uncultured Gammaproteobacteria bacterium
TCTTTGTAAATCTGCCCACCTCCGATGATAAATACTTCATCATCGCCTTCTGCCAGTTTTAATGCCTCATCCAGTGAATGAACTATCTCCACTCCTTCTGCAAAATAATCCTCATCCCTGGTGATAACAATATTTTTTCTATTTGGCAGCGGTATCCCAATCGATTCAAAAGTTTTTCTTCCCATAATAATTGGATGACCTGATGTAATCTTCTTAAATCTTTTTAAATCTTCAGGAATATGGTAAATCAATCTTCCGTTTAAACCTAAGGCTCTATTCCCGGAAGCAATTGCCGCAATCATGGATATTTTCATTAAAATCCTCCCACCACTGTAACTTCACCTCTAATTGGTGGATGTGGATTATACCCAACCAGTTCAAAATCTTCCAGCTTAAAATCATCAATATTTTTAACTTTAGGGTTAATTCTCATTTTAGGAAAAGGTTTTGGTTTTCTTTTTAGTTGCTCTTTTACCTGGCTCATATGATTACTATATATATGTACATCTCCGAAGGTATGGACAAACTCTCCTGGTTTAAGTCCCACCACTTGGGTAATCATCATGGTAAAAAGTGCATAGCTTGCTATATTAAAAGGCACTCCTAAAAAAGTATCTGCTGATCGCTGATATAACTGAAGTGATAATCTGCCCTTGTTAACATTAAACTGAAAAAGGGTATGACAAGGTGGCAGGGCCATGGATTTACCAGGTAAGGCCATCTCATAGATAAATTCCGGATTCCAGGCAGAAACCACAATAGATTTTCTAAAAGGGGTTGTTTTCAGCTCATTAATTGCCCAACCAAGCTGATCAATTATTCTTCCATCAGATGTTTTCCATTTTCTCCACTGCACCCCATACACATTCCCTAAATCTCCCCATTTTTTAACAAAAGGATCATTTGCTGGTAAACTTTTTATCTCCTGTATAAATTCCTCTTCACTTAATATTTTCTTAACTTTATACTTTATACTTTCTACTTTATACTTTTTAAAAGCCCATTCATCCCAAATATGGACGTCTTCATCAACAAGATATTTAATATTTGAATCTCCTTTGATAAACCATAACAGTTCATGGATAATACCACGCAGAAAAACTTTTTTAGTGGTTAAAAGTGGAAAGCCTTTTGATAAATCAAAACGGAACTGCCTGCCAAAAACAGATTTAATGTGAACCCCCGGATTATTAAATACCGGTTTTTTAACACCATTTTTCATGATGTCTTTTAATAAATCCAGATATTGATATTCTTCTTGATGTTTCTGTTTTACCATATTACTCAGTTTGTTCAGAATTTATAAATTTCTTGTACTGTAGGTATTATATTCTCTCCTGCTGTATTGGTCGCTCTTGTTATAACCCATTCATTCTTTCCAAGCTTAGTTCTTCTAAATTCTATAACTCCAACTTTAGGTGGATTAGGCAGATTTGACAGTAATGTTCCAATCATATGTGTATCCGGCCAGAATTTTCCATCCATTCCAGCAAACCCATCATAAGTTATACCTTCTAACCATCCTCCAGCTTGATATATTCCTACTTCTTTTCTCATAAGCCTTCGATCAAAATACTCCCTAACTGGTTCAACTAATCCGGCAATTTTTTTAGTAATGGCTATTAAGCCTTCTGGACTTTTTATCATTTTTTACACCTGCCTTTCTTCCTTATGAGGACTTATTCTACCACCTTGATGCTGACCTCTATACTTAGTAGTTTTCCCTTCTATTTTATGAAAGATTATATTACAAATTCTGGCACCCAGTTGTAATTTTACGGGAAAGGGTGAGAGATTGGTAAGCCCCATTGTCAACTTACCAATATATCCTGGGTCTGTTTTGGAATTTAGGAGCAGTAACCCGGACCTAAAAAGTGAAGTCCTTGGGTGCAAGATAGGCATTAAATCAGCAGGAGTATTTATTTCCTCAAAGGTTTGCACCAAGTAGTATTCTCCTGGTTTTATAGTAATCCAAACTTGATCTTCATTTTTTTCATCAAATTTAGCAACCTCTTTTGTCTCTACTCCTTTCCTTTTACCATAGCCTGCTTGCCCTGAGCTTGCCTGCCCTGAACTTGCTGAATGGGTCGAAGGGTCCACTGCTATAAATGCCCCTCCTTTGATAATTTTATGTATTGATCCAAGTCTTAAATCTATCCCCACCCCTTCCGGGTTTTTAAGTTCTCTCTTACCTAAATTTTTAATAAGAGAATGCCTTTTTATTCTTTTATGAATTTCATTTATTCCCAGAACTGACATATCTTCTCCGGTCATTGCGAGGAAGGAGTGAAACGACTGACGTGGCAATCTTTCTTGAATTAAGATTCCCACGGTCGCCTTCGGCGACCTCGGAATGACAAAGTGTTACTTATTTTTTTGCGCGCTGACGAACTAACTTCTTCTTCCCCATTAAATTTGAAACCTTCGGCATATTAGATCCACCATATCTATTATTAGGTGAGTTTTTGTATGATCTTTGAACAGGAGCTGACAGCTTTTCAAAAGAGAAAGCGCAAATTGGGGAACCCTCATAAATAACTAACTTTTTACCCTTAAGAAAAGTGCCAAATTCTAAAACCGGATGTCCATCCCAACCCGGATCAAATCTGGCAGCTGTTGAATGCACCACCACTCCAAGACGAGCCAATGAAGATTTTCCATGCAAATGACCTACAATATTATCAGGTAAAGTTAATCTTTCTTTAGTTGTAGCAATTACAAAATCATGTTCTGTTAAGATAAATGGTTGTCCGGGTTTTAACTCAACCAACCTCATCATCCCTTCCATGTCCTCTTTTGATGCATACCTGGTATCTATGGTATTTAATCCCTCATCTGTAAAAACCCGGAGCTTATTTCCCAAATGAAAATCTATTGTGACCTCATCAACTGACTTTTCCCAATCTTTCGGAAGCGGATTAATTTTTATAATCTTATTTTTAATATATTCCCTAATTACCCAATCAGGTAGAGTACCTAAAATATCAGAAACAGATTTTGTTGAAGACTTTCTAGCCATTATTTAACAGATGTTAACTTATCAAGATAAATTTTTAAATAGTTGTAATCATCCTGGATATATTTCCACTCATGATTATTTTCCGGATCATTTTTAGGATAAAATACATATAAATCCACCAGAGTTTTATAATGATTTTCAACCACTTGTTCTATTGAGCAAGCCTTATCATTTAAATTAATAGTAATGATTAAATCGGTAATTAGCCCGGCAACTGTG
>CAZJNI010000007.1:16818-52681 GCA_964547465.1 uncultured Gammaproteobacteria bacterium
CATAATTTTTACCTTTAACTACTGCATCTAATTCATATAATCTGTTGTTTAATAAAAAAACCATATAATCTAATCTTGCTTCCGGATTTGATTTTAATTTTAAATAGACCTTTTCCTGGACTCTTTTTAAGGCAAATAAAGGAGGGACATTAGGGGTAGCTTTCTGTGACAAAATTAAAGTTAGGGCAAATATTGCCAAAATAGCAATTAAAGAAAGCTGAAGTTTTGTTTGTAAACTAAGTTTGCTCATTGGTGATTGTTTAAATTACAGGATATTGTCCAAAATTTCAACTAGCAGTTCATTTATCTCGCTCTTGCTCTTTAAATTTCCCTGCCTGCCGGCAGGCAGGCCATTTTCCATGCTTTCCACGACTTTCCAGTTTTCCTCAGCTTGAGATAGTTCAAGATAAATTTTTGCAGCTTTTTCTTCATGAGATAAATCTTTTTCATGTATATCTGGATTATGATTCTCTGCCACATTTTTTTGGCCAATTTTTGGATCAACATTCAAAAGAATATTAAGATCCGGTTTTGGCATGCCATTTGTTTTATATTCCAATCTGTCAATCCATTCTATGAACTCTTTCCTTTGTTCATCTGGCAAGTTTGCTCCCAAGTGAGCTTTAGAGGATGAAACATATCTGTTGGCAATTACCAATTTCCCAGCATCCAACCAGCTTTTTATTCTCTCTTTCACCACCAATCTATCACTAGCATAAAGCTTGGCAACTAAGTAAGGGTCAACCTCCTCAAGCTCACCAAGTTTCCCCTCCAGATAATCTTTAATTTGTTTAGCAAATTCATTCTGCCCGTATTGGGGGAAAGAAATAACTTCGAATGGAATATTTTTTTCGCTTAAATATTTTTTCAGAAGATTAATTTGGGTAGTTTTCCCAGACCCATCTATCCCATCAAAACAGATTAATCTCCCTTGCTTTTTATCCATGTTGTGTTATAATTACAATATCATCATGAGAGGACTACCAAAGGGTTTCATCCCGCGGGAATGCCTCTCTTTTTTTACTCTCTTTTCACTTTGTCCCTAAATAAATTCACCGAAACTATGTACTTTGCAAATTTTCGCAGTAAAGAGGAATACATGTCATTAGGAACTATAATTTTCAAAAGTTTACTCCTTTTCTCCAGATATTCAGCAAGACAGTAGAAATCTCCATCTCCCGAAATAATTATTGCCTTCTTGTAATTTGGGAATTCTATCATGGAGTGCAAGACCAACTCTGCATCTACATTGCCTTTTGTTCCTGAACCCTTCTTTTTTCCTTTTATAGTGGGTTTAAAAATTATTTTGTACCCCGCCTTCTTAAGAGATTCATAGAGAGATTGATTCTTGGGGATATAACCAATGAAAAGAAATGCCTTATTTACATTATATTTAGCAGCTAAGTATTTTCTAAACCTTGCAAAATCTAATCTCCATCCACTATCTATAACTCCTAAATTTAAGTTCTGACTATCAATAAAAGCATAAACTGCTTCCTTTTTATTTCCCATAACTAGACTTTAACTTAAAAGAAAAATAATTCAAGGGGTAAGCAATGAAATAAAAAACCTCAGCGGACCTTACGGTACTAGCTGAGGCGTTTATGAATAATTTATACCATAATTCAGCCAATAATTTCAAGAAGGGATATCATTTAGGCACATAAGGTGAGATCTTTTGAGGCTAAACAGGAAGAATCTTATTCGAGGTAAGTATCTTAAGATAGTATTGCTTTTCTTACTCTATTTAATGAAGGAGGTATCATTCCTATTTTTTGCAAAGTAAATTGCTCACGCATCATATGTAGAGTACGACCTATTATAGTATCTTGCGTCCTATCTTCAGTACCAGACTCCTGACCACAAGTTCCACAAAAATAGGTCTGTGTATTATTGAATCTAACTGCTACTCCTCGTCCGGGAAAATCATGTATTGATGTTCCCACTCTTAAACGCATAGAGCCTTTGCAATCTTCATAATCTGGAGGAAGTTTTAATCCCCATTCAGAGGGCGAACTTTCAATTTCTGCTTTTAGCGGTGGACAAGGAATTTCTGATGGGAGATCAGCCAAAGGTAGATTAATTTGTACTACTACTCTATCTGGTGTTTTAGAAACAATCAATGAAGTCCCATATTTTTTTAGTAATTCAGCTACGGTTCTTGGTTCATCTTCTGGAAATGGTCGTGTCATAATGCTAGTTCTACCACTTCCTATAAGGTTCTGTCAAACTCGAGACGACTTGCAGCTTTGACAAATCCTACAAATAATGGATGCGGGGAAAGCGGCCTGGATTTTAACTCCGGATGGAATTGGGTTCCCACAAAAAACGGATGATCTTTTAACTCGATAATTTCCACCAGCTTTCCATCAGGGGAAGTGCCGGAAATTGTTAATCCTTTTTTCATAAACTGTTCTAAAAAATCATTATTAAATTCAAACCTGTGCCTGTGTCTTTCGGAAATTTCCTCTTTTCCATACAGACTGCGGACCATAGTCCCCGCCTTTAACTTACAATCCCAGGCCCCAAGTCTCATGGTGGCTCCATATTCTTTTGCCAGCATTTTCTTTTCCTGATCAGGCATGATGTGAATTACCGGGTGTTTTGTTTCCGGATCTATTTCCGTGGTATGTGCCCCATCCAACTGCAATACCTCCCTGGCATATTCCACCACAGCCAGCTGCATGCCATAACATAAACCAAAATAGGGAATTTTATTTTCCCTGGCATACTGAATGGTAGCAATTTTTCCTTCAATATCGCGCGACCCAAATCCTCCCGGCACAATAATCCCCTGATATTTTTTAAGTATTTCTACATTATCCAAAACTTTACCGGAATCAAGCCAGGTGATTTCCGGCTTTAAGCCCTGTGTCCAAGCGGCATGCTTAACTGCCTCAATCACAGAAATATATGAGTCAGCCAAAGTAAAATCCCCAGTTGAGAAGTATTTTCCCACAATGGCAATTTTTACTGTTTTTGATGCTTTGTCTATTTTTTCCACAAATCCTCTCCATTCCTTCAAATCCTTCTCCTGTTTCTTCAAACCCAGTTTACCAAGCAACCTTTCAGTTAAATTCTGATTTTCAAAACCAATAGGCACTTTATAGATTGAATCCACATCCGGAGCAGAGATTATATCTTCCGGCTCCAACCCAGTTGAGATAGCCAGTTTTTTAATTCTGTTTTGATCAAGCGGTTTTTCGCTGCGGGCCAAAAGTATATCAGGCTGAATTCCAACCGCATTCAAATCCCTAACAGACATTTGCGCAGGCTTGCTCTTCATCTCCCCAATTGATGCAGGAATAGGCAGATAAGTTATATGGACATGAGCCACGTCTTGTGGACTTTTTAATTTCATTAATCTGTTTGCTTCCAAAAACAACACATTTTGATATTCACCTGTAGTTCCGCCAATTTCTATTACCACCACATCTGCGCTGTTAGCCCTGCCAGCTTCCTTAATCCTTTTAATAATTTCTTCTGTGACATACGTCACCACATCCACGCATTCTCCGTCATATTCCAAATTTCTCTCTCGAGAAATTACAGATAAATAAATCTGACCTTGCGTAGCAATATTTGTTTTATTTAAGGATTGATTTAAAAATCGCTCATAGTGACCCAAGTCCTGATCTGTTTCCGTGCCATCATCCAAAACGAAAACTTCTCCATGTTCAATTGGATTCATAGTTCCGGCATCAACATTAAGATATGGATCCATTTTTATGGGAGCAACTTTGTAACCTGCAGATTTTAAAAGGAGGGAAATGGATGAGGTTGCTATACCTTTACCTAAACCACTTATAACACCACCGCTAACAAATATATATTTCATTTTATTTGGGGGTTCCGTCTAAATTTCCACTAACCGAGGTATTTTTAAGGCCCTCATAATAATACTAAAACACTAAACTAAATGCAAGTGTTTTTTAAAGAAACCGAAAGGGTTATCGCTATGGCGCAACAATAAAGACAATCTGTAACAATCCCATGGGCCAAATAGCTAAGAATGAAGTAATAACTGCTATGATGAAACGTTCTATATATTTACCAGAACTTACCCTATAAGCAATAATTCCACAGATTAAAATTCCAGACCAAAAAAGAAGATTAACTATTTGCTCTCTTATATGCTGATTATTAATAGTTAAATAGTAGACTACTATTTCAATAAGACCTATTAGTAAGGAACCTAATATTAATGATCCAAAAATTTTTTAATTCTAAAAAGAATAGCGTTAATCATACTGTTATAATACCACGTCATTGCGAGGAGGGTCGAGAATTCGACCCGACGAAGCAATCTCCATTAAACAATCTCAGAGTATAAATCTTTAAAGGTAAGATTAAAATTTATTATTAAATCAATTTTCTTTTTTCTTGATCCAGCCTTGATTTGTTTTTCTCTAGCAATTGCTTCATTAATATCTTCAAATACTTCGAAATATACTAACTTATTGATATTATATTTGGAAGTAAAACCAGAAGCTAATTTGTTCTTATGTTCATATATTCTTTTTACTAAGTTGCTAGTTACTCCAATATACAAAACTGTATTTAACTTATTAGTCATTATATAAACATAGGAATATCTCATTAATATATTTTAGAGATTGCTTCACTTTGTTCGCAATGACGAAGTTAGGGAGATTGCTTCGCCCCTTCGGGGCTCGCAATGACGGGTTCGGGATTAGCAGATTTTGGCTTAGTCCAGCTGGCGAATTTACAAACAGGCCAGTTTTTGCAACCATAAAAAGTTTTACGTTTCCTGGTATGTCTTACTAAAATCTGCCCTCCATCAAGCGGACATTTAGCATCAATTTTCTCTTCCAGGGATTCTGTATGTTTACAATCCGGGAATCCTGAACATGCCAAAAATTTTCCAAATTTACCAATTCTCACAATTAATTCTTTTCCGCATTCCGGACATTTTTTACCTGCCAGTTCCACCTCCATTTTAACTTTTTCCGCCAAATTTAGCGTTTGTTCAAGTTTTTTTTCAAACGGTTGATAAAATATTTTAATAGTTGGCTTCCACTGCCTCTCACCTCTGGCTATCTCATCTAATTCATCTTCCATACCGGCTGTAAAAGAATAATCAATAATATCTGAAAAATACTCAAGCAAAAAATCTATCACAGTAATCCCTAAATTTGTGGGAATAAATTTTCTTTCCAGCTTTTCAACATAAAATCGCTCCTGTATAGTTGATAAAATTGGAGCATAAGTAGAAGGCCTTCCTATCCCTAACTCTTCCAGTTTTTTAATCAAAGAAGCTTCAGTATATCTGGGAGGAGGTTCGCTAAAGTGTTGTCCGGGTAAAAGCTGAATTAAATTAAGTGACTGGTTTTCAGAAAGTGCCGGAAGTACCTGCTTTTTTTCATTGCCTTCTTCTTCCGCATCTTTTCCATACAGCTTAAGCCATCCATCAAACTTTATCACAGACCCTGTGGCTCTTAGTAAATACACCTCGGAGGTGGGCTTTGACTCCTCCGAGGTGGAACAAACTGCAGTCACATCCACACTTGTTTGATCCATTACTGCCTCGCTCATCTGACAGGCCACAAACCTTTTCCAAATTAAATCATATAATCTAATATGATCTTTGTTAAAATTCCCGTTTCCCCTTAACCCTTCACCCTTTACCCTTACATCTGTTACCCTGATTGCTTCATGGGCCTCCTGTGCATTTTTGGATTTTGATTTAAAAATCCTGGCGCTTTTTGGCAAATATAGCTTGCCAATAAAATTTTCAATATAGGAACGGGCCATATTCAAAGCCTGGGTGGATAAATTAACTGAATCTGTTCTCATATAAGTTATTAACCCATGCTCGTATAAGGCTTGGGCAATCATCATGGTTTTTTTGGCAGACATCCCCAATTGATTTGATGCTGCCTGCTGCAAGGTAGAGGTTATAAACGGAGGATATGGATAACGCCTGACTTCTCTTTGAGTAATTTTGGAAACATTATATTTGGATTCTTTAAGATTTTTAACATGTTCATCAGCTTCCTTTTGATTTTTTATTTCCAGCTTTTTTCCATTTTGTTCTATTAATGTTGCAATAAATGTTTCTTTCACTCCACCTCCGAGGTGTACGCTAGCTGTCACCTTTGTCTCACCTCGGAGGTGTTTACTAAGTTCTGCCTCAATACTCCAATACTCAACTGCTTTGAAGGCTAAAACTTCTCTTTCCCTCTCCACTATTAATCTTAAAGCCACAGATTGTACTCTACCTGCAGACAGCCCTTTCTTAATTTTCTGCCAAAGCAAGGGTGAGAGTTTATAACCAACTAAACGATCTAAAACCCGGCGGGCCTGTTGTGCATCAACCAGCTTTAAATCAAGCTCACGCGGATGAGCAAAAGCATCTTTTATGGCTTCTTCTGTAATCTCATGGAATACCACACGCTTTATCTCCCTATTTTCATCACTTTTAACTTTTGACTTTTGACTTTTGACTTCAGAATTACGAAGCAATTCAGCTATATGCCAGGCAATTGCTTCACCTTCCCGATCAGGGTCAGTTGCCAGATATAGCGTTTCTGCCTGTTCTGCTACTTTTTTTAACTCATTTACTCTCTTTCTTTTATCCCGCGGGATAATATATTCCGGCTCAAAATTATTCTCTATATTCACTCCTAATTCTGATTTTGGCAAATCCCGCACATGCCCCATTGAGGCCTCAATTTGATATTTATCCCCCAAAAACTTTTGTAGCGTGCGGGCCTTGGTCGGACTTTCCACTATAACCAAATTATTCATAATATTTACTGTGGGGTAATTGTATATTGCTTGTCAAGCTACTACTTAAAATCACTATCCAAAAGCTGTGGATTTACTTTATCCAGTTCCACTTTTAAGTCAGTTGAAGAATCAAACTGAAAATTTTTTGGGGCATTTGGAGTAGGAACTGGGGTAGGTACTGACGTAGGTTGGGACTGAATAAGTCCAGATCCCACTAAAATACCTTTATTCTTACTATTAAGCAGCAAAAAAACTGTTGACAAAATTGCGACGGCCGTTGCCAAAATGTATATCTTCTTCATTTTATAAGGCTCTTCCTACCTCTATCTTTGCTTTTAGAACTTTCTGTCTTAAAACCTCCAAACTGCCACGCAGCCCGCCTACAGATGAAAATTTTTGGGCCCGCTCAAATGCAATTGCCTCAGCCGCGTAAGTAATCTGATAATCAGCAGATTTGATTTGATCATCTATCCCGCCAAAAGCCACTCTTGTTTCCTTAATCCCCGCTCTATTTCTTACCTCTTCCATAATTGCAGCTAAGCGTGAAACATCTTCCTCAAATCTGTCACAAACTTTCTGATTTACTTGATCTAAACTGGTAAATGCAAAAACTGGACTTACAATTACCAACATTAGAGTAAAGGCTACAAGAAGTTTTTTCATCAGGATAATAATTCTATCCCTGCTTCAAATGGAGAACCTTTGGCAAGCTTTCCCTCCAAAATTAATTTAGAAAAGTTTGCTTCCAGGGTATCCTGGATTAAGCGACGCAAGGGCCTGGCCCCTAAAACCGGATCAAAGCCTTGTTTTGCTAACTCCTCCATTAACTCTTTAGAAAACTCCACTAAATATCCTTTTTCCTTCATCTGATTTTGCAGGGCAAATAATTTAATTTTGACAATTTTTTGTAAATCTTGGTTGGATAATGGCTTAAAAATTACAATATCATCAAATCTGTTTACCAGTTCCGGTTTTAAAACTTTTAGTAATTCATCATTCACCTGTTTGTCTATCTCTTCCAGACTTTTGCCAGACTGGATGCCTTGAGCGATAAGTAATGATCCGGCGTTTGAGGTGGCAATAATAATGGTATTTTCAAAATCAATTGTCCTTCCTGCTCCATCAGTTAACCTACCGTCATCTAATACTTGTAAAAATAAAGTTAAAATCTTTTCATTGGCTTTTTCAAATTCATCCAATAAAAGCAGAGCATACGGCCTTTGTCTTACTTCTTCAGTTAATAATCCTCCCTCACCCGATCCACCTATTAACCGGCTCACTGATTCCGGATTCTGATACTCGCTCATATCAAACCTTAAAAAAGCACCTGTTGTCTTAAAATATACCTCTGCCAAAGTTTTTGCCAGTTCAGTTTTACCTACTCCTGTTGGACCGACAAATAAAAATGACCCAATGGGTCTTCCATCATCTGACATACCGGTGGCAGACCGACGCAGCGCATCTGACACTGCCTTTACTGCCTGCTCCTGGCCAATCAACCTACCATGCAGTTCGGTTTCAAAATTTAGCAATCTTTGTTTATCAACCGTCCCAACCTCCATCATCGGCACTTTAACTCTTGATGAAATAACCCGCCTTATTACGTCTTTAGTTACCCATCCATTAACCGATTCTGTCATGCTTTCCTTTAAAACAGAGATTGCAGAGTCTGGTAAACAGCGATCCCTGACAAATTTTTGAGCCAGTTCAACTGCAACTTTTATGGCAATAAAGGTAACTTTTATTTTTGACTTTCTTTCAGCTTGAATACTGCGATACTCTAAGATATCTAGGGTATCTGCAGGGGTGGCCGGATTAAGTTCTATTTTACGAAAGATTCTGGCAAAAGAGCTGTTTTTTTCTAAAACTCTAGTGTAGTTTTCCGGCTCGGTTGTACCTAAAAATTGAAATGTATCGCCTTCAAGATATTGCTCCATTAAAGAATATAGATTCATACTGGAGCCAACTTCACCCATTCCCAGCTCATGAATTTCCTCAATTGCAATAATAATATTTTGGGCAAAGGAGACTTCCTCAAAAACCTCTTTTATCCTATCTGCCAACTCTCCTTGAGTCTTAATCCCGGAAAGCAGTTTCACTAAGTCCAAAAGCACTATTCTTTTGGTTGCCAAGGCTTCCGGCGCATCCCCTGTAACTATCTGTTTTGCCAAATGTTTTAAAAGAGAAGATTTACCTGCTCCCGCAAGCCCTACTAAAATTACATTTCTACCGCTTGTTTGGGATAAAATATTTATCACCTCATCAACCACTCCTTTTTCCCTGACCAAATCCGGAAATCCTTCTTTGGCTGCTTTCTTTGTCAGATCATCTCCATAAAGGTCCAGGTTAGGAGTGGGTACTCCCAACCAACCCCTATTAACCCCTTTTAAGTGATGCACCACAAAATCATCATCCCAAAGGTAAACTTTTCTCCAGATTTGGTTTTTCCTCTCCAGATAAAATAAGACGTTTTCCAAATCCTGGGGTCGCAGTTCCAATTTTAAAAGCAGGTTTTCGATATTTGGAATCTCAAGCAAGGCTGCCACAAAAAAATGTCTTGGGCCAATATATGAACTGGCGCATTTTTTAGCATATTCAAAAGCAGCCTTTCCTACATTATTAATATTAGTGATTTCAAAGAGGGGGAAAGTATTTAGCTGAAGTTCCAGGTTAGATAAAAGATCTAAAACTTCCCAATTTGTCAGGAGTTTTTTAAAAGTTAAATCCTCTTTTTTAACTCTTGATGCATCCCAAAAATCTTCTCCTGAAATTACGGACCAAACTTTTTTATGCGGATGAAGAATGCTATTTATTAAAAAAAGGCCAATTCCGGATAAAAATATTATCCTGCTGATTTGAGGTGGTTGATCAAAAACTGCCAGAATGGGAGCGGACAACCAATAACCCCCCAGGCATAAAAGAATTATAGTCGTAATGGCAAAAGCAAAAATACCAATTAAAACCCGGCTTATCCTAAAAAGGAAACTTAAAATTCTCCCTACTATTGTAGAATCATGAAAAAGTGGTACAAATAAAAGCCGCAACATTAACCTGACAGCCAAATCTTCTTCTAAATAAAGCATTAGATTCTGCCAGGTCCGTACAAAGAATCGTATCCCTTCCGGATACCAAAACTCGATTAAATGAATTGGCAAATGTATGTATTTCATTGGGCTCTTACTAAATTTCCTAAAGTATCAAGTTCTACAAAATGTTTCGCCCTTCCTTCAATAAATGCTGAACACTGATTTTCGGGCAAATCATCAACTGACTGCCGGGGACTGTGCACAATATCCACCACCCATCCCGGCATTAGAGCATTGGATAAACATGACCCGCTGGAAAAATCTTCCCCTATTTGTTTTCTTTGGTTGTAAAAATATTTTGCTTGGTTAACTGCTGTATCCGCTTCTGCCTTTGAAGCTCCTTTTTTGGGGCTGGAACTTAAAGCCAGTGTAAAATAGGCAGTCAGAAGTATCACTATTAAAACCAAAGCGAGTAAGTTTATTTTTGGTTTCACCAAGTAATTATCTCACAGCAAATTTCAAGAATACAGGAGTTAAATTTTGCAATAAGTGCCACTGCCTAAATTTTGTACCAAACCGGAAATTTCCATTTTTAAAAGAGTGCCTGAAATCTCTCCGGCAGACAGATTTAAGTTTCTACAAATCTCATCAATATGTAATTGTTCATTTCCCAAAATTTCCAACACTTTCTTTTCTTCTTCGGATAGATTATTACTTTGAACTTTTAACTTTGAACTTTTAACTTTATTAATCCCCAGCTCTTCCAATATTTCTTCAGCATTCATCACTACCCTTGCCCCCTCTTTTATTAAATCTATTGGGCCTTTAGAAAGAGTAGAGGTTATGGGGCCAGGAACTGCAAAAACTTCCCTGCCCTGCTCCAGAGCCAAACGGGCTGTAATTAAAGATCCGGAATCCTCTGCTGCTTCCACAACCAAAACTCCTTGTGATAAACCTGAAATAATCCTGTTTCTGGCTGGAAAATTACCAGGCATTGACGGGTAATCAGGTGGAAATTCAGACAGCACTAAACCACCATTTTCAATAATTCTCTCTGCCAAAGATCTATTTTCCGGAGGGTAAATATTTTTCAACCCCCCACCCAAAACCGCAATAGTCCTGCCTCCAGCCCTAATTGTGGCTAAATGCGCCTCTGAATCTACTCCTCTGGCCAAACCGGAAACAATAGTCAACCCGGCTTCAACTAAACCTTTGACAAATTCCTCTGTTACTGCCCGGCCATAACCGGTTATTTTTCTTGTTCCCACCACAGCTATGGCTTTTTCTTCAGCCCTCATTTCCCCTTTGTAATAAATCACGGTTGGCAGATCATAAATTTGTTTAAGCAATTTAGGATAATTTTCATCAAAAATTGTTACCCATTTTATTCCAGATTTTTCAATGCTTGCTGCATACTCTAGAGGATCTAGAATCTTTCTTGTTTCCAGCAAAAGTCCCACTACATTCTGTGGTATACCAATTTCCCTAATTTCCCCTCCATTTGCCTCCCAGGCAATTTTAGGATCCTTAAAGAAGTCCAAAACCGCCTTAAGCCTAATCGGCCCCAAGCCATCTATAGAGTGAAGCGCTAAGAGATATGCTGTATTATTATCCATTTTTTAATTCTAATCCTATCTTTGAATAAGTTGCTACAAAAGGTTTTTTCTTTCTTTTCAAATCTGTTATTACCTGAACAATTTTATCCAGATAAAGAAGAATCTCTTCCGGCAAAAGATTTGGGAAATCAAAAATCATCACACTAACTGAAGTAAGATTATCTGTCTTAGTTAAAAAATCTTTGTCAAATGTCAGAATTACCCTATTATCTTTAACTGCCTTAGAATAAACACTCATATCAGAAGTACCTTTAGCTGATCTTTGGATCCTTTTTACATCGTATCTCTTTTTTTGTAGGTAAGAAATTAATGAGGGTGGAAAATTTTCATCAGCGAGTAATTTCATGAAGAGTAATTACTGTAGAGATTTCATTATCTCTTAACTTATTTGAATTTGTTTTAGAAACCAGCCTAGTAGCATAGTCAATTGCTGCAATAACCTCTGATTTTTTAAGTTCTGCATACTCTTTTAAAATATCCTCAACACTCATCCCGGCAGCTAAGAAGTTCATAATTAACTCCACAGAAATTCTAGTCCCGGCAATGACTGGTTTACCGCTAAGTATTTTTGGATTTGAAACAATTTTTGATTTATTCATGTAATAATTATACCACTTTATTTAAAGATTTATTCCCATTTTTTTGATCAAGAAGTTATTATCAAGACATGTGATGCGGGGAAATCAGGAAATCTTATCCTTTTTATCTTTGAAAAACCATTCATAAATTCCGAACAACCAACTTAAAGTATATATAAAAGAGACTAAAAAAACTCCCCACTGGTGATGTATAAATGAAGTTATGTACCAAAATGGTTGGGACAAAAGCCCAGCTACAAATCCCCATTTGCTTTTCTTGGCAACTAAAATAATTGCTCCAGCTCCCAAGATCAAAATAGCCACTTGTGAAACAGCATCCCACATAATATTAAGTATAACTTATTCTCCTAAAGTTCTACCAGATTCCGTAGCTTGATTATAAACATCCTGGATTAGTTTATTTTTATCCGGGGAAAAGTACCATCTGTAAGCTTCTTTCACAATAGGTGAAGCCACAGAGGATCCTTCCCCTCCTCCCTCCACTAAAACTGTCATGGCAATTTTTGGATCATTCACCGGCGCATAAGATGTATACCAGGCATGAGTTCTATCTTTAGGATCCCCAAATTCTGCTGTACCGGTTTTTCCGGCTGTGGCAATTGGAAAGCTGAAAAAAGGCCAGGCAGTACCACCTGTTTTTGGGACCAATTCTAACCCTTCTTTTACAACCTGCACCTTATCGGATGAGATAATATTTGAAGTTAACACTTTAGCTTTGTATTCAAAAATAGTCAAATCCCCGGAAACAATTTTATCAACCAGTTGAGGCTTATATAAAATACCATCTGCTGCAATAAAAGAGGTTGTCCCTAATATTTGCAGCGGTGAAGTTAATACAAATCCCTGTCCTATTGCCATATGCAGGGTGTCTCCAGGAAACCATACCTCCCCAAAAGTTTTTCTTTTCCACTCATCATCCGGCACTAAACCATTTTCTTCTGATGGCAAATCTATATTTAATTTTTGACCCAATTTTAACTTCTTTGCCCACTCTGCCAAAGCTTGTTCCCCAACTACTCTTCCTACCTCATAAAAATAAGTATCATTTGATCTTTGAATTGCCTTCTTTAAATTAACAGGACCTTCAGTTTTCCCATATTGATTGAAATACCAGTTAGTAAACTTAAAAGTTCCCAGATAAAGCACTCCGTTGTCTACAAAAGTAGTTTGCGGATCTATTTTGGAAGAAGAGAGAGCCGCCAGTGAGGAAACAATTTTAAAAGTTGAACCTGGTGGATAAGTCCCTGAAATAGCTCTGTTTAATATCGGGGAATCAGTTTGCAATAAAATTTGAGAAATATTGCTTTCTTCTTGTGGATTTGTAAATGCATTTGGGTCAAAAGAGGGGAAGGAAATTAAACTTAAAATTTTACCGGTTTTAGGATCTTGGGCCAAAACAGCAGCACAACAACTGCCCACCTTTTCTAAAGTATCTTTTGTAAGATCATATAATTTGTTTTGCAGCGGCGCGTCAATTGTTAAATAAACATTTTGCCCGGGGACAGGTGGATCAATCCTCAAGGTCCTAAGCTTTAACCCTTTAGAATCAACCTCAACTATTTCTCCTCCGTCCCTACCTTTTAAATTCTTTTCATATTGTGCCTCAATTCCAGTCTTTCCAATCCTGTCTCCCGGCTTGTAATCTGCAAATTGGCTACTTTTAAGCTGATCCTGGGAAATTTCTCCCACATAGCCCAAAACATGAGCAAATTTCTCACCCCCTGGATATGTTCTAACATTATCTATCTCCAGCTCTTTTGCTCGTGGATCCGCCTTTACCTCCAGTTCCAGAGCTTCATCTCTTGTAATAAGTCTTGCTTTTTTTGTGTTCTTATCAAACAATCTAAAAGCCGGAGCATTTGCTGCCAGGACTTGGCCGTCTTTATCAAAAATCACCCCGCGCGGTGCATGAATTATGCGAATTTGAATTCTATTCCCATCAGCTAAATCACGATTTTGCCTCCCTTCAACAATCTGCAAATGAAATAGTCTTAAAAGGAGAATAAAAAAGAAAATTAAGCTGGCTGTAATTAAAATAACAATCCGCCAGTTGCTTTGTAATACGGGATTTGATCCTCTGCTGTCAAAATTGGGAATTAAAGTATCTTTCCAATCTATATCTGATTCTTTTTTAAAATAGTTTAGTTTGCCCTTAACTTTGAGAATCTGATCAGGAAAACCAAAGCCTAAAGGGCGTTTCGCATTTACCATATTTAAAGTTAGATTTTTAATTTAATTGCTCTGCTGACAGTAAATCTTTCTTCCCAAAGTCTTATCAGGTAAAGAATAGGTAGCGATAAAATGCTCTCAATTAAAACTGCGGGAAAAATCTGAATTGTTTGATGCAAAGGGTAGGAATTAATAATTTGATTTAGAGAAAGTAATACAAAACTTAACGGAATTATTACTAAAGGATTTCCAGCCAATCTTGATTTTGAAAGGATTTGAGTTATTTGAATAAGTATTAGGTATAAAATGCTCATGAAACCTAAAGGGGTTAAATTTAGATGAGAAATTAAAAGGCCTGTAAAAAATGCCAGGTATAAGTTTTCTTTTTCTGTTTTTATATAAGATCTGCAAATTAGAATAATTAAAACCAAATCCAAGGGTAAGATTGTTGTCTGCAAAAAAGAAGCAATTATTAATATTATTATAAGCGTTTTCATGTTTCAGTCGTCAGTCATCAGTCATCAGTCGTCAGATTTTTAAGTCTGATAGCTGAAAGCTGAAGACTGATAGCTATTCTATAATCACAAATACAAGCTCCAGATCTCTTATATCAAAAACCGGCTGGACTTTAGCTTGTCTAAAAACTTCATTCTCCCTGTTTAAGACCTCCCCCACTCTACCTAAAATTAATCCTCTTGGCAGAAACCCTTCTGTCCCTTCTGAATAAACTAAATCTCCAGCGGAAATTTGTTCTTCATGCAAAATTTTATCCATTAATAAATCTGTGCCAAATTGCCCCATCAAAATTCCCTTGGCACTACCTTCTTTATTCAGCGAGAAAGCTGCCACTTTAGAATCAGGATCAGCCAAAAGTTGCACAAAACTCATCCTTTGGGAAACCTGGACAATTTTTCCAACAAAATTATCATTGTAAACAACAGCTTGGCCCAAATTTAGCCCATTTAATGAACCTTTATCAATTTTTAAATATCTTTGCAAACCAATCGGGCGGGCAGGAGTTAAATTATAAGTTTTTATATCTAAATAATCTTGTTGAGTAACAATGGCCTCTGTTTCTGCCAATCTTTTTCTTAATGTGGCGTTTTCTGAAAGAAGTTTCCCGGTTTGCTCTTTTAATGCTTTATTTTCTTGAGCTGCAAACCGGGCCTGAAATATAAAATAAAATTGTTTATTGATATTGGTATATGTTTTATAAAGGCCAAAGGTTAGGGGATTGGTTATATAAAAGGCTCCGTTTTTAGGCAAATCCAAAAAATGACTGCTGTCTGCCACTATCAGGAAAACAGAAAGTAGTATCAAAATGAGAAAAATTTGTAAATTTGGGATGGCCTTACCCATGGCTGGACCAATATACCATATTTTTGATAGAATAAGAGATTATGAATGGCTTTTTGGATAAATTAAGGGCAAAATGGAAAATGGGTTTATTTGTATGTGTAGGACTTGATTCTTCTGACTTCAATCTCAATAAATCTGTAATCGATCAGACTTTTGATTTGGTATGTGCTTACAAACCAAACTCTGCTTTTTATGAGGCAGAAGGCCTGGAAGGCAGAAGGGCTCTGGAGCAAACTGTAAGTTACATTAAAGAAAACCATCCAGATGTATTAATTATTTTAGATTTTAAAAGAGCTGATATAGGAAATACAAATGCATCATATGCCAAAGATGCTTTTGAAAATCTGGAAGTTGATGCAATAACAATTAATCCATATCCCGGCAAAGAAGCGCTCCAGCCATTTTTAGATTATAAGGATAAAGGAGTTATAGTTTGGGTGGGAGCTTCCAATAAAGGATCAGAAGAGTTTCAGGAACTTTTAGTAGGTGCGGATCAGAAACCTTTATACCAGGTAATTGCCCAACATGTTGAGGAATCCTGGAATACTAGTGGAAATTGTGCTGTTGTTGTTGGAGCTACTTTCCCTGAAAAACTAAAAAAGGTCAGGGAAATTGTTGGAGATATGCCCATACTGATTCCCGGAATTGGAGCCCAGGGTGGAGATGTTGCTCAAACTGTAAAAGCAGGGCTGGACAGTAACAAACAAGGCATTATTATTAACTCATCCAGAGGAATAATCTTTTCAGATAACCCGAGAGAAGCTACACTTAAATTGCATGAGCAAATCCAGGAGGCACTAAAAAGTGTCTAGTCTGACAAAATCTCAAGAAGAGTTGGCAGATCTACTTTTGAATACCAAAATTGAGGCCAAAGTTATCAAAAGATTACAAAGAGAAGATGGCTCATATTATCTTGAAGAGGGATCAAGACCAACAAGTCCGATAGATTTTGCAAAAGAAGAGGGGGAATTTGCTCTAAAAATCCATGAAGTCAAACTAGAAACTCCTCTTTCGCCTATTTATGTGAATTTAAGGAATTTACCGGAAGAATTGCTGAAAAAAATTGCCCGGGTTTTATCAGAAGTCAAGCTAGGTACTCCTCAGGATCTCTGCAGCGGAGTCCCAAAAGCTGCTGTTGTCATAGCCAAAAAATTTTCAGAAGTTTCAGGTATTCCTTTCTTAGATGTATTTGAAAAAATCGGAGATGATACAGATAGAACAATTGTTATTAAGGACGGGATCAAACCAAAAGAAAATACCCGCCTTTTAGTTATTGATGATGTAATTGCTCATGGTAAATCAAAGCTTGAGGCGCTGGAGGCTGCAAAAGCTGTTGGATTTTATGTGAATATGCTGGTTTTAATTGACAGGGAACAGGGCGGGGTTGAGCAGGTCGAGAAAGAGAGTTGTAAGATTTATGCAGCTATGAAGCTAACTGATCTTTTAGAGTATTATTTAGATAAAAAGATGATTTCCCAAAAACAATATGATGAAAGTATTAAGTATCTAAAAGAATCTAGATAAATTGTGGCTGAAGCAGGGTATAAACAACTTCTTTCATATAAGTTAGCTAACATTGCCTTTTTAATAGGCTGGGAATTTGTGCCTCTTTATTATCTATAGCTTCTGTGAAAGCAGTCTTGAGGATAAAAACAAAACTTACTAAAAAGACGTTTGGCCTACAAATATAAAAATAAAGATTAATTATTCATTGTAAAGCTTTAATGTCCTGGGCCAACTGCGGATTCCACATTGCGCCTGTGGCAGACATGACAGCATCTGCTCCCATCTTCATATATTCAAAATAATCCTCTGCCTTTGTAACCCCTCCCACTCCTATAATCGCAATTTTTGACTTTTGACTTTTGACTTTTGACTTTAGCCTCTTAACCATATCCAGTCCTGCCCATTTTATGGAAGCTCCACAAACCCCGGAGCGCAATCTGTTTTTGCCGGGCAAAGCCTGGTTTCCGTTTTGATCCACCACCTCTACCTGAATGGTATTAATACTGGAGATTGCCTGGGCATATTTTGAAGCAATTTCTACCAGTTTCTTTATATCCTCATCACTTTTGTAGTAGCCGACCTTGAGTATTAGTGGAGTATTCCCAATTTCTGCTCTGATTGCTGCGCACACTTTTTCCGTCATTTCCAGGTTATAGCAAACCAAACCCTCATTACCGATATTTGGACAAGATAAATTTGTTTCCAGGATTTTGGCTCCAGTTTCTGCGGCTTGTTTGGCTGCCAGCGCATAATCAGCCACAAATTCATCCGGTGTTTGACTGTCTTTAACAGTTCCCATAAAGCTTAAAACTAAAACCTGGCCTTTACCGGCATAGGAAATGGCTTTTTTAACATCTTCCTGCCAGATGGGAGCCTCTTTGGAAGGAACACCAAAAGAGTTAGTGATAGAAATAGGCTCGGAGTAATTATTGTCTGCAATAAGCTTACCTTGGGCTTTCTCTAAAGTTAAATCACCTTCGACTTTTACAGCTAAAACATTGGGAAAAGGATGACAGGGAAAAATACTACTTCTTACTGTTTTGTAAACTGCAATATCAAACCCTTTTTCAAATGCTCCTTTACAAAATTTGGAATTTAAAAGCGGACCTGCAGGAATGCCAAATGGTGAATAAACTTTTTGCCCCAGGAAATCATGTTTAGGTTCCCCTGTTTGCCCAAACACTTTTCCATCTGCAAAAGAACCAAACGGCCCCTGATCATAATTGTCTTCATAGGATTTATTCGGATCGTAAAAGGGTGTTTTTAACATTTTCACCTGTAATTTTACCCCAAAATCTGATAAAATATAATAAGCAAGTTATGCAAGCTTCGCTTAACAATAACAAGCCGATTTGACAATCATATAAGACTGTAGAATAATAATAAAGTATGGCTGAACCACAAGAAACAAATCCTGATAATGCCCCCCCCGATCTGTCAAATTGGCAGTTAACTCCTGAAACAGCTGCGCAGGGTTCTTTTAAACAAAAAGTGGGAGGATTTTTCAAAAGTAAGTTTGAAGGATTAAATGAAACTCGGCGAAGAGTAGTAGATAAAATTGTTGACATAAATCAAAGGTCAGAAGAGTTTTTGAATTCAA
The DNA here is from genome assembly GCA_964547465.1 of uncultured Gammaproteobacteria bacterium. Lineage (GTDB taxonomy): Bacteria > Patescibacteriota > Microgenomatia > Daviesbacterales > UBA10151 > CAZJNI01. The sequence goes on from CAZJNI010000007.1 coordinate 35,447, forward strand.
TTCACATCAGAGAAGGTTTATCACAAGCAGTAGAAAAAGTAACTCATCTTAAGCCATCAAGAGAACAGCTGGATAATTTGGCCCGTAGTGCTGCCAATCGTATTTCCGGGGTGAAAGTTTTGGGTCAGCCTTTAGTTGATATGGTATCCGGTGCTGTGGCAGGTGCCGGTGCCAAAGAGTTAGCCAGAATAAGTTTGGCCATTTCCGGCTTGGGAGGGTTGCCTATTGCGGCTGCCGTGGGAGCTGCCGGTGGCGCAGGTAGTGCCGTTGTCAGAGAATATCTTAAACAAAGAAGAGATATTACCATTGAGGAAGACACAGAAACCAAGGGACTACGCAATGCTTTTAAAAATGAATTTAGAAGATTGCAAGCATCGGATAAACAGAAGCTTAGAAACGCTGCTTTAAGAGGGGCTGTTTTCGGGGCTGTCGGTGGTATTGCGGGAGGAGTAATTGTTGATGCCCTCGCAGGACGGCTGGGGGAATTTTCCCTGCCTGCTGTTTCGATACCCGAGGTACAAATACCTGAATTTGTCCAAGAAGTAGGAAAAACTGTGGGCGGTGCTGCACAAGAAGTTGGTAAAACCGCCTCTGGTGTAGTCCAGACAGTCAGAGAACGCCTTCCAGGTCAACCTCCAGCTGAAGCTACTGCTACTCCAACTCCCACACCAACTGAAACATTAACACCAGGCCCTACAGGTACGCCCATTCCTACTGAAACCCCTGTGGCTGCCGGAGCAGCTGTACCTACAGAAACTCCCATACCGACAGAAACAGATGTGCCGGCTGAAGTTTCACCTACACCTACCCCTGCAGAAACCGTTACTCCCACCGCGCCGGAAACACCCCTGGAACAGCCAGCCGCAGAAGCGGCAAAACCTGAAGTAGCGGAGTCAGTAAAACTGCCTCCAGGATCCAATCCTTGGAATGAGGTCAGTCAATACCTGCATGACCAGTTGGGAAGAAATCCTACCAATTTGGAAATCCGCCAAGCTGTTACCCAGCTGCTTGCGGATAATGATATTACTGATGCCACCAGGATTCCTGCAGGAACAGAGTTGAATTTGGAGGGAGTTAATCAGTATCTGGGTCAGATCCTTTCCGAACAACCTCCCATTCCGGCTGATTTGGCTGCTTTGCCGGAAAATATTTCCCTACCCTCTGGTTCAAATCCTTGGAATGAAGTGAGTAAATATTTAGAGACAACCTTGGAAAGACCACCCAGTAATGCTGAAATTTTGGATGTAACCAAAGAGTTGTGCAGGCAGTCAGGCATTGGAGTTCCGTCCTGGGGTATTGCCGGAGCTGATTTACATACTCAGCTTCCTCCAGGTAAAATATTAGTGTTTAATGAATTTGTGAAAGAAAGGATAGCTAACATAGCAGCCTAAATTATGGATCAAAAAATCAATTCATTTGTGGAAGGTTTAATATTGGATGTTTTGCAATCACCCCAGCTTGCCAATCTACCTGAAGATCAAAAATCTCAAGTAACAGAAAAGTTAAGAGATCATCTTACCAATGTCGTTTTTGACACGGTCATTGACAGATTAACTCCCGAACAGCTTCAAACGTTGAAAGATATTTCCATGGGCTCTCCTCAAATGACAGAAAAAATAGAGGAATATAGTTCCCAGATTCCCTTTTTATCAACAACTATAGAAGATGCCTTAGCCAAAGAGGTGGAAAATATCAAACAAAACCCCTCTGTTTTGGGTTAAGGAGACAAATTATGCCATCGGAAACTGGTGAAGGTACACCTCCGCAAGAACTTCATCCCTCTCTACCTGATATCAATAGACAGAACATCTCCCGAATAATAGGAGGATTGTCATGGACTTTCTATGATAATAGAATGACTTCTGCCAAGACTGAAGCTCTCGACCAGCAGGAACAGGATTATTTAAGAGCAAAGGTTAAGGCAGATAAAAGTGGCAGATTGGATTTGGAAGGACACAATAAAGTTGACCTTAAGGATCAGGACAAATTGTGGCTGGCTTTAAATGTTTTATATTCGAAAGATCAGGCAGAAACAACATATCAGATTATCAGATTAGCTCAACTTCAAAGTTTAGGAGTCGATATTGACGATATTAATCCTGAAATATTCACAGCTCATTGGCTCCATGAAGCGGTTTTGAAAGAAGCCGGCAATGACCCTAAAGGATTTGCCTATTTAAATACCAGACAGATAATTTTTGGAGAACATGCTGCTTTGACATTGTTGAACCAGGAATTAAAACAACCAGTCCATTCTGCGCAGGGAGACATAATGTCACTCTCTGTAAGGGAATCTATGGATCAATTACGCCGTTTAGCTCCCCAATTAACCCCGGAAGATCTAAAGCAACTTAGGGAAAGCGAACCCTATTATTTAGTAAATTTAATTACTGAAGGGAGACTAACTTTTGACCAAATCAAATCTTTACCGCCTGATCAAGAAGCCGCAAATCAAATGGAAGATGTCTTAAAATCTGCTATTGGTGAAAATGGCAGAAAGCAAGGATTAGTAAAGCTTAATGAGTATGTTAGACAGACAGCTCAAGGAAATGAATATACCTATATCAGACAAATTTCAAGATTAATTCTTGAGCAAGTTAGATTAGCTTATATAATGTTTGAAGAAAATTTTTCAGAAGAAGCAAAAAAACCAATGAGCAGAAAGGGTATTTTTGATGTAATTAATGACGTTTCAGCTAAGCTTAAAAAGACTGGTAGTGAGGCAAGTAGGAATCAAGCAATAGCCATACTAACAATTGATTATAAATTTGCAATTAGGGATAATCTTGTAGAATTAATAAAACCAGCTTCCCACATTCTAAATGGGAATTCATAGAAGTTTTAAGATTTCTTCTAAATCATCAATTACAAAATCCGGATTGGTCATAAGAGATTCTTACCGTAAGTTCTCAAAGTCACTGCGTGAAATATTTGAATCTCTCAATATCTTTCTCAATAACCCAATTCCAACTTTTTCACCTGAATGAACAGGAATAGTAGTTTTTCTTCCGTTAGAATGTTCCATTCTTAAGTGACTACCTTTTTGGTGAATTTTTACAAAACCTTCCTTTTCTAAAATGGAGATAAGTTCTTTTGCCCTAATCGGAGACAATTTAGGCATAATTTGACACAGTTACTTCCTCTATCCCAAAAAAATGAGGAGAGGCTTGAGGAAACCTAAGTTTTTCTTTTTTTATATCTGCATCTGCTTCTAATATTAATTCAATTGCTTCTTTGATTCTTTCTCTAACTTGCTCCAGTGTTTTTCCTTGAGTATAACAACCGGGAAGTTCAGGAACTGAAGCTACATATATCCCATTCTCGTCCTGTTCTATTAATACCTTAAATTGTAGTTCTCGTGCTGTTTTTCTCATAATGAAAACATTATACACAATTTTTAAAAGAGATGTTAATTTAGAAGTTTTAAGATTTCTTCTAAATCATCAATTACAAAATCCGGATTTGTTTGCCTGATGCTTACGCCAAAAAAGCCATAAGTTACACCCACTGTTTTAACCCCTGCGTTTTTACCAGCCAAAATATCATGGTCAGTATCTCCAACCATGAAAGCATTCCCGGGTTCCACTTTAAGCTGTTTAAGGGCAAATAATAAATGCTCCTGATGGGGCTTGGGGTTTGTAATATCCTCTGCAGATACTACTACATCAAAATATTCATGAATTTCAGCCAATTTTAGAGAATAATGTAAACTTTTTCTGGTCCGGTTGCTGACCGCTGCAATCAAAAATTCTTTAGCCTTTAATTTTTGTAGGGTTTGCAAAACTTTTGGAAATAGTTTAACTAAATGAAATTTATCATGCTGAAACTTATCATGAGTTTGGGCTAGTATAAGTGGATCAATCCGGGGAAGCAGCACTTTGTAAAATTCAACCAGAGACTTCCCCATTGCTTGTTTAATTTTTTCTTCAGTTGGGTAAGGATGGTTATGAAATAACAAGGTATATTTTACAGCTTCAAAAATAAAATCATAAGCATCTAACAATGTCCCATCAATATCAAAAAGGATGGCTTTTTTCATAAGCAGTTAACGGAGTCCACCAGTTACTCTCACCTTGGTGAGTAAATCTAAATTATTTAAAACTTCCCCGCAGCCTCTGACAACTGTTGTTAGCGGATCATCTGAAATATATACCGGCAATTTGGTCTCCTCGGCAATTTTTTTATCCAGACCCCGCAGCAGCGCCCCTCCTCCTGCCAGATATATTCCTCGCTCAACTATATCTGTTAGCAGTTCAGGGGGAGTTTCTTCTAAAACCTCCTGAATTGCCCCAACTATTTGAGAAATAATCGGGGTTAGTGCTTCCCTTATTTCCGCAGCAGTGATTTTTAAAGATTTAGGCAAACCATTAGACAGATCTCTGCCCCGGACAACTGTTACCAAATCATCAAGATTTTCCTTTTTATTGGTAATGGGATGAGCAGATCCAATCTCAAGCTTTACCTCCTCTGCTGTTCGCTCACCAATTAACATCCCGTATCTTGTTCTCATATAATTTATAATTGCCTCATCCAACTCATCCCCCGCCACCCTGATCGATCTATTTATGACCATTCCTCCCAAAGATATAACTGCAATTTCAGTTGTGCCTCCCCCGATATCCACAATCATGATTCCTTCCGGATCCTCAACCGGAAGCTTACTTCCAATTGCTGCAGCCATAGGTTCTTCTATTAAAAAAGCCTCCCTGGCTCCGGCAGACAAACAAGCATCCTGGACTGCTCTTCTTTCTACCTCTGTCACACCGGATGGAATACCAACTACAATCCTGGGCCTGGGGATTTTGGGCAGTCCACCTCCGGGAGTTTGATGAACTTTGTGAATAAAATAGCGGAGCATAGCCTCTGTGGTATCAAAGTCTGAAATTACTCCATCCCGCAAAGGGCGCACGGCCTCAATAACAGCCGGCGTCCTGCCAAGCATTCTTTTTGCCTCCCCTCCTATTGCCAAAATTTGTCTTGATTTCCTGTGAAGCGCCACCACAGTGGGCTCCCGGATTAAAATTCCCTTGCCTTTAACCAAAACCAGAGTATTAACTGTGCCTAAATCAATACCAATATCATGGGAAAAAATCTGCCAGAACTTATCCAACATATCTGGGAGTTTAACATACTCTTGATTTAAAATTAAGATAAGAGTATAAAGAAAACTGAAATGGTTTGGATGTTTCGGGAGCTGCCGCCCGTAGAATTAAAAACTTCAGACCATCTGCCAATATTTTAGCTGTCTATAATACATTTTGTGTCATTGCGAGGAACGAAATGACGAAGCAATCCTGGTTGGATTAAAGAATATTACGATATAAATCCTCAAACAATGGGTTTACTTTCTCTATAAGCTGTAGTTTCTTTTCCCTAGAGCCACCTTTAATTTGTTATATTGGTTAAAATATAAACATATGATTGCATATCTCCATTTTACAAGATTGCTTCCCCCGATATTCATCGGGGTCGCAATGACAAGGATATTGCTCCTAACAAGCATTTTCTGCTAGCATATGAAGAATGTTTGACAAAATTATTATTTATTCATTTTATGCTCTCTTTTTCCTGACTCCGATTTTTTGGACCTCTTTAAATTACGAGCTTTTTGAATATAACAAGATGATTTTAACTTATGGAATAACCACTATTATTGTGGGCGCTTGGATTTTAAAGATGGTCCAGGAAAAAACTTTAATCCTGAAGCGTACTCCCCTGGATATTCCTCTTCTCCTTTTTCTAGGGGCAAACATTCTCTCTACTATTTTCTCAATTGATCAACATACCTCTATTTGGGGATATTATTCCAGATCTAATGGTGGCCTGTTATCAGTTATTAGTTATTTTTTACTTTACTTTGCATTTGTTTCAAATTTTTCATCATCCCGTATTAAAACTTTACTTAAAGTGGGACTAACATCAGGATTAGTAATTTCTTTATGGGGGATTTTTGAGCACTTTGGAGTTTCCCCTTCCTGTGTAATTTTGCGTGGGGAATTTAATGCCACCTGTTGGGTACAAGATGTACAGGCCAGGGTTTTTGCTACTTTAGGCCAGCCAAACTGGATGGCAGGATATTTGAGCATGCTAATCTTTCCTGCCCTTTACTTTTTATTGGAGGCTAAAACCAGAAAGTTACAAGTTATTAGTTACCTGTTACTGGTTACTTTCTATTTAGCTTTCACTTTCACCTATTCCAGGGGTCCAACATTAGGGCTGATCGGAGGAATGATCATGTTTTTAATTTACTATTTATTTCTACCATATTTCCATCGTATTTCCACCATACTTCCTCTTAAGAAATTTATAACAACGAAGTTGTTACAAGCTCCGCTTATAGAAACTATTAGAAATTCAGTAGAAATTCATAGAATAGTTATAGTTTTGGTAAGTTTTCTAACCATCAACCTTCTTTTTGGTTCTGCTCTAACTAACTTTAGGCTGGTTTCCAAATTCGCAGCCCCTGCCAGACCAACCATAGCCTTACCATCATCATCTGTTACTCAACTTGAAAGCGGAGGCACAGAATCAGGACAAATTAGATTGGTTGTTTGGAAAGGAGCTTTGGATATATTCAGGCACTATCCAATCTTAGGCTCTGGTGTAGAAACTTTTGCCCAAATTTATTATCAGTTCAGGCCGCCGGAACATAACCTTACATCAGAATGGGATTTTTTATACAACAAAGCACATAATGAATATCTAAATTATTTGGCTACAACAGGAATTGTGGGCTTTGGGACATACATGTTAGTAATAGGAACATTCGTCTTCTGGTGTATTAAGAGATTTATGATTTATGATTTAAGAGATAAGAATCAAAATCTTAAATCTTATATCTTAATTCTTATATCTCTTCTTGCCTCCTATATTTCCTTCCTTATCTACAACTTCTTTCTCTTTTCAGTTGTAATTTTAGCCATCTTTTTCTACCTCTTTCCCGCCATTGCCTTTGTAGCAACTGAATCCACTAAAGTTATCAGTTATAAGTTATCAGTTATAAGTTGGCTTTATAAAAAGCCCCTTTATACCAAAATTGCTCAAGCTTTAGTGATCTTTTCTACCCTCTATCTTCTATATTCCATCTTCCAGTTATGGCGTGCAGATACTCTTTTTAATAAAGGACAGGATGCCTCAAATTCCGGCAGCCCGGGAAAAGCTTATAATTACTTAATTCAAGCCTCATCATTAAATACCAGTGAACCTTTTTATCAATCAGAACTGGCATACTCTGCGGCTGCTTCAGCAGCTGCTCTGAAAGATACAGATGCTACCCTTTCCGGCGAACTTAAAGATCAGGCTGTATTTGAGATAAATAAAGTGCTTAAAGAAAATCCCAAAAACGTTTCGTATTTAAGAACTGCTGTCAGGACTTATTTTGAACTGGCTAGTTTGGACAAAATATACCTTCAGAAAACATTGGAGGTGTTAAATAAAGCCATATCTTTAGCTCCCACAGATCCTAAGCTTTACTACAACAAAGCCTTGATTTTGCAAACTTTAGGCAAAAAGGATGAGGAAATTAAAATTCTTGAAAAAACTATCCGGTTAAAACCAAATTATCAGGAAGCTTTAGATCAACTAAAGCAAGCAACTGCTTCAGGGAAACCATGAAGTCCATAGCCAAAGCTATATCTGAAACTAAGTTTAAAGATAGGCCTAAGAATATAAGTCATGAATTCCAATTTTATGGCTGTTTTCTGGCAGAATCCCTGGATGACACCAAACATTATGGCTTCTATATTAAACTTGCCAAAGAGCAGCCAAGACAAATCTTAGAAGAAGCCCTAAATTTCACCAAAGGCTATTATAATGCCAAAAATAAAGCTAAAGTGTTTATGTGGCGATTAGCACAGCTAAGAGCCACTCAAGGTCCTCGAACGAAGTGAGAGGTTCTTATGTGGAAGCTAAAAGAATTGAAGCAACTTAAGTTAAGCAGTATTTGATCCTCTGGAGGATCTATCTATTCTTCTCTGATCAAAAAGTTGCTCTGCTAAAGACTGTTGCCCTTTTAAGATTCTTCCAAACAGTTGAACCTGTGATAATGTAGCTTCTTCCAATAGATGTTGTCCTACTGAGTCTAAATTTAAGTCAGCCATCACTTGCTCTAGTTTTGCTCCAAAACTTTCTCGAGTAATATCTACTGGCACAGGAATCTTTGCTAATTCAAAAAGATGAACTTTTAAATGAATATCATTTGTCAGGGCCGAAACCACGCTGGAAAATGAGGTTCCACGTACATTGCGAGGGTTATCTAAATCAAAAATTCTAAGAACTGTATTGTCGCTCACTCTAGCTCTTCGGCTCAATTCTGCGTAACTCCAACCTTGTGGCTGTAAAAGAGCATCCAACTCCTGAATCAGCTGTTCACTTTTAAAAATACTATTTGGTCTTCTGGTTCTTCTTTCTATCATATGTTAATTATACTATAGGTATACAAATGCAGCAATATATCTTTTCTGCTACAATTAGCTTCATGTTGCAAGTAGTAAAGACACCTGATCCAAGGCTAAAAATACAAACTAAGCGGGTTAAAAAGATAAATCCTGCCCTTTTACAAACCTTAAAAGAAATGGTTAAACTAACCAAAACCTTTAAAGAACCAGAGGGTGTGGGTTTGGCATCTACCCAGGTTGGTTTGGATGAGGCTTTTTTTGTGGCTAAGAACGGCTTGAAATTTATGTCTGCAATAAATCCAAAAATTCTCTCCACAGGCAAAAGAACTAAAAAATACTTTGAAGGATGTTTATCTATTCCCGGAACTTGGGGAGAGGTTAAAAGATACATTAATATTAAAGTTTCATACCAGGATGAAACAGGAAAAATTGTTACAAAAGCCATAAAAGGGGTTTTGGCCTGGATTTTCCAGCATGAAACAGATCATTTAAACGGAATTTTATTTTCAGAAAGAGTGCTTCAGCAAAAAGGTAAATTTTATAAATTCACCGGTAAAGATAAAGTCGGAACAGACACATTTGAGGAAATCACAATATGAAGGTAGCTTTCTTAGGCACGCCATCATTCGTTCAACCAATCAAACACAAATTGGCCAAACATTTTACCCTGGTTGATTCCCTAAATGAGGCTGATCTTTGTGTGGTGGCTGCTTATGGCCATATTTTAACAAAAGAACAGCTGAAAACTCCTAAATTTGGTTGTATTAATGTTCATCCTTCACTCCTGCCAAAATACAGGGGGCCCTCTCCTATCCAACAGGCCATTTTAAATGGAGACAGCGAAACCGGGGTAACTATCATAAAAATGGATGAGGAAGTAGATCATGGACCTATTATTTATCAAGATACTTTAGAGCTTTTCAATATAGATAATTTTGATACTTTGAGTAAAAAAATGTTCCAACATGCAGCAGAAATTTTACCTAAAATTATAGAGGATTTTGTTGCCGGAAAGATTACTCCCCAACCCCAGAACCATACCCAGGCCACATTTTGTGAGCGGTTGACCAGGGAAAGTGGTTACTTCCCTATTGAAAATCCACCTAGTTCAGAAATTTTAGATAGAATGATTAGGGCATATTATCCATGGCCTGGAGTTTGGACTAAATGGGACGGAAAAATTGTGAAGTTCCTTCCGGGAAATATGCTGCAAATGGAGGGCAAAAAAGCTATATCTAATAAAGATTTCCTTAACGGCTACCCCGATTTTCCTTTAAAGAGTATTACTCTTGACAAAAAGTAATACCTGATATAGTATAGTATTACTATGCTTAATACTTACAGTTCTACTGTCACCTCTAAAGGTCAGGCCACAATCCCCAATAGAATTAGAGAGAAGTTTGGGATCAAACCAGGCGATAGAATTATTTTCAAGGATATAAATGGTCAGTTGGTAATTAAAACTCATATTGAGCTAGTTAATGAATTAGCCGGTTCATTAAAAAGTAATGTCAAATGGGATAAAAAGAAAGCATATGATGCGGTTGGTAAAATGTTGGCTCAAAGATATATCAAAACCCTTCCTAAACATTCCAGGCCTAAATTAAATGAAACTGCTTGATACTAATCTAATACTGCGTTTTCTTCTCAAAGATAACTTAGAACAATTTCAAGCAGTTAAATCACTTTTAGAAAATCCCCAAGAGCATTTGTATTTAACAGATATGGTGGTTGCCGAAGTAATTTGGGTTCTAACATCTTTTTATAAATTCAGCCAGAAAGATGTTTCAGAAAAAATTTATAATCTTTTATCCTTAAATTCTATTTACTCGAATAAAAACTTATTAATCAGGGCTTTATTTTTTTATCAAAATTTTGATATTGACTTCATAGATGCGTATTTAGCTTCTTACTGTGAACAGGAAAAATTAGAAGGCATTTATTCTTTTGATAAGGGTTTGGATAAAATTAAAGAGGTTAAAAGATTCAAACCCTAAAAGACTTCTTAAACGGCTACCCAGATTTTCCTCTAAAATTAATATAGGCGGAATTTAGGCACTTCGCCTCTTTCAGCAGCGCTTTTAGCTCTATGCAAACTTTTTTGATAATGGCTTCGATTGCCAATCAATTCACTATCAGGACGATGGAATGGAATTCTTCTTGCTCGTATAGACATTTCAGGCTCGAAACAATCTAAGTTAAAAGGGTGATGAAACTGATTATGGAAAACAGCAGTTTCTCTTTCTCTTCTGTATGACATATCTAAATTATACTACTTTTAGGCAACTACAATAGGGGTTTCAGGTGTAACTTCTTTTTTAAAGGCTGGCTTTATTATTCTTAAACATTTAGTGCAGTATTTTTTATTTTTATAAACATGCAAATTTACCCTTTGGGTTCTTTGATGAATTGGGGCACGAAGGGCCCAGGTTCCTCCGGCTCCGGATGAACCTTTCTTGTGCCTGGAATAGGCTGATACAACTTTTCTTTTACCACATCTTGTACATACTAACATGTGGTAAACTATATCACATGCCTGAATTTTTTGCACTATCTATCATAGTTCTTTTATTTTCCGTTATAGTCCACGAAGTCATGCACGGGCTTGTGGCCCTAAAGTTTGGAGATACAACAGCCCAAAGAGCAGGCAGGTTAACCCTTAACCCTCTTCCTCATATTGACCCTTTCGGAACCATCCTTTTACCGGCTTTACTTATCATGACAGGCTCTCCCATACTTTTCGGCTGGGCTAAACCAGTACCAGTTAATCCGCTAAATTTTTCCAATATTAAGCGCGGTGAGTTTTTTGTTTCAGCTGCAGGGATTTTAGCCAATTTTGGACTGGCTATTCTGGCAGCTCTAACTTATCATATTCTTAACGCTCTGCCACAAAATTTTCCAATTCTACTGGGCTCTATTTTAAAGTTTACCACCATGATTAATTTGGTGTTAGGGATTTTTAATCTTTTTCCAATTCCCCCCCTTGATGGATCAAAAATATTAATGTCACAACTGCCATACAATCTGGCCAGAACTTATCAAAGAATAGAACCTTATGGAATCTTTATTCTCTTGATCTTTATGATGGTCCCATTTGGAGGAAGTTCCCTGTTACAGACAATTTTAGGCTTTTTCGTCAGATTATTTAGTAGTATATTGGGGTTTTAAAAGTCCGGACATGTTTATAATTTAGAATCTTTTTATCAGAAGTAATCAGAGTTGCTCCATATTGCCTGGCTGTGGCTATAATTATCCGGTCTGCCGGATCCTTGTGGGAAAAATCAGGCAGATTAACTGACTCTGCTGCTATCCTATTATCCACAGGAATAAATCTAATAGAAGGCAGACTTTCCACTTGTTCCAGCCAACGATCAGCATCTATAAAAAATCCAATTCTTTCTTTTTTTATTAATAAAGAAATCTCCCAAACAGTGATGGAGGAAACTAAGATCTGCTCTTTGCTTGCTTGATCAATTACTTTCCTGATCTTTTTGGAAAGTTTCTGGGGAACACAAATCCACCAAAGCAGAATGTTGGTATCTAACAAAATCATCTCAAAACTTCCCAATCTTCCGGGTCAGCTGCCGGTTTATCAGGATCCTTATAAAATTTAAGTGTTCCTCTTAAGGATTCTAATATCGCTTTATCTTTATCTTCTTCCTGATAAGGAGTTACTTTAGCCACAGGTTTGCCTGCATGAGTAATAACCAGAGGAGTTTTTGTCTTTTCTACCTCTCTTAAAAACTCCAGAGCTTGGGCTTTAAATTGTGATTTGGAAACTGTTTGTTGCATGACTATGGTCATATTACCATAGTCATACTATTTTGTCAACACTTAGTTTCTGAAAAAGCCCTTAATTTGGACTACAAAAATTAAAGTTATAAAAATCACATCAAAGATTAACAGATTTTGTGATATATTAAAAATGTGCCATCCAAAATAAAATTATCTAAACCCCAGCTGGAAAGAATCTCTGAAGTTTTAGGCAATGTATCTGTGGCCTGGTTTACTGTAGGAGTAATCTCCCCTATATTTCTTCGTCCCCAAAATTTTTTTGATTTTATACCTACTTTTGTAGTATCATTGGGTATGTCAATTGTTTTCTTAATATTGTCTCTAGGAGTGATCAAAAGAGTAAAATGAATATCGAGTGGAATGTTGCAAATACATATCTTTTTGCAGCAATTGTAAGCAGTATTGTTGCAATCATTATTTGGTATCTTTTAGTAAGAAAGTAGGCATATGGAAGCCAATATTTATTTATTAATTATTACTTTTGTTTTAATGAGTATAGCCGGATATTTAATTATTTTCCGTTCCAGATAATACAATTCTGCGTATCCCCAACACAGAATAGGTTTTAATTCCTAAAAAAGCCCTTAATTTGGACTACAAAAATTAAAGTTATAAGAATTATTACGGCTGACAGACTAAACGGGGCATGAAAGCCAAAGCTTGTATAAAACCATCCTCCTAAAAGCGGCCCAAAAACCCTGCCCAGAGATTCAAATGATGAGAAAATCCCCATGGTTGTACCCTGGGCCTCTTTTGTTTCCTTGGAAACCAACGATGCCAAAGTAGGCCTGCTCATGGCAGATCCGGCTGTCATGATAACCATAAAAAGTAAAAGAAAGTATGGAGCTTTGGCGAAGGGCACTAAAAATAAACCCAAAGCCATTAAAAATAAACCTAAAACAACAGTTCTGTGCTCGCCGAAAAGATGAGTAATTTTATAGATCAAAATAGCTTGCGTGGTTGATGCCAACAGTCCCTGCATTGAGAAAAAATAACCAATAGTTAAGGCAGACAAACCAAGTTGTTCTAATCCAAATAAAGGCACTGCCACTTCATTGTTAGTCAGGGCAAAAGACCAAAGGAATACCAGGATAAAAAATGAGCCTAGCTCCCCTTTTAAGCCATTATACATATGTTTAAAATTTAAAAAGCCCTCTTTAATCATTAGCTTTTCAGCTCTTTTAGTCAGGGATTCCGGCAAGAAAAGTTGGACAGATAAAAAGTTTACAAAAGCCACCACAGCCGCCACAAAAAACGGGAATGACAAATTAATGGCAGATAAAGTCCCGCCAATCCCCGGCCCAAAGATAAACCCTGCCGCCAGGGCCGCTCCTAAATTTCCCATACCTTTAATTCGATCTTCTTTAGATGTGACATCAGCCACATAAGCCTGGGCAACCGGAATTGAGGCTGCAGAAAAAGCCCCCTGCAGGATCCTGCCTATAAAAAGCCAAAGTAAGTTTTGAGCCAGTCCAAAAATTATAAATGATAAAGATAGACCTAAAAGCGCTATTTGAATAATCGGTTTTCTGCCAAACCTATCAGACAGCCTACCCCAAATTGGCGAAAGGATAAATTGGGAAATGGCAAAGGAGGCTGCCAAAAGGCCAACTGTAGCCTCGGATGCGTGAAAATGAGTAGCATAAAAAGGCAGGAGAGGAAAAACCATCCCAAATCCGACAATGTTTATAAAAATAGTAAGATAAATAAAGAAAAGGTGTGGTTTTTGTGCTTTTTCCATCCAAGAAGTATAGCAACTTTAGACTAATTTTTGAAGAGGTTTAAGGTTTATTTCCCGGGTTTGAAGAATCTATTAAATGGGGCCGGGCGTTCCTTGCTTTGCAGCTCTCCCTGCTTATCCAGATATTCCCCCACAGCCCGTCTGATCAACTCCCCAAAAGAAATATTTTGGGATTTAGCCATTTTAGTTAATTTATTCCATAAATCCTTGTCAAAAAGGGTGTGAACCCTCCTGTTTAACATACACATACACATTAACATACACATATTATTTTGTCAACTACTTAAAATGCTTTTAGGGCTAATTTGAGGCTAAAATGACTCTTGACAGGAGGCAAGAACTAGTATTATGATTAAATTATCCTTTAAGACATTTAGTAGATGGCCTGAAGGATTAAAATCCTGAGAGAAATCGAAGGACTGCCGCAGGGCATCCCTGCTTTGCACGTTTAAAGCCGGAATATTTTTCTTCATTGTTTTGTAACTATATGGGAGTCCGGAGTTGGCGTACCATAACGATACACCACAGGACACCCACCTCAATATACTTGAGGGAAAAATCCGGCTAACGACAATTGTAGGGAGAAATTATTTTTCTTTTTTGGAAAGTATCCGCTTATTGGCGGTATTATCCATTTTCACCCCACTCTCGTAAATTCCTGTAGTTTTTTGATAGAATATACTGTGTGCCGATGTAGCTCAGAAGTAGAGCAACGCTTTTGTAAAGCGTGGGTCGGGATTGCGAAATTCCCCATCGGCTCATATTATAGACTCTTGACATTCGGTAAAACTTCGGATATTCTGAAATTATGCGCCCTGCCTTTTATGATAAACCTTCATATAGACAAAAACAGTCAGAAATAAGTCGTAAGAATTGGCTAAAAGGTAAGTTTGATTCTCTAAGAAAACCTCTTGAAACAAGAGCTTGTCTAAATCCAAAATGCATTGTAACTTTCCAGATCAAATCCTATGATCCAAAAAAGTTTTGTAGTCATAGTTGTTCAGCTTCCATTGGAAATAACGGTAGAATTCAGTCATTAGAAACTCGTAGCAAAATAGCTGAAGCATTAAAATTTTACCCAAATCATATGAAGGGTATTCAGAGAGTCACCCGTATAACAATCTTTTGCCAAAATCTTCGATGTAACAAAGAAATAAAAATTCTACCTTATTTGGCTAAAATAAGGAAATTTTGTAGCAATGCATGTGCTATGAAAGTCATCGGAGGACGAACTACTTCTCCAAAGGCTTCTAAAGGAAAACCCGGTATAAGGTTGGATATAGATCCAAATATCTGCTTTTATAGTACATGGGAGGCAAATATTGCAAGAGTTTTTAAGTTACTTCATATTGAATGGCAATATGCCCCAACTATTTTTGATCTGGGCCAACACACTTATCGCCCCGACTTTTATCTACCAAATGATGATAAATACATTGAGGTAAAAAATTTCATGGGTAATTATTCCAAGGAAAGAGATAGATTATTTCGCAAAAAGTATCCACAAATACAACTCAATATTTTATCTAAAAAAGAATATCAACAAATAAAAGAACAGTACCAACCCTTAATAGATAATTGGGAATGAAGAAACCGTGAGTTAAAATCCCATCTCGGCTCCCTTAGATAAACTTAAGCCATAACCGAAGCACCTTGATCTTCATACATTCCGCCCTGCTTATTCCATCCCAAAGCTTCCATCACTTCTTCAGCTGAGTTATATTCACCTTCAGGCAACTTATCCATAAACTCCTTTTTATCCTCCTTGGAGAAATCAGATAGCTTGTTGCACTCTTCCACTAACTGCTGTTTTGAAGCAGGGTAAGTTTGGTGGTTTTTCAGATGATCTTTGGCATCTTTTATATTTCGCATTTATTTTCTCACCTCCTTTCTTTGTTTGAGTTGTTTTAAGATAGTACTTAAACTTTAAAATAAGATAATGGAACTGTAAGAGTTTTGTGTTAAAATTTCCTGTAGGCCAATCAGCCGACATGGCTTAGTAGGAAGAGCACGCCTGGGTAGTTCAGTGGTAGAACGCTTTCTTGGTAAGAAAGAGGTCATGGGTCCGATTCCCATCTCAGGCTCCAGACATAATACCTAGAATATTTTTCTTCTTCCTCCCCTTCCTAAACTAATCCTTTTGGGGATTTGGGACATATCCTGAAGAAGTTTTTCTGCGTCAACCGTCATACCTTCAGCTAGGTGCGACTCTTTACTTCCATATAAATTCACTAAAGGCATTTTCTTAAATCCTCTTCTTGATTCAACTCTTGTTGTTTCTCCCTTGTCTTTTTTACCTTGACCTGATCCTTCATTTCCAGATAACCTTTCCGGACTCCTAAATCTACTCATATAGCGCCAATATTATACCATTTAATATATAATCAGCATATGGCTGAATATGAATCCGAGATAAAGGTTGCCAGATATATTATTATTTATAAATTCTTCCTGGGATTTTTGGAAACCATTTTAGGAGTGGGAATGATTATTTTTGGCAAGGTAATATTTGAACTGTATGATAACTTTAAGGATAGTGAACTTTTTGAGGATCCTCATGACTTTTTGGCCCTTTTGGTTGAGAAAATTGTACCTTATATTTTAGTACATAGAGGCTGGGTGATCTTTATTTTGCTTCTTTTAGGTTTAACTAAGATGATTGGTGCTGTTGGTCTTTGGTACCGGAAACACTGGGGGCTGGATATATTAATATTTGTTACCATAGGACTGCTTCCTTTTGAAGTTTATGCTCTTGTTGCTAATCTTTCTTTATCCAAAACTGCATATTTTATTATTAATCTTTTTATAGCCTTGTATCTGGTTAATTTTAATCCTAAAGGTTATTTTACCCATTTAAAAAGCAGACTTAAAACTAAAAACTTGTAACTATGCTCAAATTTAAATCTTTTCCTATTTACTCTGAAGTGAGGAATTTTATTATTGATTGTTATAAATTAGCATATAAATTTCCCAGGCAAGAACAATTCGAACTGTCCTCACAACTGCGAAGGGCTGCAACTTCCATATTGTTGAACATTGCAGAAGGTGCGGCCAGAAAATCAGATCCGGAATTAAGAAGATTTCTTCTTATAGCTGTGGGTTCAGCATCAGAAATAACTGCTATCCTTGACATTGCACTCGATCAAAGATATATTAGTGCACAGACTCATCAGGAATTTTCCTATAAATGTGAGTCAATAATAAAACAACTTTATGGCTTTAGTAGAAAATTAAAGTCATAAGTTATTAGTTATTAGTTATTAGTTATTAGTTATTAGTTATTAGTTATTAGTTATTAGTTAT
>CAZJNI010000008.1:0-51632 GCA_964547465.1 uncultured Gammaproteobacteria bacterium
ATAAGTGCTGAAAGCATCTAAGCACGAAGCAGACCCCAAGATGAGGAATCTTGAAGACCCCAGATAGACTATCTGGTTGATAGGTTAGCGGTGTAAGTGCTGTAAGGCATTTAGCCTACTAATACTAATGGTCGTCGTTGAGATTTTTTGATCTTAAACTTTCTTAGCCCTCCCAAGTTTTGCTTTGCAAAATTTGTTCGGGTAAATCCGTATTCACATTTTAGGGTACAAATGGTATAATGAACTTTCGGTGGTTAAAGCGTTGCGGTACTACCTGATCCCATCCCGAACTCAGTCGTAAAACGCTTCAGCAGGGACGATAATATATCGGCAACGGTATGTGAAAATACCCCACTGCCGGAATTTTTTTTAGACAGAAAATATGGTATGTTTAGAGTATGAAATCTGCCCGCGGGTTTACCACGTTTAGTTTACATAAACGTGGTTTTACCCTTGTTGAACTTCTGGTAGTTATTTCCATAATTGCAATTCTTTCAGTAATTGGTATGGCTATTTTTACCGGTGTCCAAAAATCTGCCAGGGATGCTAAAAGAAAAGCGGATATAGATGCAATTGCTAAAACTATGGAGATCCATTATGAGGGATGTGGTTCACGTACATATTGTGGCCTGCAGGCTTCTTATTTTGGCAGTGGAGCAGCTCCAGTAGACCCGGGCTCTTATGTTTATTGTGCTGCTTGGGGTAATACTGCTCCCGTCATACCTCCTGCTTCTTTTACCACTGCTTGTCCTTCTGGATGGTCTCCGGTATCAGGAGCAGGTGCGGGGGGTGCACCTCAAGGTAACACTTATTGGGCTGTTTGCGCTGCCCTGGAAAACCCAGGATCAGGTTCACCCCTTTACTGTAAACCAAGCCTACAATAAAGATCTGGTTAAAGTTTATAACTTGTAGTATAATCTTTGCATAAAAGAAAGACAGGTGATTATGAATGGTGGATATAATGGAGAAGCTTTTGGCTTCTTCTGCAAAACCGGTTAACATCAGGCGTGGTCAGGAAGTAGAAGGCGGAATAGTTTATATCAGCGATTCAGAATTAATTTTGGATTTAGGTGCAAAATCAGAAGGTGTGATCCAAAAAAGGGAATTTCCCTCCACTCAAATTGAAAAATTCAAAGTTGGAGAGAAAATTAAAGCCTTTGTTATTTTTTCTGAAAATGAAAACGGCCAGGTAGTTTTATCGCTTCATCCGGCTCAACCAAAGGGAAGTTTCGGACGTGGGCTGATCGCCCAAAGACGTGGCGGCAGGGAAATTAACTGGACCAGGTTTAAAAATGCTCAAAGTAGCGGCAGCAAACTTTCAGGCACAATCACAGAAATAAATAAAGGTGGTTTGATTGTGGAAGCAGACGGAGTTAGAGGATTTTTACCAAACTCACAAACCGGTTTTGAAGTGATCAGCAAAAATGTTTCCAACTCACAGGATTTGATTGGGCAAGTTGTTAGCTTTTTAGTGACAGAAACTGATGAAGGTTCAAATAAACTGATATTTTCCCAAAAAGGTTTGATTGATGATGCCATTAAAGCCAGTTTGAGGAACTTTAAAAAGGGCCAGAATTTTTTGGGTAAAGTGGTATCAGTTCTACCTTTTGGAGTTGTTTTGGAAAAGGATAATGTCAGGGGACTGGTATTAATTTCAGAAGTAGCCTGGGAAAGAACAGAGGATCTCTCAAACTTTTCCTTGGGACAGGAGCTTGAAGCTTTAGTTTTGGGGGTTGATGAGGATTTAGGCAGGCTAAATCTTTCCATAAAGCATATGATGCAAGATCCATTTTTGAAACTGGCTGAAAAATATCCAACAGATGAAGTTATTAAAGCTGATATTACAAATATTTCTGATGGCGGGGTAAGTGTTATATTGGAAGACGGGACAGAGGGCTTTTTACCCTCATCTAAAATGGATGCTGACACAAAATATGAAGTTGGACAAAAAGTTACTTTTTTAGTGGATGGAATTGATGCCCAAAAAAGAAGAATAAATCTGGCCCCTTTTGTGACTTCAACCGCAGGCCTGATATATAAATAGTCTGTAATTTTTAGACTTACTATATCTCAAGTGCTATAGTTAATCTATGGGCCAAAGTTTTAAAAAGCCGGGTCTAAAAACTCTTTTAGCTATGGTGATAAGTGTGATTCCGCTGACATTCTTAAACGTTAACTATTTAAATGGTAAACTTTTAAACACAGAGGAATTAGCAAGAGAGAGGATATTTAACTTATCTAAACAAGTAGCCGGTATCCAGGAAAAATATTTAGAAACATCCAGAAATATTCTGCTGTTAATATCTCAACTGCCGGAAGTACAAAATCCTACTGACAAAAAGTGCAGTGACCTGCTCGCTACCCTTCTTAAGGGGTATCCTTTTTACACTAATTTTGGGGTAATTGATCTTAAAGGAGACTTAATTTGTACTGCAACACCATCCCCGGAGCCCATTAATTTAGCAGACACAGTTTTTTTTAATAAAACGCTTCAAAATAAGGACTTCTCTATAGGGGAGTATAGGATTGGCAGGGTTACCGGTAAAGAGATTTTAAGCTATGGTTATCCTGTGAAAAGTGCTGATAATAAAATTTCGGGTGTTGTTTATGCTACCTTATCTCTTGACTGGTTAAAGGAACTGGTAGCTCGGCAAGAATTACCGGAAGAAGGTATTCTGTTAGTTTTAGACCGCAAAGGAAAGATACTTGCAAGGTCCCCTGATAATGATATTTGGGTAGGTAAATCTATACCTGATAAAGCTCTTCTAAGTACAATCCTTTATACTAAAGAAGGAGTTGTAGAGACTGATAAGACAATAGATAGAAAACCTTATGTTTATGGATTTACCTCTTTGGCAGGCAGCGATGACTTTATTTTTTTAGCAATGGGAGAACCTAAAAATACTATCCTGGAAGAGATACAACCATCCCTTAATGCCAATGTATTGCTTCTATCGGGAACAAGTGCAGTTTCAGTAGTATTAATATTTATTATCTGGTTAATCCTGCGCCGGGGAGGTACCGCTTAAAAAGCGGAAGTACTAGAGCCTATTTCAAAACGTCATCGCGAGCGACCGAAGGGAGCGTGGCGATCTTGATTAAGAAAGATTGCCACGTCACTCGCTACGCTCGTTCCTCGCAATGACGCAGGGTTTTGAAATGACTTCTAGAAGAAGCAGCTGAAAAGGTCAAACTTCCTAAAGTGATGCAAAATAAATTATGGTAAGATAGCCCAATGGCAAGAGTCTCTTCTAGTTATGTCTGCCAGCAGTGCAGTTATAGATCCTCCCAATATTTAGGAAAGTGCCCACAATGCGATTCCTGGAATTCGTTTGTAGAAACAATAGAAAATAGTCGTCAGTCGTCAGCTGCCAGTCGTCAGACAAGTCAGAAAGCAGAAATAATAGATTTATCTAAAATCCAGAAAACAGATTATAAAAGATTTTCAACCGGGCTGGAGGAGTTTGACAGATGTTTAGGTGGCGGTGTAGTTTTAGGGTCCCTGGTGCTGGTTTCCGGTGATCCGGGGATTGGTAAAAGTACACTTCTGACGCAGTTGGCATTGAATATCAATTCTTCTGTCATTCCGAGGGAGCGAAGCGACCGTGGGAATCTGGATTCAAGAAAGATTGCCACGCTCGGTCGGAGTCTCGACCTCGCTCGCAATGACGGAGGTGGTGTCCTTTATGTTGCAGGGGAGGAATCTGCCCGGCAAATAAAAATAAGAGTGGACAGGATGAAACCAAATGCCTCTTTGGCTGTTTTAAATGAGATAGATGTGGATTTGATTATCGAAGCTACTACGCACAAAAGGCCTGGCCTTGTGATCGTGGATTCAATCCAAACCCTGGAAACGCAAGACTTGGAATCTGTGGCCGGATCTGTGGGACAGGTTCGGGAATGTACAGCCAGGTTGCAAAGACTGGCCAAGTCTTTGCATATCCCAATTTTTCTGGTGGGTCATGTAACAAAAGAGGGGACTATTGCCGGGCCTAAAACGCTGGAACATATGGTGGATGTAGTTTTATCACTGGAGGGTGATTCCACTAGCCTTTTTAGGATTCTTAGGGCCAATAAAAACAGGTTTGGACCAACAGATGAGGTAGGGGTATTTGAGATGCTGGATTCAGGGATGATTGAGGTTAAAAATCCTTCCAAAATTTTCCTGGATCAAAAAGTTGATGCTCCGGGTTCTGCTGTGGTGGCCATTCTGACTGGAGTAAGACCCCTGCTAGTGGAGATTCAGGCTTTAGTTACTAAAACCTCTTTGCCTTCGCCCAGGCGAACAGGTTCGGGAGTGGATAATAACAGATTACAATTGCTGGTGGCAGTTTTACAAAAAAGATTAGGTTTACCACTTTTTGATCAGGATGTATTTGTAAACGTGACAGGGGGTTTAAAAGTTTTTGAACCGGCAGCAGATCTGGGGATTTGTATGGCTATAATTTCTTCTTTTAAAGATAAAATTATAGATAGCAAAACAGCCATGATAGGAGAAGTAGGGTTACTGGGGGAAATTAGGGATATAAGGGGGCTTGATAAAAGGACAATTGAAGCCAAAAAGCTGGGATTTATGAATATCCTTTCTGCTAAAAATGCCAGGTCTTTAACTCAAGCTGTTAAGATTTGCCTATACCAGTGATATGAAAAAATATAGTATACCTATACTTTTAGCCGCGGCTTTTTTTATTATAGGTATTGTCACTCTTTCTGATTATGGAATAAACTGGGATACCCCTTCAAGAATGTTGCGCGGGCAAGCTTATGCACAGTTTTTTTTAACTGGTAAATATTTTTTTGATTTTACTGACTCCCTTTCTCCAACTATATTTTATCCCGGTGAATATATGACCCGGTTTAACTTTATAGCAGGAGAAGGAGGAAAAAAGGTTTCATTACCTGATAGGCCTCTTTTTAAAAAGATAAGTTTAAGAAGTTTTTATCAAAATAATACCTGGAGTAGTGAGTTTTTTAAATTGGATACTGGACACGGCCATCCACCTCTGCCTGAAATTTTAGGCTCTTTTTCCAACAGGTTTTTTTATCAAACTCTGCATATTTTTACTGATCTGGATAGTTATAACATACCGTATCTTTTTATATCAGCTTTTGGAGTTTTTATTGTTTCTCTTTTTGCTTTTGAGCTGACTAATTCTTATTTTGCTTCAATTGTGGCAGGGTTATCTTTAGCTTTATTTCCTCTCTTTTTTGCAGAAGCCCATTTTAATTTAAAAGATCCTACCCAGGCCTCTTTTTTTGCCGGCTCAATTTGGGCTTTTTGGCATTGGGTAAAGTCAGGAAAGTTAGGGTGGTTTGGGGTATTTGGGGTATTTGGGGGATTAGCTTTATCAGTTAAATGGAATATTGTTTTTTTGCCGCTTATTATTTTACCCTGGCTTTTTTTAATCCGGTTTAAAAATTGGGGAAAATTGGGGTTTTTAGGGATTCTCGGGTGTTTAGGGGTATTTTTATTTTTGGTTTTAATCTGGCCGCCTTTTTGGCAAGATCCTTTTTCTGTAACTCAAATTTTTAACTATTATTTATCTACTGGGGCAGGAGGTAATTCTATCCAACCTTCAGGATTCATCCTGCCTTTTGGATTTAATGTATATCCTTTGATCTTACTTTTTTCACAGACCCCGGAAATAATATTGATTTTTGGGGTAATAGGGGTAATTGTGATAATTAGGGAGATTAGGGGAGATAGTTTTAAGACAGGATATCTTTTGTTGCTTTGGCTTCTGGTGCCTATAATCCGCTATTCCTTACCTTTTGCCAGGTCATATAGCGGGATCAGACAGATCATGGAAGTTTTACCGGTAATGGCTATTTTGGTAGGAGTTGGAGCAGAGTTTTTAGCTGGGAAGCTAAAAAATTTTCAATTTTCAATTTTCAATTTTCAATTGATTACATTACTTGTTATAAGTTATTTGTTACTTGTGCCTATTATTAAGCTTCATCCTAATGAAAATGTTTATTTTAATAATCTGGTTGGAGGCATAAATGGTGCTTATCATAAAAATCTGGTGGATCCCATGATTACGTATGGAAATATCTACAGACAGGCAGTTTTATGGCTTAACCAAAATGCTGAACATGATGCCAATGTGGCTATAGTTGATGGTTATTCATTTGCTGCTTCACCTTTGTATTTCAGAGATGATATCAGCCTCTCTCCTTATCATTTTTCCGGTTTTGACCAAAAGGGAGAATATATCATGTCCTCTTATAACTCACTGCACCCATCTGTATTTGCTTATGCCTACCCGGAAAAATTCCTAACACCTTTGCACATAATTTCAGTTGATGGAGTAGATTTACTGACTATTTACAAAAATGATCATAAGTTCGCAAAAAAAGATCTGGCTAATGAACAAATCATTGATAAGGTACACCTTATACCGATAAGGGGGCAAAACCAAGATTATTTTCAACTGGATCTTAATAAAAAAGTTTTTGTCACCAGAATAAAACTACAAGCTGACCCAGGGTGTATAAACCAAAACCAGGACATAGTTGTATTTAGGCCCAGAGGTGAAGTGTTTGAATCTAATGAAATAAAAGATTTAGGAAATAATATTTTAGAATTTTACTTTCCTGCAATAGAGAGTCAAGTTATTGAAATTTATCCTCAAAACGAGCAGTCCTGTTTTTTAAAAGGTAAAGTTTTATCTATAAGCTTTCTCAATAATTAATATAGCGGATCTGCCAAAAAAGTTAGGCCAGATTTTGCCAAGCAAACTGACCTGGCGGTTTTTCCAATCAATGCAAACTAACCTATTTACAGATACCCCTCTCATGGCAGGTAATGACATAAAGTCTGAGAGGGAAAAAAACCTGGTTTGCCGGGTATTCCACCAGGTGTGGCCATAAAGGGAAAGGGAGGGAAAATGGCCAAACAAAGTTTGTAATCTATAAAACCAGAAGCCAAAATTAGGAAAGTAAAGAATTACTGATTTACCTACTCTTAAAGCTTGCGAAACTACTACATCCGGCTTTAAAGAGCATTGCAATACATCACTGCAAATTACCACATCAAACTGCCTGTTTTTAAATGGCAGGGTTTCGTCCATATCATAAACTTTAGCTTTAATCCCCCGTCTTTTGGCTTCTTTTACTCCAATTTCATCTAAATCTATCCCAAAAACCTGGCAATTTTTCTGTTTGATCAACTTCTCACCTAACACTCCATCCCCACAACCAACATCCAGGACTTTTGAACCATTTTTGACCCAGGATAAGATGATTTCAAATTGAGGCCTGAAAGGTTGCAGAGTTTGACCTATTTTATATCCTTTCCCATGTTCATCAAAACGGTATTTTTTCATAAAATTTTAGTATACACTATGTCGGTGGAAAGTAAATTTAATATTTGTTTTGTGACAGAGGATTTTTATCCCAACTTTATTGGCGGGCAGGGGATTTATGGATTTAATCTGGTCAAAGAGCTGGGAAAGATGGGCTGTCAAGTGGTGGTATTGGCGGAAGATAAACCTGGGAGGAGGGAGTTTTGGGATTTTGGGGTGTTTAAGGGGGTTAGGGTGTTATTGGTTCCTTTTTGTTTTGGTAATCAGCTTATTTTAGCTTTAGCTGAATATTTATTATTCAAATTTAGATGCAGTAGTTTATATTTTGATATAGTTCATGCAAATCAACTAAGTGGGTTGTTTTTTGTACTTTTAAGACCTAAAAATGTGGGTAAAATTATAGTCTCTGCTCATAATACCAACTACGATATGGCCCAAAAAACTGACTCCAGACTGAAGCGGATTTTGTATCAGCCGTTAATATGGCTAGAAAGAATTGTTTATAAAAGAGCAGACGGATTAATTTTTAATTCACCTTTAGAGGAAAAGGAACTGATTAATTACTACAAAATTAAAATAAAGACTAAATCAATATACCCCGGGGTTAATATGCCAAAAATAAAAAGACAAAGAAAGGCAAATAAACAAAAAATAGTTTTATATGTGGGCAGGCTGGTTAAAAGAAAAAAAGTGGATACTTTGATTAGGGCTATTAAGTTACTAAAAAATGTAAAGCTGTTAATTATTGGAAAAGGGGTAGAGGAGGCGGCGTTAAAAAGAATGGCTAATCGTAATGTGGAGTTTTTAGGATTTGTTGAAGACACAAATCCATATTTCCTAGGTTCTGATTTATTTGTGACAGTATCCGAGGCTGAAGGAGGGTTTTTGTTATCCGGTTTGGAAGCTGCCAGTTTTGGATTACCTTTAATTTTATCAGAATCAGCTGCAGGCTTTCCGATTATAAAAGAAGGCAGGAATGGCTATATTTGTACTAAGGATGATCCGGAAGAGTTGGCCAGGTTAATAAAAAGGGTCATTGGGGAGACAAGGATAATTAGGGAAATGAGGGAAGAAAGCAGAAAAATAGCAAAGCAGTTCAGTTGGAATAAGTGTGCAAAGAATACAATTGATTTTTATCATATAGTGTTGAAAAAACCTTAATATATTTTTGTGTTGTTTTTTTCCAGCTTAAATTCTTTTTAGTAAAAAGCCCGGCTGTTTGTCCTATTTGTTGTCTTTTTTTACTATTTTTGAGCTCAAGTAAGGTTTTGATAAAAGAGGAGGGATTCGGGTCAATTAACAGACCGTTTTTATTATTTCTGATCACATCCGGTATTCCGTCAACCCTGCTGGCCACAACAGGCAAGCCCAAAGCTGCAGCTTCACCGTTAGCAATTCCAAAACTCTCAAAATTATTTTGCTGCTTCTGATTAGGACAAACATAAATATCAGTATTTTTTAAAACAAAACCAAGCTCGGGATGAGTAAGTTGACCCAGCAGGAAAACCCTTTCTTCTAATTTTAAATTTTTAATTTTAAATTTTAAATTCTTTTTTTCTGGCCCGTTTCCCACAATCAGGTAAATAAAATTGTCAGGCAGGGCTTTTAAGACATTTTTAATAAACCAGGCATGGCCTTTTCTTAAAACCAGATTTCCCACAGTTGTCAGCACTAATTTTCCCTTAAGATCAGGCAGGTTTATTGGCTGGTCATTTTTTAGATGGTCAATTGAAACTCCGGGATTGACCACAAAGATTTTTTCTTTAGGATAATCAAACTTAACAATAAGTTTTTTAGCAGGATAGCTGTCTAAAATTACTCCATCAGTTTTGGGCAAAGCTTTTTTAAGCAAAAACTGATAAAGAGGGTTAGGATAGGTTAGATCAAGGCCATGGGCGGTGATCAAAAGAGGTTTTTTGAGGATAGCTTTTAGAATTATTCCCAAAGGTAGCAGGGTAGCGTCACAAAGATAAATAACACTGAAATTGTAAATAGGTATTTTAAAAAAATTATAAAAAGTTCTTGGAGAAATCGTCAATGATGTTTCTGGATAATGGGTAATAAATTCTGCAAAGAATCTGCTCAAACCGCCATATCCATCTTGATTCTTTCTCGATACAATGAGAGCTTCCATTAGAGTAACTCCTTTTTAAAAAATTGTTTTATCTGGTTGCAAATATATTTTACTTCATTTATTCTTAAAGCTAAACCTAACGGTAGACTTAAGCCCTGGTTACTTAATTTTTCAGAAATAGGGTAAGTCTTGCCTTTAAATAGGCCTAATCTTGTAAAAGCCGGCTGCAAATGCATCGGAATAACAAAAATCCGGCTTTCTATACCCTTTTTTTGTAAAAATTTGACTAATTTATCCCTGGTTTTTAGATCCTTAACTAATATATCATAGTTCCAGTAAATCCTTTTAACCCCTGTTTTTTCAGAGGGTAGTATTAAGCTGCTTAAGTTACTTAAGTTACTTAAATAAGTTTCAGCCAGCTGATTTTTAATCTGCAAAAACCTTTCAAACTCCTCAAGCTGGGCTAAGCCTAAAGCAGCCTGAAGAGCGCTCATGCGGTAGGCAAAGGCTACCTCCTGATGATAAAAATGCTTTTTAGAAGAGCGGGCAAGGTTTCTGAAATACTTTACTCTTTCAGCGAGATCTTTATTGTTGGTTGTGACCATTCCACCTTCACCTGCTGTGACCAATTTATTTCCGTATAAGGAAAAACATCCCAGGTCACCAAGGCTGCCCACTTTTTTCCAGGTATTTCCCAATAGGTACTGGGCTCCGTGAGCTTCTGCAGCATCTTCAATTACAGCTAATTTATGCTTTTTAGCAAGATTTAAAATGGGTTCTATATCAACTGGATGACCATTTAAGTGAACTATAATAATTGCTTTAGTGTTTTTGGTAATCTTCTGCTCAATTTCTGAAGCATTAATATTTCCTGTTACTTCCTCTGAATCCACCAAAACTGGTTTGGCTTGGCAATAGATAATGGGTAAAGCCGTGGCAATCATGGTTAATGATGGAATAATTACTTCATTACCTGGTCCAATCCTGATAGCAGCCAGGGACAAATGCAGTGCTGCAGTGCCGGAAGAGGTGGCAATTGCATACTTTACTCCCACAAATTTGGCAAAAGATTTTTCAAAACGCTTCACATATGGCCCTTTAGATGAAACCCAACCTGAAGTCAGACAATCAAGTAAGTATTTTTTGGCATTTTTGGCAATTATGGGTTTGGAAACCGGGATCATAAAGTAAAGGGATTATATGATAAGATCTCCTAATATGAAATACTTTAAGAAAATTTCTAAAAAAATTGCCGATTTTCAATCAAAAGTTATCCTGACTTTAGTATTTTTTATTATTCTGCCCCCTTTTGCCCTAATTAGTAAAGCCCTAAGTAAAAAGTCTAAATTTAGAGGAAGTAACTGGTCATTGTGGGATCTTAAATCAGATAGCCTGGAGGATGTTAAAAAACAATATTGAACCCCCGACACTTAATTGGAGGGTTCTAGAAGTTTAATAATATCCGGCAGTATTGCCTCTGCTGCAATCTGGTGCCCAGCTTTTGTCCAGTGCTTATCAATAGGATAAAAAACCTGATCCGGGCCGCTATAGCTTTCAAACGAGTTAAGTAAATCAATATAATTAATGTTATTATCTTCAAAAAATTGATCCATAGTATTATTAATTATATGCCTGTTTTGGTCCGGCACAATTACGTTAAATTCAGATCTTCTGGTTAAGTTCCTGGGTAATTGTGCTTCCCAGGGGATAAGGATAACTTCTAAGCTAAATTTATTCTCCTGCGCCAGATTTTGCATTTCCAAAATTATCTTTTTAAACTTCTCAATTTGTGAGTCTAATTCATGGCAATTATGTTTAACCAGACAATTGGTACCGCTTGAATGAGGATTAATTTCAAAAATTTTTCCAATCTCACCAAATAAGAAATTAGTGAAAAATATAAAAAGATGAGAATTGCGTAAAACAGGCCACTTATATCTTGAGGGAAGTGCTTTAAGCCTGCGTGTATTGTCTGTATCAACAAATTCTAAAAGACTGTCAATTTTTACAGGTAATTCTTTATCTGAAACAGTCCATTGAAAATAGTTAAAATCAGATAAATCATTGGCTAAGTAAATTCCAATCATGACCACATCAGGCTTTAGCGGGATTATTTTATTTTTTAATGTCAGATAATAATAGTCAACCCCGACCCCGGGAACTCCGGCATTAATTATCTCTGCATTTATACCGGTGGAGAGCAGCTTGTTACCCAAAAGTTCTGCAAAGCTTTCATTTTCTTTAACCCCCCAGCCTAAAATATATGAATCACCAATAAAAGCTATTCTTTTTATTTCTTTAGCCTTATCTATTTCTAAATGTTCCCCCCGGAAACCTAAATTATTAATTCTATTTTTAATCTCAAACTCTGAAGTCTTGATAATGCAATTTGAGTTTGGCTTAAAGACAGCAAACAAAACTTTATCTGCAATATAGCAATCCATCTCTTTTGGTAAGCTGGAATGGATTTTTTGAGGCTTAAAAAAATGAAAATACCCCTCTGCTGTAAACATAGCAAAGATTATTCCAATAATAATTAAGATGAATTTGACAGCAATTTTCTTCATTAGACTAATTGTATTACAAATCTTAATCTGTTAAAAATTACTCTGTTATGAAAATATTGGGGATTTCCTGTTTTTATCATGAATCTGCAGCAGCTTTAATAATAGATGGAAAAATTGTGGCAGCTTCTGCGGAAGAAAGATTCAGTAGGATTAAACATGATGCCTCTTTTCCTCAAAAAGCTATAGATTTTTGTCTGGAATTTGCCGGAATAAAGATAAAACAATTAGATTACATAGTTTTTTATGAAAAGCCTTTTTTAAAGTTTGAGCGTAATTTAACTATTTCGCTAAATTATTTCCCAGAATCTTTATCTTTTTTTGTAGACTCAATGAAAAATTTTTTAACAGAAAAGCTTTGGATAAAATCAATTATTTCTCAAAAGCTAGAAGTGAATCCTGACAAAATACTTCTTGTGCCGCATCATTTATCTCACGCTGCAGCCAGCTTTTATCCATCTCCTTTTAAGGAAGCGGCATATTTAACTTTGGATGGGATAGGAGAATGGACAACCGGCAGCTGGGGGATAGCTCGTGGGATCACGGTGGAGCCGAGGGGAGAAATGAAATTCCCAAATTCTGTTGGACTGTTGTATTCCACATTTACTGCTTTTTTAGGTTTTGAGGTTAATGACGGGGAATATAAGCTGATGGGTATGGCTGGATATGGAAAGCCTAAATATATGGATAAAGTAAAAAAGCTATATAAACAATATGAAGATGGTTCAATTAAGCTTAATCTGGATTATTTTAGCTTTCATAAATCCTCAAAGACCATGTATTCAGAGAAGTTTATTAGGGAGTTTGGGGAGATTAGGGATGTGGGGGAGATAGGGAGATTTAATCTGGCTGCCAGCATTCAAGCTGCAGTAGAAGAAATAGTTATAAATATTATAAATTTTATACAAAAGCAGACTGGGATGGATTATTTAGTTTATGGAGGAGGGGTAGCTCTAAATAGCGTAATTAATGGCAAAATCACCGCCCGAACACCTTTTAAAGATGTATTTATATTTCCGGCTGCAGGGGATGATGGAGGGGCGCTGGGGTGTGCGCTTTATGTGTATCATCATGTTTTGGGATTTAAGAGGAGGTATCCTCTGAAGGATGTATTCCTGGGGAGATTGGGGGAATTAGGGAAATTGGGGAGATTAGGGAAGAAGATGGCAGAGAGAGAATTACTTAATTATGTAGTCGGGAAATTAGCTGAAGGTAAAGTAGTTGGTTGGTTTGAAGGAAGGGCAGAATTTGGGCCAAGAGCTTTGGGGGCCAGATCTATTCTGGCAGATCCAAGAAATGCTGAAATGAGGGATACTGTTAATTCCAAAATAAAATTTAGGGAGCAGTTCAGGCCTTTTGCCCCGGCAGTTTTGGAAGAATATGCTAAGGAGTATTTTTTTGGGAATTTTGGGAATTTAGGGAAGTTTATGCTGGGAACATTTAAAGCCAAGAAAAAAACCAAAAAAATTGCTCCTGCGATTATACATGTGGATGGAAGCTCAAGAATTCAGATTGTATACAAAAATTACCCAACAAATTTAAGAAAACTGCTTAAAACCTTTTTTAAGAAAATCGGGGTGCCGATTTTACTTAATACCTCATTTAATTTAAAAGGGGAGCCGATTGTAAATAGCCTGGAAGATGCTTTAAATACTTTTAAAAGATCAGGCCTGGACATTTTGGTTATAGAAAATTATATAATAGAGAAGTAAATGCAAATTTCAAATAGACTGGCCACTATAAAAGAATTACTGCAATTTTTCTGGTCCAATAAACTTTGGTGGATGATCCCTTTTGTAGTAACACTTATCCTGATTGCCGGATTGTTAATTTTTGCCCAATCCAGCCCAGTTGCCCCGTTTCTATATACAGCATTTTAGCTGTCCAGCTGTTTTAATAGCTGCTGTAATTTAGCTTTGGCATCATCATCCACAGTATTTTTTATGCCTTTTCCATAAATTGTCCTGGTATAAGTTTTATCTCCGCTCATTTGCAGATAAATTTGGCCGGCCCTGATATAGATAAGACCCCGATCAGGCGCTAACTTTACGGCTTTTGCGTACAGATCAAAAGCTGTTTTTAGATCACCGTCCTTGTATGACAGCTCTGCTAAATTCATGTAAGGGGATTCAAATTCAGGATCAAGAATGATGGCTTTTTCAAACTCTTGTTTTGCCTTATCATATTTTTTCTGTTGAAGTAAAAGATATCCTATGGCATTTCTTGATCTGGCTGAATCAGTTGTAGAAATCATCCTTTGATACTCTTCAAAAGCCTGATCCTCCATACCTTCTCTGTAGGGATTTTGATGATATGGGGTGGCAGCTGAAGTTCCAAGTTTTTTTAATATATCAGCATTTTTGCCATCTTTCTTAACAATAATTTGAGAATCATCATCCCAATAGATAAGGTTCCACTCTGGATCATCAGTTAAAATTTTAGCCACCTTCCGCAGGACCTGGTGTTTTTGAGTCCTGACGAGCACATATGATGTATGATACCTGTTCCAAAGCTGATCTAGGAATTTTTTATACTCTTCATCAGGCAAATTTTTCTTAAGGGCAATTTCTAAAAGTTCCTCCAATTCACAGCACATATACAAATCTGTCCTGCCGTCAATAAAAACTTTATGTTCAGGATAAAGATGATAAAGCAAATATCCGCCCACCCCGTATTCATTAAATATGTTGCCTTTGAGATCATAAGTGTTAATAAACGCTGCAGCCTTAACAGGAAAATAGAGTCTGACAGGTGCTTTTTTTTGTGGAATCAGTAAAATTCCATACCATGTTAAGATCAGGATTACTATAAAAAATATAGATTTAAATGCCAGATTAATTTTGATATTTTGCAGTTTTGCTAAGCTCCAGCCCAGCATTAAAGTTAAAGTAATATAGCCTAAAAATACATTCCTTGATGCAGTATATGCAGTTAAAGGCAGAAGTAGAATAGGCAATACCCAAAGGGCTTGTTTAAGGAGTTTGTTCTTAATCAAAGTAACTAGAAAAATAATAAAAATGATTACTAAAACTGTGGAATAAAAAATAAAGGCGTAAGGATTTTCCGCAAGAGGCGTCCATTCGTCAATAAAGTTAGTAACTGTTTTTCTGTGCTCAAAAAAAAGCCAAAGCAGCCTGTATTGAGTCAGATAAAGTGGCGGAAGAATGGTTAATATAGCTGAAATAACTGTAAAAATACTTAAAGTTTTAAATTTTTTGAGCCACTCTTCTTGTTTGTATAGAAAATAATTTAATAAAGATATAAAGCCATACCCTGCAAGAAGAAGAGGGGATAAAAATACAGAACCATGCATATTAGCCCAAAGCAGGGTGATAGGTAGGCTTACCCAAAGCCAGTTTTTGCTTTTAAAATAATATAGAAGTATCAAAAATAAGTGTATGGATAAAAGAGTATAGGCAATGGAGGCAGGACGCTTGGCAATAAATTCAAAAATTGATACCAAAAAGAAAAATGAGCAAAAGGCAGATAATACTACATTTAACTGAAACAGTTTTCGCAAGATCAGGAATATAAAGAAAACCATAGCAGTGGTGGAGGCTGCTATAAAAAACTTTATTGACTCAATCCCGAAGAATTTAAAGAAGTAAAAAACTATTACTTGAAATAACCACTCATAAGGAAACCATTCCCTGCCTTCAGTTCTATATGAAAAAACATCATGATGTATTATGCCCTCTGAAGCTATAATCTCTCCTGATTTAATATGAAACCAGATATCCGTATCCAGAAAGGGAATTATGTTTACAAAAAACAGGATTATAAAAAAGGTAAGGGTAAAAATTAAAGAAAAATGTTTTTTGAAGAGTTTAATCATTTGAGCAGTTGAATAAGTTTATCACTGATTGCCGCTGCTGCAACAGAGTGACCTTTGGCGTTCCAGTGATCATCTAATTCATAATAGCTATCATCAGAACCTAATTTTGTAAAATCAGGCCTTAAATCTAAATAAGTTATATTGTTATTATCAAAAAATTCTTTAAACAGTATATATGGGTATTCTTTTTCACTTGGAAAAAGCGAAATTGGGATGTACTTAACACGGGCATTTCTATTAGTCTGGAATTCGGAGGGGATGAAGACTACCAGTAGTTTTTTATTTTTCTCATCTAATAATTTTTTTATGCCTAAAAATAACTTTTTAGTTTTCTCTTTTGCTATATCTAAATCACGGCACTCACTCTTATAAAGACAAATCCTTAATTTTGATATTTCAATTGTTGGGTCAAAATCTTCTTCTGGAAAAATTTTATCCGAGGTAAAGTTAAATAAATGAAGATTTCGCAGAATGGGAATCTTATATTTAAATGGAGTATTTTTTGGGAAAAAATAACCAGAAACAGGATCAACATAATCAAGTTTAGATATAATCTTTTCCGGCAGGCCGTCTTCATTAATTTCCACCCAATCGGAATAATTGGAATTCTCCGGCAGGTCATTAAACATATAAAAATTTACAACTACAATATCCGGATCCAACGCTAATCCCTGATGTTTTAAAAAAGTATAATAATACCCGGGTCCTGTTCCAGTTAGTCCTGCATTTATACTTTCCACCCTTGTATCAGCAGAAAGTTCTATTTGGCTTTGATTAAGCAAATTTTCTACAACTCTTGGGAATGTATCAATCTCATTAACTCCCCAGCCAATGGTAAAAGAGTCTCCCAGAAATAAAATCCTTTTTAAATTAGCAGGTTTAGGAAAAGTAATTTCCGGATTCCTAAGTCCCAGGCTGTTTGTCTTAATGATAGTCTCGGCAAAGGCATCTCCGTTTGATTTTAAGATACAGTTTGAGTTTGGTTTCAGCGCAAGCCAGTAATATGTACCCTCTTTAAAACAGCGAAAATCATAAGGTGGTTTAAGGGAGGAATAAGTAATTTGAGGGAAGGTAAAGCGAAGATAAGCTTCTGTAGCTATTAATGCACAGGTTATACCAATAAGCAGAAGAGAGATTTTTTTTACAAATTTAATCATCTTGGTAGTAACCTAATATATAATAGATTAATGGAAAAATACCAAAAAATACCTTTGATAGCAATGGGATTTTTATTGGCTATTTTATTTTCTATATTAGTAGATCAAATTTTGGGTATCTACCTGAAAGAAAAGGGTTATTTTAAAGCTATAGCCCCAAATGTGATAGATATTTTCCAGACAAGTGAATTTAGCGTATCAGCTCATAGTTCTTCCCAGGGTCTCCGCAATGAAATGGTTAAACTGCCTAAACCAAAAGAAGTTTACCGCATTTTGGTTTTGGGTGATTCATTTACCTATGGCTGGGGAGGTAGGCTGGAGGGGTCCTGGCCAAAACAGCTGCAAAATCTACTGAAAATCCCGGGTAGGCAGGTGGAAGTTGTTAATGCCGGAGTGCCGGGAGCAGGACCAAATGAATATCTAAAAATCTG
Source organism: uncultured Gammaproteobacteria bacterium (assembly GCA_964547465.1). GTDB lineage: Bacteria > Patescibacteriota > Microgenomatia > Daviesbacterales > UBA10151 > CAZJNI01. Next base: position 17,369 of record CAZJNI010000008.1, read on the forward strand.
CCAGGCCTACACAGATTATCTTCAGGCAGATGCTGTAATTTTGGGGTTTTTCTCCACCAATGATCTTTATCAGGCGGTGGAGAGCAAGGAAAAAAGCCTGTGGCCAACTCTGCAGAGTGTATCTCATCCAATTATAACCAGTTGGCATTTTGATGCAATTCCTGGTGATACTTTTTATCTTTCAGAGATTTGGCAAAAGCAGGCTGAAAAAATAATCCAGGATCATCCTGATTTGGAGTCTAAATTAAACCCAGAAGTTTTTAGACAGCTCCAAATGGGTAAGCTTAATCCAGCTGTGATAATTCCTGCATTAAGTGATCCCAAGTACCTAATCAGATTTCTAGATAAGGAGAATTTTAATTTTGAAATTGCAGCAATGGATAAAATCCTGGCTAAAATTAAAACAGAATGCATAGGTAAAAGGATAGGAGTTTTGATATTTATTCCTTCATATGAGCTTGTATCAGAGGACTATTTTAAATACAGGATTAATCAAGGATATATTGTTGATAAAAAACTTACTTCATTTGATCTGGATACGCCTTTAAGAGAAATATCTGAAGAGAATGGTTTTAAATATATTTCTATCCTTTCTGAATTTAGAAAAGATAAATGTATAGGTTGCTATTATCCGCTAGATTCTCATATGACGCCTCTAGGTCAGAAAAGAGTGGCAGAGGCTGTGGCTGGAATAATACTCTTTGGGGTAGAGAATAAATAATATGAAGTTTTCCAGACTAATCCTAGTAGGTTTAATACTGACCTTTATTTTTAATTATGATCTGATATTTAATATAGGCAGGCCAATTCACTTTGAAGATACAGATTATCCGCTGCATTTACTGATTATTAAAAATACCATAAATTCCACCCTTTCAGGTGAATTCTCTAAAATATTGACACTGCCTATTTTTTACCCTACAGAGGGCTCAATTGCCTTTTCAGATTCATTTTTTATCCAATCCATTCTTTATTTCCCAATCTATTTATTAAGTAAAAACATCATCTTTACCTATAACTTGCTGGTAATTTTAAACTTCTTTTTATCTTTTTTATCAATGTATTTTTTGATTTTTTACCTGACTAAAAGATCAACTGTAGCAATTATTGCTTCAGTAATTTTTGCATTTAACCCCTTTACTGCGGCCCGATATCCAACAGCAGTAGAAATTCACTCACTTTTGTGGATCCCATTAATCTTTCTTTTTATAGAAAAATCTTTTAAAAATCCTTCCAGTAAAAATATATTCCTAGTCTTTTTATTCCTGACCTGTCAGCTTCTTTCGACTTTATATTATTCGGTTTTTTTGAGCCTATTTTTACCAATATATTTTCTATTTAGAATTATTCAGCTACCAGCCAAAGGCTGGTCCGCCTTTGGCGGAAAGTTTTTAAATATAGGTTTTTTAGCAGGCTTAATTCTTTTGGTTTCAACTTCATTTACTTTAGGATCAATTTATTATAATTTTTATTCAAAAGAACCAATAAACAGGGGGATTGAAGCTCAACTAAACTATTCTGCAGAGCCGATTGAGTTTTTTTCGTCACAATCTCCCAGAAATTTCTTTTATAATTTCTTGAGGAATTTAGGTAATTTTCCTAAAGTAAGCACAAATTTTGAACATCATGTTTTTTTAGGCTGGTCAGTAATAATTTTTCTTCTAATAGGGTTTTTAATCTGTCTTAGGAAAAAACAGCTTGACAGAATGTCAGTATTATTCCTTTCACTGGCTCTGTTGAGTTTAATATTAGCTCTTGGCCCAAGGACTTTTATATATGGTCTAACTGCAAAAATTGATCCGCTTTTTGCATTTATCAGGGCCCCTGCCAGATTTGTGGTATTTTTCTTCTTTTTTGCTGCATTAAGTGTAGCTTTGTTGTGGGTAAAACTTTTTAAAAATGAATTTAAAGAAAGATTAATTTTTGTAATATTTCTTTTGATAGTCATTTTGGAATATTTTAATTTGCCGGTAATTTTTCAGGATATCCCCCAACCAACCAGGCAATTTTACCAGTATTTAGATTCAAGAGAGAATATTCAAGTGATTGCGGAATTACCAATTGGAGTAGGGCTTCAAGATAATAAGATTATATACCGGGATGGTCCGTATCTTCTTTTTGCATCAACTTTGCATTCAAAAAAACTGCTTAATGGTTATTCCGGGTACATTCCTCAAGATTATTCACAAAAATTGAAGCTTTTTAATACCGGAATTTTAACTAAGCAAAAACTGACAGTAGTTAAAAAGTGGGGAGTTGATGCAATTATTTTACATAAAAGTATTTTTAAAAATTTAGCAGATTTTGAATTTACAAAAAATAGTCTGGATACTTTGGGAATTCCTGTAATTAAGAAAACACAGGAGCTATATCTTTATGATTTAACCGACTGGAGATCAAATTGATGGATTGCAAATTATCTTTTTTTATGAATAATATAATGAAGTAAAGAAATGAATAAAGTTAAGCAAAGCTTGCGGTCTGATGATCTAAAAGATTCAGAAGAGTCTTCTAATGAAGTGGAGAAGGATCAAAAAGATGAGGAGTTAGTGTGGGAAGAGAAAGAAAAAGAGGAGTCGGAGGTTCAGGAAGAGGACGAGAAGGAAGAAGAGGAAGAAGAAATGGATGACGAAAATGAGGCAGGGGATGATGAAGAGGAGGATGAGTCAAAAGAGTCCCAGCCAGATCAGACAGAGTCTGACCAGCCTTTGGCTGAAGATGGTAGTCCTTTGGACGAAGATGAACCGGAGGAATCAGATGAAGGACGTTCAGTGAATGAAGATATTGCAAGGTCGGATATATTAAGGAAGGATCTTAATCAGTTTGTCCGTGATAATCAACCAAGTTACAGCCTTAATTCTCAAGACAGAAAATCTTCCGGAAAACTGGTCACATTGTTTTTATTTATTGTAGCTGTAGCTGTTATTGGGGGAGGAATATACTTTTTTGCAGGTCTTGGTGGTTCTGGAAAAACTACCCCCACGCCCTCACCTGCTCCCGGTGCAACTCCTTCTCCAACCCCGAAACCCTTAAATAGGTCAGAATGGTCGTTTGAAATACTTAATGGATCTCCTGTAACAGGCGAAGCTAAAAAAATAGCCGATAAATTAAAAGCTTTGGGATATCCGGTGGTAAAAACTGCTAATGCAGATAAAGATACCTATACTTCCAATCAATTTTTTGTCAAAAAAGAGTTAGAGGATAGTGTAGATTTAGTAGTTACTGATATAAAAGATATTATAAAAATAGCCTCAATTTCAGGGGAATTGAAAGATTCTACGGCTTCTGCCAGAATTATAATAGGGAAATAATATGGATATAGAAAATATTATAAAGGAGATAACTGCCAAATATAAATGGGCTATTCCTGCAGCAGTAGTGGCTTTAGTACTGCTTTTGGTGGGTGGTTTTTTCCTGTTTAAAAATATAACTCAAGTCAACAAAAATTCCCAGGAAGCAACTCAAGATGAAACCAAAAGACTGGTTTCAGAAGTGGGAAAATTAATTGATTTGCCCTCTGGTGAGGATCCAACTGTGGCTACTATCACAGATATCACCAAATTAGCCGGTCAGCCATTTTTTCAAAATGCTAAAAACGGGGATAAAGTTTTGATCTATAATAATGCCAGAAAAGCCATTATTTATGACCCTAATGCCAAAAAAGTGATTGATGTGGCCCCGATTAATGTTGGCACACCTTCTGCTCAAGTGGCCAGTCCTTCAGCAAGTCCCAAGTAAAGTGTTCGCTCGTCTTTTGTTACTTGTGACTTCGCTCCCTCTATGTCATAATAACTTTGGTAGGGGATTATTAGATTGAAATTTCCCCGACTAAAGGACTTTAGATCCGCCATTGGCGGATCGCAAGATCCTGAAAGGTCTTATTTCGTGCGTATTAAGATTATCCTACGCCTGATTTTGGCGTTAATTTTTGGAACCCTTGCGGTTATATATTCTCAACTTATTCCGCCTATTGCTGGAGCTGACCCGCTACTTATCAGGTTTCTGGTAACACTCGTTTCTGCATTAGTCGGTTTTTTAGTATTTCCTGATATTGCCAGAAGAGTAACTTTGACCACCATGAGCCTTTTTAACTTTGTGATCCATCGGCTTTCATCTGAAGTTTTAAACCAGATGGTCAGGATTTCAAAAGGAGCGCGCTTGATGAATTTTTCCCCAATTCTCCCTCAACCAGGGGCAATTTCTTACAGCAGGCCGTTAATTTTAGATACTTCGGCAATTATTGACGGCAGGATTTTGGATATAGCTAAAGTGGGTTTTATTAATGGTTTGATCTATATCCCAAAATACGTGCTTTTGGAGCTGCAGCAGGTTTCTGATTCATCTGATGATTTAAAGCGGGCCAGGGGGAGAAGGGGTTTTGAGGTGGTTGAGGAGTTAAAAAAGATTAAGGGGTTAAAGGTAGAGATTTGGGATAAGGAACAAACAGGCAAGAGCGTGGATGATAAACTGCTTAATTTAGCCAAGAATCTGCATGGCAAAATTGTCACCACTGATTTTAATTTAAATAAGCTGGCTTCAATTTCTAATTTAGGGGTTTTAAACGTAAATGATCTGGCTAATGCTGTAAAAACAGTGTCTTTACCCGGGGAAGAGCTTAAAGTTAAGATTGCTCATATTGGAAAAGATTTAGATCAGGGAGTAGGGTATTTGCCGGATGGGACCATGGTAGTTATTTCAGGGGGGGCAGAAAAAATAGGACAAGCCTTAAGTGTGGAAGTTACCAAATCCATTCAAATCCCGGCCGGCAGGATGATCTTTGCAAAAGAAATTTAATCTCCTTACCAAGTTACTACTTGATTTTTAGCCCTATAGTGGTAAAATTGGCAATTAATATGCCTAATTCCGAAACAAATCCAGAGCGGAGGCTTTTCCTAAATATGCTATTATCCAGAAGAGATTTTTTAAGAAATGGGCTTATTGCAACTGCTGCTGCTGCTCGTATGTTAATTCCTCCAATTAAAGGTAATAAGGATAATCAACCCCAAATAGTTCCTGTTAATTATCAGCCAGGTAGAGGTGCGCAATCTTTTACCTGGGTTCCAGTTCCAATTTCCAAAGAAGGAGAAGAGTCTACCAGTTTTAACGAAGGGGGAGCTATGGATGATTATGATAGAGGAGATATTACTCTTAACGGTGGTAATTCTTTAGCTGCTAGAAATGGAAGATATACTCGTTTAGTTCTTAGAGAGTATTTTGATGAACTCTTGGAAAGTGGGGAATTGAATCCTGAGTGGGCTGGTCATTGCTATGGTGCTTCATCAGCATCTTGGGAATGTCCAATAATAGATGGTCCGATTAACTTATTCGGTGTTGAGATACCTGCTATACACAGAATGCAACTTGCTACTTGGTACTATTCAACAATGAGATACGATGAATGGCTTGAAATAAATGATGATGTCATAGCTGAAATTGAAGATGTACACTTTGCTGACGGTGAGGGGATAGGGGTTAATCATACTCCTGTACTCAATCAAGAATGGTGGGGAACCCTTATTGAAGTAAAACAAAAAGGAAGAGAGTGGATATTAAGAGATTTCCGAAAATTAAGTCCTGAAGATAATGTTGGGAGAGACGGAATTTTGACGATAGATCCTCATGAATTAACTTCCGCACGCATTTTTCACTATGATGGTCCCCATCCGGGGAAAGAGAATGACTACAATTATTTTGATCGTAGAATCTTAGGAGTAATTATTGGTACTCATCAACTAGTTGCTTGAGTTTTCCACAAATAAATTTTTTCTGTTAATAACAAAAAGTATATCCATTAGTTAAGTTGTTATATCAAGCCAAACTAAGTATGATATCCGTTTATAGAAACTCTAGGCCTACCATAATTTACCATAAAAAAACCTATGGGACTTATAAAACTTGACAAATAGTATTTTTCCTGATATTGTTAAAACAGAATGTTTGTAACCAGATTTAATTTCGGTTTGAAGAAAGAGAAAAGGGTAAGAGAAAAGAAAGCAGATTTGGTAAATGAACAGGTTAAGAAAGTTTTGACAGATTCCGACCAGAAGTTAATTCTGATGGTTAGGGGTTAAAAAAAGGAAAGTGCGAAGCAGACGGACGCACTTTCCTTTTTTGTGCACTTTGAAAATATATTTTTATTTGATACTTTTGGCCGCAAAAGTATCACAAAACTCTCTTGCATAAAAGTCGGACTAAATTTCTCGTTTTGTTGATCGGGGGCCCCTCGGAAATTCTCCACTATCGTGGTGTCAGTTTCCGTTTCCCCTGATAACAAAGCCTCGAAATTTTTAACGTCCTTTGTTTCTGATGCAAGAATTTAAAAGAATTTGAAGAAATTTATCAAAAAAAAGGCAAAAAAAGAGCATTTAGACCGAAGGTCGCAAGGCTCTTTTAGGAAAAATTTGGAATTTTTCCGTAAAAAAAGAGCATTACTACCGCAGACGGACTCGAATAGCAATGCCCTTTTAATTTATTTCGAAAACAACTTCAAGAGCAGATAGAAGTTGCTTTCACCTACTACACTAGAGCAATTTTGTAGCAGTTGTCAATACCCCAATTTTAGGCACGAATTTGCAAAATTGGGTACATAATTAGTTCAGATTTATCTTGGTTGAAATCTTTATTGGAGGCTAATCTAGGGCAGGGATTAGTCTCCAATAAAGGTATTAACTTAGGGTTATCTTGCAGAATTCTTACATGCTTTTAATTATCATCTTATTCTATAGTGATACTATCTGGGTTGAGCTAGCAACGTAAGTTTAAACTTTATTTGACAAAGGGTGGAACCCATAGTATAATTCGAAATAAACTTTATTAACGAAGTTAACACTTAAATTATGAGGCTTAATAAACAATATTTTTTAGTTATAAGTTTAATATTTTTGTTCCTGTTAATAGGAGCAGTTAAATTAGTATTAGCAACAGATCAAATTCCACCTTTACCACCTATTCCAACTGCTCAACCAGGTCCGGCAGGGCCAACAGGTCCGACCGGACCAGCCGGAGCACCCGGGATCCCGGGACAAACTGGACCAGCAGGCCCGGCAGGACCAATAGGAGCAACCGGACCTCAAGGACCAGCTGCACCAGCAGTTCCGCAAAATCAAAATACCACTGTTAGTACATCTAACAGTAACACTAATACCAATGCTAATTTAAGCCTTAATGCCAATTCAAATTCAAATAATAATGTTTCAAATAGTGGTTCAACTTCTGTTGCCTTAGGCGGAGCAGGAGGTTCTGCTAATGTTAATATCTCCGGAGCAGGTAAGGCTCAAGCTGCAGCTGCTCCTCCTGCTGCTTCTAATACAGTTGTATATACTCAACCAAAAGTGGCAGGAGTATCTTATGTTAAACAACTGCCAAAAACTGGTTTACCCCTTATTGCCTGGGTAGCTTTAGGTTTTATCCCGGCCGGATTTAAGATAAGAGGGTTTTCCAAAGTTAAAGAAGAATCTAGCACAAAAGCGCACTATCTTATGGAAGAAAGAGAATTTAAGAAAATATGATAGACAAAATTAAAAATTTAATGTTTTGGAAAAAATTCAGCAGATTTCTAATGCTTGGTTTATCTTTGATGGTAATACTTTATTTTTTCCAGGTCCAGCCAAATATCCTTGCCCAAAGTACTTTACAGGATGCATGTTATAACGATACTGTTACAAACCTTAATCCAAACGGGACTATTTTAGCTGCAGGAACAAAAAGTGTGACTCTTACCTGGAATGCGGCAGCCCATGCACCCAGTTCTTACTATGTTTCATTCAGAACTACTTCTGATGCTTCTTTATATGATAACTATGTAAATTCTACGTCAGTGACAGTATCAAATTTACAAGACGGCACAAGTTACAAGTGGGCTGTCAGGCCTTTTTATGGTTCTGCTTGTTCTGGGGGGTTAGCCCAGGCCACTGTATCTGTGGCTTCCGCACAACCAACAGCAGGACAACTTACCTGTAATATTTCTCAAAGCCAGCCTATACCACAAACTAATAATTCCTATTTGTATACCTTAAGCGGTGGTTCACCTAATGCAGTGAGTAGCTGGGGATGGGATCTGACTAATGATGGTTCAATTGACAGCTATGGTCAGACTATCCAGCAAAATTACTTTGCCAGCAGCACTGCCAGGTTACATATTACAGATTCATCTGGAAGGTTTGGTGATTGTTATACCAATATTAATCTACCAACATCCGGAACAACTGGAAATATTCCAATCTGTACTATCACAGCTTATCCCTCAAACAATGTTTCTGCCGGAACTAATGTAAGTTTTACAGGTAATGCTACAGCTTATAATGGCAAAGCAATTAACAGTTATCAGTGGGATTTTGATAATGATGGTGTCTACGATACAGGCGTCAATAACTTTAACACTGCCAATTATACTTTTAATACTCCTCAAACTGTCAGACTTCATGTAATTGATTCAGGAGGCTTGGGCAATGATTGTACTACTTACATAAATATCGGTAACCAGTATCCGGCAGGCAGCTGTTCAACAGAACCATTTTATTGTCCGGGTGGAGGAGTAGTTTACAGAAATCCAAATTCAGGATGTAATTTTAATCAATGTCCCGGTTCTGGTACTACTTTTCCTTCTCAACCTGGTCAAATTCCTGTTGGTGTAATCCCATCATTCCAGTGTCCTGCCGGAACAAGCGCTCAAAGCCTGGGTAGCGACCAGTCAACTACAGTTTGTGTAGCCAATATAAATGATAACTTTAATGTCAATTTCAATGCCGATATAAATGATAATATTAACAGTAATTTCTCAAACAGTTGGTCTTCATCTTACGCAACAGGAGGCGGAGCAGGCTCTGCCAACGTTACCATAACCTGGTAATACTTGAGTACGTTCATATTAACTGAACGTACTTGACAAACTATGAAACCCATAGTATAATACTAAGAGTTAGTATGAATAAACAAATTTTTATTTTAATAATTTCACTTTTAACAATCATTTTTGCTGGTTTAAAGCTTGGTGTTACCAGCGCTTCAGCTCAACAAGCTTGTTCTTCTTTTGTAACTAGCTCTAAATGTGGTCAGCCAAGTTATGATACTTGTAGTGAGGTCAAATATGACGGTAACAGAGCTTACTATGATTGTAAAGCCTCTCAAGATCCTATTAGATGTACTGGACAGATTTATTGTGGTTCAGAAGATAAACCTTTTTCAGGAACTTATCCTTCTAATGTTAATAATCAGGATCAGGTCATGGCTCCAACCTGTGATTCTGTAAGAACCCAAAATCTTTGTGGTAAAACTATGTATGAAGGTTGTATCTTAAGATATTCCGGCAATGAAGCCTGGTATGATTGTACATCCCCTCAAAACAGCCAATGTCAGGGATCACAACGCTGTGAAAGTTTGGATAAAACATCAACTCCTGCTCCTGTAACCGGGGGAGGTGCCAACGCTAGCGTAGATTGTCCGGCTGGTCAACATCATTCAGATTTAAATAATCAAGTTTTAACAAATTGTGTGGCTAATGCCAATGCTAATGATAATTTAAATGTCAATGGTAATGATAACAGTAACAACAATAATAATGGTTCAAGTAGCACTGCCACAGCCGTAGCTTATGGTGGAGCAGGGGGTTCAGCTAATGTAAATATTAGCGGACTTGGCGGGGGAGGAACCCGTGAAGTTAGAACAGTGGAATATAGAAATGTAGGAGTTGGTACGTCAGCTCCGGTTTATTATGCCGGGGTTAAACAACTCCCAGCAACTGGTTTACCAGTGCTAGCCTGGACTGCATTAGGCCTTATCCCAACCGGATTTGGAATGAGAAGATTCTCCGGAGTTAAAAAGGAAGCTGAAAAGAATCCAAATTATCTTTGGGAAGACAGACAGTTTAAGGTCGGGGATTGACAAAGATAGAGGAGTATGGTTTACTTATAAGGTAAGCCTCAAGAAAGAATTTTCAATTTTCAATTTTCAATTTTCAAATAATGCCAAGAGTAACAAAATCATTTAAACCAGCTTCACCAATACACCCCTCCGAAGGAGGTAAAATAGAACCTTCAGTGGAGGGATTTGTGGGAGAGCCTGCATCTTCTGTCATTGCGAGCGAAGCGAAGCAATCTGTTGAAGAGATTGCTTCGTCGCCTTCGGCTCCTCGCAATGACGATTATAGTAATAGTGGTTACCGCCCCAGATATGGAAATGGTGGCTATCAAAATGGTGATCGTTACCAGGAGCGTGATGTTCCAACAGAAGAAGTTTCCGGAATATTGGAAATTATGCCGGAAGGACATGGGTTTCTCCGACCTAAATATATACCATCTGATAGCGATGTATATATTTCAGCCAGCCAAATCAGAAGATTTGGCCTTCGTCCGGGAGATTTAGTAGATGGAGCAGCCCGTCCTCCCAAAGAAACAGAAAGATATTTTGGACTTCTTCAAGTTAATAAAGTTAACGGGGAGGACGCAGAAAAATTGGTTGCTCACCTCGGAGGTGAAGCTAAGCAGTCAGCTGGCGTACACCTCCGAGGTGGACGTAGGGTGAAATTCGAAGACTTGACTGCCATTTATCCAAATAAACACCTTAAACTGGAAACCGGAAAAACTCCTCTATCCCAGAGAGTCATAGATTTAGTGGCCCCAATTGGTTTTGGTCAGCGAGGATTGATTGTGTCCCCTCCAAAAGCCGGTAAAACTACCATCTTAAAAGATATTGCTTCCGGAATTACCAAGAATCATCCTGAAGTAATTTTGATGGCTGTTCTGGTAGGCGAGCGGCCGGAAGAGGTAACTGATTTATCAAGGTCTATCAAAGGGGTGGTTGTTTCCTCCAACTTTGATGAGCCGGCTGAAGAGCAAACCGCTGCGGCAGAAATTGCCCTGGAGCGGGCCAAAAGACTGGTGGAGATGGGCAAAGATGTTGTGATTCTACTTGACTCTATAACAAGACTTGGAAGGGCCTACAATCTGTCTGTTCCGCCATCCGGCAGGACTTTAAGTGGTGGATTCGACCCGATTGCCCTTTATCCTCCCAAACACTTTTTCGGGGCTGCCAGGAATTGTGAAGAAGGCGGATCTTTGACCATTATTGGTACAGCCCTGGTTGATACAGGATCCAGGATGGATGATCTAATTTATGAAGAGTTTAAAGGAACAGGTAATATGGAGCTTCATTTAGTCAGAGGTTTGGCGGAAAGAAGGATTTATCCGGCAATTGATATTGAAAGCTCGGGCACCAGACAGGAACAGCTGCTATTTAAGGAAGAGTACTACAAACAAATGGTGATTTTAAGAAGGATGATCGGGATTTTGGGGGAGCAGGAAAGAACAGAAATAGTCCTGGAAAGACTGGCCAAGACAGAGAGTAATGAAGAATTCCTTAATAATCTTAAGGATGTTAAGTAACTTAAGCTTCTTAAGTTACTTAAGTGACTTAGTGTGATAAAATAACCCCTAATGAATTCCCTGACAGATGATCTGAAAGCTTTAACTCATGCCTTAATCTGGTACTCAAAGCGCAAGATCAAATACTTTGCCCATCAATTCGAAGGTTTTAAAAACTTAGTGAAAGATATTTTAATGACAGGCCGGGGAGTGCACCAAAAAAGGTTTTGGCACGGATCCATAATTGGTTTGACTTCAGTCGGGATCTTAACATCCGGAATTTTTGGGGGGACCAGCTTAATTTCATCCACCTTTCCAGGTATTGGTGGACCTGATCCCAGATTTGCCCAGACTTTTGAACCTTTTCCAAATGGTCCGATTATAGCCGGGTTTCAGGATACCCACACGGATATTTCCCAAAAACCCCGTTCGGAAATTATTGAATACAAAGTACAAAGCGGTGATACTGTCTCCTCAATTGGTCAAAAATTCGGCATCTCGCAAGATACAATAAAATGGGCCAATAATTTAACTTCTGATCATATTAAACCCGGGGACACTTTGAAGATCTTGCCTGTAAGCGGCGTTTCCGTAATTGTTAAATCAGGAGACAGCCTGGAATCTATTGCTAAAAAATTCTCCGGCGAAGCACAGGCAATTTTGGATTTTCCTTTTAATGATATTCCGGATGATCTTAGCCTTAAAGTTGGACAGCTTTTGATTATTCCTGATGGAGTTCCGCCTGAAGTTAAAAATCCTCCAAAAAGGCCGCAACCGCAATATCTGGCTCAAGGTCCGAAGTCTCCTGCCTTTAGTGCTCCGGGCGGAGCTTCCTTTATCTGGCCTGCCGGAGGCAGTCTTACCCAATATTTCGCCTGGTATCATCCGGGAATTGATATTGCCAACAGGAGTGCACCGGGGGTGGCTGCAACTGATGGAGGGATTGTGAGGGTGGCAGGATGGCCGGATAATACGGGTTATGGAAACAGGATAGTTTTGGATCATGGAAATGGTTATACCTCTTTGTATGCACATTTATCTAATATTTATGTATCAGTCGGGGAGAGTGTATCAAGAGGGCAATTAATAGGTCAGATGGGATCAACCGGAAGATCAACAGGAACTCACTTGCATTTGGAAATTCACTACAAAGGGGTGGCACTAAATCCGCTGGGAATACTAAAGTAAGTTTGGGGATTTTGGGGTATTTAGGGGGGAGTGGACCAGAGCGGAATCGAACCGCTGATTTCCTCTGTGCGAGAGAGGTGCATTACCACTCTGCTACTGGCCCTGGTGGACCTGATCGGATTCGAACCGACAACCAACTGACTGCCAGCCAGCTACTCTACCATTGAGCTACAGGCCCAGAGTTAAAATTATAGCATTAAGTAACTTAAGTGACTTAAGTTACTTAGGGAGTTGCAGTGGGTTCCGGAGTTGAGTTTGGTTTTTTAACTGCTGTCGGGGTGGCAATATTTTCCGGCGGATTTCCCACATTTACCACTTTTGGCAGCTCTTCCTGTTGCAGCGCCCCGGAAGTTTCAGCAGCAGGAGGTTCTGCCGGGGTAGGCGGAGTAATTTTATTCTGCAGGTCAGCCAGATAATCAGAGGCTACTTTATAATCAGCAGATTTGACGTCCACAAACTCCATCATTTTATTTGCGGCAGCCAGTGCGGAATTCAGATCACCTTTATCACGCAGGGCCACAGATAAATTATAATAGCCATTGGCAAAATCCGGCTTTAGATTGATGGCGTCTGTAAAGAACCTGATAGCCAGGTCATAATTTTTAATTGCGTAATAAGTCCCGCCCACATTAAGCCGCAAAACCGGATTTAAGGGGTCCTGGAAAATAGCCCGGCCGTAAGAATCAAGCGAAAAGACCAGGGCGTTTTGGGCAACACCGGAAATCTGTCTATACAAAAGCCCTAAAATTTCCCAGTTTATGGCAGAGCGGGGAGAAAGACTGGTGGCAGTCCTGGCTTCATTTATGGATTGTTGAAGTAAAGTCTGGATATTTTGGGCATCCTGGGCAGTTAGGGATCCGCCTGGTGAGGCCTCGCTCGGGGCTTTTGAGAGGGCAATTGAGTTTGCCAGGGCAAAATTGATCTGGGCAATGTCTGATCTGTATAAATCATTGACCGGGTTTAGCTTTTCTGCGGCAATCAGTTCATTGTAGGCAATCACTCCCTGATTTTGAGAAACAGCATTTAAAGCCAACCTGTGATGATAATCTGCCAGGGTATACTTCCCGCCGTAAAATAGTCCGAATAAAACCAGAGCTAAAACTACAGTAAATAAAACTCCGGGCAGCGCATCAATTCTGATGGTTTCAGTTGAGGATTCAATTGAAGATACATTTGCAGCCAGTTTAGCAAAGGCATTCTTGATATTTAAATTGGACAAATTACTCCATGATTTTTGACCCTGGGACATATTCACCACCATGAAGGAAGCCAGGATCAAAAGGCCAATAATCCAAAGTACTACTGTGCTTGGATGTATGGCCAGCAGAGCAAAAAAACTCAAACCGGAGACTGCCAAAGCACTAATATATGGATGTTTGCCTTCGGTTATTGAGCGGACTGTTGAAGTTATAAATAAAGCTGTCAGGGAAATTAATGCCAGAAAACCTATTCCGCCCAAAGTTGCCAAAACTAGCAGGTATTCATTAAAGGGAGAGTCAAACCTGACATTCCACATCTTTGTAGAGTTAAATTCAATTGGTTTGTAATTGGTAAAGTCAAAAAGAAAAGTGGAAGGACCGCTGCCCCAGAATGGTATATCCCTGAAAGCTGAAATAGATATTTTCCAGGAACTGATAAGGGGAAGTTGAACTTCCCTGGGGAATGTTTGGGCTTGAGTATAAATAAGATTTTTCGCCCCTCCCAAAGGCGGCACAAAAGATAAAGTTGTAACCAGGGCCACAATTACAACAGGGACAATTAAAGTAACAAGACTTATCAGTTGCGATTTGCCGATTTGACTGATTTGACTAATCTGTCTAATCGGACCAACTAAATAAAAGGTTACAACAAAGCCGACAACAGCTACAATCCAGGTTGCCCATGTACCTGTTAAGGCAATGGTTACACCCATAACGGTTAAAAAGACCCCGTTAATAACTTTGGCCACAAGTTTTCCATCTGAAAGTATCTGTACAACCACCAGTGGTAAAAGCATTGCTAAAACAGCTGTTGTAGAAAAGCTGGAGCCGGTGGTTGTAAAATTAGTGGTATGTGTCCAGGGAGGTGGCAAAATCTTCACCCCAAAATAGGCAATCAGGGAAATTGCTGCCAAAACCTGGGAGGCAACCAGGCTTAAATAAAGGATCCACTTAACTTCTCTTAAGGATTTTAAATTATTTACCAGCACAAAGTAAAAGATTACATATACTAGAATGCTTATCAGCGAGCCGTGTACTTTTAATTGATGGCCTAAAAGAGCTACGTATGGAGACGGGGAGAGAACAGTGGAAACGATTGCCACTACTAAAAGTAGCAGTAATGGTAAATCCAGAGGGGTTCGAACCAATACCACTTTACCCAAAGCCACAAATTTTAAAGTTAAAAGTGTCAGTCCAAGAGAGGTGAACAAGAAAAGGATTAAAAACTTAGGGGTATCATAAAACTCTGTAGTCAGATTGGTAAAAAGGAAAAAGGAGGAAAGTATTGTAATAACTATCCCTATTTTAAATATCAATCCGAAATATGTATCAATTAATTTTTTTAAAGCATTCAGCGATTCATCCATAATATTTTGTCTAACACTACGCTAGTATAAAAAGCTATGCCATGCAACTAGGATCATCTATATCAAACACTAAATTAAGGGGTCAAATTCTTTTTATTAATGTTGGATTGTTGATTTAGCTGGTCTGAAACAATCCGTTGTTCGGAATTAGTTGGTCTTAGGAAAATAGGGGCGAGGAATTGGTAAATTAAAATGCTAATGATCCATAAAAAAGAAGTTAAAAAGGCAACTTTCAAGTCCCTTAAGTTACTTAAGTTACTTAAGTTTGCCAGGGAGGGCAGCTGAAGAAATCTGGATTTTCTTTTGTTAAGTTTGGCAATTTTTAGATCCATAAGGGTATACCTTCTAACCCCTCCTTTGGTCCGCTGCGGGGTAACTATGCCTTTTTTCTCCCATCGTCTTAGAGTATCAGATGAAACCCTTAAGAGTTCTGCTGCCTGGGTGATCGTTAAAAATCTAGCTTCATTTTGCATAAGTTTGAGTATATATTAAGCATACACCTTTGCATAAGAAATTCAATAGGCAATCTTGATTAATAAGCATAGCTTGCGATCACTTCGTGATCTAAAAGATTCCCACGGTCGCTTTGCTCCCTCGGAATGACAACTGCGAAACTTGTATTATTGTCCCAACTTTGTTCCTCCCCTTAAATTGATCCCGCCCCGAAGTTCAACTTGTGGAGGAGGAACCAGAAATACCCAGCAGGAACCGTTGTTACCATCATTTATATTATTGGTGGCCAGGGTAATATCCTGGGTGCCCCCGTTGCAGCCTCCGTAGCTAATATGAGCAAAGGTGACAGAGGATTGAGCGTTGTTGAATTGAGCCAGCCATTGGGAGCTGCCGGTTGTAGAGTGAATGTGAATTCGGTTGCTTGAGGCACCGGTAACAGTAAAAGTACCTGCAAAAGTGAAGATGGTTCCGGCCTCAAATTCCAAAGTTGACCCGGCCGTGGTATTGGTTACATTATTAAAGGTAGTAGCGCCGGTAATTTGGGAAGTTGTTGATGGAGTAAATACCACAGTTCCCGAACTGTGAGTAAAACTGCCTCCATCGTGAGCAAAGTTGCCGGTTATTGTTAAGGTGGAGGAAGGGGCAATCACTGTTCCCAAAGTGATGGTAAAATTGCCTGCCGCTTCTGCTGCCGCATTAAAGGTCCACTCACCGCCGGAGCCGTTAAATTGAATATGGTTAAATTTACCGGTTGCACCGGTTAGCGTTCCGGAGATAGTTTTACCAATCGCGCCTGCAGTCATAATAACAGTGCCGGAGTTATTGGTAAAGCTGCCTGAATTGCTCCAGTTTCCTCCAACACTAAAATTGCCGGATGTGGAAGTAAAGTCGGAGTTGCTGCTGTTTGTAAAGTTACCGCTAACTGTAAGAGTGGGATTATTAGTAGCAGCTGTAACTGTAACTGCTGTGCCATCACCAAAAATCAGGTTGTTGCTGACAGTGATGGTTTGTGAAGCGCCAGAGCCAAGTGTTATTATTGCGCTGGCAGCTGTTGGTGCAACGGTTAAATTATAAAAAGTCAGAGTCCCTGCCCCGCCAACAGTGGCAGCCCCTGAAGCGGATGTTTTAACAGTTGTTGTTCCTGAAGCAGTTTGGGTGACGGTTCCGGCAACTGCAATATTGCCGGAATTTGTAACAGATGTTGAACCGACATTAAGAGAGTTGCCGGCTAAACTTAAAGTTCCCAGGGTTACTGTCAGATCAGAGTTAACTGTTAATGGGGTGGCTTCCAATACAAAAGTATCGGATGCATTTATAATAAGGTTGTAATAGGTGGTATCCTGAACTGTGGTATTACCGCCACCATTGGCGCCGGTATAGGAAAATGTTGAGGTAGAAGCAGTCAGCGAGGTGTTGTCTGATGGGGAAACAATGTTAAAAGGTGTACCGTTGGTAGCGGATAAAGTCCAGGTCCGGTTAGCGGCATCCAGAATGGTGGCATTAGTATCACCGGCTTTGCCGATTTGCAAAAGAGTTGAGATTGTCATTCCGCCGGAGCCTGTAGTTGTAGTAATAGTCCGATTAGCAGCTGAACTGTTGGAAAAAAGAAGAGTTGAGAAAGTCCAGGAATTGGTTCCGGATGATGGGCCGAAGTTTTGATTTGCTGCTACCTGGTGTTCAAAAGTTCCGCCGGATAAGTTAACTGTGCCTGATCCGGTGACATCTGCATTTACAGTAATATTACTGCTGCCGGTTAAAGTTCCGTTGGCATTAAGCGTTAAAGTTGCGGCAACTGTTGTGGCTGCTTCCAACGCATAATTTTCTGCAGCCCCGCCACCAAGCCTTAAATTATTGTAGGTGGTTGATTGAATTGTAGTATTGCCGCCTCCATTGTTGCCGGTGTAATCAACTGTTGAGGTTGATTCTTCAAACAACCCAAAGCTGGTTAATATAAAAGGATCGCCGTTTGTGCCTGATAAAGTCAGTGTCCTGCTGGAGGCATCCAGAGTATCATTGGCTGATGAGGCTGCATCACCAACAGTTAAAACTCCTCCAACAGTTGTATCTCCTCCCAGGGTAAAGGTAGTAGCTGTTGCATTAGCATTAGTCCCAGCACCTAAGTTAAAGTAAGTGGTGGCAGTTATTGTTGGGCCGGTAGTATCATTATAGTTAAAGGTTGAAGCATTAGCAGTAAATGTACCGGTGATAACAAAAGGTGTACCAGTAGCAGTTAAATTCCAGGTTCTATTGGCAGCATCAAGTTCAGTACTGGCAGAGATTGTCAAAATTGCTCCAACCACCACTTTGCCTGTAGAAGTTGAAGATGTGGTAATTATTTGTGAGCCGGAGGATGAGGAAAAAGTCAGAGTGTTGAATGTCCAGTCATTGGTAGAAGTTGGACCAAAATCTTTTCCGGCAGCAACAGATTGGATAAAAGTTCCGGATGTAAGGCTCATGGTTCCGGTGCCGGTAACAGAGCCTGCTGCTGTAATGGTTCCTGAACCGGAGCTGACTGTTAGAGTGCCGGTAATTGAGGTATCTCCTGCAATATTAAATGTTTGTGAATTGGCAGTGGTTGATCCGCTGACAGTCAGGTTATTAAAAACCAGATTTGTTGCAGCGCCACCACTGTTGGCAATTGATCCGCCGGTCATGGTAATGGTTCCGGCAGTTGGTGCCAGGGTTTTGGTGGAATTAACTGTCAATGCACCGGAAACAGAAAAGCTGGATGTTGGTTGAGTGGAGGGGGTTTCGGAAATGGTTAGTCCGGAAAAGATCAAACTTGTTCCCGAATTTACAATACTCCATCCGGTTGTAGCCATGGTAATGGTCCCGCCTGATGGGTTAAAAGTGGCTGTTGAGGAATTGGTTAATGCTCCGTTTATGGTAAAGCTGGAGGATGTGGTTACTGTTGCTGATGCGGCAATGGTGATATTGTTGAATACTAAATTAGTGGTTGCTCCACCGTTGTTTACAATTGATGCCCCGTCAGTAAAAGTGATAGTCCCGGCAGTTGGGGCAAGGGTTTTGGTGGCGTTTATAGTTAAGGCACCATCTACAGAAAAAGAAGAGGTTGGTTGGGTAGAGGGGGTTTCGGAAATGGTTAGTCCGGAAAAGATCAAACTTGTTCCCGAATTTACAATACTCCATCCAGTTGTGGCCATGGTGATAGTGCCACCTGATGGGTTAAAAGTAGCAGTAGAGGAGTTGGTTAGAGTTCCGTTAATGGTAAAAGAAGAGGAGGTAGTAACAGTTGCACCAGAGGCAATAGTGATATTATTAAAAACCAGATTAGATGATGCCCCGCCATTATTAACAATTGATGCCCCGTCAGTAAAAGTAATAGTTCCGGCTGTTGGGGCCAGGGTCTTGGTGGAGTTTATAGTTAAAGCGCCATCTACGGAAAAAGAAGAGGTTGGTTGGGTAGAGGGAGTTTCAGAAATGGTCAGTCCGGAGAAGATCAAACTTGTTCCCGAATTTACAATACTCCATCCGGTTGTGGCCATGGTAATGGTCCCGCCTGATGGATTAAAAGTGGCTGTTGATGAGTTAGTTAATGCTCCGTTTATGGTAAAGCTGGCAGATGTAGTAACTGTTGCACCTGAAGCAATAGTCAGGTTATTAAAGGTGAGGGTTCCGGAATTGGCAATTGATGAGCCGGTATTCATGGTAATGGTTCCGGCAGATGGAGACAGGTTACCGCCACTGACATTTAATGCTGCATTTATTTCAAAACTGCTGGAGGTGGCAGTAGTGCCTGTGACTGTTAAGTTATTAAATACTAAATTGGAAGAAGCCCCTCCATTATTAACAATCGATCCGCCGGTCATGGTGATAGTCCCGGCTGTTGGAGCCAGGGTTTTAGTAGCGTTAACAGTTAAAGCACCGGAAACTGAAAAAGAAGAGGTTGGTTGGGTGGATGGAGTCTCTGATATGGTCAGACCGGAAAAAACAAGAGTCCCTGAATTAGTAATACTCCAGCCTGTGGTGGCCAAGGTGATAGTCCCACCTGATGGACTGAAGTTACCGGAAGCACCAACACTTAGGGCCGTATTTATGGTGAAACTGGCAGATGTAGTAACAGTAGCTGATGCAGCAATTGTCAAATTAATAAAGGTAAGAGTGCCGGAATTGGAAATTGAGGAGCCGGTATTCATGGTAATGGTTCCGGCAGATGGAGTGAAAGTTCCGGTAGTGTTAAAGATACCTCCGACAGTAGCTGTTTGAGTACCACTGGTGATTGCCCCGCTGATCTTTAACCCGCCATATGTTTTATTGCTGACAACATCATTTATGGTGGTACCGGTATAATCAACGGTTAAATTAGTTAAGGTATAGGTGGTAAATTTATATTGGGTAGAGAATCCATCCGCCACGGTTGTTGAAACCTTGACTGTGCCTGTTCCGGTAATAGTTCCCTGTGCCCCGGCACTGTTAACAACTCTAGCCGCACCAATATTTACAACAGCCGAGGCGTGATTAATATTCAAGGTGCCTGTTACATTAAAATCAGTAGAAGCGGTAATTTCCCCTGCGGAGTTGGTAACAGTTAAGTTATTAAAAGTGGTAGTTGATGATCCGGCAATGTCTTGGGCTGCACTTCCTGCAAAAGTAACAGTATTGCTGGATTGGGAAAAAGTGCCGTTATTGGTAAAAATTCCTCCGCCAAAAGATAAAGTATTCCCTTCCATATCCAATACTCCGGAAGTACTGATTTGCAAATCTCCGCCAACGCCGCTGCCTCCGGAATTGGTGGTAACAGTTCCACCCGGTGTGAAACTGTCTCCGCCCCAAACATATAACTTTCTGGTATTGGAAACTGTGAGATTACCGGATGTGACAGTAAAACCAATATCCCCATCAATAGTATCTCCTTCATCACCCGAATCCCACTTATCCAAATCAGTATTGGTAATTGAACCGGTATCATCATTTCGGGCAATGACCCGGTTTTGATACAAGTCAAGATCAGTATAACTAGTTGTAGTATCAGCAATAGTTGTAACTGTGGTTGCTTTCTCCGATTCTCCGTCCAGATAAACAGTTAATACATCTCCCTGTGCGGAAACTGTTACGCCGGTAAAGCTGTAATAACCATTGCCGGAGGCGTTGGAACAATTAACAGTATTGGTATAACTGCTACCGTTAACCCGGATTCTGACAACCCTGGGGGTGCTACAATCAAGAGCAGAAGAACCCTCATTAGTATAAATATGCCCGGCAACATCAATTGTGGCCGGGAAAGTCCAGCCGGAGTTGTTGCCACAATCTGTACTGGTACCATCAGTAGCTAGAACTGGCGCACCAGCCCCACTGGCAGCTGAACGGGCCACATCCACGTATGTGACTGTAGGTTGGTTAGTTAAAACCAAAGACCAGGTGCCTGATGTAAGATTTGAATTCCTAAGATAAATTAATTTACCAACAGCACCATTCCAACTAGATGTGGTGTCAGTGTAAGTTGCTCCGAATTCAAATTCCACATAAACCCCTGCAGACAAACCGCTGGTTGAGATAGTAAAAGTAGTTATGGTGGCAGCAGCGGCGAAATCAATGCCGGGGGTAAAAGAAGTGCTGCAGCCGCTGACACTGCCGGAAGAGTTGGTAATTGTCAGTCCCGAGAAAGCAGAACTGCTGGTCATAGTACCGGATAATGTTTGGGTGGAAGTACCATCAAATGTTACTGTTCCTCCGGAATTGGTAAAAGTGCCGTTATTGGTCCAAGCGCCAAAAACCGTAAAAGCATTGCTGGCGTGAGCAACAAGGGTAGAATTTGCACCAATTACCACTCCTCCTGTGCCGTTTATATCCAGTGTGGTGGAGTTGGTGGCAGCAGTGATTGTTGCGTTAGTGAAGGCTCCGTTTACTCCTGTTGTTAAAGTTCCTGCAACTGTAGTAGTGCCTGTGGCGAAAGTAAAGGTTATAGTTGAGGCTGAAGGTGTAAGAGTTAAGTGTCCGTAAGTTTGGGCAGAGATGGCAGTTGCCTGAGTTTGTAAATACTTGACAGTAGAGGTTGACTGGAATGTAAAAGTGGTAAAGCCTGTTGGGAAGCTGGAGGTTCCGCTCATCTCAAAAGTGGCACCGTTGTTTACCTGAAAAGTTTTACTTGAAGTACCGGCAATAGCATTACCGCCGTTTTTTAGAATTCCGCTGCCTGAAACAGTAATATTTCCTGTAACATTGCCTGTTGTGACAGCTGCGTTTAGCGTTGCACCTGCGCTGTTGCTGATCCCTAAATTATTATATGCACCGGATCCCGGGAAAAAGATTGTCTGAGCAGAAGTATCTGTGTAATTAAAATTACTGCCGGATGTGCCCATAGTAAAGGTAAATCCACCGGCTCCTGTTCCGCCGGTTGTGGCAATTGCCCCTTTTAAATTTAAAGTTCCGGTATTTCCCGACATATTGATAATTTTGCTGGCTGCTGTTGTTCCTCCGGCAGTTAAACCGCCATTGGCATTAAGTGTTCCGCTGGTAATTGCAATAGTTAGTGTTCTGGAGGTTTGAGTGCTTACCTCAGTCATAGTAATAACACCCGTAACTGTGGCTGAGCCGGCATTAATATTCCAGGCAGCAGTCTGATTATTGGAAGTGGCTTGATTCATGGTAACAGCGCCGGTAATTGTTAGACTATTGGTACTGGAGTGCGTTAGTGAGCTGTTTTGCTGATTTGGATTAGCAGCAAAAATTAAGTTGGTAATTTGAGTAGAGGTATCTAAAGTTACATCTGTATTGGCTGCTATAGTCACATCATCACCTGATTGGGGATCACCACCCGGATTACCAGTACAGTTAGTCCAGGTGATCTCTGTCCAGTTGCCTGATCCGGCAGATGTACAATTTAGAGCAAAAGCATATTTGGGTGCTATAAAAGCTCCGGCAATAAAAATTAATATAAAAATTAATAGTTTGATGGTAGTTAAAAGCTTTTTCATAATTTTCAATTTTTGCCCGCGAAGCGGGGGTGTGCTATTTCTAATTTTCATTCATTCTTTTAATAAATTCTGCATTGATGCAGAGACCGTTAAAAAATCGAAAGCGACGATATCAGGGGAAACGGAAACTGACACCACTTTAGTGGAGAATTTCCGAGGGGCCCCGATGAGGAGCTTGAAGATTTTAGGTCGAACATCACTGCAGAAAACTTTTACCACACTTTTGGTTACAAAAGTGTGAATGGAAAGATTATTTGATAATTTAGTCATTGTAAATTCATTGAAAATAGTTTATTCATAATACTTCTTAATATCCGCCTTTTCTTTTTCTGTTTTAATCCAGACATCAAACGGAATTTTGGTAAACTTTTCTATTTTTTCCTTTGTCAGCTCAAGTTTTATTTTTTGTAAAACCTCATCCTTGCCAATGCCCTGAATTGTTTTAATTTTTTCCAGATATTCTTTTTCTGTGCCAATAGATTTAACTGCTTGCTGATATTTTTCTTTTATTTCCTGACCGGAAGGTAGAAGATTATGTTCCTTGGCAAATTGCAAAGTTAAAGTTTCTTCTATTAGTTCATCTAATAAATCTGCCGGGATGGCGCTGGAGGTGGATTGGTGTTCATACAACCAGTTGGCAAAATAATCAAGCTGTTTTTTCCTGGCCTGGTATGTTGTCCTTTCTATTTTCTGGTTATTTACCACTGCAATAAACTGCGTTTTTGTGAATATTTCTTTCCCTGACTTTAAAAAAATAATTATAAAGGCAAAGATAAAAAAAGCAATTATTGCCCTGATAAGTAATTTTTTTTTATTTCTTTCCATAATTACCGGGCAGATAAATTTTACTAAACTAATTAATTTTATCGGATTCATTTTAACCATTTTTTGCTTTTTTAATGCGACCTCTTGACTTTTTAAAGCCTTTATGGTATTTTTTATTCATAGACCGAGCTTGAGCGTCGACCAGAGTTGAAAGACATTCTCTTAAACGCCCATCGGTCTTTTTTAATGCTTTAATAATATCTTCCAAGAATAATACTCTATTTGGTGGAATTTTTTTATCAAAAACATCTTTTAGTTGACGTTTAAGTTTACGGGAGATGAGTACTGCATATTTATTACTGTTTGAGTAAGCGATGACAGTATGCCTTTGTGTCTGTTCAATCTTTCCAGATTGGTCAATTTCATATTTATGGCTTTTTAATTGTTTTTGCCTTTTAATTAATTTCATTCTTTGTTTATTCAGTTTGTATTATCCACCAACCCTAGAATTAAGAACTTATTTTGTTTTGGCATTTTGCTCATACAATTTAAGATAGAATATAAGCTCATCTTGTAGCTTCTCTTTCACAAAAGCTTTTTGTTTATTATCCAAAAACTCCCCAAGACCTGCTAAAAGCCCTGTTGGTTTTACATTTTTGACAAGGAGTTGTGCTTTTTTTAGCGCCTGTTTCAAAGAGAGGTTGGATTTTGCTTTTAAGAACTCCTCATTAATCTGCCAATTTCCTTTTAAAAAAAACCACATATCAAACATATCCCGAGTTGCAAATCTCTTTCTTGTAAGAAGTGCTGACAGCTTTCCTGCTGCCATATCATCTTCTTTCATTACGAGCATTGAGATACCTAAAAAGTTTTTAAGTACATATTCTGATCTTTCCACTCTTTTTGAAATCTCTATCTTCAAACCTCTTTCTCCCTTTTTGTAACTTAGGAGAAAAAAGAGTGTGTAGTGTTTATCTGAAGCTTCTATTACCGTACCGAATTGAGGGAGGATTTCCTTAAGTTTTGTAAATACTTCCTCCTCTTTTTCAGGATCTAACAGATCAAAGTCTAAGTAAACCGAGAAACGGGGTAGTCCATAAAATAACATTGCCGCAGTACCGCCTTTGAAGCCAAGGTTATTTCTTAAAATAGGGTCAGAATAAATAGACCGCAGTATATCAATGAAAACGTTTTTATGTAAGTCTTTACTTAATACCATAATCCTCCTTGTAGTCGCTGTAATAATCTTCTACTCTTTTTTCAAATGTTTTGCTTTTATATATCTTTTTAAGCCCCTCTACCTTTTCCCAATCAATTGCACCTAAGTTATCAAAATGATAATTTTTGTAGATATAGATCGCATCTAAGAAGGCACGTTCGAGTGTAGCAATAAAATACCCTTCTTTTTGGTCAATACCCTCTGTATTTGTAAGGACCTCGCCTTTTATTTGACGGTATTGGATAGAAGTTTCATTAACTGTTACCGTTCTTGTTAAATAAGATACTGCAAAGATTGTTTCATAATACTGGAATACGACATTTCCGCTGCCAAGTACTGTTTCAAGGCTTAAATATGAGGGTTTATAGAGTTTCCCCACCAGCTCATATGGGTTATAGTCCGCCTTGGCATAGACATTCCGATGTAGTCTTTCTAACTTCCCTACTTTGGTAAAATAGTAGAGACGGTCCCGTAAACTTTCATATGCTATATCTGGAAAAAGCTGCGAGATCTCGTTTAAGGTAAAGACTGTTTCCGGCCTACTATATAGTTTTAATATGACACTATTATCCATAAATTATTAATATTTCAGCTGAAAGCCGTAATTTTTACGGCATCCAGTAGATATTATATCATATTACTTAGTCTGTACAAGTCAATATAAAAGGCCTTGCATTTTTAATATATTTGACATTTAGCTTTGAGAATACCTATTATTGATTTATGGAAGAAGAAAATTTAAAATCAAACCCTTTGTACAAAAATGTTTTGGATTACCTTTCAAAACCAAGACCCGAAATTCCCCTAAGCACCTCTTTCATAAGAAGACTTTTTCTTAAAAAGATTATTTTCTGGGTGACAATATTTTTAGGAGTTGTAGTAGTCATTGGAATTTTAATGATTGGATATAATTATTTAATTAATATTAAGTCAGCTCCTGTCCAAAACACTGCCTTAACGAGTACCCTTAAGCCAAAAGTAGTTTGTAAATTGTTTAACACATTTGAAGAAGCACTGAAAGATATTGATATTGCCTGCATCCTTAAGCTAGAAGGCCAGGGATTAACCAGATTACCTCCGGATATTACTAAGCTTACCAAGCTGAATGAACTTTCCTTAAAGAATAATAATCTGGCAACTTTCCCCACAGAGATTTTAAGCATGCCAACCCTGATCACTCTTGATTTAAGTAACAATCAAATAAGCTACATACCCTCTGAAATTGCCAATCTTAAAAATCTTCAAAGCCTAAAACTAACGGGAAATAATTTAAGCGAGGAAGAAAAGGTCAAAGTCAAAAAGCTGTTCCCTTACCTTTCAATCGTTTTCTAATCCCAACAATGAATAAAAACATCTACATATTTATAACTGTTCTAATAATTGCTGCAGTAGGGTTTTGGAGCTGGAAAAATACTCAACAAAAAAACATTCAGATAAATACTCAAACTGAAAATTTAACCTGCAAGGACTGCAATGTTTTAATTGTGGCCTATGACACACTTGGTGCAAACAAAGTCTCCAGCTTTGGTTACCAAAGGCAAACCACTCCAGCACTAGATCAACTGGCGGACCATGGGGTAAAATTTACCAATAACATCTCTCCTTCTTCCTGGACAGTACCAACTTTTATGTCTATCTTTACTGGTCTTTACCCAACAGAACATAAAGTTGTTAATAAATTTACAGTTTTCACCAAAGACCAAAAAGTCATTTCAAATTTAGCAAAACTTTCTCCCAGTGTGGAAACTTTAGCCCAGCAGTTTAAAAACAATGGTTATGTCACAGGAGGATTTACTGGCGATGCCGGGGTTAGTGCCACTTTTGGTGATAACCAAGGTTTTGACGTTTACACAGACGAGAGTATCTTCGGCTCAATTGCCAATTCAACCAATCATGCCCTACCCTGGCTTGCCCAAAACAAAGATAAAAAATTCTTTATGTTTTTGCATGGTTATGACTCCCACGGACAGTTTAAAGTTTCCGACAATTACGAGGGAAAGTTTACCCCCCAAAACTATACAGGTCCTTACAAAGGAACAATTAAAGAACAATCAGAGCTTAGGGAAAAAGGGTTGGCAGGACAACTCAATCTAACTTCTGAAGATGTCAATTTCTGGAATGGCTGGTATGATTCTAAAATATTTGATGCAGATTCGAGATTCGCCAATTTTTGGAGTGAGTTTGAAAAAATGGATTTACAAAATAAAACTATTGTGGTTATTTTATCTGATCACGGAGAGGAGGTTTATAATCACAAAGGTTTTGATCATGGCCACTCTCTTTATGATGAGCTGGTTCATGTACCTTTAGTCTTTATTATACCCGGGGCAAAAAGCAGAGTGGTGAATGAGCAGACAACAACTTTGGATCTTGTCCCAACTTTGTTTGACTTAACTGGTATTACACCAGATAAGCAGTACCAATTTCAAATTAGAGGTAAGAGTTTACTCGGTTTTCTCAATGGTCAAAAAGAGGATGCTCAAGATGTTTTTATAGAAACAGATTACAGAACTTATACATTCAAAAGAGGAATTAGGACCAAAGATGGATGGAAATATATCTTAACTTTAGAAAATGGCAAACAAGAATTGTATAATTTAAATAGTGATCCTCATGAGTTAAATAATTTAGTAGATAAAAATCCAAAATTAGCTGCTGATTTAGAGAAAAGAGTTAAGGATCATATGTTAGGGATGGGTGAAAATCCCAGCGAAACCAAAATTACAGGTTGTTTGCCGGTTTATTCTGATCAGTGCCAATGAAATTAATAGATGAAAAATGGTCATTTAAACTTTTAGCCATTTTTATTTTTAATATCCTTGCAATAGTGATTGCTGCCTTTGTTTTATATTCCAGAAATAACGAACATGGTAAAGCTCAAACAAGGGCTGTACAAAATGGTCAGGAATCGAATACTCCAATCAATAAAGGGGTATTTTCTTGCGCTCGGAAGACACCATGTTTAAATTGTAATCTTTTGCTAATTTCTGTTGATAGCTTGAGAGCAGATCATGTTGGGGTTTTAGGTTATAAAAGAGATACTACTCCTAATGTTGATAACCTTGCTAAAGAAGGGGTTTTGTTTACAAACTATTTTACAACAGCTTTTTTAACTCCAATTTCTGAAATGTCGCTTCATACAGGAATGTATCCATCCTCAAGTAAGATGGATAGTTTTACTAATGTTATGCCAGAGAGTCATCTTACCCTTGCCCAAATTCTTAAAAATGACGGGTATAAAACATTTGCCGGTCATTCTTCTCCGGAATTTATGGCATTTAATGCAGTCAATGAGAGTTTTAACAGAGGCTATGATGTCTATGATGTAATCAACCCTAATAAACAGACAGTAAACGTTAGCATCAGACAAATTCCACCTATTGGTATGTTTGGTAACCTGCTTGATAAAAACTCAACAACAAATAATAAATTCTTTGGCTGGATCACTATTGGCCAAGTTCATTGGCCGTATGGTCAAACAGTACCAAATATATTTGCAGATCCAAATTACAACGGGGTATTTAAGAATCAACTACTTGCATGGAATATATTTCAAAGTATTTATCAAGGAGTTTTGTATCCCGACAAAACTACAATCACAAATGCGGATGCCAGATACGTAGTTGACATGTACGATAACGGGGTGAGGAGCTTTGATAATTTTGTCGGAGAAGTAGCAGCAGAACTGGATAAGAGACACTTAAGGGATCACACTATCATTGTTATTGTTTCAGAGCATGGAGAAGATTTAGGGGAACATGGTTATTTTGGTCACTATGATGTGATGGATACCCAAGTTCATACCCCACTTATTATCATCTACCCAAATACACAACCTAAAACTATTTTATCAGAAGTAAGTTCAGTTGATGTTTTGCCAACAATTTTAGAGATGCTTGGTATAAATAAACCTCCTCAAATTCAAGGAAGAAGTACGGTTCCTTTAATCTGTGGCGATGAAAAAGATAACAGAGATGTAGTATATATAGAGCGTGTTCCACTTTGGGAACAGAGTGTGATCGCAGGTCAGGTTAGTCTAAGGGGTGGTATAGCATCTGGAGTGGGAGATAAAGATATTGCTATTAGAACACCAAGATGGAAATATATCAAAAGGTATTCTAAAGATGTGATGGAAAAAATCTCCTGGTGGGGATTGATATCAGGTCAGAAAATAAGTATTCCAGGTCAAGAGCTTTATGATATTGTAAACGACCCTCTAGAGCTACACAATGTTGCGGGTAAAAATCCCCGAATAACAGCTAATTTTAATGCTGAAGTATCTGCATGGTTACAATCTATAGAGAATATAACTTCTAAAGTTAAAGAGTATCCGAAGATCCAGGATTATTTCTAACCCAAAATTTCTACCTACAACCTATTTTAGGTCCAATTACATGAGTATCAGCTGAGCAGCCACAACCTTCTTGTTCCGGATCAGAGCAGTAATATTTTGTTTCGCATGCTTCTCTGCCGCAAGCAGTGCTTTCATTACCTGCAATAGCTGCGAGACCCGCAAGATTCCTAAGCAATCCCGAAATGGAGACTGTGCAATTAGACTGGTCGTACCAGTTTTCTGATACCTGCACACCAGAAACGCAGTAGTTTGTATAAGTTGGATCAGCTGTAAGGGTTCCACTACTGCAATTATAGTCAAAACTGCCATCACCTCTATCGGTTGTAAAGTAGGTGGTTTGCCCTGGGTAGGCATTGGCATTTGAGTCATAACAGTCTGTACCGCTTGACGTAATTAAGCGGCAGGTGCTGGTACTGTTTTTTGCGTATGATGATCCTCCGGTAGTGCAGGCAGAATTACCCCAGGTAGAAATGGTCTGACACTCACCCGAACCTCCAGTTAGGGTATAAAGATCTCCATCAGCATCGGTATACCATGTTCTGCTTGGCGCTAAGGTAGCATCACTGTCGCTGCAATCAGATGTCCCCAAGGCTCCTCCTGAAGCCAACCAGGTATCAGAACCGGAGGTGGCTTTGTAGTAAGTCCTGCCTGAAACAGTGGTACTTGCCCCTACACAATTAGTGCCTGATGAACCTGTATAGTATCCGTCTTGATCAGCATCTGTGGCTGTTGAGCCTACATTCTGGTAGACATTGGCGCTGGTTGAATCACAGTCCGTTGATGAAACAGAATTCATTAAATTTCTTCTTCTGCCATTGGCAGGCTGGCTGTTTTGGGCAATTTGAGTGGTTGAGGAAGCATATCCGTCAGCGTCAGCATCAGTCATCCAAATGGGGGATTTTACTATTTGTGCCCCTGCAGGACTTTTAACAATAACAATAGTTCCCGAAACTTTGGTCAGACTGCCAAAAGCTACAGTCTGTTGGGCAGAGATAGTCAGAGTGGCGCTGCTTGTTAAAGTGATTGAGGCAGTATTAGTTGAACCGGATCCCGAATCAACACCGTCAACAGTATTTGCAAAATTGCAGGAGGAAGAGAGGGTGTAATTTCCGCTTATGGGAACACTTGCGCAGGAAGCAGCCCATACTCTACCTGCGATCAACAGGTTTAATAACAGAAAAAGACCTGCGAATATAATTAAACGTTTTATCATAATTTATCTTACCGTAAACAATTGCTGGACTTTTTCACCTTTCAAATTGGTAGCCACCTGTGCATTTTCAATCTTAAAGGTATAACTTCCTCCGCCTTTATAAAGTACTGCCCAGTATGATTTTCCAGTGACCAGCGCCTCACTTAAGATAAATATTTCCTGGTTATAGACACCTGCATCAAATGAAGGGATTGCAGGTTCAATAACTTTACCGGGAACACCATTATTGTCTTCATGCAAAACCAGCCAGCCTGAGCTTGTTGCGGAAAGATAATCCGTATTTATCACCCTTTCCGGAGACTGGATTCTCAACCTTAGTCTGAACTCAATCGGTTTTTGGGATACTGGGAAGGGTGTTGGAGTGGGTATTGAGACAGAAGTTTCGGATTGGTTTGTTGGTTGAGAAACAATTTCCCTTTTTGGATTTATTTGCAGCATAGAAAGAGAGATTAAAAGGCCGGTTGCTATCAGGGTTAGTATGAGTAATTCTGTTGCCACTTTGTTTTGTTTAAGATTGTTTAAAATATTATTCATTGCTGGGATTGTCTGGCATTTTTAAGCGATAATTCAAATCCTATATCTGCTGTGCTGGTTTGGCCATTCATGTTTGTTGCCACAATTTTAAGGTCATAAACTTTTTCATGGCTGTCATTAGCTTTCCAGGTTGCGCTCCAGCTGCCGTTGGATGCATCGCCTGAAGTAAGACTTAAATTATAATTGTGTAATTCCTTGTCTGTTGTTAAAGCGGCAACTATTGAGATAATCGGGCTTGATGCATCCTGGGCTGTGACTGTTAAGGTTTGATCTTCTCCAAAAAGGGGATCAAAAGGGTTGATTGACATGCCTGTCATCTTGGGATTTGAAGGATTACTGATGGAGGCGGACAGTTCACCCTGGTAGCGGCGAATGGGGATTTCAGTTGGGGAAGGGGAGGGAAGGAGAAATGGGGAAGGAGTGGGAGTGGGGGCAGCAGGCAAGGTAGCCAAAGTTGCTTGTGTGGAGGAAGTAATTCCATAGTTATATTCGCCGCCAGGACCGCAAGCGATACAACCATTTAAGTCAGGATTTTCAAGCTTTGCATACAACTGATAGGTTTTACCGTCACTTTTATAAGCATAAGTTTGCCAGGGTAGCGGATCCTGAGGAACCTTTACCATGTAAGGCTGCCAGGATTGTCCCCATGGAGCATTGGTGATTTGATAATCAGTTGTAGATAAAGGATAGCTTCCTATTTCCAGAGAATAGTTACCTAAAGCTGTGGCAATCTGACTAAGGTCATCTTTTCTCACTGCATCCCTGGCTTTTTGAAGCTGCTTTTGAGGATTGATGATTAAAATAACTATAGCTGCTAAAATTGTTACAATTCCTGTCACCACCATTAATTCAACCAATGTGAAGCCGGATTTTTTTAAGGCAGATTTCATTAAATTTAGATTAGAACTTATATTCATGTTTGTCAACATTAATTTTACCCGCTTATTCTGTTTGTACGATCCACCAGTTAAAGTTAATATTATAACTTGCAGGAGTGAGGGTTGAGACATCAAAGCTTAGGCCGTCTTTAATATTAGCGACAGAAAGAGCCTTATCAGTCGGGGTGGTTGGGGTTAAAAAGACTTTGGCAGAGCTTGAGGCCTCGGTTGTTGAAACAGTGACTTTGGTTTTATTTGCAGGCAGGGTTGATGAACCAATTGTGGCTGCCAGGGTAGCAGAGCCACTTGCCACTGATTCATCATCGGAGGTGTTTGCTATTGTTAATTTATTTGTTTTAACTTCCGAGGCTGTAATTGTACCTTGAGTAAGGATATTTCCGGAATTGTCGATAGTCACTTTGCCGTCAAAAATATTTATGTTTTCAGCCAAAGGACTCTTTTGCAAGAACAGAGTGCCTATCACATTTAGCTCTGACCCATTTTCTATAGAGAGCGTCCCATCTACATTAAAGTTGCCTGCCACGTTAGTGGAACCTAACGTGGTTTGGCCAAAGACCTTAAAGTAATCTTGAATTTCTGCCTGATATGTCCTTAACATGCCGGAAACTGTGGCTTCAGATGTAACTGCTAAATTAGCAATCCGGGCAGAGCCTGTTGCCAGTAAAATATCCGGAGGAGTCAGATTAAGATCAGAGGTTGTAGGTTGTAGGTTGTAGGTGGTAGAGGATGTGGCTACTTTTGCTGCCAGGTCTGCCAATTGTTGGGTCAAACTGGCAGAGCTTGAGGCTACACCTGCCACAGATGACTCTAGACTCTTGACTCTTGACTCTTGTTCTGTCAAAGCAGCAGAATCTGTGGCCTGTTTGCTCTTTACATCCAAAACAGCAGTATCCAAATTTTTCAAGGAGGCAATGACATTAACAGCTACACTTCCACCTCCGAGGAGTGACTGCGTCCCACCATCGGAGGTGTTTGCAAGCGGGGTCATTTCATAAGAAAGCAGAGAAGAAGGATTAGAAGCAGATAAGTCTATGTTATCAGAAATCAAGAGTTTGTCTGTTTTTATCTTGGGGGCAATTAAGTTGCCATCAGGATCTAAAGATAGTGAGGCTAAGAAATTATTAGGATCTGCATAGGAAACATTAACAAATACTAATATCCTGCCTATTATAGAAGGGTCTGCCTGGTCATAACTTTCCAGAGCTTTACCAAGTACCTGTCCAGGTTTAGTGGCTTTCATAGCCGCTCCCGGGATAGAGGAGGAAGTCAGGTAATCTCCTACCTCAATTGGTCCATTTTCAGTTGAAACTTTAACTTGAGTTTTACCAGAAAGCAGTATATTGTTAGGGGATTGATTTGTGGCAATACCTAAAATCCGGCCGTTATCCGCTAAAACTACCTCATCCTCTTTAAGTTGGGCTGACCCTGATGCATAAAGGAGATCATCCCTGATGATTGATGAGAAAGGATCTAAGCTAGATAGTTCTCCACTTCCATTATATGCCTCATTTGTATCATTAGGCGTAAACCCAAAGCTGTCATTTTGGTCTTGATTGATATTTCCCCAGCTCAACTGATCAAACCTAGGAGCGGTTAACCTGTATGAAACTTCAGCCAAGCCATTACCATAAATAATTACCCTGCTGTTTGCAAGATCTTTTTTATACCAGACCTTAAAGCTGCTGTTGGAACTTAGGAGTACTGTCAGGTCTTTCATGCCCTGGCCCCAATCTGTTATCTTTTTAAACAACCATAGATCAGATCCAGCTTCTGCATTCTTAAAATCAAGTGCGAAACTATAGATATTACTGGTCGTTATACTCTCATCTTTGATCAGTTTAACTACTCCTGTTGTTTCCTCCTTCACACCGGTCATGGATGCTACATATGTTGAATACCTGACTCCCTCAATCCAATACGGAGGGTCTAAGGTTTGGAAGGTTATTTTATTGACCGTTAAATCACCAACAATTCCTACGTTTCCCCATATATCCAGTTTATTAGATGAAGTGGTAGCCCCAATTCCGACATTACCATCTACAAATAATCCATCAGTTGGAGCAGAGACTCCCTGCCTAACAGAACCTATATGAGCAGATCCTGATACAGAAAGTGTAGATTTTGCTGTAGTTGTTCCAATTCCCACATTACCCCCGGCTGGATTTAAAGAGATGGTATAATTAGTCCCGGAGATATTTCCTGCCTGGATAACTCCATAATTATCCGTGGTATCTATGCCTAAGACCAGTTTCTTTTGTGTTCCTGTTCCGGAGGAACCGGTGATAGCAAACTGGGTCCCTGCTGTTCCCATCAGGGAAGCAATAGATGAGGTAATATCAATATCAGAAGCCAGTTGTAGGATCCTATCTGGGGTGGTAAATCCAATCCCTACATTACCACCATAGACTATTAATGCTCCTCCGGGATTAGTAGTACCTATGCCTACATTGCCATTATCTAATACAGACAGTCCAAGTCCTGTGGCATTTGTGCCATGGGCAAAAAGGGCCAGGTTTGTTCCATTACTTGCTCCCCTGACCTCAAATCTGGATGCAGGTGTGGATATTCCAACTCCCACATTTGCCCCGTTATCAAATAGCAATCCTGTGGTTAAGGCAGAAGAGGAAGACCAGATAGCAGCCATGTTGGTAACTCCTCCGGAAAGGGATGATCCACTACTATCTGCGGAACAAAATACATTACCACTTGCATCTGTGGTTAACTTCCCTCCGCTGCCATATGAGGTACAGTTTTGGCCGGATAACCTTAAATTAGAAGTGG
>CAZJNI010000009.1:0-31378 GCA_964547465.1 uncultured Gammaproteobacteria bacterium
TTGTTAACCAAATTAGATCCTGTTAAATCTGTAATGGTATCTCCGGACAGTCCAAGACCGGTCAGTTCTGCAGTACCGGAAACTTTTATACCGGATGAGAGATTAACAGCAGAGGAAACAGTTAATGACGCTCCCACCCCTACATTACCAATTAAAGAGGATATTCCTGATACAGAAAGAGATGTTAAATCAGCAGCTCCTGAAACCTTAATACCGGATGAGAATACTCCGGCAGAGGTAGTGGTGAGTGATGCTCCTACTCCCACATTACCTGCCAGGTTAGAGATCCCGGATACACCTAAAGATGCAGCATTAATTGATTTGGTAACAGAAAGAGAATCCAGGACAGATGCAGAAGATACTGTTAATGATGAACCTATCCCTAAATTACCTGATACATTCATGGAAGATCCAACACCCAAAAATCCTGAGAAATATCCGCTGCCTTGAGTTAAAAAGTTATAGTTGGGAGCAGTTGTACCTATTCCCACATTTCCATTATCCAGCGCTACTAACCCAAACTGATTCTGGCTGCTGTTTATGGTGTAGAATGCCAGTGCTCCTGCATCTCCTGATCCCTGGATTTGCAGCTTGGCATTAGCTAGAGAAGGGGATGTACCAATACCAACATTATCTGTTGGGGTAAGTAATGTAACAGTATCACCAAAGTCAAACCAGCCGGATACATTACCTCCTGCTCCACCGGAGTTTTGGTCTGATCCACAGGAGAAGGTTCCTGTGGTAGAGTTCCAAAGCAGCTTGGAATTAGTAGCATTTGAACAGGAAGTTAGTCCTGCTCCGGAGAAACTACTGGCAGATAATGGCCCCAAATTAGATGATCCGGAAACTACCAGTCCTGAAGAAAGATTAGTGGCTGAAGTAACAGTTAGAGACTGTCCGATTCCTACATTTCCAGATACATTTAAGGAAGATCCAATCCCCACAAAGCCGGAAAACCTGCCGGTACCCAGGACATCTAAATTATACACAGGAGAGGAGGTACCTATCCCTAACCTGAAGTTACTGGGATCCCAGTAAAAGTTAGCCACAGAATTAGAAATAGTAGTGGCACTGTCCCAATATGCTACCCCATTAGTAGCCCCACCTGAGATAGAGGCTGCGGAATCTGGTAAACAGACTAAATTACCATTACTGTCTGTAGTTAGTTTGCCATTATTGGAAAGATTTGAGCAATTAAATGCAGAGAATCTGACATTACCTGAGGCTGTTAATGACCCTCCCACTCCCACATTACCAGATACATTCAAAGACGACCCTATTCCCACAAAGCCGGAAAACCTGCCGGTACCTAATACATCCAAAGTATATGTTGGATTAGATGCGCCTATTCCTAATCTGTAATTAGTTGAATCCCAGTAGAAATTTGCAATAGAATTATTTAAAGAAGCTGTTCCATCCCAATATGCCACCCCACCTGAAAGTCCTGTTCCGGATAATCCGGAAGATTCTGATGTATCGGCAGAACAGTAAACATTTCCTGATGAATCTGTGGTTAGTTTCCCACCATTCCCTAAACTGGAACAGTTAAAATTATTAAACCTCACAGCATTAGTAACAGAAAAAGATCCTCCCACTCCTACATTCCCCGAAAGAGTTAAAGCTGCTCCGGTAGTAGCTCCTCTTCCTGTAACTGAAGCTAATGTATCTGCCTCTGTTCCTGTAATAGTAATTTTCCCGCCAGATATTGAGGTAGCAACTATTCCTGTACCAGCAATCGTTCTTGTATCACCTAAAGCACTTGAGCTAGAAGTCCCTGAATCTGCTGCAAAAGTTATGGAGGAATTAGCAAGCTTGGAGTTGGTGACTGCACTATCAGCGATTTTTTCTGTAGTTACGGAAGCACTTGCCAGATCTTCTTTAGTAATTGATCCGTCTAAGATTACCCCTCCTTGACCTCCTGAAACAGCACTTAGTGCAATGTTTGAAGAATTTATAACCAGATCTACTATTATGCCGTTATCCTGAATAATAGCAACTTTCCCTTCCGTATCCTGAACAACTCTTCCTCTAACGTAAGAGGCATTTAAATTACCAATCTGACCATTATCAGGTACCTCCAGGTAAGAACTGTCCGGAAGCTTAATGTTATAAAGCGGTTGGATATTACCCTGCTGGTCAATTGTCAAAATGTCATTAACATCCTCAATCCTTTTTAATGGAATAATCTGTTCGTAGGTTTGAGGGCTAACCATTTTAACAATTTGCAAAGAGATTTTGCTAATAGGTTTAAGTACAGTTCCTAAAGCAGATCCTGCCGGGGCAACTGGAGGCTGGTATTGGACTCCTAATACTTTATTAACCTCCGTAATCTCTTTTTTTGAGGGAGTATTGCTTCCAGCTAGCCTTGAATAGACTGTTTTATAGCCAAAGAAATTAGCTGTAGGTTGTGGAAATACCAAAAATAAAACCGTAATTACCATCACTAACAAAGTAAACATCGTTGCTAAAAATAACCCAGCTCCATAAAAAGCTTTTTTAAACCTAATAAGCTTGGAGACTTCCTGGTTAGTTTCATGCTGAAGAACAGTCAAAACTTTATACGTAGGAGAATCTTTACTACCTCCTTCTTTTAATAAACCCTCCCTTTCTTCTGTCACCATGTCTGGTTGAGCTAAGGGTTCTAAGATTTTTTGCTCAACTTTCTTCTGTCTTAGGTAATATTCACTGCTTAGGAATTTCTCCAAAGACTCTCTGTCATATACCCTTTCTCCAGCCTCATTCCTAACAGGACTTATTAGACCCTTATTCTCTATTCTCCTTAACGTTGAGGTAGATATACCTAAATGCTTAGCTGCTTCAGAAATAGGTAATGGTTGTGCAAATTTAACCTTTCCTAGTTCTTCTATTGAAAAAAAACGGTTTTTACCATCAGGCCTTTCAGAGTGCAAAATTCCCTTTTTATCCCATCTTCTGACTGTATCTATGGAAACGCCGAGAACTTTAGCAGCTTCAGATATGGGGACTAATTTCTTGTTTTTTGGCAGATCAGTAGGCATGTATTATATATGCATTGATTAACCTATGCATATATAGAGTTATCTTGCTATATCCAGTGTCTGTCTTTTATTATATAGATGTCAACCCTTGACAATTTATATATATAGATGTTTAAAATTGTATATCGGTGCATAATTAAATCATGGATGAATTTTATACTATAAATCAAGTAGCCACTGTCTTAAAAGTTCACCCCCTGACAATCAGGCGTTATGTAAAAACAGGCAAATTAAAAGCATATAGAGTTGGGGGCAATATCCGGATTACTGCAGTTGATTTAAAACAGTTTACAGAAGGTTTTACCCCGCAACAGCAGAAAACCAAAAACCAGTCTTTCCGAACTAAGGAATTTTCTTTTTCCGACCCAATACTTGCTCTTAAAGGAAAAGGGTTGGGTATAGGTAAAATAGATCAAAATATATCATAATAAAACATTTATGCCATTACAATCAAAAAAAATATTTATTGACTCATCTATCTTTATAAGCTTTATTGACAGGGCAGATAGCAGTCATGATAAAGGTGTAAGAGTTATGGAAATTATAGCAAAATCTGCCTGTATGCTTTATACCAGCACTCAAGTGATAAATGAGGTCTACGCAATTCTTGCCAGGGAAAACGGAATGTCTGTGGCTCTGGATTTTCTCCAGGCAATTATCCAATCAGATATAGAAATAATATACCCGCAAAGAGCAGACTATATAACCGCTTATAGAATGTTAAAAGGCAACCGTGAAAGACAACTAAACTTACGTGAAGTTCTTAATGCAGTTTTAATGCAGAGAAAAAACGTCCTACAAATTTTAACTTTTAACTATTGGCACAATTTATTTGGTACCAGTGTAAATAACCTGGCCCTAAATTTATGATAAGATCAAGCCATGATAATAGGTATTGATGGATCAAGAGCTTTTGGAAAGGATAGAACAGGGACAGAAAATTATTCTTTATATCTTTTAAAAGCCCTGGCAAAGATAGATAGCAAAAATGACTATAGAATTTTCATTAGACCCGGAGTTAAGGTAAGGGATGATTGGCCAGATAATTTTAAATTTTTAATTGTAAATTTTAAATTTTTATGGACCCAGGGAGGATTAGCCTTAGAAACTTTTAAGGATGTTTTACATCCATCGAAGATGGATGCTCTCTTTGTTCCAGCACATACTTTACCTATTATCAGAAGGCCAGGTTTAAAAACAGTGGTGACTGTTCATGATTTAGGGTCAGAGTATTTACCTTCAATGCATCAAGTTAAGCAAAGACTTTATCTGTCATTTATGCAAAAGCATCAGCTTAAAACTGCAGATAAAATTATTGCTGTATCTAATGCCACCAAAAAAGATTTAATAAAAAAAATCGGGATCGAGCAAGATAAAATTAAGGTAATTTATGAAGGATCTGACAAGAAATTGTTTAGACCAATAAAAAATGATATAGAAATTAATAGATTAAAACAGTTTTATCTATTTGTCGGAACAGTGCAACCCAGAAAAAATCTGGAGCGTGTACTCAGAGCTTTTACTGTTTTTCTGTCATTGCGAGCCATGTACCAGAACGGTACATGGCGTGGCAATCTAATTAATAAACAGATTGCTTCGTCGCAGACTCCTCGCAATGACAATATAAAGTTAGTTATAGCAGGTTCAAAGGGCTGGCTTTCTGATGAAATTTATAAACTGCCAGAAAAACTGGGGATAGAGGATAGAGTAAAATTTCTGGGCTATGTGCCTGATGAAAAATTACCAGCTCTATATTCAGCTGCAATAGCTTTAGTTTTCCCATCTCTTTTTGAAGGTTTTGGTTTGCCTATACTTGAGGCTCAAGCTTGTGGGTGTCCTGTGATTACATCAAATATTTCCAGTATGCCCGAAGTAGCTGGAAAAGGGGCAATATACGTAAATCCATATAATATTGATGATATAGTTAGAGGGATGGAAAAATGTCAAATTTCAAATGTCAAATTTCAAATGATTAGAGCAGGATTTGAAAATATAAAAAGGTTCTCTTGGGAAAAAGCGGCTAAAGAAACATTAGGAGTATTAGAGGAGGTGGCTAATATATGAAAAAAAATATTTTAGGCATAAAGATAGATGATGTGACTATGGACGAGGCTCTTGAAACAGTAGGGAATTGGTTAAAAGGATCCGGTAAACACTACATTGTCACTCCAAACCCGGAAATAATTATGGCAGCTCAAAAAGATAATAGATATAAAAGTATACTAAACGATGCAGATTTATCTATTCCTGATGGAATTGGCTTAAAACTCTCCGGAAAAGTTAAAAATACTATTGCCGGAGTAGATTTTATGGAAAGGTTAGTTGATCAATCAAGGGTTTGGGCTTCTACAGTAGGTCTTTTAGGGGGTAAGGATAGAGTAGCAGACAAAGCAGTAGATTGCTTAAGGAAAAAATACCCGGGGGTAAAGATTGTTTACGCAGAATCCGGTGGAGAAGTGGATGAAGAAGGTAAGTCACTTAAGTCACTTAAGTTACTTAAGTGCGATTTATTATTTGTTGGTTTTGGTCCGCCAAAACAGGAGAAATGGATTGCCAAAAACTTAGGATCTTTGAATATCAAAGTAGTAATGGCTGTAGGTGGATCATTAGACTATATTTCAGGTGAAGTTCCAAGGGCGCCAAAGCTAGTTAGAAATTTTGGGTTAGAGTGGCTTTTTAGGTTAGCAGTTCAACCCTGGCGGATAAAAAGACAATTTGCCCTAATAGAATATCTGTTTTTACTCTCAAGGCATTGACTTATCAGTATACTTCCATGTTAAGCTGAAATTATGATTATTACCAAAAAAAGCAAGGATATAAAATCGGTTTTAATGGATACTAGTGCTAGACCTGTCATAAGAGAGCCGTATTATTTAATCTTAGAAAAAGATCAGGTCATATTTGTTGTTTCCCCGGGCCAAAATGGAGTGGAGTACAACAAAACAGAAGGTTTTTTCAGCAATTACCCGGGTGTACAAATGTATCAGTGCCTATATGGTCAGGGAGTTTTACTTATGCAAAGAAATGATGAAACGGGTGAGGCAAAAGAATTTAAAGTTGTAACCTTAAATCCTGGTAGACAAGTTGATTTACCTGCCGGATGGGCTTGCGTTCTGGTAAACATTGGTAAAACTTATTTAGTAGTGATAGGTAATTTAGATATTGAATCAAAGGCTATAGATTCAGAACCTATTATGAAAAAGCAAGGTTTAGCTTATTATGTGGTTGAGAAAAAAGGAGAGGTTGGTTTTGAAGAAAACCCTAATTATAGTGTGCATCCGCAAATTACTACAGAATAGTTTGCTGTTGGTGGATTTTGGCTCTGCAGCAGCGTATTCAGTATTAATTAGCAGATTAAATACCTAAGTGATAATTTCTAATATGAACTTGGAGTAACAGTATCTGTTGAAGCTGTTTTTTGGGTTATTCCAAGAA
The DNA here is from genome assembly GCA_964547465.1 of uncultured Gammaproteobacteria bacterium. Taxonomy (GTDB): domain Bacteria; phylum Patescibacteriota; class Microgenomatia; order Daviesbacterales; family UBA10151; genus CAZJNI01. The sequence continues at coordinate 6,453 of CAZJNI010000009.1, forward strand.
GCCATAAGACTGCCTCTTTTTTATATCTTCTGTCTCCTCTGGAGTTTATCCTGATTGCCGGAAGCTTGCCTCTTTTACCCCATCTTTTAATGGTTAAGGGTGAAACGCGCAATACTTCTGCCACTTCTCTAACGGTTAATAAATCAGGAAGATTATCTAGTGATAGTTTGTCAGACATTCTAATTCAATGTATATCATAACAAAACAGAGCATGTCAAGATATCACTTTACTGTAATTCTACAGTGCCTCCAGCGGCCGTGAGTTTAGTCTTAGCCTCCTCAGCGGTTTGCTTATTAACACTTTCAAGTACTGGTTTTGGAGCGCTTTCTACCAAATCTTTAGCTTCTTTCAAGCCTAGCGTTTGTACTAGCTCCCGGACAGCCTTAATAACTGCAATTTTGTTTGCACCACTTGTTGTCAAAATTACATTAAATGTAGTTTTTTCCTCTATTGGTTCACCTGCTGCTGCTTGCCCTGCACCGACTGGTGCGGTGGCTACTGGAGCTTGAGCTGAAACACCAAATCTATCTTCCAGCGCATGAACTAAATCAGCAAGTTCCAGAACTGATAATTTTTCAATCTGTTCAATTATCTTTTCCAGGCTGGCTGAAACTGGTTTGGGAGCCTTTTTTTCAGCCACAGGCTGATCTTCCTTTGGATGAGGCTCTTCAACTTTAACTTCTTTAACTACTTCTTTGACTTCTTCAACAGCTTCTGTAGCTTCTGCTGCTGCTTCTTGGGCCCCTTCAACTTTTACTGTATCGTCTGCCATAAATTAAACACCTCCCTTCTGTTTTTGTAGTTCACTTAATGCATAAACTAGATTTCTTAAGTTTCCTTGCAGTACTGAAACCATGCCTTGCAGCGGAGCTACTAATACTCCAACAATTTTCCCTCGCAACTCATCTTTGCTGGGTAGGGTAGAAAGCTGAATAATCTTTACTGAATCAAGCGCTTCACCATCAAGAAATCCTGATTTAACACTCCCAATTGTGGCGTCTTTAAAAGCTTTAACTAAAATTTTTATGGGTGTAATTTGATCATCATAAGCAAAAAGTGTAGCTGTTGAACCCTGGTAGGTTGTAGGTTGTAGGTTGTAGGTTGTAGGTAAGGCACGTTCCAGCAGGGTATTTTTAGTGATATTAAATTCGGCATTTTGTTCTCTTAGTTTTTTGCGAAGGTCAGACAGCTGGCTCATACTTAAACCTTTATAGTCCGCAAAAACTAAAGCTTTGGTACGAGAAAGCTTTTCCTGTAATTTTATAACTGCTTCTTCTTTTTGTGCTCTTGTTTTTGGCATTAAAAATCCTCGCTTAAGCGAGGATAACTAGATACTTGGAACTAAAAACTTTTTTGTTTTGAGTTTTAAGTCTTTAGTTTTAAGTTATTTCGCCTCGGTGAGACTTAATTTAGCGCTCACTGTCTTAAGCTGTCACAAATTCTATCCTAAATATGGAATGCTGTCAATTACCTACTTTTGGTACAAAGACCCAGTAGCCATCAGTTGAACCTCCAACTGACCCAACAGGCAAATTAGTAGGGGTTAAGCTGGCAGATCCGGTGGCTGTTTTAGGAGTAGAGGAGACCCAAACTCCAGAATCACCAATCTTGCCGAAATTTTTAGTGATTATGGCAACATCAAAAATATTAATCACTCCATCCTTATTAAAATCAGCATTTTCATTCCAGGTTGAAGATGTGGAAGTTGCCCCAAAAGCCTTCTGGGCAATGGAATAATCAGCTGAATTTATGGTATTATCCTCATTTAAATCACCTGATGTTAGATTAATTGCCTCACCACTGTTTAATTTTGTAACAGTTGGTGACATGATAAAAGCAGACGCAGTAGCAATTTGGGCAGAAGATTTTAATATGGCAGTATATTGAGATCCACTGGTAAGTCCTGCCAAAGATAGATCGCTATATTCTCCGGATTCTGGTAGATCAATTGTAAAGCTTAATAAAAACCTGGGATTTAAGGAAACACTCCCCTCTAAAATACCCACAAAAAGCTTGGCGCTTTGATTGTTTTGCGGCCTTCCTTGCAAGCTTACCTTTAAAGATAAAGTTGGACCAAAACTGGTGGCAATAGTGGGAGTAGAATCCTCTGGTTCCGGAGTGGCATTTAATAGATCCTGCAGAGTTGAATCAACCTTGATTTTATCAGAAGTTTTTGGAGCAGGGCTAACTTTAACAATTGGTAGACTATTTTTTGATTCACTTGCTTTACTTTTGAGATTTTGATATTGGGATACTAAATATGTGCCAACAGGGATGGATAATATAATAATAATGTAGGCTATCACTAGTAGCTTTTGTTTAAAAGTAGAAAACATATGATAATAGTGTATATTGTATATTAGCAAAATGACAACCCGCAGTCTTTTAAAGATCCTTATTAACACTACTTTAGGCATAATACTGATTCTTATCTGGTCTTATTTTGTTGATTTAAAACAAATTTTGGAAACTATTTCCAGGGTAAATATAGTACTTTTAGGACCTGTTTTTTTCTTTATGCTGCTGTCTCCAATTATCCGTGCTTTAAGGCTTAAGGTTTTCCTGTCTGAAATGAAAAAAATTAAGCTTTTGGACTTAATCTTTTTAAATGGGGCAGCAATGGTTTTAAATTTTTTCATACCAATTCGAATGGGGGAAATAGCCAAAGGACTGTTTTTAAATAATAGGTATGGCTTTCATATGGGTAAGGCCATAATTTGGGTATTTATGGACAGGTTTGTGGATTTTCTGGCTGTTTTGGCTTTGGCAGGTTTGCTTTTAGCAGTAGTTCCTACCTCCTTAAATATAACTTTTATAATGATTATAACTGTTATATTAATTCTGGCCCTGCTTTTAGCTTATTTGGCTATTTTTCAAATAGATTTTGCACAAAAATTAGTCAAATTTTTGATGCCTCTGTTTATAGTAAAGCCTATTAAGATATATTTCGTAAGATTTAGCTCATTCATTCTGGAATCATTTTCCATTTTAAGAAGACATCCAAAAGATCTAATACTTCTAACTTTAATAACAATACTCGCTTATGGGGCAGATGCAGCTATCTGGTATTTCACTTTTTTGGCTTTAGGCTCACCTCAAAACTATTTTAAGATGTATTTAGGCCAACTTTTATCTGCTCTAACTTATCTTATTCCTGCAGCTCCGGGATATGTGGGATCTGCAGAGGCATCCGGTACTTTAATTTTATCAGGAGTGTTTGGGATAAGCACTAATTTAGCTTCAGCTATGGTTGTTTTATTCCATATTTTATCTGCAATTTTTGTAATAACTTTTGGTCTGATATCTATCTTTAGCTTAAAGCTAAATCTGGGTTTGATCTTCAAAAAAGCTTTAAGAAAGGGAGATTAGGGGGATATGGATAATTTGGGAAATCGGGGGAAGAAAAAGGCAGGATATGAATACCTTTTAGCGTATAGGGTGACAGTTCCGGTCTATGACTATACTATTGAGTTTTGTAAAAGGTGGATAGATTACAAGTCCAGGACCAAAGATCAGATGGAACAGGCAGCTAGATCAGGCATGCAGAATATTTCAGAAGGGAATAAGCAACAAAGTTTATCCGGATATATTAAACTTTCCGGAGTTGCCAGAGGATCTTTAGAGGAGTTATTAAAGGATTATATGGCTTTTGCCAGACAAAATAGACTTGAGGTTTGGGAGAAGGAAAGGGTAATTAGGGAAATAGGGGAGATAAGGGTAATATGGGGGATTTTAAAGCAAACCCCAACTCTTCCCGATAACCCCAATTTCCCGGATCTCCCTTTAGATAAACAAAAAGCTGTTAACCTATTGATAACCCTAATTAATCAGGCTAACTACTTAATAGATAAACTAATTTCTTCCTTAAAAGAAAAGCATATGAAAGAAGGCGGACTTTCAGAAAAGCTTTTTCAAGCCAGAAAAAAGTTTAGAGGGTATTGAGATCCACCTTAACTGATGGTCCCATCGTAGGAGAAAGGGAAACTTTCTTAACTCTGGTTTTACCAATGGTTTGAAGCAGAGTTTTAATATTGGCAGACAGTTCCTCTGTAGGCTGGTCTAATTTACCCAATCCAAGATGGATGACAGGAGCTTTGGATTCTGTTTTATATTCTGTTTTTCCGGATTGGAAGGACTCTACTACCTTTTTAAGATCATTCGTTATTGTGCCATTTTTAGGATTAGGCATTAAACCTCTGGGGCCTAAAACTTTGGCAACCTTTGCCAATTTTGGCATCCATTCTGGAGTAGTAACTAAAAGATCAAAACTGACCTTACCCTTGTTTATTTCTTCAATTATCTCATCAGTACCAAAAAAACTTGCGCCAGAATCTTCAGCGCCTTTACCAAAGGCTAAAATGCGTAATTTTTTACCGGAGGCATAGGGCAGAGAGACTAAACCACGAATTCCCAATGCAACGGTATTTATGTGTGCTTCTAAGGTGGCATTAAATTTAGCATAGGATAATTTTTTAGCCATGTCAACTGCCTCGGAAAGAGGATAAGTTTTGGATTTGTCCAGATCTTTTATTAATTCCTGATATTTTTTGGATCTAACCTTTTTAGTCTTTCCAGGTTTTTGTGTTTTTTTGACTTCATTTTTGTCATTGCGAGGAGTCTCGAGTTCATCGAGAGACGACGTAGCAATCTGGGTTTGGTTTTCTTCTTGGCTAGATTGCTTCGCTTCGCTCGCAATGACAGGAAAAGTTGCTTCGACTACATCTGACTTTGCCGTCTTATCCCGGCTTTTCTTAGAAGTTTTCTTTTTTTCCTCTTCTTCTGGCTTTGAATCATCTATAATTTTAATTTTTGGACGTCCCATGGATTATGTTCCTACCTTTACGCCCATTGAGCGTGCTGTGCCTTCCACTATTTTCATGGCTGCTTCCAGCGAATTAGCATTTAAGTCCGGCATTTTAGCCTGGGCAATTTGTTCCACTTGGGCATGGGAAAGCTCTCCCACCGGTTCTTTTAAAGCTTTGCCGGAACCCTTTTCTAAATTTATGGCTTTTTTAATCATTTCTGCCACAGGGGGTTCTTTGGTAATAAAGGAAAATGTTCTGTCTTCGTAAACTGTAATAACAACAGGCAAAACAGTACCCTGCTTATCCTTGGTTCTTTCATTAAAAGCCTTAACAAACTCCATAATAGGCAAACCATGTGGACCTAAAGCTGTTCCCACAGGAGGAGCAGCTGTTGCCACCCCTGCAGGGATTGTTAGCTTAATATAAGTTTTAATCTTCTTTGCCATAAGTTACTTAAGTGACTTGAGTCACTTAGATTTTTTGTACTTGTAAAAAATCCAATTCCACCGGTGTTTCTCTGCCAAAAATAGACACCAGCACTTTAACTTTTCCTCTTTCCTCATCCACATTATCAACTTTACCAATAAACTCGGCAAAAGGCCCATCCACAATTTTAACAGTATCTGAAACACTAAATACTTGTTTATAAACAGGTGCTTCTTCCTGAGTGAATCTGACTATGGTTGCCACTTCAGCATCAGAGATAGGAGTAGGTTTATTGCCCATACCTACAAAGCTTGTCACGCCCTGCGTAGTTCTGACAGCAAGCCAGGAAGCATCATCCAAAACCATTTTTACCAGAATATAGCCCGGAAAAATCTTCTCTTTAATATTAACTTTTTTACCGGATTTGATTTCAATTTTATCCTGGGTTGGCACCAAAACATCCAGAATTTTTTCTTCCAGGTGTTCTGATTCAATCCGCTGTTTTAAAGTCAGGGCCACTTTGTTTTCATGGCCGGAATAGGTATGGACCACATACCATTTGGCATTGGGATTGTATGATTTTGATGTTGGAAGTTGGACGCTGGAAGCTGGATCTTGGGGTTGGATGTTAGAAGTTTGACCGTCATCAGACGGCAAGCTCTGCTTATCTTCCAACTTCGAACTTCCAGCTTCTTCATCTAGCTTCAAGTTTCCATCATCTAGCGTCTGTTTTTCTGTTTTTATTTTATCTTCCATAATTTTCTAATATAACTGCTGTTAGTTTTGTCAAAAGATAATCTAATCCTCCTAAAAAAGCTCCCACAGCAACTGCTACAATTATAACCAAAACAGTATAGCGGATAGTCTGTTCCCGGTTTGGCCAGCTAACTTTTGCTAATTCTTCCTTAACTTCTTTTAAAAAACTGATTATATTGGGCATTTTGATTTTAAAAAGCCTCCATATTATTGGAGGTGTTTGTCAAGTATATCAAAGCTTTTTAAAGATAGCAATAATTAAATATAAGATCACACAAATTGGCAATTCAAATTTTAAAGTTATAAAATAGGGGCATATGGTACCAGAACTACTCTCGCATGCCGAATTGGCAACGGCAATAAAATCAGCAACTGGTGATCGGGAGATTCAAATGCTGCTAGATCAGGTAAGCGGAAGAAGAAGATTCTTGCAATTATATGCTTATGGTCCAGATCCTGTTGTCATGACATTAAGAAGAATTGCTTCTGACTTCCGTTATTCAGGTAGAGATGTTGCTACCTTTGTACAAGTTGCCAAAGATGCCTGTATCCCAATAGTTCCGGTTAGCAGTGGAGATCAAAAAAGCCACCATAGATATTGGATCTTTGCCGCCCAACACGACAGACGGGTACGTGATACGTTTCATCAAGAACCCCAGCTGAAAAGGTTTTTAAAAGATCCACTAACACAAGTGATTGGCCCTCCGATAGAAAGGCTAAAAACACGGAAAATTGAAGAAAGAGATGGTTTTAAGACATTGACTCATCTTTTTTTGGAACTTGGAATTGGGACTATGCGGCATCCTAGATTTCAATTAGCTGATCTATTGAGCGGGGATTGTCCGGTTCCTATTTACAAATTGAGACAACAATATTTTCACCGAATAGATGATCAAGAGAGTTTAAGAGTATTCCTACAAAATAGGCGGGATAAGTTAGAAAGATTATCGGAAGCCCCGGTGGTATAATTGCCTCAAATGAGTAAACATCTGGCGATTTTTAAAGGGGAAGCTGTTTAATTTAGAATAAATTATTAATATTTAGGGTTTCCAAAGCTGGGATACCATTAAGAATATTTAATCGGGTGAGAGAATTTCCCGGACCGCATTCTATGAAAAATTGTACTTGCTCTCTCATTGTGGCTAAGGATTTTGTCCAAAGCACCGGATTTTCCATGCTTTCTACCGCATGATTCCGCAAAGCCGCACCGCTTCTGGTCATCTGTCCGGTTCGATTGGCAACCATAGGCACTTCCGGATCGGCAAAATCATATCTCAGCAAAAATTCCTCCAATTTTTCTGCAGGTACTCTCATAAAGCGGGTATGGAATGCTCCGGCAGTAGGTAAGGTTGTTACTCTAACTCTCTTTTCTCTTTGTTGGCCAATTTCACTGGTCAGTTGTTCAATTTCGGGGATTTTATCAGGAGTGGAACCAACTGCAATCAGTTCAGGAGCATTAACCAAAGCGACTGCTGAATTAGTTTTTGGGCAAATCTCATCCAAAACAATTTCTAAACTTAAGCCGCTGATACTGGATAGTTTACTTTCTTCTTCCTCGCAAGCCTGCTTCATGATAAGACCCCTAAAAGAGACAATTTCTATGCCTTTTTCAAAAGGGATCACCCCAGAGGCAGTCAGGGCAGTATACTCACCTAAAGAATGTCCGGCCATAACTTTGGGCACAAAGCCGCTTATCCCTAATTTAGGCTGCATTATTTCCCAGGCCAAAACAGATAAAGAATAAACAACCGGTTGAACAAAAGAAGTGTCTTTAAAGATAGGTGAATCCTCATCCAAAAGAGTTTTTTCAATATCAAAACTTGAATCTCCAAACGTATCATCCATAACTTTTTGAGCTAAAGAAAGCCGGTCCTGGACCAAGTTTTGATCAATAGCCTTTAGTAGCTGATGGTAGGAACAAATATCTTTAGGTGGTAGGCCTTGGCCTGGGAAGAAAATAGCAACTGGTTTTTCCTCAACTGAAAAGCTTTGTATGTAAGTGGCAGTTTGAGGTCTTCTCTCCAGTGTTGCCTGCATAATTTTATGGTTACATTATACCCTGACAGTCAAATTTTAAGTGACGTATGTTTTTACCAGTTGTTCAAAAAAATGTTTTATTTCATCTGGCGCAGGCAGGGGAGTTTTGGAAGCCGGGATAACCTCAAAGTTCAATATGCCCAAACAAGGGTTTGAAGGGATAATACAGAAAAGTGATTTTTATCGAGTAACCCGGGGTGTAGTTTTAAGATATTTTTGCTCATCTATAGGAGTGGGTAAGCTTAAAATAAAATTTTTAATAAAGTTTAAGGCAGCGCCGGTATATATTTTTTTAGGAAAATGTAAAAAAAGGTCCCTTATAGTAGTTTCTCCAACAGTTTTTTTTAAGAGACGGATATCCTCAAGATTCCCAAACATCAGGATTTGATGAATAGTATCTGGAGATTTTATATCAGACTTTGGTGAATACCACACACGATTTCTGTTCATATGAGTCTATTATACCAAAAATTCCAGCACTCTGCATAATACTGATGATATAATCAGGCCATAATGAAACATCTGGCGATTTTTAAAGGGGAGGGAGCGGAGAAGATTTTGTCCGGTAAAAAAACCATTGAAAGCCGGCTTTCTAAGAGAAAAAATCCTCCATATGGGGTTATTTCTGCCGGAGATTTAGTCTATATAAAACCAAGCGGACAAGATATAATCGGCCAATTCAGAGTAAAAAAAGTGATCTTTTATGATGGGCTAGACTTAAGTGACTTAAGTAACTTAAGAGAAAAGTATGGTAAGGAGTTAGCGATTGGGGAGGATTACTGGAAAGGTAAAGAAAGCTCCCGTTATGGCAGCTTAATTTTTATTGGGGAAGTAGACCCATTTATTACCTCACCCATTAAAATACCTAAAAAGGATTTGCGCGGCTGGGTAGTTTTAGGTTAGTTTGTAACTCCATCTTTAATCGCGGCCTGGGCAGATGGGGTGGCATAGGAAGAAAATGCATCTGAAAAAATGGTTTTTTCTGCCTCTGTCCTGACCCTGACCAAGCCTTTAGGAATGGATCCGGCAATTGCTAAATCCTTCCTGCCATCAATTTGCGCTTCCACCACTCTGGCAGGTCTTAAAAATCCTGTACTTGGTTTTACAGTCAGTAAACCTTTCATAATTTTATTCCAAATAGGAGTAGCTCCTGTGACACCGGATGTTAAACTTGGATTCATGGGGGAATTATCCGGATTTCCCACCCAGGTTCCCACCACAAAGTCAGGAGTATATCCAAAAGTCCAATTATTTGTTTTCCAGTCTGCAGTTCCGGTTTTAACAGCCACCACCTGGCCCGGGATATTAAGCAGGGAACTGGAACCAAAAGCCGGAGTTCTGGCTTTATTGTCTGCTAAAATATCAGTCACAAGATATGCAATTTCCGGCTCAAGAGCTTGCCTGCCCTGATCCTGATACTCTTCCAAAATATTACCATTTGAATCAGTCACCTTAAGGATTGGAGTAGGTTTGCGATACACTCCCATTTGAGAAAAAGTTCCATAAACACCCATCATCTCAATCATCTTTACATCTGCAGCCCCCAAGGTAAGAGCTAAACCGTAATTTTTTGGATCAGTGAAAGTAGTAATGCCTAAATCCCTGGCTGTTTGAATAATTGAATCTATACCTATGGATGCCTCAACCCTGACTGCCGGGGTATTATACGAAGAACCCAAAGCCTGCCGTATAGAAACCGGTCCATGAAAGGATCCATCATAATTTTGAGGAGCATAAGAGTTACCCCATTCATCCCTGAAAACAACCGGGGCGTCTAAAACAGTATTTCCCGGAAAATAACCTTTCTTAAAAGCAGTGGCATAGGTGATAACTTTAATAGATGAACCCGGTTGCCTTAAAGAAAGGGTGACATTAAAGTTTCCAAAATCCTTCTGATAATAATCTAAAGACCCATCCATAGCCAAAATCTGGCCAGTTTTGGCATCCAAAATCATGGCCGCTCCATTTTTGACATTCAAATTAACTAATCCTTCCACTTCTGTTTTAACAATTCTCTCCACCTCTTCCTGCAGTCCTAAATCCAGGGTGGTGGTAATTTTTAATCCTCCCTGGGAAATAAGTCTTGAACCATATTTTTGAGCCAGTAAATCCCTGACATAGAAAACAAAATGAGGGGCTTTAATATCTTCAATCTGGCCCCTAAAATTTAGTCTCTGCTTTATGGCTTCCTCTGCCTGGGCACTCGAGATATATTTTTCCTCAACCATTCGCTCCAGAACCTGTTTTTCCCTTGCCAGGCCCAATTCCGGATGAGTGCCATATGGACTAAATTGAGTAGGGGATGCAGGCAGTCCTGCCAAATATGCTGCTTCTGATAAATTTAAATCTTTTGGCTCTTTGTTAAAATATGATAAACTGGCAGCCCTGATTCCCCAATTTAATCCGCCATATGGTGCTTCATTAAAATACATTTTAAGTATTTGATTTTTGCTATAAAGATGTTCTGCCCAAAGGGAAAGGATAATCTCTTTTAATTTTCTGCTGTATGTTTTTTCCGGAGTCAGCATGGTATTTTTAATCAATTGTTGGGTAATGGTGGAGGCTCCCTCTTTTTGATCTTTATTTTGGTAGTTATGATAAAAAGCTCTGATAATAGCTTCAAAATCAATCCCCAAGTGTTTATAAAAATTTTTATCTTCAATGGCAATAGTGGCCTGAATTAGAAAGAGTGGCAAATCTTCCAGATTAACCAGGCTTCTGTTTCTGCCCTCGTATAACCTGTATAAAAGCTTACCGTTCCTGTCAAAAATCTCGGTGGTGGTGGGGGTTTGATAGGATGAGAGTTTATCAGGGCTAGGTAGTTGATAAGCTGCCGAAAGGATAAATTGAGTATAAAGAAATATTATAAGGATTATTAAAGTTGAAAAAAAGGCAACTTTGATTTTTTTAGGAACTAGTTTGTATGATTTAGTAAATCTTTTTAAATAAAAGCTTAAGAGTGGACCTTTTCTTGGACGACCACGGCCCCGCCCAGGGTGGGGAAGTGAAAAATGGGGGAAGGAAAATCCGGGATTAGGAATTTTGAGTTTTGAGGCACGCTCTATCCCAAAATATAAAGGATCAACAAGGGCTTTAATAATAAAAAATGGAATAAACCCCAGCTTAATTAGCAGAAATTGGACCAAAAGGAGAGCAACCTTTATGGGAGCAGCTTTTTTTACTTGTATTTTCCGTCTTTGCTCTGCAGGCATAAGTTAAAATTCCCTAAATTTCTTAATGCCTATCACGGTTCCAAGAATATTTTATAATTGCAAGAAGCTGTTTTCAATAGGCAGTTTATAGGATAGAATTGAGCCTGTTAAATAAGGATTTACAACTTGGGTCCCATAGTATAGAATATATATATGAAAAAGGGAACTGAATCTGGAGTATTTCATCTTGAAGGGATTCCCCGTGACCCCATACTGAAAAGAATGGAAAGAAGAGAAATTTGGCGGGACAGGTTAAGATTTAGAGTTCTACCTATATTTATGGCAGGAGCAGCTATAGTTACTGTAGTAGCTGCTCCATCTATCTTACTTAGGTTATTAAGTGAAGATTATACTATAGAGAATATGATAGCTAAACTTAATGATGAAAAACCTCTTCTTGTCAATGAAGAACGCTATGGTCCTACAGAAGCTGTAGAAGATTTGGTTACTGTTACAAATTATCCTGATACTTCCCAAGTCCTGGGTTTAATCCCAAGAGGTACAAAAATGGACGGTTCTATCCGTCAAGACGGTAAGGTGGTGGCATATTGCGGCAGTATTCCCGGGCTTAATTTGTCGTTTAATTCGGCAGATGCCCGGAAACTGTGTGCTATAGATTATAGCGCAGTTGCTTTGACCAAAGCAGATAAGGCTGAAGTATCTTCCCCTGATACTATGGCAGCGCTAATACCAGTTGGAATCTTTAAGGGTTCTGTCCTGGTTACAAAAAAAGTGAAAGATGAATCTGTTCAGATCGGGACATCACCAAAAATATCAGAGAGGAAACTTATTTCCTGGGATAACATTATTTCTTTAGCAGGCGTTGGTGTAAAAGATAGCAATGTCTTTAGTGTACAAAATCCTTTACTGGTAGAGGGGGATAACCCGACTTTTGATCCAGGACGTTATCCATCAAAATGGATACCTTTTCGGGCCAAAGTGTTGGTAAATGATTACCCAAGGACAGTTGAGGAGATGGTACTTTATCTTAATGTCAGCCAGCAAACCATATTTCCGGGTTATGTTCAGCCGGATTCGCCTGATTGGCCAGATAAGATTGAACCGTTAAAACCAGATGGAATTCCCCTTGCCGGAAAATTCAATATTGTAAATTTGCATCCTGTTATAAAAATGGGAGGTATTACTGTAGAAACCGAAGATGGTGGAAATCTTAGAGTGTCTCCTATTCCTGAAACGGTTTCTGCCGCAAGATAATAGTATAATTTGACATTTAAAAGCCCATAGTGTAGAATTGAAAATTATGCCTAATATTGAACAGAGGTACGAGAAAGTTTTGGGTGAGATTTTTTATCCTCTTGAACGAGTAGTTCAGTTAACCGGAACTTTAGCTAATAAACACCCCAAAGGTACAAAAATTACTTTAGTCGGTTTAAGTACATCTCTTTTACTGGCGTGGATGATAATGGGTGATCCGGTTAAGGATCACTTACCTATTGCTAAGACTACTCAAGCTACTTTAACAAATTCTGAAGGCAATACTCTAACTCCAGAAACTGGACTATTTTTTTCAAAAGATGTGCAGGTTATAGGTTCAACCGATAAACCGGTAGAAAAGTTTGATTATTCCGACTGGAAGCCCTTCAGGGGTAATGGTTTTACTCTAAAATATCCTAATCAACGGGGTTGGGAGGATACAGCAAATGGTATTGTATTAATTGAACCTAGCGGAAATATGCCTGTTCTTATGACTACCTGGGTAGATTCACTTAAAAATACTACTTTTGCCTCTTACGTCAAAGAACAATATGATTTAGCTGTTGCCATTGATCGAACAAATCCTTTTGCCGTTGTTTCTCAACCAGCTAATTTACCCGGTTTAAGAGAAGCTGGACTACGCGGAGAAGTATTAGCTTATAAAAAACAGCCGGGACCGGGTCAATTGCCATATAACGAAAGACATTTTATGATTGAATCTGGGAGGCTAGTGATTAATTGGGTAATAGATGAGCGTTCTTCCAATGGAGTTGATTATAGTAAGACAGTTGATTCAATCCTAAAAAGTGCCCAGTTTCCCGGAATCCAGAAATAATTATCTAACAGCTAAAAGGTACAATCCAAATCCGATTAGTATTATCCCTAAAATTTTTGTAATTAGTTTAAAAGAAGTATATTTTTCCCCGAAGATTTGGGGATATTTTTTGGCTAAAATTAAGCTCAAAATAAACAAAAATACATACTGGGTTCCCTGCAGGGAATTTACCAAAACCGGGCTACCCAAAGAAATGGCAAAAAATATCAGAAGTTGGGAAATACCGGCTGAAACTTGACCGAATGCAAAAAGCAGACCGCCTTTTTTGATCAGTGAAATACCTTGAGTATGGCCTGGTATGACTTTGCTCCGCAAAGCAGGTAGAGTAAGGAAGACTAAAGCCAGGGGAATAAGTACGAACCTGGACCAAACCAGGACTGTAATAAAATCCATTTTTAAATATGCCTGTTTTAAAATTAGATATGAAAAAGCAAACAGGGTAGCAGATAAAACCTCAAATAGGAGCTCGTTTTTAGTTAATTTTCCCTGCCAATTTGTCAAAGTTAGAAATATTAATCCTAAAATGAGTACAATAATTGCCCAAACCTGATTTATAAGTAAGCTGCCGGAAATCAGTCCTATTAAAAATAGTATAAACGGGTTTAAACTGCCAATTACCGGAATGACCCTTTCTACTAACCCTTCTTTTAAGGCCTTAAACATAAAGTATGCACCAGCTGTCCAGAGTACTGTGGAAGTGGAAGCTAAAATAATCACTTCATTGCCCGGGACATGGGTAAATGGCAGAAGAAATACAGCCAGACAGCTTACCAGACTAAAGTAAAAGATATAAAATAAAGGATCAGGGATAACTTTGGTCAGTAAAAACTTATCAACAGTAACGGCAACTCCATTTAATATGAAGGCTAAAATAGAGATAGGTAGGTACATAATTTTGATGCTAGAGGATAGAAACTTGATGCTGGAATTTGACGCTAGAATATGGAAGATAGAAATTTCCAGTTTCTAACTTCTAATTTCAATGTCTAACTTCTAGTATCCAACATCTATCCTCAAATTAAGCATGTTCCGGCTCTTTTTCCTGAAACTTTTTTAAAACTTCTTCAGCTGTGACGCTGTGGCCTAAAAATCTCATTAAAGTATGCGGAATACCGTTAGCTGCAATGATTTCCGCAAAGGTTAAGGCTGAAGGACGCAAGTGCCTTTTTTGGGTTTCATAATCCACCTCAATCAGCCCGAATCTGGGAGTAAATCCCAAATGCCACTCAAAATTGTCAATCAGCGACCAGTAGAAAAACCCCCGTACATTTACTCCGGATTTAATGGCCCGGGCTACTTCTTCCAGGTATGAGACCAGGAATCTATTTCTTCTATCATCATTGGTGGAAGCAATCCCGCATTCAGTGATATAAATTGGTACATCATCTGCAAAATCTGTTAAGACATCAAACAGCCCTTCCGGATAAATTTCCCAGCCTAAATCTGATACCTCATGAAATTGCTGCATGGATCCGATTGAGTCGGGAATCAAACCGTGATTTCTGAAACGGACATGGAAGTAATAATTTATGCCGAAAAAATCATGGGTGCCTTTGGTAAAAAAATAAAACATATGGTTGATAAAAATATCATTTAAAGAAACTGCCAGCTGTTCTGTAATTGAATGTTTATGATAAGCCTCAAAAGAGAGAATATTGTTGGCAATGCCGATTGGTTTGCCGGCCGGAAAATTTTGATGGATTAATTTATATATCTTTTTGTGTGCGGAAACCAAATTCAGGAAAGTTTTAATCTGACCTAACAAACTTTTCTTGGAATGAGGCCAGACTCTGTCAACGTAGGTTTCATAAATATAGACACCGGGTTCATTTAATGTTACCCATAAGTCCACATATTCTCCGAGTTCCGGAAGGATTTTTTTGATAAACCTTTCAAAAAGCTCGGGTGTTTTCCCGTTCTCCCAGCCTCCCAGATCAGCTACCCATTGAGGCAGGGTAAAGTGCCAAAGAGTAAGCATTACGGTCATCTTAAGTGACTTAAGGTACTTAAGTACCTTAACATAGTGTTCAATTGCTTCAGGATCAAATTTACCCTCAACCGGTTCAATCCTGGACCACTCAATCGATAATCTGTGGGCATTATGGTTTAAATCTTTAGCCAGGTCAAAGTCCTGCTCATAGAGTTCATACTGGTTACAGGCTTTGCCTGATCTAAATTCAGTTGGTCTTTTTTGTTCCCACGCCCACCAGTCATTGTAAATATTTCCTCCCTCAACCTGATGGGCAGAGGTAGCCGCTCCCCATAAAAATCCATCCGGAAACTTTAAAGTTTCATGGTCATGCTTTTCGCTAAGATGAGTTTTAAGTTTTTTCACAGAGGCCATAAATACATAGTAGGGGATTCAACTTATCCTGTAAAGAGTAGGGGTGTTTATTCTAAAACTGAAACTTTGACTTTTTGACCATCATAGTCAAATTTGAATGAAACTACTTTAGGTTGATTGTTGGTAATATATAAATTTTGCCGGGTATGAGAACCTTTAGCATAAGGATTGCTATAAATGGATACCCCGTATTCTTTAGGAACATCCGGAATATCGGCAAAGTTATGGTTGGTGGGAGCTTTGGCCTCAAGTCCGGCCTCTTTGGCTGCCCAATAAATAAGGGAGGCTAAATGACAAACTCCATCTCCAAATAAATATCCATCAGTCTTAAATCCTTCTGTAGAGTTAAAATGAGCATTGGTTGTTTTAACAAGAGTATTCTTATACTTTTCTTCCACATCTTCATGGTAGGCAAAGGTTTTATTTGGTTCCAGCTTGAATTCAAAGCTGAAAGGTTTATTTATTTCATTCCAGTTAATATCCTGGCGTGAGAGTACGCTGCCTCTTAAATAAGCTAAGTTAAGCAGAATATTTTCCTTAAATACCTGGTTAACTGAAGCCAGCGGGTATCTGTTTTCCAAAGAAAACTCTTTTTGGGATATGACATTATCTTCAGCTTTCAGGCTGATCATTTGATCAATATTGCCAAAAGTGGCAGACAGCGAAAAAGGGACTAAAGCTAAAAGTTGTAGGTTCTTTCGTATATTAAGCATAAGCTACGTAGTATAGCAGACTATGAGCCTAGATGCAAGTTCAGAAGCCTTGATATATTGCGTAAAAATGGCAAAGTTGTATTATTAATGTGTGGTTAAACTTCTGCCCATTTTAGGGCTGGTTATGCTGGTTGTAGGTGGACTGGGTTACTACCGGTTTGTTGCTTCAACAAGCCCAAACTTAACAACTCCTAAAGCAGAGGATTCACAGGGCCCGGTTGAGGTACCAAAAACTCTGCCAAATGCAACTTTGGAAGACCGGGTTAAAGTCCTGGAAGAAGCTTTAATTGAGATTGTAAAAAAGGTAAATGGTTTGGGAAGCCAGGGTCAGGCAGACAACAGTTTAAATACCAGAATAAATGCGCTTGAAGCAGCGGTTACAGAGCTGAAGCTAAAAGTTGCGAACTCAAATACATCCACTACTACAACTACCTCCACCACTACCACTCAATCAGTTATTTATATACCCTTGGGTTCAGGTGGGGGACCTTGGACAAATACAGACTGGTATACACTGAATGATTACCAGATTACTTTAGATCCTGCTAATTTCCCGGGATATAAAGGGATGGTACTGGAGCTGAATATGAGAATGATAGAGGCTGCTGTTGCAGGTTACATCAGATTATATAATCTTTCAGACAGTAAAGTAGTCTCCTCTGAGGTTAAAACTCCCTCCACGACTTTTTCTGTTTACACATCTTCATCTTTTACTTTGCCTGCTGGTTCCAAAAATTATGCCCTGCAGGTTAAAATTCCTGATGCAAAAAATGTCATATTACAAACAGCCAGAATCAGAGTGAATTTTTAATTTTTATTGCAGGGGTGGAAGTAATACTCCTAACTAAAGTAGATTTTAAAGAAACTAGCTTCAGTAATAATGCCCTGTTAAGTTGAGGCCCGTATAAAAATAAAGAATGTCTCCAATCCTCATGATATATGCTAACGTAAGGAGTAAGTATATTAACCAAAAAATACCACCAACTGTAGATCGCTAGAAGATTCAACCCATCCGTAGAATAAGAATTCATTGTTATTGATGAAACAGGAAAAAGTTCTAAAAAATAGTCTCTTTTATCAGCTCCCAGAATTAAATGTTTGGTTCCAATATCTACAATACCGTTTTTAATGATACTATTTAGGTAATAACTCCAGGCATCGCTATTGTTTACACCATTGCTCCATCTTGTTTCACTCAAAATCCTGTTTGCAGTTTCATCAACATTTATTTTTATTACACCATTGACCCACCTTGCTGGAAGAGGACCAAGGTTATTACTTTGGGAATCAGTTGTGTACGTAGGGACTGAAGTTTTCATACCTGTTTTGACAGCATAGGCGTTTCCTTGCGTATCAAAACCTACTAAAGTTGGTACAAAAGATGAGGTTTCTTCATCAGTTTGACCCTCAATTCTTAAATGTCTAATCCCGCCTAATCTGCAAAGGAGGTTTATTCTACTTAAGTTAATACCTATTAGGCCTTGATCAACAAAACTTGGAAGCGGTGTAACAAATCTGAGTTTTGATGATTCTAGCTCGGCTAAGGATACATAATCCTTTTTTACTTCTGGCATTTGCAAATTTTACCAAAAAGGAGAGCAATAATCAAACTATGGGGCTATTTTGCAGGGACTAGTAGATGATTTCAGAACTTTTAATTGGGCTCAGAATATCAAATATCCCCAGTTAGTATATCAAAAATCAGTACGTTTTCTGGAACAATAATTTGTTTATGTCGGGTTGACATACAATATTATTGTGATAAAATAGAAATATGTTAAATACAATTTCTGCTAGGCAAATACAAAGAGAGTATAAAAAAGTTCTTATAGAGGCAAATAAATCTAATGAGCCTATTATTGTGATGTCTAATAATAAGCCTCAAGGAGCTATTATTGGTCTTGATCTTTTAGAAAAACTGCAACTAGAGGTAGCTTTAAAAGAAGCTTTAGAGGAATATAGAGCAGGGAAAACTAAAACAATATCCACAAGAGAAGAGCTCGAAGCTGATATTGAAGAGATGAGAAAAGAAGCTAATATCTAATAAATGGTACAGCTCCAATATTCTTCAAGATATTTGTCATCCCGAGCGAAGTTTTTAAAGAATAATCCAAATCTCTTTAATAAAACCACTAAGGCCATATTTTTATTCGTTGATAACCCCAAACATCCCAGCCTAAATTTAGAAAAACTGAAGGGTTCATACTATTGGACCATTAGAATTGATAAAGGTAGTAGAATTTTTTTCATTTGGATAAACAAAACTACAGCACTTTTTATTGATATCGGCAAACATGATAAATATAGAAAATACTAATTCAGAGCAGACCCTTGGTAAACTATGTTAGGAGTTATTATAGGGAAAACTCGGGTATTTAAGATGGGTTTCTATCATTTATAGCTTGTTCTCTTAAAAGAAAGTACATATGTCGGATTCCATAATGGGTTGGATCTGTCAATACAGGATCCATAAGTCTAAGTGCATCTATATAATTATCTACAGTAGTTACTAAAACTAGTTGTTTATCTGTTAACATAGTCTTTCTAAGTTCTGCCCGAACAATTGTAGGAGGTATCAGGTCCATATTATTAGCTTCATCTGCATCATATTCTTCTATTGTTTGATCCGTAACATAAGGAATCTGTTGCCTCTGAAGTTCATATTCCAATAAAATAAGATGATAAACAGGTGCTACTAATCCAGGCAGTATTTCATGCAACCTATATAAGTAGCTGAAGAGGTGAGTATTAAAACCCTCCATCTTAGCTTCTGCCGCCGCATGCCCTAGATCGCTCAGTTGAGACATCTCAAGCGTTGTTTGCCTCACCACTAGTAAAGGGGATTCTGCGCTTTCTTTAAAAGTCATAAACTATAATTCTATCAAAAGGAGGATGAATTATCAACTATAGGATTATTTGGCAGGCGTATATCGAAAAATTCGAACTGTTTTTCAGCGTCGCTAATCGACGCATTGCATCGTTCTACGCTCGGCCGCTTCGCGGCCTCGCTCTATGTGTTTTTTGCAAAGACAGAAAGACAAATGCGCGCGATTTTTATTATTATAGTCCGGCTTCGCCGGACAGTAAAGACAAAAGAAAACGTAGTCTGTACCAAATTCCATATAACCCACCCACCCGATAAAAGGAAGCGGCGACCCCGCCTCCCGGCGAGTGGGCTCCCTAGGGGGAGCCTCGCCAATATCTTCGTCTTCGATTTAATCTTTACAGTCTCTGGTAATCTTTTTCTCATATTCGTACCGCCTGCCGTCGGCGGGGTGTTCCTTTACCGCCCCCGCCTTTATTATTCATACCCCATTCTCGTGTCCAACCGCTTGCTCGCTTCTCGAGAAGCTCGCTACGCAACTAATTCCGATGGCTCGCCCCGCGTTTTCAAAATTCCAAAGTATATCTTACGGGGCTCGCGATGGTCGGGCAGCACCCAATTTAATTTTTTTCTGAGTTCCATGTTTTCTTTTAATGGTGCTGCCCTTCTTTTTGGGAAATTATCCTGAAGTGGGGCGGGGGCGGCGGAAGCCGCTTCCTCAAGGATTACCAGTCTATTTATGTTGTTTATATTTCAAAAATCTGGTATATTTATACAAGCTTATGCTAAGTAGTTTAAGTAATTTCGATCCCATTGCTTTTCTGGGTATAAATACGAACGATATACCTACTACCGAGTTAATACAACTGCGGAATGAGTTAAATAGTAAAGTTGGAGAATACATTTTATTAAAATCCTCTGAATACCTTACTGCAGAACAATTAGAAGAAGTTACTAAAGTGGATGGGCAACAGATGTTAGATGACATGCAAAAATACATCCCTGATATTGATAATAAACTCTCAGGTTGGCTAAGCGATTTTAAAAATGAATATGATAAACAGAAAGGAACGATATAGTATGTCAGAAAGCACAGTTAATCCCGAAGCTAGTAGAAGGTTCAGTCCATTAGAAGCTGCACGAAATGTAGTGGAGAAGGTACGTTCCACTATCACCGATAAGAAAAAACTGGCACTCGTTACAGCTGGAACTGGTTTAGTGTTCCTCAATGCTTGTGGTACTTATACCGAAGCCACAACTGATAGCAGACAAGCGACTGTTTTGGAAGTTCAACCTATTGAAATTAGTGGTTTGCAATCTGAACAGCTAGATTTTGTCCAAAAAGAAAAGGATAGAGTAATTAATGTTTTAAGAGATTTTGTTAATGATGATATTTTAAATCATTATAACGCTGTTAACCTCGAAGCGAACCCTGCACTAATTAAGCAGCAGCAAGATTATCTACAAAGGTACGGGGGGACTAATTGGGAGGGGATTTTATATCCTAAAGGTAAAGAAAATACCCTCTTAGGTCTAGGTGGTAACAAAAACAATAGCTTTGGTTCTGGAGAAAATGTGCCTTTTGCATTAGGGGTAGATAATAAAAGAAATATTTCAATTTTTCTTAGACCTTATCAAAGCCCATACTTTAGAGGTGTTGATACACAGGGTAAGCAAACGCATCTTAGTGATCCTAACGCTCAATATGTAAGAGGGTTCATACCAGAACTGGATCGTCTTGCAACGTGGCAAGGTTCCGATAAAATTGTAGGTACGATCCCTTTAATTGGTAGAGAAATTGCAGCTAGAAGGATACTAAAAATACCAAATGATGCAAATTTTGAGCCAGGACTTAAAGATAGAGATTATAGTAATTCCCCATTAACTTGGAATTATGAACTTCCAGACGGAAGACAGGTACAAGGACTTATGAATGCGGATAGCAGTATTCAAGTAAAAGTGGCTACGCCACAAAGGAATCCCTAGATCTATTAATTCAAATAATATTTGAGTTCAATTGTTAGTTTTTACAATACCCTCTTTTTGCAAACGTCGAAGAATGACAGCATCTGATACTTTAAAAATTTCTGGTAAATCCTGAACTGCTGGTGCTAAAATTTCAGGAGATTCCAATGAGGGAATTCGGCCTAATCTTTTTTCTAACTCATTTAGTAGTAGCTTTGTTGGTACTAAAATTAACCCAGCGAAAGTTTGAGCCTGTATTTCGGTAAATTTATAAATCTGCTCGTCTGCTTTATCGTGCGAGCTCAGATAATCCTCAAAATTTTTTGGTCCATATTTTTCATACCAGTCTTTATGTAAAATTAAATGCCCGACCTCATGTGCAATTGAAAACCTTGTTCTTTCAGGGAACCTAACAAAGCAATCCTCATCCACAGTGATCTGAGAAAAATCTGAACTGATAAATGCATCTACTCCGATAAGAGATTTAATACCAGGAACAGCGAATATAGCAATATCCATTTTTTGTTCGATAATTTCTTCGATAGGGATGGGAAGATCCAGTGAGGGGTGGTAAGTTTTTAAGAAGTCATTAGCCGCGTTGACTACATCTGCCAATTTTAAATTCGGTCCCATTATTTTTTATGATTAACATCGTTAAGAAGTTTAATTAACTCATTAATCTTCTTTTTATTTAATTTCTCACCCCTGGCAGTTCTATAGAATGCTGGTAGGATTGAAAGGATATGAGGATTTTTATGTATGTCCTCAGGTATTTTACCTTTCGCTGTATGGGCTAGGTCAAAGAATATCGTCCATTCTTCGCTATCGCGTGGTATTTTTAAGGCAGTCGCATAGCCTTCAAGCTTTTGTTTATCAACACTGGGGGAGAGGATATTTCTTTCCAGTCTACTTATATTACCCGGATCATAATTGTATCTTTCGCAAAATGATCTTAAGGTAAATCCGAGAGATATTCTCTTTAGTCTAAAGAATTCTCCAAAAGTTTGGGCAGTGAGGTATTGACTTTTAGTCATAACTGTTGTAATAATAATACAACAAATTAGAGTTGTCAATAGACCATTAAAAATATATGCCTGAACCGACAATAGCCCAAATTAGAAGAGAAAATAAAAGGCTTAAAAAGCTTGCGGGTACTTACACAGAGTTAGGCCAGTTAAAAACTGAACTAGAAACATATAAAAACAGTTTGGCTGCTTCTCAGCAGGAAGCTAATGGGATAGTTGAGTCTATAAAAACTATCCAATCAGAATCTCAAGCACAAGTAGAAGCAATTAAGCAGGTAGGTAACGAAGTAAGCTCGATCAAAGATACTGTAGAACAGGCTAAGGCTCAGGCAGAAGAAAAACGGGACAATATAACAGCTTTGGAAACAAAAGTTGCGGAGCAGTCTCAAAAACTTACCGAAGGTGAGCAGAAGTATACTGAATTAACAACACAAATATCAGAACTTAAGGAAGAAGTGAAAAAGCAACTAACAGTGGCTACAGCAGGAACACTTGCTGGATCATTTGCTAATAGACAGAAAGATTTGAAGTTTGGCAGAAGATTATGGTTATTTTTCTTTATCATATCAGCATTTATCCTTGTGGTCACAGGATATATCGTTATCGAACAGATAATCCATGCTAATTTATTAAATTCCCCAATTTCTTTAGTCAGGGTGCTTGTTACAATACCTCTATTTTACGTGGTTAAATTTTGCGCTGATAGTTATAGAAAAGAAAGAGATTTAGAAGAAGAGTATGCATTCAAATCTGCTGTTTCATTATCACTGGCTGGTTACCAAAAGTTACTTAAAGATGAGTTGCCGGATGGTTCTAATCAACAAGTGATTGATTTTATAACCAGTTCAATTTCTCGCGTATATTCTCCTCCCAGGAAAGGTGATAATAAAAGGACAAAAGAAGAAAAAGATTTTTTGGACGAAATAATAGAGTTGATAAAGCAGATTAAAAAGTAAAAAGTTCTTTAAAATTTTTGCGTTTTTTGATCCGGCTGCGTCGGATGTTCGAGCCTCCAGTTTTACGAGCGAGACCGCGAAGCGGCCGAGCGTAGAACGATGCAATGCGTCGATTAGCGACGCTGAAAAACAGTTCGAATTTTTCGATATACGCCTGCTTGAAGGGAAATCCCGTGGAGTCTGGAAGATTGGCTCTGCGCGGATGGGGACGCGCAGAGCTCTGCAAAGCCCTCTTTATACGAGGCTGCAAGTTGCCGGAGTCAAAAAGAACAAAAAACGAGGAATGCAAAAATTTTAGGATTTCTTAGGAAGAAATCCAGCTCGCTTCGCTCGCGAAAGAACTTTTTATTTAAAAGGAAAACATGAAATATATAGCATATTGTAGAAAATCACAGGAAGAAAAGGATAGACAGGTTTTATCCATTCCCGGCCAAATTGCCGATTTAAAAGAATTTGCTAAGAGAGAACATTTAGAAATAGTAGAATTTATAGAAGAAGAAAAAACTGCTAAGATTCCAGGGAGAGAAAAATTTGGAATAATGCTAGAAAAAATCGAGAAAGGTTTTGCAGATGGAATTATAGCCTGGCATCCAGATAGATTAGCTCGCAATAGTATTGATGGAGGAAAAGTTATTTATTTGGTTGACCTTGGAAAGTTAAAAGATATTAAATTCCCCCAATATTGGTTTGAAAATACTCCTCAAGGTAAATTTATGCTCAGTATTGCCTTTAGTCAATCAAAGTATTATGTAGATAACTTATCTGAAAATGTCAAAAGGGGAATCAGGCAAAAATTAAGGAATGGCATTTGGCCAAAACAGGCTCCATTAGGCTATGAAAATAATCCTAAAACTAAAGGGATAGATATTAATCCCGAGCAGTCAAAAATTATTAAAAAAGCCTTTGAACTATTTGCAAATGAACGGAGATCATTTACTCAAATAGCTGATTTTCTTTCTAAAATGGGAGTAGTTACGAGTAAAGGGAAACCGCTAAAAGTTGATCAAGTTAAAAATACTCTTAGTAATACTTTTTATATTGGAAAATTTAAATTTAAGGGAGAAGCATATGAGGGTACTCATAAACTTTTTATCTCAAAAGAATTATTTAAAAGAGTACAAGAAAGAGTAGTAAAAAGAGAAAAGCCAAGATTTAAAGGTCATAATTTTGCTTTTGGCGGGTTAATGAGATGTGGAGAATGTGGAGCTTCAATAACTGCAGAAGAAAAAACAAAATATTTCAAAAGAACAAATAGATTTGCCCATTACATATATTACAGATGTACAAAAAAGATCAAACCTTGTACTCAAAAATATATTGAACAAGCTGAGCTTGAAAAACAATTTAGACGGGCTATTGATGATGTAGCTCTACCGTCAAGTTGGGCCAAAAATTGGTATAAATGGTTAGATGAAGATGAAGTTTTAGAAAAACAACAAGCGGAAGAAAATGTTGCCAAATTAGAATTAGAAATCAAATCCCTAGATGAAAGATTAAATAAATTACTCGATGTTTTTTTAGAGGGCATTGTTGACTCTGATTCTTACAAGATAAAAAAGAACGAATTTTTCGAAGAAAAATTAAAAATCAATGAAGAAATTGAGAAAATAAAGACAAATGGTTCGAGTTGGCTCGAACCTTTCAGAGAATGGATAGGTAGCGCACTATCGTGCGCAAAAATCGCGCGCGCAAAAAATACATGCTCCGATTTAGCAATCGGAGCAAAAACTGTCGGCTCGAACTTCTTTTTGACTAATCGGCAACTTGCAGCCTCGTATAAAGAGGGCTTTGCAGAGCTCTGCGCGTCCCCAT
>CAZJNI010000010.1:0-31372 GCA_964547465.1 uncultured Gammaproteobacteria bacterium
ATATACTTTTTAGCATTATCCCAGGCAGCGCCTCCCGTGGTCATAGAAACAGCCACAAACACTCCTGTCACAATTGATCCAACCAGCATTCCGCCCAAAGCCACAGGTCCAAGCAAAAACCCAACTATAAACGGTGCCAAAACCGGAATTAGAGCCGGGATTAACATTTGTTTTTGAGCAGAAGAGGTCACGATCTCCACACACCTGGCATAATCAGGCTTAGCCTTACCTTCCATAATCCCTTTAATAGTTTTAAACTGACGCCTGACCTCTTCTACAACTGCTGCACCTGCTTTTCCCACAGCCTCCATGGCGTATGAGGCAAAAAGATAAGGCAGGGAACCACCAATAAATAAACCCACCAAAACCTGCGGGTCAGAAAGAGAAAAGACAAGCTGCCTGCCTGTCACTACAAATTCCTGTGCATAAGCCGAGAAAAGCACCATGGCAGCTAGCGCTGCGGAACCTATTGCATAACCTTTGGTTACAGCTTTGGTAGTATTTCCTACTGCATCAAGCGGATCTGTGATATTTCTAACCTTTTGTTCTAAACCTGCCATTTCAGCAATTCCACCGGCATTATCTGTAATTGGCCCAAATGCATCAATTGCCACCACAATTCCAGCCAAAGAAAGCATGGTAACCCCAGCTAAAGCAATACCATAAAGTCCGGCCAAAGAGAAACTCACAACCACTGCTGCTGAAATTAACATTATTGGCCAAAATGTTGATTTTAAAGATAGTGCCAAACCGGAAATAATATTGGTGGCATGTCCGGTTTTGGAGGAGATGGCTAAGTTTTGAACAGGGGCATATTTAGTGCCCGTATAATATTCAGTAATAAAAACCATTCCTGCTGTAACCATTACTCCCACCAAAGAAGCCAGATATAAATTGAAAACACCAAATTGACCGTTCTCTCCCATTAGGGCAACTGTCGCAGGATAAAACAAAATAGCACAGAAAATAACGGTTGCTACCAAACCCCGATATAGCGCTCCCATAATATTTTTTGAAGTTAGTTTTACAAAAAAGCTGCCTGCAACTGATGCTAAAATTCCCATGGCTAAAATTATTAAAGGAAAGGTCACTGCTTCCTCATATCCCGGCAGTAGCAATCTGCCTAAAATCATAGTGGCAATGGCGGTCACTACATATGTTTCAAAAATATCTGCTGCCATTCCGGCATCATCCCCTACATTATCTCCCACATTATCTGCGATAACTGCCGGATTTCTGGGATCATCCTCTGGAATTCCTGCCTCCAGTTTTCCCACCAAATCTGCTCCAACATCTGCTCCTTTGGTAAATATTCCTCCACCTAAACGGGCAAATACAGAAATTAAAGATCCGCCAAAGCCAAGTCCAACTAAAGCCTTTAGGTCTCCATCTGTATAAGTATAAAAACCATAAACTGCAGCCAAAGCCAATCCCACCACCAAAAATCCGGTCACTGCCCCGCCTTTATATGCTAGTGTGAAAGCCTCTGATAATCCTTTTTTGGCAATTTCTGCCACCCTGACATTAGCTCTGACAGCCACAGACATACCAATAAATCCAGCTAAAGCAGACAAAGCGGCACCTATCAGAAAACCAACAGCGCTGTTTTGACCTAAGGTATAATAAATCCCAGCAGCTAAGGCAGTTGCAACTAAAGCTACAACTTTATATTGTGTTTGAAGATAAGCTTGAGCACCGATTTGAATGGCTTTTGCAATCTCCTGCATTTTCTCATCACCTGTAGGATTTTTTAGGATATCCACAATCAGCCAAAATCCATATAAAAGAGCTGCCCCAACAGCAGCCCAGATTATTAAGTTTACATTATTTGCAATTAAATCCATGAAAATATTATCCGGCAGGTATGTATGAATTTACAATAGACTCCTAGATTAGTCAAGAAGAACTTTTTTTCAATCTTATGCCAGATAGGCCGGAGTAATCGGGATTCTTTTTTGAACAGCCGGCTTTGGAGATCTAATAAGTGCCACAGAAAGTACCTCATCCATATGTTTAACAAATACAAAATTTAAATCTTTTTGGACAAAGTCCGGGATATCCTCTAAATCTTTTCTGTTATCCTCCGGAGCAATTATTGTTTTTACACCAGCCCTATGGGCTGCTAAAACTTTTTCTTTAAGTCCGCCTATTTCCAAAACTCTTCCCCGAAGGGTCACCTCTCCTGTCATGGCAATATCTTTATGAACAGGGATTTTGGTAAAGGCAGAAACAATTGCTGTAGTCAGGGCAATACCGGCTGAAGGGCCGTCTTTGGGGATTGCCCCTTCCGGAACATGAACATGAACATCTACTTTTTGGAAGAATGTCTCCGGCAGACTCAAGCTTAACCAGTGAGACCTGACATATGACATGGCAGCCTGGCCTGATTCTTTCATGACATCACCTAATTGTCCGGTTAAGAGTAAATTACCCTTGCCTGGCATCAAAGTCACCTCAATAAACAAAATCTCTCCTCCTGCTTCAGTTACAGAAAGTCCTGTTGTCATACCCACAGTATCTTCAATCTCTGCCAATTGTGGTAAAAATTTTATTGGTCCCAAAAACTTGTGTATATCATCCGGGGTAATTTTAAACTGATTTTTAGCTCCTTCTGCAATTTTTCTGGCAACTTTTCTAATAACTGCAGAAAGCTCCCTTTCCAAACTTCTAACTCCTGCCTCCCTGGTATATTCTCTGATAATTGATCTGACTGCATCGTCCAGGAAATCAATTTGCTCTTTTTTAAGCCCGTGATTTTCAACCTGTTTTGGAATTAAGAATTTTTTGGCTATATGGAACTTTTCATCTTCTGTATATCCGGCGTATCGGATAATTTCCAGTCTATCCCGCAGAGCCGGTGGAATTGTATCCAAAATATTGGCAGTCGTAATAAACATGACGTTGGATAAATCAAATGACACTTCCAGATAATGATCTGAAAAGCCTGAATTTTGCTCCGGATCTAATGCTTCCAGAAGTGCAGCAGATGGATCACCTCTATAATCTGCGCCAATTTTATCTATCTCATCAAGCATAAAAACAGGATTAACAGCTCTAGCTTGCTTAATTCCCTGAACTATTCTTCCCGGCATACTGCCAACATAGGTCCTTCTGTGTCCCCTGATTTCTGCCTCATCCCTGATCCCCCCTAAGGAAACTTTGATGAATTTTCGACCCAGCGCTCTGGCAATGGATTTTCCAATGGATGTTTTACCTACTCCCGGAGGACCTACAAAACAAAGAATTGGTCCACGCATTTTTCCGGATAACTTATGAACTGCCAAATATTCCAAGATTCTCTCTTTGACCTTTTTTAATCCATAATGGTCTTCTTCTAAAATCTCCTCTGCCCGTGCTAAATTTATCTTTGGCGACTTGTCTAACTTCCAGGGAAGATCTGTTAACCATTCCAGATAATTTCTGATATAACCTGCTTCCGGATTATATGAGGACATCTTGGCCAGCCTTGATAACTCCCGTCTTGATCTTTCCAAAGCTTCCTTTGGCATACCTGATTTTTTAATCTTTAGTTCAAATTCTCTAATCTCCTGATGTTCAGAATCTCCTCCGCCTAGCTCCTCTTCAATACTCCTCATCTGCTCTTTTAGGATTGCTTCTTTGGTTATCCTGGAAACACGCTCTTGAGTTTGAGAGGAAATTTTTTGGGAAATCTCCATAATTCTTACCTCTTTTGCCAGAAGTTCTGAAAGTCTTTGCAGCCTTTCTTGTGCTGATGTCATTTCCAGAATTTGTTGTTTATCTATGGTCTTAAAATCAATTGTTTGGGCAACTGTATTAACCAGTTGATTTGGATCATCTGTGTAGGAAAAAATAGACCAGTTGGCAAAGATATTTTGATCAAAGAAAGGACTACCGCCAAGCTCCATAAAACGGCGGACTTGATCCCTGACAGTTCTAACTAAAGCTTCAGTTTGATCAGAGCGTTCGTAAAGTTCCGGGATTTCCTCAATTTCTGCCTCCAGAAAGCTTTCATTTTCTGTAAAATTTTTAATAAAAACCCGGGCCATACCTTCTGCCTGCAGGTTATATTCACCTTCCGGGTTTTTAACAACCCTTCTAATTAGACAAACAGTTCCAACCCTGTAAAGATCTTTTTCCGTTGGATCCTCAATTCGGGAGTTTTTTTGGGTGATAAAAACAATCAGCTTATCAGAATTCCAGGCAGCATCCAGGGCGGCTTTAGACTTGGGTCGTCCTGATACAATCGGCACAGAATTACCAGGGAAAATAACAGTATCACGCAAAGGCCCAACAGGCATGGTAGGTTTTAATTTAATTGGTTCCGGGGGAAATGGTTTTGTTGTAATCATTTTTTGATGTCGCAGACATCACGATTCTTAGCAGTTTAGCAAGCCGAGTGCTAAAAGTCAATACCCCTTTTTGCTAAAATCCCCTTTTGGTATGGATGTTTAATCTCTTTCATCTCTGTCACCAAATCAGCCGTCTTAATTAATTCTTTACTTGCATGGCGGCCTGTTAATACCAAATCCATTGTAGCAGGTTTATCCTTAACAAGCTGTAATAATTTAGTAAGAGGCAAAACCTTAGAATATACTGCTCCTACTATTTCATCAGCCACCACTATATCCCATTTTCCAGATATTATTTCCTTATATAATATATTGTAAGCTTCTTTAGCTGCTTTCTTATGTTCTGCCTTAGATACTTTACTTCCCAGAATATCCAGAAAACCTTTTCCACCTTGGATAATCTTTACATAAGGAGAAAGCTTTTTAATTCCTACCAGCTCACCGGTAAACCAAGCTTTTCCAAATTGGACAATCAGGCATTTCTTTTTATACCCTACAGCCCGCAAAACCAATCCCAGCGCAGCTGTAGTCTTCCCTTTCCCTAATCCTGTATAAACAATAACCATCCCTTTTTCAGAATCCATAGCTGGATTTTAACAAACTTGGAATCAGCGTGTACTTCCACCTCGGGGGTGGAAGTGTATTGACACCTCGGGGATTTTTAAGATATACTATGCTCAAATGCCTGTAAGAATTATACCTTTAGTAAACGGTCAGTTTTACCATATTTATAATCGTGGAGTTGAAAAAAGACGTGTTTTTGAAGATAGAAGGTGTTACAAGAGATTTTTACAGGTAATTAGCTATTACCAACTGGAGGGACCAAAACCAAAGTTTTCTCATTCTTTTGATAATAAATTATTTAAGATAGATCCTTCTAAAAAAATTGTTGATATTATCAGCTATTGTTTAATGCCAAATCATTTTCATTTGTTAATAAAACAGCTTAAAGATGGAGGAATCTCTGAATTTATAGCTAAATTGATAAATAGCTACACTAAATTTTACAATTTAAAGTACACTAGGGTGGGTCCACTTTTCCAGGGCCCCTTTAAAGCTGTATTAATAGAATCAGATGAACAATTAACACATGTTTCCCGATACATCCATTTAAATCCAATAGCTTCATTTTTGGTTAAGGATTTAGATCAGTATGAATGGTCTTCTTATAAAGAATACGTAGGTGGTGTTAAAGATTTTTGTCAGAAAGAAGAAATTCTGGGCTTTTTTAAAGATGGTGCCGATTATCAAAAATTTTGCTTAGATCAGGTTTCTTACGCCCAGAACTTGGAAAGAATAAAACATCAGTTAATAGAGGATGATTTTTAAAACGAGCCTCCACCTCGGGGGTGGAAGTATAGCTCCACCTTAGGATACCCTTGCTGGGTGATAAATCCACGTTTGGGTGGAATAGGTTGACACCTGCGGATAATTCAGCAGTATGAAGCTAGAATGACAGGAAATTTGAAGAGGCATCCTTAGGGCGGAAAGCTAATTTTTATCAGAATTCATAATTTTACCTTCCTTTCTTGAATAAACTGAGGAATCTACTCATAGGACTAGGCAATTGTTTTACTGAAGTCTGAAAAGATTTCTCTCTAAGAGTTTCATAATGTTCTCTCAGAGTTGGTGCTAAAACAATTAAAGATTCAAGTTCATCTAGAGTAGGCGTCTTATCTTCTACATGCTCCGTTACTCCTCTTATTCCTTCATCTTGCATTCGCATATGCGCTACCTCTGAATCATATTTATAGACTTGTTGTGGATAAATCCAGAAATTTTTATTTCTATAACTTAATCCCCAAGCAGAAGCAACACCATGTGCCCAGAATTCCAACTCAAGTGTATCTTTTGGAAAAATCGAAGTAAGTTTTGAAGGATCATAATACTTACTTACAAACTTATCTACATATTTACTACTCCCCAGAGTAACCTTTAGTGAAGCACTTTCATTATTTGGATCTTCAATACTAATCTCAGGACAATTTCTAGATGAAGTTATAGAAAAATATCCAAATTTAGGATTTGGAAATGGGGTTACCTTGAGTGCTCTACCCCCTGATTCACCATATACATTTATAAGATCTACATATTCTTCTCTAACTTTTCGTATTAATTCAGCCCGTCTTGTTACCTCTATTTCTGTTGTAGCACCTGATAATTGTGGAGTTTTATCGCCAGTAAATAATCCTCCAAAAACTTGTACCTCTGCTGGTGTTGACATTGTGGCCACATTATACTCTGGAGGATTTTAATAATCTAGCACATGGAATAACCGCAGGAGTGGCATTTTTTAAGAACATCGTAGCCGTTATTGTAACAACGATTACAATAACAAGCGAAGATTTCGCAAGAAGTGTCATTATTAACACATGCTATACCCACAACTATGACACTTCTTACAGCCTTCTTCCATCACAAAGCTGGCTGAACCGCATTCCGGACACAAATCTGCATGAACACTGCCGGAAACCTGCATCACATCATCCATTCCCGTATTTAGAGGTTCCGGATCTACCTCTTCAGTCAAATTTAAGGGTAGAGATTCAACAGTTTCAGCCAAAGGCTGATCGTCCTTTGGACGATGTTCACTTGGAGATTGAGCCAAATCTTCTGCTAAAATTTTGGCAATTGCATCTGCCAAAGAAAGAACCCTGTTTTTTCCAAAACCTACGTGTGATGCTCCACCAATCCCTTTTAATTGATTAACAATTTTTTGAGCAACCGCTTTCGGGTCTGTTTCCTTAGCCCCTCTGGCCAATCTTAAAGATAGAGAAACTAACCTTCCCATTGCCTCTGCATCTGCCATGGTATGCATCCCACCCCTTCCAACAGTTACAAATACCTCAAATGGCTGATCCTGTTCATCCCTGTTAACAGTAATAAATGCCTCCCCCACAGGTGTGGCAATTTTATAAGTTCTGCCTCGCAGTATCATTGGCCGCTCTGCAACCGGTGCTAGCGGATCTACCTGTGTTTTTGGATTTAGAGTGGAGGAGACATTCAAAACTTGAGTGCTTTTGGAACCATCCCGATAAATAGTGATTCCACTACAACCTGTTTCATATGCCATCATATACGCAGTCCTGACATCCTCAACTGTTGCTGAATTTGGCAAATTTATAGTTTTGGAAACCCCATTATCAGTATACTTTTGAAAAGCTGCCTGCATTTTAACATGAGTTACCGGATCAATTTCCGGAGCTGTTATAAAAACCTTCTGCCAATTTTCCGGTACATCATCTACTCCAGCAACTGAACCATGTTCCAAAACTTTTTTGGCCAAATCCTCACTCCAAAATCCTTCCCTCTGACTAATTTCCTCAAAAGTTTTATTGGCAATTGTTAACGTTCTGTATTCGTCTCCTGCACCTTTAGCTTTGTGTATATAAGCCAGGGCAAAAACAGGTTCAATACCGGAGGAACAATCACCAAT
The DNA here is from genome assembly GCA_964547465.1 of uncultured Gammaproteobacteria bacterium. Classification (GTDB taxonomy): domain Bacteria; phylum Patescibacteriota; class Microgenomatia; order Daviesbacterales; family UBA10151; genus CAZJNI01. The sequence continues at coordinate 7,768 of CAZJNI010000010.1, forward strand.
TATAGAAATAGTTCCTGTTGGGGCAATTGTGGTGACTGTAGAATTTCTCACCATCTTACCGCCCTCGTAAGCATAGGAATCAGGCCTTGCTTTGAAGGCTGAAGATTTTTTATCTGCATAAATTGAGTGTATCCAGTTTGGAAAAGGACCACGGGCAAGGGATAGCTCCTCTGACATCTTATGTCCCTCATCATTTATAAACTGCATTACTTTTTCTGCCAAATCTAGCGCTTGATCAGAATTATAAGCAATCTTTAATTTAAACAGCATATCTGCCCAACCCATCACACCCAAACCAATTCTTCTGTTAGCGTGTACTTCATCATAGATTTGTCTTAAGGTATAGGGATTTGTTTGAACTACATTATCCAAAAAGTGTACCGCCAGACGGGTGACCCGTTTTAAATTATCAAAGTCCACTCCGGATCCATCAGCCAAAACAAATTTACCAAGGTTAATAGAACCCAGGTTACATGCATCCCATGGTGCCAGGGGTTGCTCCCCACATGGATTTGTACTCTCAATTGTTTCCAAAGAAGGAACCGGGTTTGAAGGGGAATCATTAATTCTATCTATAAAGATCAGTCCCGGATCTCCGGTTTTCCAGGCCCGCTCTACTATTTCATCAAAAACTTCTTTAGCATTTAATTTTCCGGCTACTTTCCCACTGCCAGGATCTACTAAATCATAGTCTTCACCTTTTGCCAGTGCATCCATAAATTTAGAAGTGACTGCACAGGAAATATTAAAGTTGGCAATTTGTTTATCCAGCAGTAAAGTCTTTAAATAATCTCTGGCACTATCATCGGCTAAATATGGAGCTATACTTTCATATACAGGCCTGTTTAGATCATCCAACTCTGCTTTACACCTGATAAACTCTAAAATATCCGGATGGTCAATCCGCAAAATTCCCATGTTAGCCCCACGTCTTGTTCCACCTTGTTTAATAGATTCTGTGGCTGCATTAAAAACCCTTAAAAATGAAATCGGCCCGGATGCCACGCCACCTGTGGTATTAACAACAGAACCGGCAGGGCGAAGTCGCGAAAAAGCAAACCCGGTTCCACCACCTGTTTGATGAATTAAAGCAGCATATTTTACACTGTCAAATATTTCAGGCAAAGAATCGCCAACAGGTAAAACAAAACAGGCAGAGTATTGCAGACCATTTTGCTTGCCGGCATTCATAATAGTTGGAGAATTTGGTAAAAATTCCTGGCGCACCATTAAGTTATAAAACTCAATGGCTTTACTTTGTACCTCTTTTGCACTTACTTTAAAGTCAAAATCCCCGGACGCAATATCATATGCTATATGCCAAAACCGCTCGGATACATTCTCCACCACCTCTAAATTTCCACCCTTCAAAAGATATCTTTCTTTTAAAATCTTATTCGAGGACTGCGAAAATGTCGGTACTGATAAACCCTCTGGAATGACGGGCATAATCTTATATCGGGGAATAAATCTTGTTTCGTAAGCGCGGCTGTTGTGATCAAAGCCATTGGTTTTCTTCCTTCTATGAAGGCGTTTCCCATGGACTTGTGGTATAGAAACAATTTGTAATACTGGTTTAGTTTTCATAAAGTTTTAAGCTCTTTTGCAAAATCCCTTGGGTCAGAGAATTGTCTATAAACACTTGCAAAGCGCAAATAGGCAATTGAGTCCAATCTTTTTAATTCAGACAACATCCACTTGCCCAGCTGCTCTGATTCAACGTCCTGAAGTCTTCTGCTTCTGATTTTACCCTCTATTCTACTGATTATTTCCGGGATGCGCTCCATCCCCGGTCTTTTTTCTAAAGCTCTGATCAAACCCTTTTCGAGTTTCTCTCTTAAGTATGCTTCTTTTCTTCCGTCTCTTTTAACTACCATCAACTCTACTCTGGCCAAAGATTCATACGTTGTATACCTTTTAGAGCATTTTAAACACTCCCGTCTTCGCCTGATTTCACCGCTTCTCAGGACTCCTCTTTTATCTACCACCTTGCTTAATTCACTGCCACAAAAAGGACATTTCATAAAACCTAGTTTAGCATAACATATTGATATCTATCAATGTCAATATACAATATATTGTGTAGTTTATTGAAGATTTTGGATGACTACTTTTTGCATAATTTCCCCTGGGGCAATTTTTTCCACAATATCCATACCGGTAATTACCTGGCCAAAAATTGTATATTGTTTAGGCAATTCCGGATGATCTGCCAGCATTATAAAAAACTGGCTGCCATTGGTATCAGGACCTGAATTTGCCATAGCCACAGTCCCTTTTAAATATTCTCTAGTTACCGGCTCGTCTGCAAAAGAATATCCAGGTCCTCCGGTCCCATCTCCATTTGGATCCCCTCCTTGTATGACAAATCCGCTTTCAACTCTATGAAATTTTAATCCATCATAGAACCCATTAGCAGCAAGTAGCATAAAATTTGAAGCAGCCTGTGATGCTTCCGGATAAATTTGCAGCGAGATTATCCCTTTGGCTGTTTGGATTACAGCTTTTTTATTCTGCAGGATTTCTGGCTTTAAAACACCAGGGAATTGAGATAATCTTTTATTTTTTGCCAAAGGTAACTCTGCTACTTGTTGTTGGATTTGACCAGCCTGTTGAGGAGTTGGAACCGGAGTTCTATAAAAAACAAAATCCAGATTTTGTGGTGCAGGAGACGGAGAAGGAGAAACGCTAATTTCCTGTTTAAACTTAATAAAGGTAAAATAAATTGCAGCTCCCGTAATAAACAGGATCAAAATTGCTCCTAAAACCCTCTGATTAGTCATCGGCTCACGTTATATCACCTAAAAAGATTTATATCAAGGGATTAATCTAGTTTCTTAAATGAATAATCCAAAAGTTCTCTTGCCTCATCTCTTCTGGACTCCGAGCCCAGTAAAACCCCTATAATTTCTTTTCCATTTTTTCTGGCCAAAGTTATTAAGGTTAACCCGGCATCCGGGGTATAGCCTGTTTTAAATCCCACGACTCCAGGATAGGTAGTAAGTAAATTTATCCCAGAATACATATCATAATCCTGATGAGTATCTGTTATAGGTAAAAATATATGTTCAGAACTTGATATATTAACTACTTCAGGATAATTCCTGATTAAGTATCTTGTTAAGATTGCAAGATCATAAGCACTCGAGTAAGAATCAGTTGAATCTTCATCCAATCCTGTTGGATTAGCATAAAAAGTATCATTCATTCCTAATTGTTGCGCTTTTATATTCATAAATTTAATGAATTCATCTCGGCTTCCGGTTGTGCCTTCTGCCAAAACTTCTGCAGCGTCATTTGCAGAAACTAAAAAGATCCCGTCCAAAAGTTCCCTTAACGACAGTTTCTCCCCGGGAATCAAGAGCATTTTATCCGGCTCCATATCTGCTGCCCGCTGCGATACCACATATTGTTCATCCATTTTTTTATGTTCCAAAGCAATCAAAACAGTCATCACCTTAACGAGTGAGGCTATAGGTAATCTTTTATGTGGATCTTTTGCATAAAGAGTTTCCCCATTTTTAGTTTCTATGAAAAAAGCACTTTTGGCCGTAATTTCCACTCCACTACTGTTTTGTAAAATCTCAACTTCCGGCAACCAGAGATTTAATCCTAAGACTTCTTTACCGCTTGCAGGAGAAATAAGTTTGATGGGGTCTTTTTTTGGAATTGGTACTATCAGAAAAAAAATAACTATTAAAAAGGCAAATAACAGGAATAAAAAATGAACCTTTTTCATGGTAATTTTCTATAATACAGAAACTACCTCTTGACGTCTACTAATAATCTAGCTCACAATGAGATTAGTGCTAAGACGGAGCATAAAATTTAACATGCTTCATCGTCTGATACCTTTAGCTTTAATAATTGCTCTTTTATCCTTTTTCTTTTTTAATTTTCAAACTATCAGGCGGGAAATTGTATATAAGCTCAATATTTCAGGAGATCCAACTACTTCATGTTGCAGCGTAGAGCAGGCCTTATCCTCAAACGGGGATTTTGATGAAAATGCACAAACAGCCATTTTTAATAACCAGGTAATAAATTACCCTAAAACATCTCTTGCTTATAGCTTTGAGCAATCCAAAAAACTGGCAGAAGGAAATCAAAATCAGACGGTTTTGGGTACCACCAATGATGCCGGACAGGAAAAATGGATAGATATTTCCCTGTCCGAACAACGCTTAAGGGCTTATGAAGGAGACAGAATTGTTATGGAGTTTCCTATTTCATCCGGCAAATGGTCCCCCACACCTGAAGGCACATTTAATATTTGGTACAAAACCAGAAGCCAAACTATGTCAGGCGGTTCAAGGGAACTGGGAACTTACTATGCTCTTGCCAATGTTCCAAGTAATATGTTTTTTCATCAGGGGTATGCCATCCATGGAGCCTACTGGCACAACAATTTTGGTCATCCCATGAGCCATGGTTGTGTGAATTCACCTCTATCTTATGCCGCCCAAATTTTTGAATGGGCCGGGCCTGTTGTGCCGGAAGGAAAAAATGTTGTCAGGGCCACAGCTGAAAATCCAGGTACAAGAGTAGTTGTCCATGATTAGTCAACCTTCGTGAATATTAGAAGTTTGCTGATGCGGAACTTTGGATAAGTGTTCAGCTACCCTTAAAGCAGTTTTAGCTCCTTCACCTGCAGCAATCACAATTTGTTCTCCCCAAATATTATTGACATCTCCGGCTGCATAAATTCCCGGGACAGAGGTTGTACCAAAAACATCAACCTCAATTTCTCCTGTGTCATTTTTATCAGTTAATTTATCAAAAGTAGTTGAAGGAGTCCAGCCAATTTCTATAAAAACTCCTGAAACAGGTAAAATTTGCTCTTCTTGAGTAGCCTTGTCTTTAATTTTAATCCCCCCCACAGCCTGATCCCCCAAAATCTCCATGGCTTCATGATTGTTTAAAACCTTAATTTTTGGAGAAGAAGTGACATTTTTTAACAAAATCTCATCTCCACGCAAAGTTTCCGTGATATTTATCATAATTACTGACCTTGCTACCTTTTGCAGTGAGAAAGCAGCATCCAGAGCGGAATTCCCTCCCCCAACTATAGCCACATCTTTATCTTTATAAAATGGGGCATCACATGCTGTGCAAGTTGCCACCCCTTTTCCATAAAACTCTTTTTCTCCTGGAATATTTAGCATCTTGGGAATACGACCTGAAGCGATAATCACTGTTTTTCCATGATACTGCTTCTTCTCTGATGTCTTAACTGTAAAATCCGGATCAGCTCCGGATAAATCCACTACCTCAACCCCTTCTTTCACCCAAAGCCCCTGGTTTTCAAAATTCATCAACTCTTCCCTGAATCTTCTGGCAAGTTCTGTCCCTGTAATCATGGTAAAGCCGGGATAATTTTCCACATCACCGGACAGGGCTGCCTGCCCGCCGATATTTTTAGTTAGCATTAAGACTTTTAAGTTCTTCCTGACTGCATAAATTGCCGCAGTAATCCCTGCAGCTCCGGCTCCAATAATTATTGTGTCGAAAGTTTGCGGTTCCTCCATATATTTAATATAACATACTGCGTTCACCTCCGAGGTGTAAACCAGGTAGCGACTTGGCCTCACCTCGGAGGTGTGATACGATGACTTTATGTCTTTAAAGAATGATTTAGTTAAAATTATAAAAGGTGAGGTCGTAGATGATTCAGAAAATTTAACAAAATATAGTAAGGATGCTTCAATTTTTGAAATCCGACCCCAGGTTATAGTTTTTCCCAAAGACAAAGAAGATATTGAAAATGTAGTGAAGTTTGTAGCGGACCACCCAAAAGATAATTTGTCTATCATAGTCCGCTCCGGCGGTACAGATATGACAGGTGGAGCAATTGGTGAAGGTATAATTTTGGATATAACCCGCCTTAATAAGTTAATAAAGATAAGTGAAAATTCTACAGTTGTTCAACCAGGCATGTTTTATAAAGACTTTGAAGCAGAAACCTTAAAGCAAGGCTTACTACTTCCAACATATCCTGCCTCCAGAGAAATCTGCACAGTCGGAGGCATGATTGCCACCAATGCCGGAGGGGAACTGGAATTAACTTACGGACCGATTAATAAGTATCTCAAAAGCATGAAAGTTATTCTTGCCGATGGAAACGAACATACATTTACAGCCTTGACTAAGGTTCAATTGGATAAAAAAATTGCTCAAAATAATTTTGAGGGAAAAATTTACTCGCAAGTTACTGATTTAATTGTAGAAAATGAGGAATTAATTAAAAAAGCTAAACCCCAAACCTCTAAAAATTCCACAGGTTATGATCTTTGGGAAGTTTTTAATGGGCAAAGTTTTGATTTGTCTAAGCTGATAATAGGTTCTCAAGGTACTTTGGGAATAATAACTGAAGCTGAATTTAGATTAATCAAACCAAAAATGCATCAGGTTTTGCTGGTTATTTCCCTACCTGATTTGTCTCAATTAGATCAGGTTATAAAAACAGTTTTAGAGTATAAACCTGAAGCTTTTGAATGCTATGATGATCAAACCCTAAATTTGGCTTTAAATCATGCTTGGGATTTATCCAAAAATTTTAAGCACCAAAATAGACTATCTGCTTATGTCAATCTTTTATTAGATAAAAAACACCCTATACCCAATCTGGTGCTGCTGGCAAATTTCTCGTCAGATTCAAAAGATGAGGCTTTGCAAAAGGCAAATGAAGCAAAGCAGGCTTTAACTTCTTTTGATGTAAAAGCGGAGATAAAATTATCTGAAAAAGAGCAGGAAAAATATTGGTTAATCAGGCATAAAAGTTTTGGGTTACTGATGAGATACGCTGGCAAGCAATTGAAGGCTTCATCTTTTATTGACGACATCATAGTAAATCCCGAATATTTACCGCAGTTCTTACCAAAACTAAATGGAATTATTGCGCCTTACAAAGAGCATATGGTTTATACCTTAGCCGGACATATTGGAGATGGTAATTTCCATATTATTCCCCTAATGGATTTATCAAATATGGATGTCAGGGCAATTATTCCAGAGCTTATGGAAAAAGTTTTTAAATTAGTTTTTGAATATAAGGGTTCTATGTCTGCAGAACACAATGATGGTCTAATCCGCGGACCATATTTGCCGGAAATGTACGGGGATGACGTATATCAATTATTTAAAAAGGTAAAAGAAATCTTTGATCCAAAAAATATTTTTAACCCTCACAAAAAAATGGATGCTACTTTTGAATATTCTCTAAAACATATCGTTAAAACCTAAATTTCTTTGGCAATTATTTTTGAATTCAATTTTAATTTCTCCAGCATTGCATTATAAGTAAGTAAACCTGCTTGGGGACCAATTTGCTCAACAACTGATGCCCCGTTTGCTGCCCCCCACCTCATTGCTTCAGCTAAATCTTTACCATAAAAAAACCCAGCTAAAACTCCGGTGGCATATCCGTCTCCTGCTCCTGTCATTTCCAAAAGATTAGCCGGGAAAACTTCCAAATGATAAAATTTGTCCCCCTCGTATCCATATGATCCTTCTCCTCCATCTGTAATAACTACTCTTTTGGGACCTAATTCCAACAACCCTTTTAGTAATTTTTTAATATCAATTTTGGCAGATTCATCAAATCCTAAAATTATTTTTGCCTCCTCCACATTTACAATAAATACTTCTGTTAAAGAAAGAAGTCTGGGAAATTTTTTCACCCCTGCTTTAATTTGAAATGTTCCTGGATTATAGTGAAGTTTGGCTCCGGTTCTTTCTAAATAATTTATTAGCTCACCTACAATATTTGATTTAGTGAATGTTGGACCAAGGGAAGTAAAATAAACTCTTTTGGAACTGTCAAAATCCAGCAGTTTATATTGCCAGGGTTGATGATAAATTAAAATGGTTCTTTCCCCTTTAAAATTTAAAACTATATGATGATTAGAAGGTAAATTTTTATCATGTGTAATATATTTGGTGTCAATTCTTTCCTGTTTAAATTTATTAACAATTCTTAAGTCATACTCCTCTTCTTGCTTTTCACCCACATGAGTATAGATGGCAGTTTTAAGATTTAATCTGGCCCCTCCCACTGCATTATTGGCAGCATTTCCAGCCACCAAAGAAGTAGATGGTCCTACAGGAATTTTGTCTCCAAAACGCAAAGCCAGCATTTCCTGTCCTCCATCACTTAAAACTTTGGCATCTTCCAGCGGAATAAAAGTATCAACCACGGTATCCCCAATAGAGATTAAATCAAACATATAATTTATAGTTTAGCAGTATAGCCGGATATTTTAACAGTCTCAATAATTTTTGCATCTGTTAGCTTTTGTGGATTAAATTCCACCTCCAGCTCTGCTTTGGCATAACTGGTTCTGGCCTTTTCCACACCATCCAAATCCTCCAAATCCATATCTATGGTAAGAGCACAAGAACTACAGTGCATCCCTTCAATCTTAAATTTCTTTTTAATAGTATTCATCTTATTATCGTCATTGCGAGGAAGGAGCGAAGCGACTGACGTGGCAATCTATATTAATAAAGATTCCCACGGCCCTTCGGGCCTCGGAATGACACGAAAACTATATCACCTCAATTATGCCTCGATACATCCCCATAGAACAACTAAATGGAATTTGGCCTTCCTTAGTTGGAATAAAAGAAATAAGTTGAGTATCATTTGGCTGTAAATTTTTGCTTATGCCTAAAGATGGTATCCGAAAAGCCAAGGCGCAGCTGAAGGCATTTATACTCTTAAGGGTCAAATTTACCGCCTCACCTTTTCTGACCCTTAAATAGTTTGGACTGTAACCGGAAGATGTGATTGTAATTTCGGGGTTTTGTGTAACAGCCTGATTAATCTGACCTTGTGTTGAATATCTGCCGTTACCGCTTAAATCAATTGTTACAGATGGCAAACTAACAGGTGATCCTGCTGCAACTAAAGCGCCATTTGCTGAAATAACTCCTAAATAAAGTACGATTAAACCTGCTATCTTTAAAAACCTGCCCTGAAAATTATCACCCAATATTGTCGTTAAAAAACCCACCCCAAAAAAAACTGGCATAGTGCCCAGAACAAAGAAAAACATAACTGCTGCACCCAAAATTGCATTACCGGACGAGATTGCCAAAGTTTCCATTGCCAAAGTTGTACCGCAGGGAATAAAGATTGTCATGGCACCTAAAGCGGCCGGGGCAAATAAATCTTTGCTTTTGGATTGATTTCTGACTATTTTAGTTAAAAATCTTGGGGGCTGTATAACAGCATACCTAAAAATTGGGTGGACTTTTAACAAATCAAGCGCTATTAAAATCATATATAATCCTGCTATAAATTGCATGGTAATTTGCAAGGTAGGACTAATATTTAAGGCTCCACCAAAAGCCCCCAGTATAAAACCTAAGATTGAATAAACAATCAGCTTGGTTATCAAGAAGGTAATCGTTGCCCAAAGCGTGTGTTTACGCCTGTTACCGTGTTCGATATCATCTTCTTCCCTGGCTGCAATAATTGAGGCCAAAAGTCCTCCCTGCACTGCCAGACAAGTTAAGCCTCCGACTGTTAAACCGGTTATAAATATTAACCAAAGATTCACAGTTTAGCCCTCTTTAAAAGTAGTGAATTTGAAACAACAGATATAGAGCTGGACGCCATAGCAACTGAAGCAAAGATTGGATTTAAAAGTATGTGTAAAAATGGATATAGCGCTCCCATAGCAACCGGTATTAATATAATATTATAACCAAAAGCCCAAAATAGATTCAATTTTATTGTTCTCATGGTTTTTTTGGATAACTCAAAAGCTGAAGAAACAGAGGCTAAATCCTTATTAATCAAAGTTATCCCAGCTGATTCAATAGCCACATCTGTGCCAGAGCCCATGGCAATCCCGATATCTGCGGCAGCTAAAGCCGGGGCATCATTGATCCCATCCCCTACCATAGCTACTTTTCTACCCTCTTGTTGGATTTTCTTGACCTCTGCTTCTTTTTGGTCTGGTAAAACTTGCGCTAAAACTCTTTTTATCCCCAACTGCCTTGCAATTGCCCCGGCTGTTCTTTGATTGTCTCCGGTAATCATTACTACCTCTATTCCCATTTTTTGCAATCTTTCTACCCCGGCTTTAGCGCTATCTTTGATAGTATCAGCTACAGCAATAAGTCCCATCAGTTGTCCATCCACTCCCAACATCATCACTGTCTTGCCTTCATTTTCTAATCTTTCCACCTCTTTTTCGTCTATCTTTATCTTTTCCTTTTCCATAAGTCTCATATTTCCCAATACCACTTTCTTTCCGTCTATTACCCCTTCCACCCCATGACCCGGGATAGCTTTAAAGCTTTTTACTTCTTCAAACTTTACCCTTTCCGCTTCACCCTTTTTTACAATCGCCTCTGCTAAAGAATGTTCTGACCCTTTCTCAAGTGAAGCTGCTAAACGTAAAACGTCATCGCGATCCGCCAGTTGGCGGAGTGGCGATTTCTTGTTTTGAGATTGCTTCGTCGTTTCACTCCTCGCAATGACGATATCAGTCACCTCCGGTTTTCCATTAGTTAAAGTGCCTGTTTTATCAAAAATGACAGTGTTAATTTTATGAGCAGTTTCTAAACTCTCTGCATCTTTAATTAAAATCCCATGCTCTGCTCCTTTACCTGTACCAACCATGATTGCCGTGGGGGTAGCCAAGCCCATGGCGCAAGGACAGGCAATAATTAACACAGCCACCATATTTAACATGGCAAATAAAAATGACGGAGCAGGACCAACTACATACCAAACCACAAATGTAGCAATTGCCAGCATTAAAACTATCGGCACAAAATATGAGGAGATTAGATCAGCCAGTCTTTGTATGGGAGCTTTACTGGCCTGGGCTTCTACCACCAGCTTTATAATTTGTGAAAGCATGGTATCTGCTCCCACTTTGGTAGCTTTGTACAAAAAGGTGCCGGTTTTATTTAAGGTGGCACCAATCACCATGTCACCTTTAGTTTTATCAGTCGGAATGCTCTCTCCGGTTACCATCGACTCATCAACGCTAGATTGACCTTCCAAAATTAATCCATCAACCGGAATTTTTTCTCCCGGCCTAACCCTGATAGTATCCCCAATCACTACCTGATCTATTGGTATATCCACTTCTTTACCATTTCGCACAACTCTGGCAGTTTTGGCTTGTAGTCCAATCAATTTCTTAATGGCCTCGGATGTACCTGCTTTAGCCTTAGCCTCAAAATACCTGCCCAAAAGAATTAAACCAATAATAATAGTTGAAACATCAAAATAAGGCTCTGGTTTTACTCCTATACTTTCAACCAGTTGAGGAAAAATAGTCACAACAGCGGAATAGGAAAAAGCAACGCTAGTACCTATTGCCACCAGAGTATCCATATTGGCAGTTCTGTGCCTTAAAGCGGGAATGGTGGCCTGATAAAAAGTCAGTCCTGCCCAAAATTGAACCGGTATTGCTAAAAGCAGTTGTACCCATGAATTTGTTAAAAAAAGTGGGGCAATGCTCATAAGACCCGGAAAGCTGCCCCAAAGAATTAATGCCCCTAAAAATAAACTGATAATAACTTTATTTCGTAAATCCTTTAGTTCTTTTTCTTTCTCTATTTTCTGCTGATCTTGCGTTTTTAACTCCTGATCTAATCCTGCCTTATAACCAACGTTTGCCACAGCAGATACTAAATCATTATCCGCTACTTTTTTTGGATCATATGTAACGCTTGCTGTTTCTGTTGCCAGATTCACCGCGCAACTTGACACGCCTTCAACCCGGCTTAAGGATTTCTCCAAAACCCGCACACAAGAGGCGCAATGCATGCCTTTGATAGGAAATGTTTTTTTAATTTCTGCCATATTTTCTCCTTGCTATTCCGTGCTTGACATGGAATCTATATAAATAATTATTTTATGGTTCCCTGCTTTCGCAGGGATGACACTTTGTGTTACTTAACAATTATTTTTCCATGGTACATATTCATGCCACATGAATATCCAAACTCCCCGGCCTGTTGTGGGGTAATCTCTACCGCTATTTTTTGATTAAGCGGCAGCTCACGGCGGATTTTGAAATCCCCCAAAACTACTTCTGATAAACAATCAGTCGGATCAGTCCTGAAAAAGTTTATCCTGGTAGTTTTCCCTTTGGGAATGGAGATTACTTCAGGTGAATAACCCCCTTCCACTTTAATATCCACTTCATCCACCACAATCACCTCCTTTTCTTCCTTTCTCAAAAAGAACCAATAAGTAAAGGCTATACTAAACAGCCCAAAAATAATAACTAAAATCTTATCTATACTCATAATACTAATCTTCTCACTTGACCCAACGGTTGTATAGCCAAATCACGGTATAGGTTGTCACCCAGGTTAAACCTGTAGCACTGACTAACCCTAAAAGCAAAGACCCTAAATTTGGAGTAACCGTTGCTTTAACTGACTCCAAATTAATAGTATGCATCCAGGACTGGGCAATATTAAAAAGCAGATCAGGTGCCACAAACGAAACAGCGGCACAAGCTACCACCCAAACTGCCATTACAGTTGAAGCCGCATTGGCAAAAGCTTTTGCATTTAACATTTTTTATCACCTCCTTCCTAATTATTTTTTCTGGATTTGTTTCCAAAGCCAAACACCTAAAAGGATTAAATCCACCAAAATCACCAGCCAAAAAACAGTTGCCAAAACCCCAAAACCCGAATTCATCATTCCATATCCCCAGTTTCCATAACCCATCATTTTTATCACCCCCTTAAATCAATCTTACAGTTTTTTGATAGCCCAATAAATAAGGGAAACTATTGCAATCAGAAACAGAATATTAAACAGGGGGTTTGCGCCAAAAATACCATTAACGCTATTTAATGTGTTTGTTATTATTTTGGTAAACATATCCATATTTTCGGCGGACAGCCTGCCTGTAATTGTTAACCCCAATGCCGCCAAGCCTGTGATTAAAAATATAATTGAGGCTACCAGATTACTAACAACCACTACATAAGATTTTCCAAAAAAGTTTAAACAGATAAGTGGTTTTCTTAAAAGAGTCATTTTAGACATCCTGCCTGACAGAAAAATGGAGATTATAAGAAGGGGTATTACCATACCTAGAACATACATCAATCCCACCAATAAAGCTCCAAAAAAGCTGGGTGAGAGAAAAGTCAGGGTTAAAATCCCAATCAAAACCGGAGCACAACAGGCGCTGGTAATGCCGGAAAAAATCCCCAAAGTAAAAATGGAAATAACATCGGTTTTTCCCTCCCCCCTTGATCCTGGCAAAGTCGGCATGGGCATTTTTACCCCCAAAAAAGTGGTAATCGCCACACCAATCATCACCAAACCTCCCAGAATATAAATCAGATCATGGTAGCGGAAAAGGGCTTTGGAGATTAAAGCCACTCCCAAAACTGCCGGCATCAGGGTGACAAAAATTCCCGCCCCGAAAACTAAAGTCATCAAAATCACTTTTTCTTTTTCCTTAAAAACACTACCAAGATACGCGGGTAATAAAAAAGTAATACAGCAGGGGGCAAACAAAGCTACCATTCCTGCCACAAATGCGGCTATAAGTGAAGTTTGAAAAATGATATTTTCCATCTATGCACCACAACCTCCTGCGCTTCCACCACCCCCGGGAACAGATTGGATAGATTGTTTGATTCTTTGCGCGCCTTGAGCAGATGAATAATTGGCAGAAAGTGCCAATTTGGGATCTAAATCTTTCCATTTAATATTTTGCTTACTGAAATACATCGCCATATCTAAATAATTTTGCGGAAACCAGAAAGAATTAAAGGCTAACAGGTCTTTATAAATTTGCTCTTCGGATAATCCATTATAAACTGCCCATTCAATATAACCTAAAGCAGCCATACCGTGATTACAATCCGGAAAGCTGGTGGCATTGCCGCAACAGGGCCTGAATACATTGTCGGCGATTCTTTTGACCAAATCCTGCTGCTCATCAGTTAATGGAATAATTTCTGCAGAGGAATAAATTTCCATGGCAGGTTTCGCCCCTAAAGTCCATCCGCCGGTTGAAGCCATATTACCGGTTTCAATACCTTCTCCTCTCATTGGGCCTTCGTCTAATACTTTACTTTTGTTTACCAACCCCAAAGCCCATAAAGTGTTAACCATAAAACGGCCATTTGTCTCATTAATAGTGATATTCTCATCCCAGGATCCCTCCATATATTTCATATGGTCTGCCCCGTCTGATTGAGAGGTAAAAATTTGCTCATATTTTGCTTTATCAATTGCCCCTGTCTCAACTAACTTTTTGCCCAAATCCTTCCATTTTAAGGAAGTCATATAGCCTTCTTGCGGCAAAACTTCCTGTTTCAATGCTGCCGCCATTTGAGCAGGATCTAAGCTCTTAGAAAGTTCCTTTATATTTTTTTGCAGCTCAAGTTTCATTAGGTAATATTGCCCAAAACCCATAGCCAGAGTCGAATTGAATACTATTAACAAAATCATCCACAAAGGCACAGCTTTAAAAAGAAATCTCTTAAACGCTAAATTATAATTTTGAACTTTGAATTTTGAATTTTGCACTTACTTTACCACCACTCCTTTTAAGGAAAACTCTAAATTAGGGTTACTTGAATCATTAGTCTGAACAGAAATCAGCCGCTCTATTGGCCCAACTCCTGTTGGACCATGAAAATCCTGATCAAAAACCACTATCAGTTGGGCCTCTTTACCCGGAGGCACTTCACCTACCCAGGAAGAAGTGGTATGCATACCAAACTTCGGGCTAATCTTTCCCTCAATTGTGAGTTGGGCATTGGTACAAGCGCAAGAAGTTTTGATATTGGTCAGTTTGAGAATGTCTGTACCGGTATTTTTGATAGTGAAGGTTTTGGTGGCATCCGGCCCGCTATAAGGAATCTGACCCCAATCGTAAGTTTTCTGATCCACAGATGCCTTAGCATTTTGGGAAAGATTCACTGCAGCAGGAGAAGTTGTGGTTTGACTTAATATATAAATTCCGCCACCCAATATTAAGAGTGTAAAGATTACAAATCCAATAATAATTTTTTTATCATTCATGATTTACCCCTTTTAAAAACATTCATTATTTCCTTTATAGAAGCGTCTGATTCGCCTTTTTTAATATGGTCAACCACACAACCTTTCAGATGATTTTCCAAAACTAAACTATCTGTTTCTTCCAAAGCTCTTTGGACTGCCTGGGACTGGTGAATCACATCAATGCAATACTCGCCCTTTTCCACCATTTTCAATACCTTAGCCAAATGCCCACGGGCAATTTGTAGTCTATGCAAAATTCTCTCCTGTGTATCTTTAGGCCTATACATATAATATCATTATATCCCCCCAGGGGGGATTTGTCAAATTAGCAATTGCGTCTTAAAGAATTTGTATGTTACAAAGCCCTGATCTATAATCTAGTCCTAAATGAGAAAAGAATTAGCAGAAGTTAGCTTAGCAGGTTTATTGTTAGTTTCATGTGCCCGAGCCAAAGCTGAAGAAACATCTATACCAGCTATTACAACACCAAGTCCTAATCTGGCACCTTTTAAAACACCAACCCGTGCTATGGTAATGGAAAAACTTACAGTGCAGGGACCATGTTTGGAGGGCAATCTGGGTCAGCAACTTAGAGACAGAGGATTAGCAATAGGAGCAATTGACTGGCCCACTTTTGGAGGTTTTGTTCAAGGCTTTAGTTATGGCCATAGAGGAATTGATATTGCCGGCTCATACAATCGACAAATAAATGCCGCTTGGGGAGGCATAGTTACCTGGATCCAGGAATCAAATTATGGTTATGGCAATCATCTATTGGTTTATCACGGCTGTGGCATATCTACCCTTTATGCACATTTAAACAGGATTCTTGTAACACCCGGAAAATATGTTGAACCAGGACAAGAACTGGGGTTAATGGGTAGTACCGGATTGTCCACAGGGCCTCATCTACATTTTGAAATTCAAATAAACGGAATTCAAATTGACCCGCTTTCATATTTAGCAAACCGGCAATTTAATATTGCAAATTGAACGCCTAAAGGAAATTTTACATTCTATATACACCCCAGGGGTGGATTTGTATTGACACCTGCGGATTTTTTAACACCTTTGATGCTAGGTAAATACAGTAAAATTTAAAATGGTTGAGAATGGCTTTATGCTAAAATCAATTAATGATACACATTCATGAGGATTATTTAAGATCAGCATTATTTGGCCTACAAGATGGACTGGTTTCAACCACAGGTGTGGTTGTAGGAATCAGCACTGGAATTGAAAATAAAGCAATAATTATACTGGCAGCTTTTGTGGCAGTTACTGTTGAAGCAACGTCTATGGCAGCCGGACAATATTCTTCTGAAAAGGCAGTTCATCAAATGGATGAATCTGCTAGAGCATCTTCTGATTCTCGCTATCGCTCAAATCATAAAACAGGAAAACATACAGACAGTCTTTTATTTGGAGCGCTAATTATGTTTATTTGTTACTTTCTTGGAGGATTAGTTTCTATAATTCCTATTGTTTTATTTAATCAGCCTGAAGCCAGGGTGATAGCAATTACTGCCGCATTTATTGGGTTATTTGTTTTAGGATTTATAAAAGGAAAAATTGTAAAACATCATCCTTTAAGATCTGCACTTGAACTTTTTATAATTGGTGCTGTTGCTACAGCTATTGGATTAACAGTTGGATATTTTTTTAAAGTTTAAGATAAAAGCACTCCGCCATCTACAACTATCTGGCTCCCAGTCATATAGGAAGATAAATCAGATGCTAAAAAGAGCGCCACTTTACCTATATCATCAGGCTCACCCATTCTATGCATTGGAATTTTTTTGCATATTATTTTTATACTCTAACCAATAGCAGAAATGTTACTGTCAAAATCATCAGAAGAATATTTGAGGAAATCACTAAAACCCAGATTAAATTCGGGTGTATTCTGGAAGTTTGAATTGCATGATTAAAGGCAAAAACAATCATAAACTGCCAAATAAATAGTGCGATCAGTAAAACAATTAATAAAAGTTTGATAAATAACCAGGTTTCCATATTATTTAGGCCGGCACTACTTTTTGTTTAATTTTTTTAATCATATAACCTTCTAATATATCCTCTATTATATTTACATCCTGCGGCATTTTAAAAATAAAAGGTTCCGGCCTTTCATATCTGTGGAAATAAACATAAATATCTTCTATTCCCAGAAAGTCTAAAATAAAATTTTGGGGGTTCCTGTCTATTTCAAGCGGACTTGTCTGTTCGTGAAAAACTTCATCCAAATGAAAACCTCCAATCCTGAAAAAATGTACATGAACTAATCTTTTACTGGTAATAATATAAAATTGGTAATACCAGAATAAATAAATATGAGTTGCTAAAGATAATAAAAATGAGGCTGCAATGGCTGCAAGAGCTATACTTATAACCAACAATTCCATCTGTTGTGTATATTTGGAAAATCCATAAAAACTTAACAGAGAGGCTATACCCAATATCCCGGAAATTATTAAAAGTAGCGGGATAAATACAGCCACCCAGTGTTCCCTTTGGATATTTAAAATTTCCTCCCCCGGAAAAAGTTTTAATCCTGAAAAATCCTTTAAGTCTTTCATTAAATTTTTATAAGATTTGACCTGTTATCAACATTATGCTACTTTAAAATTAGTTTAACAAATTAATTTTACCAATGACAGATAAATCAGAGGCTCATCCTTATCATTATTCTGAAGATAAAAGTATGACCCAAAAATTAATAGACTTTGGTGTCCCCTTGGGCCTTTTTTGGGTTTATTTCCAGTTTTACAATTTTGGCAAGATAACCCCTTCAGAAATGGTGAAAACCACGGGCTTAACAGCAATAGCTTTATTGGCTATCACCTTAAGCATCGGACCATTATGTAGATTCTTTCCATTCTTAAATGATTTAAAAGCCCACAGAAAAATTTGGGGGATTTTTAGCTTTATTTTTGCATTTACCCACGTTAGCTTAATATTTGTTTATTTTTACAAATTTAATTTATTAAAATTCATAGATCTCTCAAACCCTAAATATCCAGGGCTACTAATGGGAATTTTAGCTTTACTTATACTTCTTGTAGTTACTGCAACATCCAACAAAAAAGCTTTAACTACTCTTTCTCCCAAGGTTTGGAAAGCCGTACAAACAACAGCCTATTTAGCTCTAATATTGGCTATTGCACACTTTTATTTAGTTGAATCACAAGATGGAGTCTTGGTAATCAAAAGGCTTTTGGGTCAAATTACCTTTGGTTTTGCAGCAGTTGTGGTGGCACTTCGCATTCTTACTATGATCTTACCTGGTAAGAAATGAAAAAAATATTTATTGCTGGTTTATTAATCTTTGGGTTAGCATTAATCGGCACCAAAGTAGTAACGATTAACAGTCCACAAACTAAACCTACTACACAAAATACTATACAGGCTAGTCCTCAAGAAGCCCTGGAAGATTTCTTAAGAAGAAGTAATGCAAGCAGTGAAGTTGCCGAGGCCTACAGATTTGCCTTAGAAAATCCCCAGAATGTTTTATCAACTGTTAAATGTTATTGTGGTTGCATACAAAATCAGGGACATAGAAACAACAGGGATTGCTTCATTAATGAAGAGGGGGGATTTGACTTAATGGGGCTTAATTGCGGTCTTTGTGTAAAGACTGCTCTTACAGCCAAACAAATGTTGTCTGAAGGCAAAACTGTTCGAGAAATTTCAGATTATGTAGACTCTAAGTGGGGTAAAAATTAATTTCCTTTCATTCTTAAAACTGAAGTTACGGCTTTAATAATTGCCTCTTTGGTTAATCCAAATTTTTCCAAAAGTTCAGAGGGGGGACCTGATTCTCCAAAACAATCCTCAATTCCTATTATTTTTAAAGGAACAGGAAAATTTTGGGATAAAACTTCAGCAACCGCTCCTCCTAAACCCCCTGTTATTTGATGCTCTTCAACTGTAACAATAGCCCCTGTTTCGGAAGCCGCTTGCAGGATCATTTTTTTGTCAATTGGTTTGATGGTGTGGCAATTTATTACTCGAACAGAAATTTTGTGCGATTTTAACTCTTCAGCAGCCAGTAACGCTTTGCGTACCATCTCACCGGTTGCTATTACACATACGTCTGTCCCCTCATAAAAAACTTCCATCCTGCCTATTTCAAAAGGGGAGTTTTCAGAAGTCAGCACAGGTACTTTTTCCCTGGACAATCTTAAATAACAGGGTTTTTTTAACCTGGCAATTGCCATTGTTGCTTTCTTTGCTTCGAGCGAATCAACCGGAGATATCACCACCATATTAGGTAAAGCCCGCATTATGGCCATATCTTCCAGCGCCTGGTGTGTTGCTCCATCCGGACCTACAGAAAGCCCTGCATGGGATCCGACAATTTTTACCGGCACATCGTTATAGCAAATGGTAGTTCTAATTTGCTCCCAATTCCTGCCCGGAGAAAAAGTGGCATATGATGAGGTAAATGGAATCTTACCCTCTTTTGCCAACCCTGCTGCAACAGTTACTAAATTCTGTTCAGCCACCCCCATTTCAAAATATCTATCAGGGAATTTTTCAGCAAATGCCTGCATCCTGGTTGACTCTACTAAATCTGCACAAAGTCCAACTACATTTTCATCAGCATCTGCTGCCAGAACCAACCCTTCCCCAAATCCGTTTCTGGATGGAACCTGTTCAATATCAGGATCAAAAATTTTAGGATTTAAATTAGCACCTTGATTTATCATGCCGTTAACTCCTTTAAAGCCAGTTCTGCTTCTTGCTTGTTGGGCGGCTTTCCATGCCACTCAAATTTATTTTCCATAAAAGAAACGCCTTTTCCCGGAATATTATGTGCCAAAATCATGGTCGGTTTTTCAAAAATTGTTTTTGCCTCCTCATATGCATCAACAATAGCTTGAAAATTATGCCCATCAATCTCAATCACATGCCAGCCAAATGCCTCGTATTTATCCTTCAGTGGCTCAAGCGGCATAATATCTTCTGTAAACCCGTCAATTTGAATATTATTGCGATCCATCAAAGCTACTAAATTATTAATTTTATATTTTCCGGCAAACATCACAGCCTCCCAGGTATTTCCCTCATCATGCTCACCATCAGAAGTTAGGCAATACACTCTCCATTTGGCGTTGTTTAATTTACCTGCCAATGCCATACCAATTGCCTGAGATAAACCAGAACCCAGCGGACCAGAGGTTGTTTCGAGACCGGGTAAAGCGCTCCTGTGAGGATGGCCCTGCAGTCTGGTACCCATTTTTCTTAAAGTTTTTAGCTCCTCAATCGGGAAAAAACCACGGTGTGCCATAGTAGCATACAAAACCGGACAAATATGGCCGTTAGATAAAACCAGCCTATCCCTCTCCGGTAAAGTTGGATTTTTCGGATCAATATTTAAGATATGGAAATATAGCGCTGTGAAAATATCTGCCATTCCCAAAGGCCCTGCAGAGTGTCCGGAGCCTGCCTCAAGAAGCATTTTAATAATATCTTGCCTGATTAGGTTAGCCTTTAGTTTAAGTTCTTTAATCTCTTTATCTGATAACATAAAATAATTATATACTGAAATCTTCTTTAGTAATTTTTATATGCGCATGCTGGCCTTGTTTTAATTCTTCCTCAAAATCCAATATTGCCTGCAAAACTGCATCCGGACTGTCTACAATTTTGTAGACTTCCAACTCTTCCGGTCTCATTATCATATTATCTTTAAATGATTGTATAATATTTTCCCAAAATTTCCCGTAAAGAATAAGCGGTTTATGATGGCCAAAATATAGTTTGGCCAATCCCCAAGCCATGCCGAATTCAGAAATAGTTCCGGTTCCTCCGTTAAAAATTACATAAACCTGACCTTCTTTCAGTAAAGTCAGTGTTCTTTCCAAATAATTTTTGGTTTTTATTTCAATATCAAATAAATTTTTAGGGTCCCTACCCTCAAAGTGCATTTTGGGATCTGCATCAAATGTTACCCCGATTACTTTTCCCCCGCCTGATTTTGTACCCTGGGTTGCTGCCCTCATTACCCCTGGTCCCCCACCATCCACCACCACATATCCTGCTTCTGCCAATTTTTTGCAAACCTCGACTACCTCTTTAAATAAAGAGTTTGTTTCATCTGTGTGAGATGATCCGAAAATTGCAACTTGATTTATTAATTCCGCCTTAAGGTTATTCATTAATTATTTCCCAAAGAATTTCCATATTTTCATCCGTATCCCCTTTCAAAAGATATGATCCTACTATAACAAAATCTGCACCTGTCTTTGTAATTTCTTTAATATTGCCGTTATTTATAGCTCCGTCCGGACCAACTCTAATCCCTTTCATCTTTATTTTCAAAAGCCTGTTTAATGCTTCAGGAATAAACGGTTGACCTTGAAACCCGGACACAATAGACATCACAAGTACCAGATCTATTTTATGGATAAACTCCTCCAGCTTTTCAAGAGCTGTATCAATTTTTATGGCCAACCCTGCCTCTAATCCTTTAGCTTTAATCAAATCAATCACTTCATCAATATTATCTTCAGATTCAATATGGAATATTATTCTTTCAAAGCCTGCTTCGATTAACTTATCTATCCATTGTTTGGGATAAGAAACCATCAAATGAGCTTCTTTATGAAAATTAGTCGGGAATTTTTCAATTGTTTCCACTCCCACTGTTTGGTTTTGAACAAATTTATTGTCCGCAAAGTCAATATGTACCCAACCCTCGCTTAATGTTTCAGATTTAGACAATTTAGCTAAATCATTTTGATATTGCTCCTCTGATGTAGCAAGTATTGCAGGAATAATTTGTATCATTTACTCTCAATTTGTTTGATCTTCTGAATTCTTCTACTATGTCTTTCTTCGTTAGAAAAGGGTGTGTCTAAAAATAATTTAACTGCTTCGCGGGCTTCTTCTTCTGTTAAAAATCTTGCGCCCAAAGATAAAACATTTGAATCATTATGTTCGCGTGTTATCTTCGGCATCTTGCTTTGTCCACCGTAATATACAGCAGCCCTGACATTGGGAAATTTATTGGCAACAATTGCCTCACCTTGTCCAGAACCTCCTAAAATAATTGCTTTACTACTTGAGTCTTTTGACACAGCTTCTGCTGCTTTTGAAATAAAATCAGGATAATCATCTTCAGGATCTAGAGTATGCGCTCCCAAGTCCTCTACTTCTATTCCTTCTTTTTGTAAAAACTCTTTTACTTTTGTCTTTAATTCAAACCCTGCATGGTCAGTTGCCAGATATACTTTCATGTTCTAATTGTACCATGATCTATTTTGTACCACTTGACCGAGTTAAAAGTTTTTGTTAAGCTGGCAAAGCTTATCGAAAGATAGGTTCTCAAGAAAACTCGCCTTGCGCGAGTTTTTTTGTGGGTTGACAAATAACGTCACTAGATAATATTATGTAATAGTTCTTTCGGGGTTTTGTGCCCCGCTTCGACTCGAATCGAGGCGAGAAGTCAAAATCGGTGGTAAACCCCGCACCAATTATGGTGCGAGGGTAAACTCCACGAGTCTTAGGACACGAACTGGTGAGAATCCAGTAGCGACCGTACAGTCGGGATAAAAGAAAGCATGTCCCCGCGAAAGCGGGGAACTATTTCAACGTACCCCGAAAGGGGTATTTTTTATGCTTATGTTTAGCGGAATCATCACTCATTTAGGCAAAATTAAAAACAAAACTAAAAACAGTCTACATATTAAAACAGAAAAGGATGTAGTAGCTAGGCTGTCAATTGGAGTAAGTATTGCTATAGACGGAATCTGCCTAACAGTCGTTGGCTTTTCCAAGGATTCTTTTCAAATAGATTTCATACCGGAAACCGAAGCTAAAACAAATATCAAATACTTAAAAGTAGGCAGCCTGGTTAATTTGGAACTTCCCGCAACACCTTCCTCATTTCTATCCGGACATATTTTGCAAGGTCATGTTGATGGCATTGCCAAACTGGAAAATATGACGGAAATAGGAAATAGCCGGATTCTCAAATTCTCAATTCCCTCTAACCTGTCCAGATACATAGTCTCAAAGGGATCAATTGCTGTTAACGGTATTTCCCTAACAGTCATCCAAGTAGAATCAGCTTTCTTTACTGTTGGTATCATCCCCCATACTTGGACTAACACCATGTTATATACCATAAAGTTAGGTGATTTTGTCAATATTGAAGTTGATATTCTGGCAAAGTATTTGGGAAATTTAATTTTAATTAAAAAAAGGGGCTGATATGCCAAAAAATATTGCCATAATTGCCACATCATTTCATAAAGAAAAAATAGATGTAATGGTAAGAGAGGTTAGAAAAATTGCCGAAGAGGAGAACTTGAGGGTAGTAAAAGAAATATGGGTTCCCGGATGTTACGAAGTTCCATTGATGCTTAAACACCTGCTTACCACAGGCAATATTGACGGAGCAATAGTGCTGGGAATTATTGAGCGCGGAGAGACAAAACATGGATTGGTGATGGGTATTGTTGTTCATAATGCCATAGTTGACCTTGAGCTTAAACTTAATAAACCTGTGGGGATGGGGATCTTAGGACCTGAAATCCTTCCCAAACAGATTCCCTCTCGCCTTAAACCTTATGCCAAAAG
>CAZJNI010000011.1:0-7668 GCA_964547465.1 uncultured Gammaproteobacteria bacterium
CGTGGTTGGCAAAAACACTCATGCTAAAGGAAACCGGCTCGGAAAACCGGATATTGTCAGGTTTAAGTTTCATGGCTGCCATAATGATGTTCTCGCCTGCTTCCTGCGTTACATTTTCAGGTAATTCAAAAATGTTCAAAACTGCTGTGGAAATTTCATTTTTAGAAGTACCCTGGGGGAGGGCATTGGAGGAAACTTTAAGTTTTATAGAACCGACCATTCCCGGTTGATGAAATGTTAAGAACTTAAAGGTACGAAAAAGGCCAAAGCCGGCTGCAGTCAACAGAATGAACAAAAGTAGTGTAACTTTCCATCTAGCCCGGGCTAGATGGTAGTATTTCCTTATTATTGCCATTACCCTTATGTTAACACGACCTCATTTATACTGGATAATATTTCCCATGGTTCGACAGACTCACCACAAGGAAAGTCCTAAAATTTGTCCAAAAATCCCGAGGTGCAGCTATAAATCCACCCCTGGGGTGGATATTTTTGACGACTTCATCTTAATAATATACGATAAACAGATACTTTATGAACAAAATTTCAATAGTAATAATTGTTAGCCTAATTTTAGGCGTTCTTTTTTTATAAATATTCAAAGTCCGGAGATTATGACCAATTACTCCGGAGAGGAATTTGGTCTTACACAGGATTTGAATCCGCTAACAATAGAATCTTTAAGAAATGGGGAGTATCCGGGATCTGATTTAGCCATAGAAAAGAGTCTAAATTCCGGTTCTAACTATTCGCAGTATATTGCCTTCTATAAATCAGAAGGACTGAAGATTTATGGGCTCTTGACTGTGCCAAACGGAGAATCGCCTGAAGGAGGGTGGCCTGCAATAGTATTTAATCATGGATACATTCCTCCGGATGAATATAAAACAACAGAAAGATATGTATCTTATTTGGATGGATTTGCAAGAAACGGCTACATTGTTTTTAAGCCGGATTATAGAGGACATGGGCAGTCGGAAGGAGAACCATCAGGTGCTTATGGTTCAAATAACTACACTGTTGATGTTTTAAATGCACTTGCATCTTTAAAAAAATACTCTGGCGTAAACCCAGAAAAGATCGGAATGTGGGGGCATTCTTTAGGGGGATTTTTAACTTTAAGATCTATGGTAGTTTCAAAAGATATTAAAGCAGGGGTAATTTGGGCAGGAGTTGTAGCCTCATATCCCGACCTTTTAAATAATTGGAGAAGAAGGAATTTCTCTCCTCCTCCCGGGATTCCTGCCGGAGCAAGAAGATGGAGAGACGTATTGGTTGAAAAGTATGGAACACCGGAGCAAAATCCAAATTTTTGGAATTCTATTTCTGCAAACGCCTATTTATCTAAAATATCTGGTCCTATCCAGTTGCATCACGGAATAGCGGATGCATCAGTGCCATTTGAATTTTCTCAAAAACTCGAAGAACAAATAAAACAAGCAGGAAAGGAAGTGGAGTATTATTCATATCCGGAAAATGATCATAATTTATCTCAATCGTTTGGTACTGTAATGCAAAGATCGATTGAATTTTTCGACAGATATCTTAAGGAAAATTAGGGTTAATTTTTATAATTTTGTCATCCTCATATAAATTTGATTAAAGTTTTATCACTTTCTTTAATTTCTTTATCCAGAAGATCAGGGGTTTCAATATCATTTAAGTAAAACTTTAAGCTGCCGTCTTTTTTATCGCAGAAAGTTTCACCATCTCCTGTTGTTAAACAGTCTTTGGTTAACTTCATAGGTAAAGTTTTAAAGAAATCATCCCAGGTGATTCCGCTTTTTTTAACATAAACAATGGTTGGATCTTGATTTTCTATATAAACATCAGGGGAGAGGTTGTGATATTTTTCCGCCTGAAAACTTCTGATTATATTTCCTGTAATAATAGTAAAGAATGCCTTAATATCAACCTGCTGGCCGCCAGGCATGGCTTTTTCCTTAGATACTAGAGAAGGGGGAGGAGTAGGAACTAAGGGTTGTGTTTGAGATCCCTTAAAAAGGATCAGAATAGAAATCAAAAGCAGAACACTAACAAGGAGAATAACAAAATATTTCACAAAGTAATATTACCATACGGATGATATTTTCCATGGTTCGGTAAACTCACTTATAGCTAAAATTTGCCAGTTAGTCTAGCCTCAAAAATGCTAAAAAATCCGCAGGCCTGCCCGCCTCTGGAGGGTGTAGCTACAATCCTGCCTGCCGGCAGGCAGGTCCACCCCCGGGGTGGAAGTTTACCTTATTT
Source organism: uncultured Gammaproteobacteria bacterium (assembly GCA_964547465.1). Classification (GTDB taxonomy): domain Bacteria; phylum Patescibacteriota; class Microgenomatia; order Daviesbacterales; family UBA10151; genus CAZJNI01. Next base: position 2,251 of record CAZJNI010000011.1, read on the forward strand.
CTTACAAATATCTTTCCTTAAATTGATAAAAACTTAACTTAAAAGAGCTAGGCTAAAAACAGTGAATAATACTCTATCTTGGGTTGCAATAGGAATTTCAAGTCTGGCTTTAGTAGTATCTTTGGTTGCTTCAAATCAGCCTAAGCTAAATCCTGCTGAAATTACCCGGGACTTACAAACTCAAATTAAATCTTTGCAGCAGCAGGCTGAAATAAGTAATGCCAGCCAAAGACTTGAAGATTTAAAACAAAAAGCTGCTGCGGGTGGAACAGATTTTGTAACTCAAGCTCAAGTAGAGGTGGCTCAAATTAGAGAAGATTTAAGAAAAAACTTTGAAACTGCCGGTGAAAATACTAAAAAATCCTGGCAGGATTTGGATAATCAGTTAGCTATACTTCAGGAAAATTTAAAGACGGGTGGAGTAAATGTGATTGATGCAATTGATAAGATACTGCAAAATTTAAAAAACAATCTTCAACATGATTAAAAAAGGGGCTAAGCTACCTCCAGCACCATAGTTACTGTATAATCAGCACATGAGTTTAAAGGTAGGAATAGTTGGGCTGCCTAATGTGGGGAAGTCGACATTATTTAATGCGCTTTTGAAAAAAAGGGTGGCTTTAAGCGCCAATTATCCTTTTGCCACAGTTGAGCCAAATGTGGGGGTAGTTGCTGTGCCGGATAATCGTCTTGAAAAACTAGCAGATTTAGTTTCTGTTGAAAGGTTCACCTCGGGGGAGAGGACGTCCGTTGGAACAAAGCCCACCCCCGAGGTGTCTGTTAGACCTCCAATTGTTCCGGCAATCGTGGAATTTGTAGATATTGCGGGACTTGTTAAAGGAGCAGCAACCGGAGCAGGTTTGGGGAATCAGTTTTTATCCCATATTAGGGAAGTAGATGCCATAGTAGAAGTGGTGAGGGATTTTGGTGATGAGGGAGTAGTCAGAGCAGGATCAGTGAATCCAGAAGAAGATAGAAAAATCATTGAGACAGAATTAGGCTTAGCTGATTTACAGGTGTTGGAAAAGCTGATTTTGGATAAAACTTTAGAAAAAGACCAGTTAGATATTTTAAACAAGATAAAAGAAGAGCTGGATTCTGGTAGAGTTCCTGGAAAATATCAGGTAGGAGAAAGATTAGAAAAATGGTTTAAAACTTTGCCGCTGCTTTCCATAAAACCTGTTTTATATGTTTACAATGTTTCAGAAGAAGCAATTTCAGAACACCTCGCAGGTGAAAAAAATGCAGTTACACCTGCGAGGTGGAGTAGTGAGAATGAGCTAGCCATCTCTGCAAAATTGGAAGAAGAGTTAGCTGATTTAAGTGAAGAAGAGCGTGTACAATATCTGAAAGAGCTGGGAATAGAGGAAACAGGGCTGGAAAGGCTTATTAAAAAAGCTTACACTTTACTTGGTTTAATTTCTTTTTTAACAGCAGGCAAAAAAGAAGTTCGGGCCTGGACTATTACAAAAGGGACTAAGGCCCCACAAGCTGCAGGAGTGATACATACTGATTTTGAGAAAAAATTCATCAGGGTAGAAGTGGTGGAATATGAGAAGCTTATTGAAGCCGGCTCCCATGTTTCAGCCAAATCCAAAGGCTGGGTCAGAACAGAAGGAAAAGAATATATTATGAGAGATGGAGATGTAGTTGAGTTTCTCATAGGAAGTTAGAATTTAATTACCAGAAACAAAATATCTGCTAAAAATTATTCTAAACTATATCTTCGCCTTGTGTCTTCTAGAACCTGTACTAGATATCCGCTCTGGATAAGATTATGCTGATTTTGCGCCAAACAACAAGCCTCGTATATTTTTTTTACTAATCTATAAGCAATTTGATTGTTGAATTGACCATCTGGTTTTTCTTTCACAATTTCATAAATTTGACTGATAATGCTTAATCCTGCTGCAAGGATTTTAGGATCTGTCTGAACACCCATTTTTCTTAAATCGGACACGCTTACAGGATTTTGTGGATCAGATTGTTCCAATTGATAAAGTACATCTTGTAGACTTCCCAAATCTTTAATGTCTATCAATCCAGCCAGCCTTGTAGTTGTCTCATTTTCTTTTTTTGCTGTAAGTAACCTATACCAGGAATGTTCTCTTCCGAATAAGTCCCCGGCAAGTTTTGTAAATAAACCTCTTTTAGAATTGTAGGCACTATCATTTTGTCTTATAAATACCAATGCCCCTAAAGCCAGCAAACCGTCCGGGTCAAATAAAATAAAACGTTGATGATCTACTGTAATGCTATTACCAAGCTCAACAACATCCGGATTGGCTGATACTAAGCTAGAAACAGTCTCTCTTGATACCAGCATATTATTAGCCTCAAAAGCTCTAATGATAATAGCAGTTGATTCACTTAAAGTTAGAGGATCGTTTAGAGGTATTGCATTAAGAGTGCTTTGTAGAAAGCGATGGAGAGATTGATCAGTGGACTGTATTGACTCGAGTCTATTTTTTACATTATCTAAAGAATCATATGGTTTTAATCGAGAAAAATCTCCAATAACTCTTTTAGTAAGGTTTCCAAGAAGTCTATGAGATGGTCCTAATATTGCAACTGTTTTTGCAACAACATCACCGTAGGGGAGACTTACTCCGGTGCTGGGGATCTTTTGGGTAAGATCCTGCTTTACAGAAGCTAGAATATAAAAAAGTAAAGCTGATTCAGGTCCAAGATGATTAATGGATCTTGATGCAGATGTTTTGTTTTTAGTAGATTTAACAGAATCAACTAAGCTGTTAAATGTCGAGTCAGATATTTCTTCTCCGGTAATTTTTGTGACCTGATCTCTAATGTTTTGCGCAGTAGTTGGCCAGTTAAGAATTTCACGAAGAACTTGAACTGATTGTTCTAAAACTGCCGTTATTTTTGGATGTGGAATAGCAAGATATAGGTTGCTAAAAGAATCTTCTACCTGTCTTCTTGATAAAATTTCTACCATATTATTTAATATAGCATTATATCATATACAAACCTATAGTACCAATAGACTAGTTGAATTTTTAGCATTAGTTTATTTCAGTAGGTAGACTTTTGTGATAGTTTCTAGTAGACTCATGCGTTATGGCAGTTGAAATAACAGGATATGATTTATCAACACTTCCAGAGCAAGATCAAAAATATCTTGAGACATTATCATGGAGATTGGACCAGCCAACTGGTAGGTGTCCTCTTATTGCAGAACCAAATGAAGAAAATTCAACCGCCAGGCTTGCATTTTTAAACAGGTATTCCGCTATTGCCGCGGAGTCAACTCAAAGAAATCAGGAGCTTTTAGCTAAGGCAATGGTAGAATCTAAAAATCCTACAGGCGGCAGTGGTCCTTTAATACGTAGAATTGATGCTCACAATCCGGGAATTTTAGATAGCCGAGTAAATATATCTTGTGGAGTTTATAGTTTTAGAGACCTGCAAGAAATTGCTCGAAAACCAGTAAATCCTATTGCAAGGGTGATTTCAGCACCTAAATCTATTATAATTTCTCAAACAAAAGCTGTTGAAGCCGGTGGAATTTTTAATAGCATAGGTAGAGCATTTAAGGGATTGTTCGGCAGACCAAAGACCGAAGTAGCAAAAAGCCCACCTTTGAGTAAATTAGCATTTGCTGCATTGGTTGGTAATATGATCTAGTTTGCAGGAGTTGAATTTTAGATTCAAGATAAGTACAATACCTCCATGAATAATTATTTATTAACTTTGGTTCTAAAGCCGGACATGGATGAAAAGGAAAGAAAGACTCTTTTGGATTCCATGGTTAAAAAATTTTTAGGTGAAGATGGCAAAGTAGAAATGATGGACCTTTGGGGGAATAAAGATTTGGCGTACCCAATCAAGAAACAAACTAAAGGATTTTATGCCCATTATGAAATACAATCTGATCCAAAAAATGCCAAGGGTCTTGACAAAATTCTAAAAGTAGAAGAAGATATTTTGCGCTACCTTTTGGTAAGGGTTTAAAAGAAAAAAATGGCGAGCAGATCTTGGAATAGAGTAGAATTAATAGGTAATTTAACAAGGGACCCGGAACTTAGGTTTACCCCCACAGGCGCTGCAGTTTGCACTTTTGGTTTAGCCACCAACCGGACATATGTTTCAGATGGTGAGAGAAAAGAAGAAGTTGATTTTCACCGTCTGGTTGCCTGGAATAAACTGGCTGAACTTTGTAACCAGCTTTTGAAAAAAGGCAATAAGGTTTTTATCTCCGGCAGGCTGCAAACCAGACAGTGGGAAGGACAAGATGGAGTTCAAAGGAATGTCACGGAAATTGTGATAGAGGATATGATCCTTTTAACCCCTAAACCGATTTCTGATGCAGGAGTGGTAGCTGTTGAAGATTTAAATATAGATGAGCTTCCCAAAGTGAAGCCTGCAGCAAAGGTAGAGGAAAAGCCTAAAGAGGAAGTAGAAGAGGTTAAAGAGAAAAAAGAAGAATCAGCAGAAAAGAAAACTGCTGAAAAAGCTCCGCAGGAAGATTTAAAAGAGGATGAAGACTTGCCGTTCTGATATAAAGTCTGTATAATCTCCCATTATGGCAGTTTCCAGAAAAATAACCAGTAAAGTGAGTATTGCGAAAAAGGTAATAGACTCTCCAAAGCCTGCAGTGGTGGAGGAGCCGGTTGAAGAAGTCCCAAGTGAAAAGGTAAGCGAGAAAACATCCTTGGGTGATAAGCCCAATATCGAGAGAAGACGTATCTGTTACTTTTGTCAGAGTAAAAAAACTCCATCATACACGGATATGGTAACCCTAAAAAGGTATATTAATGAACGCAGTAAAATAGTGTCTGCCCTAAAAAGCGGAGTTTGCAGCAGACACCAGCGGGCTATAACAAGAGGGATAAAATACGCCAGGCACTTAAGCTTGCTTCCATTTACACCCAAAGTTTAATACAATTAAAGCATACTGCCTATGCCAAAATTTGCCGGGCTTTTTGACCAGTTTGATAATTTAGATCAAACCAATATAGAAAATGTTGCATCCTGGTTAAAAAGACCACCTCAATTGATCACTCTTGAAAACTATATCGCAAATAAAATCCTGTATCCACAAACACTGCCGCTAACTTCTGATGATATGAAAATAGACCTGGCAATTTTAAGGGAAGTTCTAAAGCTTACTCTTGTCCATACACAAAACGGGAATGCCCTTTTGGGGGAAAATCCTTTTTTTAACCCCGTTTTAAGAAAAATCCTTATACCAAGAAAGTTTCTAAATTATGTTCCGGATCTAGCCCGACTGACGTGGACTTTTGTAGATATCCTGCCACTGGCGGAAAAAAGAAAAGACTTTTTTGAGGATCTTTGGACAATTGTTTTAACAAATGATTCTGATGAGGTGATAGGTTCTTTGCTGATTCCACAATTTGGCAGTCCATCTTCCCAAATGGAAATTAAAATAGCAGATAA
>CAZJNI010000011.1:7678-26496 GCA_964547465.1 uncultured Gammaproteobacteria bacterium
ATCCATTTAAGGTTAAAGCCGGAAGTTTAGTGGTTATACCTTGTTCAAAGGAACGTTGTGGAATTTCATATAAATTCAGTCAAGGCAAGATTTTGGGTAAGACCGAGAATTCAGTTGAAGTTTTTGGAGGAAGACTGGGGATTATGATAGACGGGAGAAAAAGATGAAATACCTGGTTCCTCAAAGATTAAGATTTGAGAAAGATATAGTTATCAGGATAAAACGGACCTTAACAGGTAAGGGCAAGATTAATGTGACTTTAGGAACTCAAGTTTCCCCGTCGGATATTATAGGCTCGTCTCAAGTTTCATCTGGATTCCGGACTCTGAATCTATCACAATTGCTTTCCACGTCCTCTGATTCAGTTAATAAATATTTAAAAAAACAAATAGGACAAAAAGTGTATAAAGATGAACTTTTGGCATATAAGGATGGAGGACTATTTGGAGGGAAAAAAATAGTTGTTTCTCCAACCGATGGAATCCTGGAGTATATAAATCCTAAAACCGGAGAGGTAAAAATGACATTTTTACCTAAAAGAGTAGATCTTCCATCAGGGGTTTTTGGGATTGTTGAGAGAATAGATGAACATCTTGGTCTGGTGATTATTAAGACTCAAGTCAGCAGGATCTATGGTTTATTTGGTTCAGGCAGAACCCGGGATGGAAAATTGGTTATCCTGGGAAGAAGGGAAGGACTTATTAACAAATCAGATATTTCCTCCAAGTTTGACGGAAATGTTTTGGTTGGGGGAAGTTTAGTTTTTAAAGATGCAATGTCTGATGCAATATCGGTCGGAATAAATGGGATTATCACAGGCGGGATTAATGCCAAAGATTACAAAAGTATGGCAGGGGGGAGGATTACTTTTCCCCGCAAACTGGAAAATGATATCGGAATCAGCTTTGTTGTTTGTGAAGGATTTGGTTCTATTCCAATTGGTGAGGATATTTACAAAGTATTGAGTGAATATAATGGTAAGTTTGTTTCGCTCGAGGGGAACCGGGGTATTATTAATCTACCCTCGTCTGAATCAAAGAGTATTGCCAGAGTAAAAAGTACGGAGCTTCAACCAATCCCGGATAATATTGAATTAGATATTGAAAACCAAACTGTTAAAGTATCGGAGTTAAATGAAGGTAATTTAGTCAGGGTGATTGGTAACAGCTATGCAGGGGAGCAGGGAAAAGTTTTGGCAATTGATAAAGTGGGAAGTATTCTTCCTTCAGGAGTAAAAACCCCTCTAGTAACAATTGAAACTCCAAGACGGAAGATACAAATACCAGTTGCCAATTTGGAAATAATATCCTAAAGTATGAATTCTATGTTTGAGAATTTGGCCAAGCGTATAAACATAAGGCTAGTTTTGATCGTGATACTCGCCTTTCTTTTTGGCTGGCAACTGGGCCATAAGGATTTGCAAATTAGATGGTTTAGCTACAAACCTACTGTTTCTATTATAAATAAGGAACCTCCTAAAAATATCAATGTTGATTTTAAGCTTTTTTGGGATACCTGGGATCTGCTGTCCCGCTCATATATAGATAAAAAAGCCCTGGATCCCGGGAAAATGTTTTACGGGGCAATCTCCGGAATGGTGGCTTCTTTGGGTGATCCCTACACTGTTTTTCTGCCTCCGGAGCAGCAAAAATTTTCCAAAGAAGATCTAAATGGCAGCTTTGATGGGGTAGGGATTCAGCTTGGGTTTAACAAAGATAAAAATTTGGTGGTAATTGCGCCACTGGTTGGAACTCCCGCAGAAAAGGCCGGAGTTAAACCCGAGGATATTATAGTTAAGATTGATGATAAAGATACCACAAATATTACTTTACCAGAAGCCGTTGGTTTAATCAGAGGACCAAAAGGGACGGAAATAACTTTAACTATACTTCGTGAGGGAGAGGATAAACAGAAGATATTTACTCTTAAAAGGGAAACAATTTTGGTTAAAAGTGTGGAAGTCAGCTTTAAGGAAACTCCAAACGGGAAAAATATTGCAGTTATAAAACTATCCAGGTTTGGGGAAAGGACAAATGATGAATGGAATGATGCGGTCAAGGAAATTAATGATAAAGGATCTGATGGAATTGTTTTGGATGTTAGAAATAATCCAGGAGGATTTTTGGAATCTGCCGTATATATTGGATCTGAATTTTTGGAAGGCGGAGATATAGTTTTGCAGGAAAATAGCCAGGGAGAAAAAACTGCCTTTAAAGTCAGCAGGATGGGGAAGTTAACCAAAACTCCTCTGGTTGTTTTAATAAATAAAGGTTCTGCTTCAGCTTCAGAAATTGTGGCAGGAGCGCTGCAAGATAGAAAAAGAGCAAGGTTAGTGGGGGAGAAATCTTTTGGAAAAGGAACCATACAGGAAGCGGAAGAACTACCCGGAAATACCGGCATTCATATTACTGTTGCTAAATGGTTAACCCCAAATAACAGGTGGGTTAATGAAACTCAAGGACTTGAACCGGATGTTAAAATGGAGATGGACAAAGAGGATCCAACAGAGGATCTACAGCTTGATAAGGCACTCGAATTATTAGAATAATTCTCGTGCCTTGCGATAGTTCCACTGCCTTCGGCAGTGTAGTAACTATCTAAAGGCGCTGGAGATGTTGGAATAGGATTGGGTCAAGTGTCAGGTGTCAAGTATCATGATTCATGACACATGACCCGTGATACATTCATGGAATCTAAATTGCCAAAAGTAAATATATCCGGAATATTAATTGCCATAGCTTTAGGGGTTTTAGTGGCTGTGGGAGTATATCAGGCTCAAATTAGAGGATTGATTCCTAGCGGCTTAAATCTTCCCAAGGGTCTAAATCAGGAAACAAGAGTGATTTTACAAGAAGAAAATGCAGTTATTTCTGTGGTGGAGAAGGTAGCCTCTTCGGTTGTGGCAATTGGTATTAGCAGAAAAGTATTCAATCCTTTTGATCCATTTTCTATTCCAAAAAAGGAAGATTCAACTATCGGTACTGGTTTTATGGTTTCCGACAAGGGAATAATTGTAACCAATAAGCATGTGGTGGCAGATGAGGGAACTTATTCAGTGGTCACAAAAGATGGGCAAAAATATGACATAAAAAGAATTTATAGAGATCCTTTACTTGATTTAGCCCTGGTAGAAATTGAAGGAAGTAATCTTCCTCCGCTGCAGCTGGGGGATTCCTCAAAACTAAAGGTTGGCCAAACAGTCATTGCTATAGGTAATGCTTTAGGAAGACTGACCAATACTGTTACCACCGGAGTTGTGTCTGGACTGGGAAGAAAAGTTACGGCAGGTGATCCGTTTTCCGGGGGAGGAGAATTACTGGATAATTTAATCCAGACAGATGCAGCCATAAATCCCGGCAATTCCGGAGGACCGCTTCTTAACTCCGGCGGGCAGGTGATTGGGGTTAATGTTGCCACCACAGAGGGAGCGCAAAATATTGGTTTTGCAATACCTATAAATTCTGTTAAACAAATAGTTGATGAATTTGTCCAGAAAGGTTCTGTGTCCAGGCCATATTTGGGAATCCAGTATAGATTTATCTCAAGAGATGTGGCTATTTTAAATGAGGTTCCGCAGGGAGCTTATATCCAGGATGTAATAGTTGATGGGCCGGCTGATAAAGCGGGTGTTAAGGCAGGGGATATTATTACCCAAATTTCCGGTCAGAAAATTGATGTGGAAAACAAAGTGGCAGAAATTGTGTCCAAGGCAAGTATTGGCCAACATTTGGAATTAACTGTCTGGAGAGACGGAAAAGAAATTAAACTGACTGCAACATTGATAGAATCTACATCCCAATGATTAAAATTCTTTGTTTGTGCGCTAAATCAAATTTTACTTCAACTTGGGCATTAGGGAAAAATTTATTAGCTTCATTTACTGCTAACTCTCCATGAGTGTAATCAATTTCTCCAATGATTAGTTTAGGTTTATATTTTAGCTGGGAAACTTGCTGAAATAGCTTCCTATAAAGTTCAAAGCCATCTGATCCTCCATCTAAAGCAATATGAGGCTCAAAATCTTTTACAGATGAATCCAGATAGGGAATTCTGTAAAAGGGGATGTAGGGTAAATTAGTAACAATAATATCAGGTGGTAACATTTTAAACGATCGCATTTTTTGTTTCCCGAAAGAGGAGAGCAGATTGCCTTTAAGAAAAGTTATTTTATTCAGGACTCCGTGTAGTTTGGCATTTTGTTTAGCAACCTTTAGGGCTTTTTCGGAAATATCTGTTGCTATAATTTTTAATTTGGGATTATTCTTGATTAGAGAAATAGCTATATTTCCAGCACCAGTTCCTAAATCTAGAATAGTAAGAGAAGTATTACTTTTTACAAATTTTAAAACTTCATCAACAAGCAGTTCTGTTTCCGGACGGGGAATTAGAACATCAGGGGTAACCTTAAATTTTAACTTGTAAAATTCAACCCAACCTTGGGTATATTGTTTAGGGTTATTTGAAGTCTTCATTTTAATTAGAGATTATACAGCTAGGAGTTGACAGAGCATAATAATTTATATAGGATTGCAATCAGATATGGTAAGAGAAGCTGTAGCTGAACAACCCCCACAACTGGAATTTCCTGCCAAGGAAGACCCAAGAAATCCTGTCCTAAATCAAAAAATAGCCCACTTGTATAGGCTAATGACATTTAGAAAATCTGTTCAATATGCACCAGCTCAACAAATAACAGTTCCTGTAAGACCTCAAGATTTTCAGAGTGCCCCCACTGTCAGACGACTTTTACCGAGAACACAACCTTCTCATTATGATGTGACTATTTCCAGTGGTACCGATTTGCCAGTTGAAGATGATAATCCATATCTCAGTATGGGCGGATTTACATTTGATCTAAGTCATATTAGTCTTTCGATATGGGAAGGGATTCAGGTTGATTCACGAATACGTAATTTTCGGTTGGATATTGATGCCGCCCGCGCTGGCAAAGTTGATTCAGATTATTTGATTTCTGCAGGGGTTAAATTTTCCAGACATTTAGGAAAAAGAAACAGGGATTTGATGAAAGCAGGAATAAACCCTGAGACGGTTTTATCAGAACTGGAAGGAATATGTGGTCGACAAAGAGAAAATTTTGCTTTAGATCAAAAAGAGAGAGCCCAAAATTTAAATCCCATGGAAAGGACTGTAGCAGATGCGTGGAGAGAGATAGGGATGGATATTCATAAGGCTTCATATAATAGAGGTTTTTCCAGTGATTTCTTGCTAAAAGGGTTATTAAGCAGCAAAGGAAGATTAAGAGGTTTAATCTTATTTTTTTCTGTTGCCAGCGATAGTGGAGATACTCCATGGAAAGATGTGAAAGGTTTAAATGGATCTTTGAGAGATGTTTCTTCAGCCTCTATTACTAAAGCTGCAGTGTTGATCAGAAGAGAGGGATATAAAAAACCAGCCAGAATACCTATTTTATTCTCGGAAATGTATCGGGGAGATACGATGTTTCCTGACGCCATAAGCGGAGTTGCAACTAATATGTTTCTCAAATTTCAGACGGAAAGGGCAGGTATTGCCTCAAATCAAACTCCCTCTATAGTGCTTGCAACCTCGTTACCGTTATCCCCTAAGGGATGAGATTATATCATCTAAATCTCCTTCTAGGATTTTCTCTAAGTTGTGCCAGGATTTGTTAATTCTGTGATCAGTTATCCTGTTTTGGGGAAAATTATATGTTCTTATTTTTTCTGATCTTTCACCAGAACCAACCTGGGAAGCTCTTTTAGCATCAATATCTCCGGCTTTTTTCATTTGTTCTGTTTCCCAAAGTTTGGCCCTTAAGAGCGCCATGGCATTTTCCCTGTTTTGAAGCTGCGATCTTTCAGTTTGAGCTGTAACGCTAATACCTGTGGGAATATGTTTTAACCTGACTGCTGTGGATACTTTATTAACATTTTGACCACCTGCACCTCCGGACCTGAAAGCCTCAAATTCAATATCTGATGGGTTTATTGAAACTTCTGTTTCCAAAACTTGTGGCAAAACTGCAACTGTGGCAGTTGAAGTATGAATTCTTCCGGAAGATTCAGTGGTGGGTACTCTTTGTACCCGGTGAACTCCCGATTCATATTTTAGGCTGTTGTAAGAATCTTTTCCGGTTATTTTGAGTACTATTTCCTTGATTTGTCCAAGTTTACCTTCTGATCTATTAATTTCCTCAACCCTCCATCCTTTAATTTGAGCATATCTTGTATACATTCGCAGGAGATCCCCGGCAAATATTCCCGCTTCATCCCCACCTGCGGCAGATCTTATTTCTAAAATTGCTACATTAGGATTGATTCCCTCATTTTCCACCTCGAAGGAGTCAGAGCCCACCTTCGAGGTGTCAGGGTTTGCCATTGGGGTAGAAGCAGATTGTTCAAGCTCTACTTTTTGTTTTTTCAGCTCATCAATTTCTGTCCTGGCCAAATCTGCAAGATCAGAATCAGAAAGAAGCTCTTTTAATTCTTCAATTCTTTTATCAATATCATTTAATTGCTGCTGGATATAATCCATAGTGAAATTATACGCTTTCGTGACGACAAATATCTAAGATGCTGCGGTTTTTCTGGCCTGAAGAAGTAAATCTTTTAAGGATGGTCGCTCTTTTTTCTTTTCTTCAACCCTAGATTTTCTGGTTTCCAAAATCCTTTGTCGCTCTTCTTGTTTTATCTTAGAAATTTCCACCTTTTTCACAAATCTATCAACCTGACCTAATGTATCAATAAACTTTTGTGCTCCTGTGTAAAACGGGTGGCAATTGCTGCAAATCTCCACATGAATTTCCCCCAAGGTAGAACCTGTGGTAAATGTATTACCACAAGCACAAATAACCTTGGCCTCCGGATTCCAGTTAGGATGTAAATTAGCTTTCATATAGATGAGTAGTATAGCAATCCTAAAATCAAAAATCAAACCCTGTGGGCTTTTAGAACTTTCGCAAAACTCATGTCCTATGAGTTTTGTAATGATGATGTCTTTCTTTGGCTAAAGTACCCAGATATACCCCAATAGCAATCAAGATGGCACCGATCAGAAAAGTTGTGGAGATCCTTTCACCCAATATTAAAATAGCCAGTACTGTGGCAATAAAAGGTTCTATGTATTGAAACAAATCAGCAATAGCCACTGATGTTTTGGCAAGCCCCCATTCAAACAAAAAATAAGCAGAGATTGAAGAAAGAAGGGTCATAAAACTTAATCCTAAAATCCCCAAAACAGTAACTTGACTAATCCAGGCTGGATTTTTAAAATACTCTAAGCTTGCCGGTAAAAAAAAGGTTAATATCCCCACTAAAAAAGCAAGAGCAGTAACTACCAAAGATGGATATTTGGAGAGGATTTGTTTGGAAATAATTGCTCCAAATACCCAGGAAGTTGAAGCCAGAATAATTAGAATATTTCCCAAAAGTATTTGGCTGGATGCAGATCCGCCGATTAGCTGAGGAATTCCAATGATTACCAACGCTCCCAGAAAACCCATGGCAATTCCCAAAAGGTTTACTAAATAGATTTTCTCTTTTAGAAAAAGCCAGCCCAAAAGTACAGAAAGCATTGGGATAATCAAGGTTAGAATGGAGGCATTTATGGCTGTTGTTCGCTTTATTCCTTCAAAGAAAAAAGTGATGTTTAGGGTAATTGCAAAAATTCCAATTGCAATAAACTTCGGTAAATCTTCTTTTTTGATCTTCACTTTTTTCGTTTCTGCTAAAAAAAATGGGGCAATCAGGAGGGAGGCAAAAGAGAAACGCAAAAATGCCAGGCTCATTGGAGGAAATTCCTGCAAAACTAGCTTTACTACCACAAAATTTGCTCCCCAAATAAGATGGGCAATTAAAAGAGCCAAATACGGCAGCGGGCTTTTAAAAATTTGAGAACTCACTATTTAAGGGTATCAGACACACAAGGGTTCTACAAGACTTGGTATAATTTAAGTTGTGGAAGAGATTATCTGGACAATTTTAACCTATGAAACAAGTAGTGGAGAAAAACCAATTGATGAATTTATCAAAAAACAACAGCCACAAGCACGGTCAAAAATAGCACATAATGTTAGACTGCTTCGACAGTATGGTAATTTACTTGGTTTACCTCATTCAAAAGCGCTAGGTGGGGGACTTTATGAGTTGCGGATTCGTGGAAAAGAAGAGATAAGAATATTCTATTGTTTTGTAAAGCAAAGAACCATTTATTTGCTCTATGTCTTTAAAAAACAGAAACAAGAGACTCCGCAAAAGGATATTGATATAGCTTTATCCAGAATGAAAGAGTTGACCTCTATTAAATCAGGGTTGACAAAATTATAACAAGTGTGTTATAATTTAGGCACGATGAGCAAATGGGAAGATTTAGAAAAAGAATTATTAGCTGACACTGCGACAAAAAGGGAGTTTGATAAATTAGCTCCCCGTTACGCTGTAATTTCAGAACTTATCAAAGGGAGAATAAAATATAACATGACTCAAGCACAGTTGGCTAAAGCGGTTGGTACTAAACAATCTGCTATTGCACGCCTTGAATCAGGCAATATCAACCCCTCCTTGGAGTTCTTACAAAAAGTTGCTCAAGTAATGGGACTTTCTGTTCATCTTTCAAGATAGATTGAAATTACAAAAGCTTTTGGATAGCTTCGTCAAGTGAGAGCAATTCTTGAGTTTTGCTTTTCAAGTTTTTGAGGGTAACTTTATTATTTTTTGCTTCATCAGGACCAATTATTACAACATATGGAATTTGCTTTTGATCAGCATATTTTAGCTGTTTTTCCAATTTAGCTCTATCTTCACCTAGATAAATCTCTACATTAATACCTTTTTTTCTTAATTGTTGAGTAATCTCTAATGATTTATTCTTAAACTCTTCGTTGAAAATTGTGATAAGTACATCTATTTGTGGTTTTATGTCTAATTGAATACCAATTTCTTCTATAGCCTCCATAATTCTATCAAATCCATAAGCGAAACCAACTGCAGGAATTTGTCTACCCGCAAATAAACCTATTAAATTATCATATCTTCCACCTCCACATACCGAACCTGCCGTGTATCCTTCTATCTCAATCTCGAATATTGTACTAGTATAATAATCTAGTCCTCTAGCAAGAGTTGGAGAGAATTCATATTGTATCCGGTTATCCCGCGAATTAAAGATATCTAAAATCTTAAATATTTCAGCAAGTCTTTCCGTAGGTTTAGAATCTTCTATGGATAAAAGTTTTGTTTCCGCCTGCTTCAACGAAATTTCTGCAGAGTGAGATAGCTCTTCTATTGCTTTTTCTCTGCCAATTTTCTTAAGTTTATCTATAATAATTATTTCTTCTGTTGAGAATTCCCCAAAAATAGTTCTATCATTGATAAGTATTTTGAAATTCTTGAATTTTAATGCATTAAGCCCAGCCGCAGCTACCATTATGACTTGTGCATCAGATTGGGGAGAATTAGAACCTACTATATCAGCATCACATTGCAAGAATTCCCTAAAACGTCCACGTTGTGTATTTTCTGCTCGCCATACAGTTTGTATCTGGTATCCCATAAAGGGATTAGATAATTCATATTGGTATTGAGCAACAACTCTGGCAAGAGGAACAGTTTGATCATATCTCAGGGCTACTTTTCTACTTCCTCTATCAGTAAATCTGTACATCAACTTATCACCTTCAGTACCATATTTTCCCAGTAAAACTTCCTCATATTCTATGGCAGGAGTTTCTAATGGTTCGAAATCGAAGAATTCAAATGTCTTTCTAATCTGATTTATGACATATTGTCTCTTCCTAGCTTCCGCCGGTAAAAAATCCCTAAATCCTTTTAATGTTTGTACTTTAATCATGATTTCCTTTTTACATTATCATTTTTTATTGTGGCAGGGAAGGGGTGCACTCCCTTTTCTTGCCGAACTTAAACTCTATTTCTTCTCCAATTATAGAATTCATTAGGATTTACAGGATTTAAAATAGGCAATAATCCATTTGCTCCTCTTTGAAACCATGCAGGAACTCTGCCGTCTTCTAAATTAAGCACAATGGCTTTACTTTCCTCTAAAGCTTGACCTTCTCCCATATACATTGCTAAATACCAGGAAGTCCTCTCATAGATTTCACTATCATTTACACCTTGAAGATTAATGTTATTTTTCTCAAAGTATTTTTTTGAATCCTTAACTTGGTCTCTAACTTTTTTCTGTAGTTTAGAATCGTTTTGGATCCTTTGATAATTTTCAGCAGTAAAATCCGAAGGTGACTTAAGACCTTGAGTTTGACAATATTCACTCCACAAGGTTACAGGACTTTCCGGACTATTCAATTCAGAAAGCTCAGCGATAAGTGCTGTTTTTGAATTTAAAGCAATATCCAATCGCTCTTCTCTAGATTGAGCGAAGGAAAATACCCGTTCATCCGTTAACTCGCTATCTGGGATAATAACTTTAAGATCTGGTTTACCTAAAGTAGCCAGTTCTAGATTAATAACTCCAATATAATCCATGTTATATCTGCATATTGAGAGTTGAGGATCACCAGATACTACAGATTGTGGATAGCCTCGTTTTTCAGATGGCATCCAAGCAAACTCTAGACAGTTAAATATAACCAACGGGATTCCTCTTCCCTCAGTAAGCTCATCTAATCGATCTTCCAGTTGCTGCCTAGCTGCTAAAGGTTTTCTATCAAACTCCATTTGTTCAAGATTACATAGCACATACGGAATTAATTCTTTACGCATATTTATTCACCTCCTTTTAATAGAATTTCGATTGGCCCATTAATAATTGTTTGTTCAAATCCTTTTGCATTTTTAGTAACGGTTACACGAATAGGTTGAGTACTAGGTTGAATGATTGAAGTTTGAATTTTTGATGAGGGGTTAGTTTTGGCTAACCAAAGACCCAAAGCAGCTGTTCCGCTGGCACAGGCAGTTTCATAGAAAAGCGTTTTTATATCTCTTACCCAAACCACCGGATCTAACTTGTACTGTTTTTTTCTTTTGCTCCAAAACATTACCCCACAAGCTGGTTCTGAATATGCTAAACCAGTCTTTTTTAATAAAGAAAATCCTATTTTTTTGAGCTTTGCTGTAGATTTATTTTTAGGAATGGGAGTAATCAGGTACGTAATACCTGAAAGTGAGACTTTAAAAAGATTATTATCTATTTTTTGAACAGAGTCTAAGCTAGAATAAATAGGCATTAGGGCATAAGCCTCATTAGTCTTTGTGATTCCAGCTTTTAATTTATCTTTGACTCCGGATACTTTGGCAAAAATTTCTCCTTTTTTACCTTTTAGAACCAAAAAGGCTAAAGAACGTAAGGCATTTCCGCAAAATTCTCCACCTGCCATTTCTAAAGTTGCTGTATTTGTTTTTGGATTAAATTCATAGAATCCCACCTGTTCGACATTTGGATATAAACTCATCATTTGATCATTAATGAGTTTTTTCTCAATAGGATCTTTTACTAATCCCTTAATAAGCATGGTGTCATTTCCACTAGGACGGAGGATAGTAAATGAATATTGATTTTTATCTAATTTATTTTCCATATTTTCCTTTCTTATAGGGGTGGCTGAGGAGAATCGAACTCCCGACAATTAGCTCCACAAGCTAAAGTTCTACCACTGAACTACAGCCACCAAACCATAAAAAAACCTCCCGTTCGCTGTTCATTAACCGATAAAGGCTAATGAACAAGGAACGAGAGGCTCAAAAAAAGGACCTCCCGCGGTCCCATCCTGTTTCCATGAACCGTTACTGGTTCGTGGCTCTTGACGGCGACTTTGGTTTTCCAACATCGTCTGTTTTAATTTTACAGTTAAACTTCTGGATTCTATTTTGAGAATCAGCTCCTGAATCGTGACTTCAGTATTAACGCCTTTTAAATATTCAGTTGTAAAGATAGTATATCATAAAAAATTTATTTGTCAAATTTACTATCGGTTACCGAAGGTGTCAAGCTATTCCACCCCGAACGTGGGCTAATCGCCCAAGGGGGTGGAAGAGGCTAAATGAAGCTAAATATTCGATATTATCACATTAAAGCTGAATTTGTGTATAATTACCACCTAAAATGAATAAAGAACTTTTGACAGATGGTTTTCTGGGAGTTTCTTCAGTTGTTCTAATAAAGTCA
Organism: uncultured Gammaproteobacteria bacterium; assembly: GCA_964547465.1. Classification (GTDB taxonomy): domain Bacteria; phylum Patescibacteriota; class Microgenomatia; order Daviesbacterales; family UBA10151; genus CAZJNI01. The sequence goes on from CAZJNI010000011.1 coordinate 19,796, forward strand.
GGAGTAGATAATATAAGCTTTGGTCTTCAGTTATTAAGTAATGCAGAAAACTACCGGAGACAGAATTGTACTGACACTATTAAGGCAGGTACAAATCAACTGATAGATCAAAAAACTGGAGTGATAGTTAATATAGATCTTAGCGAATCAAGGGCTGAAGAAATGAGACAGCAATGTATAGATGTTCATATTCAAAATTTAAAACCTACTGATGTAGGTGAATTTACAACAGGGGTAGCTATGACTTTAGGAGGGATTCTTGCTATTTCCCTAATTGTATTGCGAAACAAGAATTATTTCTCACGATTAATTAGGGCTGTAGCTACACTTCCACCCCTGGGTGGATAATATGATAATCTTATCTTAATGATAAGTTTTAATGATACGCAAATTGCGAAATTGTCCGATCTTTTTATGGATTTAGGCAAGGGACTTTTACTGGCAGGTTTTACTTTACAGATTTTTAGGGGATCAGATTTATTGAGTTTAATCCAGTATATAATTAGTGGTATACTATGTGTGTATTTATCATTATATCTGACAGAATTTAAAAAATGACCAACGAAAATATTATCAATCTCATACCAAATATTGTAGTATTCTCAATTGTGGTTTTGTTAATACTAATTTTGGGTAGATCCAGATTGAAAAGGAACACTAAATGAATTTAATAGAGATTTTTAGTAGTTTTCCAACTTTTGTTGTTCTCGTGATAATTGCTTTATATCTTATGATAACTTTCAAGCCTAAAGGTTCTTCGAAATCTTCTAAAAGATAATCATTATGGTAAATTGCGCAATAATTTTAGCAGGGGGAAAAGGGGAACGCTTAAGGCCATATACCAATGATCGGCCCAAGGTGATGGTAGAGCTTTCTGGTAAACCAATTCTACTTTGGCAAATTGAGTGGCTAAAATCTTTCGGCATCACTAAATTTGTTTTAACAGTCAGCTATAAGTATGAGGTGGTCCAGGAATATTTTGGAGATGGCTCAAAATTTGGGGTGGAGATTGACTATTCTATAGAGGAAACACCCTTAGGTAGAGGTGGCGGTATTAAAAAAGCATTTAAATCAAAACTGCTGGAGGAGGCTGAAAATGTGATTGTCACCAACGGAGATATTATCACCAAACTTGATGTTTCAAAGATCATAGAGTTTCATGAAAGTCATAATGCATTAGTAACACAGCTTGTCATACCTTATCTTTCCAGATGGGGGGTAGTTGAGTTGGATAACGGGGATCATGTGATAGGTTATAGAGAAAAACCTAAACTTCCATACTGGATTAATGGAGGAATATATATTTTTAATAGGGAAATAGAACCTAAATTGCCGGATAAAGGTGACCATGAATATGAAACTTTCCCGCATCTTGATAAAGCAAGGTATTTTGGCTTTAAAGATGAAGGATTCTGGAGAGCAGTTGATGTGGTAAAAGATAAATCAGAGGCAGAGGAATTTTTATCTGCTGGAAAAACAGATTTCAGTTAATTATTTTTTTACTGCTGGTTTTGCAGAAGGGGTAGAAACTTTTGCAGATGGAGTGGCAATTTTCTTGGGTTTTATGAATCCTCCTTGAGGGATAATATAGACAAATTCTGCTTCAAATATCTCATTTTTATTTAAATTGCCTGTTAAAATCAGGAAATCATTTAATTTAACTGTTGAAGGTAGCGAGACTGCTATATTTTTATTATCTTTATTTTTAATAGTAATAAGCTCATCTGAAATGGCAATAACCTTACCCCATAAATGAGTTGGTAGTTGGTAGTTGGTAGTTGGTAGTAAGATAATTTTTTTGGCAGTTAATACTCCTGTCTCATCAACATCCCCTAGAGCAGCCACGAAATCTTCTTCAGCAATAGTTTTTTGGGAGAATTTCTTTTTTGATTTAACCTGGCTTTCATATTCGCTGTCTTGATTGATACTGACAATTTTTGGACCTGAATGGGCAGCTAAAGTAAAAGAGCTTTCAGACACACTTTTTACTTTACCAATATATGCCCTGTCTTTTAACTTTCTATTAACTTCCTGTTTTAATTTTGCAGCTTTTGAAGCAATATCTTTTTTTAGCTCCTCCAGTTTGGATTTGATATCTGCAGAAGGAGTGGAATCAACTGCAAAGACAGGATTTATGAATAATGATTTATGATTTACGAATAAAACAAATAAAAGCAAAAGAATCTTAAATCTTAAATCTTTAATCTTTAATCTTTTCATTGTAGTTTCTCCTTTGAATAATACACGGATCTAGTATCAGATTTAGAATCACCTGTTGCATCAAAGACAGTCACCGTAATCTGGTTTACTCCTTCATCCAGGCTAAAAACTGTTGAGAAACTGCCGTCGGCCTTGGATTTTATAACAATATTTTGACTATCAGAATAAATTAAAACATCCACAAATGGTGTAGTTTTCCCGGAAACAATAACTGAACTCTGATATGAAGCTATATCATCATCAGGTTGTTCTAAATCAAGCCTTAAGGTTTTTGGTAAAGTGGTAACAGGGCCTTTTTCAAAAGCTGTTTGAAAGTTTTGATACTGGACATTTAAAATATAGTAAAGTCCGGCTAAAAAAATTAAGCCAACAAATAAGATTAAAAGAAGAGAAAAAATGAAGTTTCTGGTAGATATTTTCTTTGTAAGCTTCATTGGTCAAATTATTTTAACACAGTATCCATTTTAAGGGATTGTCTGGATAGAAAAATTTTGTTAGTATGGCAGTCCGTATGGATATATATTGGGGTGGACAAGCGCTGATAAGATTGAAAGGTAAAAATGCTTCAGTTTTAATTGATCCATATGATTCTGACTTCACAGGATTAAAGCTTCCCAAAGATCTTTCCGCAGATGTATGTTTAATAACTCACGACCATAATGATCATAATAATGCTAATGTTGTCACATCCTCATCCGGCGGGGAAGTAATGGTTTTTGATAAACCTGGAGAGTATGAAGTAGGAGGGGTAGTCATAACCGGAGTTGATTCATTCCATGATGACAGTAATGGATCAGTAAGGGGTAAAAATATTATCTTTCATATGCTTTTTGATGGGCTAAATATTGTCCATTGCGGAGATTTGGGACAATCCAAATTAACAGAAGAACAGCTTGCGCTGATTGGAGAGGTGGACATACTTTTTATTCCGGTTGGTGGTGTTTATACCATAAACGGGAAGCAGGCTGCAGAAATAGTTTCTCAACTAGAACCAAAAATTATTATACCTATCCACTTTAAAATTGAAGGTCTAAAATTTGAGCTGGAAGGATTGACAAGCTTCTTAAAAGAGCTGGGAGCAGAAAATATTATGCCCCAGCCTAAGTTATCGATAAGCAAAGAAAAACTACCTGAAGAGCCCCAGGTTGTAGTATTTGCTAAAAGCTAGTTTTCGTCATGGCTAATATCACAAAGTTGCCCCCGCAAAATATAGATGCCGAACAATCCCTTCTGGGCTCTCTTTTAATTGACAAAGATGCCATAGTCAGGATTTCCGAAATCTTAAACATTACGGATTTTTACAGAAGTGACCAGCATGGCCCAATTTATGATGCCATCCAAACCCTTTTTGAGCGGCGTGAACCAATAGATCTGGTGACTGTAACCGAGGAGCTAAAAAGAAAAAGCATGTATGATAAGATCGGCGGGGCAGCATATTTAACCAGCCTGGTGAATGTGGTTCCAACTTCTGCCCATATAGAACATTATGCCAAAATTATTAAAGAACATTCAGTCAGGCGAAACCTGATTACTCAAGCCACCAGACTGATTGAAAGTGCTTACAGTGAAGTGGAAGATGTTGACCAGATTTTAGAAAATGCCGAAGCTGCTCTTTTTGCTATTTCCCAGGAACACGTCAGCCGTGATTTCCTGCCAATAAAAGATGCCCTGACAGAAAGTTTTGACAGGTTGGATGAGCTACAAAAATCATCCGGGAAGCTGCGCGGAGTCCCAACCGGTTTTAAAGATCTGGATAATAAATTGGCTGGTATGCAGGATTCAAATTTGTTAATTTTGGCATCCAGGCCAGGTCAGGGAAAAACTTCAATGGCGCTAAATATAGCCCAACATGTTGGAGTAGTGGTGGGACTACCTGTGGGGATTTTTTCTTTGGAAATGAGCCAGGAAGAGCTGGTGGATAGACTTTTAGTAGGTCAGGCTGATATTGATGCCTGGAAGCTAAAAACAGGCAGGCTTGACGAGAAAGATTTTGATAAATTATCTTTGGCCATGGGAGAGCTGGCAGAGGCACCGATTTTTATTGATGATACACCGGGAATTTCCATTTCAGAAATCAGAACAAAGGCCCGAAGATTGCAGGTGGAACATGGGCTTAAGTTTTTAATTGTGGATTATCTTCAGCTTATTCATGGAAGGAATCTGGAAAATAGGGTGCAGGAGGTTTCGGAAATTTCCATGCAGTTAAAAAACTTGGCCAGAGAGTTAAAAATTCCGGTTCTGGCTATATCTCAACTTAATAGATCAGTTGAGGCCAGAGGGACCAAAAGGCCTCAACTTGCAGATCTTCGGGAATCCGGGGCAATTGAGCAGGATGCTGATGTGGTGATGTCTTTATTTAGGGAAGACCCGGAAAAAGGGGAAAATGTCACTTTGGATATCTTAAAACACAGAAACGGCCCAACAGGGGAGATTCAAATGTTTTTCAGGGCAGATCGGACCAAGTTTTATGGAATGGAAAAGGCCAAGACAACGAAGCCTGCTGAAAAAGGTGAAGGCAAAGAAGTTGCAATTGCTGCCTAAAGTTTAAATAACTGCTCAATTTTTCCTTTAAATTCTTCTAAAGAGCCATCATTTTCTATTTTTTTATCAGCTTTTTTACCCAAGGTCGGAATATTTATTTCAGCTTTTGATTTTTCTTCTTCCAAAAATTGCTCATAGGTTAAACCAACCTCACCCACTTTTTCAGATCTTAATTTAAGTCTTTCATACCTTAATTTTTGATCTGCAGTAATATAAATTAAGGTGCTATTTGGCATATTTTTAACCAAATCCAATTCAGGGTTTCTTCTTATGCCATCAAATACCAAAACGTCTGCCATATCTCCTTCGATGGAAAATTTGGCGGCATTAGCAAGCGATGATTGGCCAAATCCCTCTTCCATAACTAAAGAAAGTTTTTGTAAATTTGAGCGGGTATTGGGGATATCCCAAATCATTAAAGTCTGGGCCAAAATATCAGAAAACCTGACTTGTCGCACCACTATGTCATTGCGAGGAGTCCTCGACGAAGCAATCTCCCCACCCCTGTCATTGCGAGGAGCCGAAGGCTCCGTGGCAATCTGTTTAAGGAAATTCACAAAAGTCTGTTTCCCAGACCCTTTTTCCCCAACTAATCCAATTACTTTCATGTTAATTGTTGTAACAGAAAAAAGGGGAGGGGTCAATTAGAAGATATAAGGCCTAAGAATTTTTAGGTCTTGACATGAAAGTATATACCGGATAATATTTGTATATGCTCAATCGTTCATATATACAACAACATAAAGGTCACCCTCATTATACGACAGACTCCAAAATTTTATCTCTACAAAAGAACATCTCTTTTTCAACAGAAGAAGATGGGCTAGTAAGGATTATAAGAAATCTTTCTGATCCTACCAAACTAAAAATCTATTTACTGCTGACTAAAGTTAAAGCAATTCCTGTTACTGATATAACTCAAGTTTTAGGACTTTCTCAATCTGCCGTATCCCATGCCTTATCTGATTTAAAAAATTTAGGACTTGTGGAAAGTCACCGCTGCGGACAGTTAATCTGCTACTGCCTAAGCAACGACAAGGGAAAGCGTAAATTATTAAGCTTTCTTGAAAGGCTAATGTAATTTGAAACCATTTAATATTTTTATTGTTATATCCTTAAGTTTAATTGCGATAGGCTTTCTCTTCTTCAGAGATGGATTTAACAAACCACAAAATACAGTCTCAAACACTAATTCCCCAGTCCTGATGGACAGGTTAAATTATATAGATTATTCAGAGCAGAATTTAGAATCTGCCAAAAGAAATGGCAGGCCAGTCTTATTTTTTGCTGCCACTATTTGGTGTCAGACCTGCCAGGCTCTGGAAAAGGAGATACTAGAAAAAGGTAATGCCCTGCCCTCTGGTGTAACCATACTTAAGGTAGATTACGACAATGATAGAGAGATGAATAGAAAATGGGGGGTAACTTCTCAACATACATTGATTGTGCTTGACCAAAATGGCAATGAAGTAAAGAGGTGGATTGGCGGTAACCTTGATGCCTTAATTCAAAACCTAAATTAAATTTATGTTTCTGCTTATACCGATTGCTTTTATATCAGGAATATTAACCTCTTTTTCTCCCTGTGTATTGCCTATACTTCCTGCTGTTTTGGCAAGTGGTATTGATGGAAATACCAAAAGAATAAAGGGGGTTATCCTAGGGCTTATTGTCAGTTTCACCATAGCCTCTTTGCTTTTAGCAACCATCGTGCGGGTTTTAGGTATTCCTGCAGATACAGTCAGGACTTTAGCAGTAATTCTTTTAATCATATTCGGATTAAGCCTAGTTTTCCCTGTTATCTGGGAAAAAGTTCAGATCTGGATTGAAAGGTATTGGCCCTCCTTCGCTCTACAAAGTATAGCTTCGGAGGGTAAACATTTTGGTGGTTTCTGGGGAGGATTTTTAACAGGCACAAGCTTAGGAATTGTCTGGACACC
>CAZJNI010000012.1:0-25917 GCA_964547465.1 uncultured Gammaproteobacteria bacterium
TGGCTGAAGTAACAGTTAGAGACTGTCCGATTCCTACATTTCCAGATACATTTAAAGATGAACCAATCCCCACAAAGCCGGAAAACCTGCCAGTTCCTACTACATCAAGTTTAGTTTGTGGTGAGGTAGTGCCAATTCCTACGTTATCTGTGATTGTACTTAACCTGACAACTGTGCCATCATCTGTCCAACCAGAGGAGGTTGAGGTGGCCCAAGATAAGGTGCCGGCACCATCAGTGGTTAAATTCTGACTAGCTGATCCATCAGCTGATGGCCAGGTATAGGCAACTCCGTTTAGAGTGGTGGCTCCACTGACAGATAAAGTTGAAGATAGAGTTGTTGCACCGGATACTGCCAGGGTACCGGATAGCGAAATAGAATCTTTTAAATTTAAAGTGGTTGATCCGCCCAAAGAAACAGAGCCTCCTCCGGAGAGATTAGTCCCGGCAGAAACAGTAATAGCAGAGTTATCCAGTTCACTATTGGATATTTTCTGGCCCAAAAGTGATACTTCACCTGCTGCATCTGGTAAGGTGATGATTCTGTCAGCTGTTGGAGTCCAGCTTAATGTGCCTGTTGGGCCGCCGGACTGCAGTACTATCTGGTTTGAGGTAGCAGATAAATTAAGGGCAACAAAGCTTGGAGAAGAAGCAGTTGATAGATTCTGATCTATTGTGGATGAGTTTGTTACATTCAATTGGGTATTTCCTGAACTTAAAGCAAAAGTTGAACCAGATGGAGTTGCCTGGACTGTTAAATCATTAATTGCATCCCTGACTGAAAGAGAACCATTAATCTGGCTGTCTGAATTAATTTCTAGAAATTTGCGGGCAGAGGTGATTGCCAAAACATTAGTATCTGAAATAACCTGGGCAAATTTTTCTTGTTTCTTTTCATTATTTGGTAAAACAAAATATCTAATAAGGCCGAGGGTTGTTATTATAATGGTAAAAGAAAAAAAAAGTGAAGCAGGGACATAGAATTTTTTAATATTAGAAACTATTTGTTCTTCTGGTTCTGGAATTTCAATTTGAGGAGGGGTTAAAAATTGTGGTGGTGGATGGATTGGTTTATTAACCCTTTCCAATAATTGTTCGGTGGTCGCTATAGCAGGATTAATCTCTTTTAATGAGGTTACAGAGTATAGCCTGGTGCCTCCAGGAGTTCGAATAGTGCGGATTTTACCCTTTTTCTCCCAGCGCCGCAGAGTATCAATAGAAACTCCCACTGTTTTGGAAGCATCACCAATTTTGATAAATTCGCTACTTTTGGATAAGGACTTTTTGGGCAAATTTCTCATCGACTAAAAAATTTGTCCGTCTGCTAGGGTTTATTCTACTCTTAACCCTGAATCACTGCTTTTATTTAAATTGCATAGATTCTATATCCAGCGTACATAGATTTGCATAGATTTGTCAAGACCCAAAATGGGTGCAAAATGAGGCTATATTTAAAATTCGAGTACAAAAGGTCTTCTAATAAAGCTTGGAACTAAAAACTTGGAACATGTAACTTGAAACGCAAGACTTTTGTTATAAGTTATAAGTTATTTCAGGAGTAAGTGTAGATATTTACTGCATTTTTGGCAGTATAGATGATAGACAAGGGGAAATTGAAGTTTAACACTTTTTTTTCGGGTAGATGGACAATAATAGGGTTATTTTCTATCAGAGTAATGAAATTGACATGTTCTGCCAGGATGTCAAATTTACCAGCCGAGTTTTTAGAGCTGACAGATAAAGCATCACCTTCGTATAGAATCTTTTGAGGGGAGATGATACGAACATGGAGAGTTTGGGTAGCCATATAAGTTACTTAAGTATACCTCCGTCGGTTAGTGATCCTATATAAAGGAGTTTATCGTCAGGAATTGCGTCAAGTTTACCAGAAAGTATTAGATTGATATCTTTTATAGTAGTTTCCCTGGATACATAAACTCCTTTTCTGCCTGTTTGTTTCTCAGTTGAGAAAAAGGGTTGCGACAGGTAATTAATAATCTTTTTAGTCCTGTTAAAAAGAACCTGGCTATCAGGAGACAACTCTGATTCGCCAATAATTGCTACTATATGAGATAGTCTGTTATAGTTATCCAGAAGCTGTCTGAACTCTGTTAAAGCTTTAAAATGAGGTAAACCCAGGAAAGTTTCCGAAAGAGAGAAAGAAGACGACTGAAAAAGATCAACCGGAGGATAAATCCCTTTTTGAGCAACAGACCTTGATAAAACCACAGCTGTATCCAAAAAAGACATAATGGCATTAACTCCTGCATCAGTAATTTCATCTGCAGGGACATAAACGTTTTGAAAAGAGGTAATAGAACCAGTATCAGTTGCGATCAATCTATCTTCCAGAGTGCTGATTTCTGTTTGCAGCGTTGCCTGGTAAGCCTGTTCAGAAGGGTAAGTGCCCAAAAGCACTGACACCTCATTACCTGCCTGGACAAACCTGAACATATTATCAAGGAAAAACAGCACATCCTGTTTTTTTACATCCCTGAAGTACTCGGCTTGAGTAACTGCTGCAAGGGCAATACGAAACCTGATGGCAGCATTTTCATTCATCTGGCCCAGAACAATGACAGTTTTTGAAAGAACTCTAGATTCTGCAAGCCGCTGGTATAGTTCCTGACCCTCCCTGATCCTTTCACCAACTCCGGCAAATACTGAAATGATTCCATGGAGTTTATCCCGAGCGGAGTCGAGGGACTCATCACCTTTGGCACCTTGAGATGTGATATTATGCAGTACTTCTGTCAAAAGAATAGTTTTTCCCACACCGGCTCCTCCAATAAAGCCCACTTTCCCACCCTTAATGACCGGAGTTAAAAAATCAATTGCTTTTATGCCTGTTTCTAAAATTGTATAATCCCGCTTGACAGTAGTTAAGGGAGGGGATTTTGAATAAATGGAATTCTTTACAGTAGCAGTAATTTTGACGTTTTTATCCTGGGGGTTTCCAAAAAGATCAATTACCCTGCCCAAAACCTCTTCACCAACAGGCACTTTTAAATCAGAACCAGTACCCAGGATTTCCATGCCGCGAAACAAAAGATCCGGGTTTGATAAAATTAAACAGGAAACCGCTGTTTTAGATTGAGAATAGACCTCCAAAGCTACCCCGGGGTTTTGCGGGCAAATCATAATCTCAAAAATTTCAGGAAAATTTTCTGACCCAATTTCCACTGTAGCTATTTGGCCGTTGACAGAGTGAACCACACCGCGGGCAAATATTGAATTATTTTGTTGATCAGCCATTTATCCTTCCTTTCTCAAGGCCATAAAAGTGGCAAAATTTTCTAATATGCGTGTATTTTGGATTGATCTTTCGCTATATGCCTGAAGGCTTCTTTGAGCATCAATAAATTTATTGGCATTTATTTGTGCTTCATCCATGGCCAAAATTCTGGAAGCAGTCCTGGCCAATTCAGCTTCAAAAAAGGTTTGCTCAATTAACATTGAGATTATAGATGTATCAAAAAACTCAATAATTTTTGGCAGTTCAGGTTCAAATATCATATATTGGCTCTGCATCAAACCAGTATTGGTTTGAGAGGAGATGATGGAGGATTGGGTAATATCAGTAGTAGTTGGATTTTGAATAAAAATAGTCACCAGTTGTGGGTAAAAAACTAAAACTTGAGTATAATCCTTAACAGCTAATGTAAGCTGTTGCAATTCCCGGGGGTTGGGTAAATCCTTTTCAAACTGAAGTTTTTGATAAGTATTAAAATAATTCATCGTTTTTAGATAATCATCTCCAGTCCTGCCAATAACAATCCGATCAGTTGTAAACTTAGGCGTAATTTCTATAAAATTACGGATTACCGAATTATCAATATTGCCAAAAAAACGATAATTAGAAGTTAGCAGTATACTAACAGTGCGCTTAGTTTTTTTTAAAGATATCTTTTTTAAAGCAGCATAGTGTTTTACAATCCTAAAGATTTGGGAAATTTCGTTAAAAAATAAACGATTTTGCTCAACCCCTGCCCTGATTTTTTTAATTCTGATCAAGGCAATTTCACCATAGGCCTGGGCTATCTCTTTTAATGAATTTCCCTCTTCAATTGTATTTTTAATTTCTTGTATAGTCATAGGTGGAGGTTATTGGCATATCTTAGCCAATATTGGTCTTGCTCCTTCCAATAGTTTGATCAACTCTTCAGAGCTTTGTAAGTCAGGTATAGCTTCTGTTATTTTAAGTAGCTCTGAATTGGTTATAAAAGCATTTATCAGTACCTTTTTGTAAACCTCCAGAAAATTTGCATCCTTATCTGCCATAAATGAAGTTAGAACCAAGCCCAGTAAAATCAATTGGATGTCCAATCGGTTGAAGGTGAGCGGTTCGTGTTTTAAAACTTCCTCAATCAGCCGCTTTTGACGCAAGATTAATTGTGTTTGTAAAGGTAGCTCTTGAGAAAAGCGGGAGATAGTTTCCAGTTCCCCGGCACGGGACAGCAGTTGTCTGATTTGACTGGCCAACTGGTTTGCCAGCAACCTTTGAGTTTGTCTGCCGACCCTGGAGACTGAAAGAGGAATATCAATGGCCGGCTGTTGGCCTAAATTGTGAATACTGGATTTAAAAAATAAATGCCCGTCTGTCATAGCCATTAAATTAGTAGGGATCAAAGTGGTAAAATCAGTCAAATTGAGCTCAATTACAGGTAGGGCAGTGATTGAGCCCGCTTCGCCGCGCCTTGCGTCGCCAGAGGCGCGAGGCGAGCCTCCGCCTTGTTCTTTTTTGAAATTTCCTGCCCTTTCCATTAAATGTGCATGCTGGTAAAAAATATCTCCCGGATATGATTCACGCCCCGGAGACTTGGCACCAAGCAGAGAAATCTCCCGGTAAATTTTGGCATGGGTTCCCAAATCATCCAGAATAACCAATACATCACGCCCCTGCCTTTGAAAATATTCAGCCAGGGTAAAAGCGGTTTTAGGGGTTAAGAAAATCAGCGGAGCCGGCTCCGTGCTGGAGGCGGCAATCACAATTGAGTAGGGAAGGGCGTTATTAGCTTTTAATATATCAATCAAGTCTCTTACACTAACAACAGGTTTACCGATAGAGGCATAAATACAAATAACCCCGGTATTTTTTTGATTAACAATCAGATTAATTAAAAATGAAGTCTTGCCTGAATGAGCGTCTCCAATCACCAGTTCCCGTTGGCCTTTACCAAGAGGCACTAAAGTATCTGTTAAGGTGATGCCGGTTGTAAACTGGTCTGATATAAATTGACGAAAGGAAATCCCCAAAGCTTGCTGTTCCAGCTCCATTACAGGTGCGCCTTTAATCTTTGATATTATTCCTTTGCCGTCAATTGGTATACCCAGGGGGTTTATGGCTCTTCCCAAAAAAGCATCTGATGCAGCAATACCTAATCTATTAGGCACCTTTTTAAATAATTGTCCGGGAGTTATATTACCTTCATCAACTATTAAAACTTCAACCAGGTTCTCCGAGAGAGAGTTTACCCAACCCCGCAGCCCCTGTTCATTTTCCACCATGTCGTTTATCTGGATAGTGGGAAGGCCATCTAAATAAACCAGGAAGTCTCTGGAAGATGTGACATAGCCGATTTCTGTTTTATCCATAATTTATTAAATTCGAAATCCTAAATCCGAAATTCGAAACAATTTTTGAAATTCGAATTTTCAAAATTTAAATTTGTTTCGTGCTTCGATATTCGTGCTTCGGATTTATCTAAGGAACTTCTTAAAACTCTCTGATATTTCCTGCTTTTTTTCTTCAATCCTGGAATGCAGGGAATAATCTTTGTAAACTCCTTTAAAAGACATGGCGCAACCAGCCACCAAATTAGGGTCAAATTTAGTTTCATAAAGTAAGGGTTTGCCTAAACTTTTTCTAACCATTTGACCAACCGAGCCGGTTGTCTGATCATCAAGTTCAAATGGCAGATAAATATACAAAGGTTCCAAGTCTTTGACTTTGTTTTCAATCCCTTCAAAAATTGGATAGATATTATCTTTATTAAATTGCTTATAAAAATCCCCCCCCAGAGATCTTAACCAGATTACATCTTTACTTCCAAGCTCTTGAGTTTGCTTCTGATCTGTAAAGATTTGGGAAATAAGATAGGCCTTTAACACCCGTATTCTGTGTTTCAGGCTGCTTAAAGTATAAGTGTCTTTTAGGATAGTGTTTAAAATATCGTTCATAATTAAGTTACCTAAGTTACTTAAGTGACTTACACTATAAATTTCTCCACTTTGGCCTTTTCCAAAGCTTCATATATTAAATCCAGCTGGTCTTTTAAAGACATCTTTTTCGTCAATACTATACTTAATGTTTGTTCCATCATGGCAATTATATTTTCATCAATCAGCTTTAATTGTTGGCTTTTATAAGAATCTATTAAATTTCTGGCAGCTTTAAGTTCCAGCTCAATAGAGGTGGTGGTTTTTTGTTCTGTGGAAATTAAGAAATTGGACAGGCGTTCTTCAAGATTTGCAAACATCTGATTTATTCTTTGCTCAACAGATGCCCTGGAAGATTCTTCCAGCTCCTGGCTCCTAATTTGCAAATCTGCCATAAATTGAATCAGTTGACTTTGGGCAGCAGTGACTCCCTGAAGGGACTGGTTAACATTTTCCGTCAGTTTTTTTGAATATTCCTGCTCCAGTTTTGAGGTTTCAAATTTTGTATCTGCTGCCATCTTAACCCCTTCCAGTTCTGCTTCCCCCAGGATATCCTGGGATTTTTTAATGGATTGATGAAGGATATCAAACCCTTTTTCCTTAAACTCTTCCAGGATTTTATCCCCTTCTATTTGCAGCTTTTTCCTTTTATTGTACTCACGAAGATAAAGGATAGAGGAGGCAGCACTTATCAGGATAAGTATTAAAATTAAAGGATCCAAGGGCAGATTAGACATATCAAGATAATACGACAGAAAAACACAATTTACAATCTGATAATCAGTAGTGAGGCTATTATTCCAATAAGACCGGTTACAACTAAAAGTATAATATTTATTATCATGGAAAGTTGAATAGCGCTTTTTGCCAGCGGATTTCTGCCTAAGGCTTCAATACTTTTGATAATTGACCTGGAAAATGTCAGAAATCCGAAGGTAAAACTTAAAAGTATAACCAGTCCTGCAGCTATAAAGCGGATTACATTTCCAAATTGTTTAGGATCAGATACCTGTTCCAGAAGGGCTGTTCCAATAAAACCAAATAATCTGCCGGCAAACCTGGGATTGGTTAGTTCTGCATATTCAACCCTGATGGCCACCGGAATTTTTCCTGAAGCAACAGACCCGGCCGGACCCTGGATAGTTTGAGCACCCTTACCGTCGGACGTGGGCTCATCGCCCAAAAATGCTGCCAAAGCTACCCCCAAAACATAACCGGAATCAGTGGCTTTTTGGCCTTTGCCTTTAATAGAAGAAGAAGTTATATAATCCCCATATTTAATAGGACCATTCAGGGTGGTGACATTAACTTGAGCAATGCCGGATCTAACTACCGGCTTGCCATTTATATCTTTGTTTTGATAAACAAGTAAAGGATTATCCTGCAGGATTCCAAACATCTTATTGTCAAAACCTTGCTCACTTCTTTTCAAGCCCATATCTGTTGTGCTTAAAATATCCCCATCCACAGCCGCCTCTTCTGCTATTGGATAAAGACTGGTTACCTCAATGCTTTGCTCTGCATGGACAGAAGGTAACAAGTAACAAGTAACTAGTAACAAGGACGACAGAAGCGTAATTAATTTAGACATTAATTTAACAATACAACAGGATATAGAAAAGTCAACCGTACAATTTATGACGATCCTATCAATGTCTCAAAATATATAAAATAACATCATGAGAATTACCGAATAGATACGATATTAGTTATAAGTCACGAGTTACAAGTAATTAGTTATATCAGAATATCTATTAAATATATCAGAATTAACCTATATAAAATTAAATTAAGGCTGTGAAAAGGGATGTGAAACTCATTTGTCATTCCGAGGGAGCGTGGCGACCGTGGGAATCTAATTATTAATAAGATTGCCACGGTCCGATATGAAATCGGACCTCGCAATGACAATCTTGCAGTTTAATGCTACAATTTATTTTATGAAAAAGTACATTCCGAACCAAATTGAGCCTAAATGGCAGAAAAGATGGGAAGAGGATAAACTATTTAGTCCTGATATGGATAAGGCCGAAAAGCCCTATTATTCTTTGATGATGTTCCCGTATCCATCAGCTGAAGGATTGCATGTTGGCAATGTGTATGCTTTTACAGGTTCGGATATTTACTCCAGATTCAAAAGAATGAGTGGTTTTGATGTATTTGAACCTATTGGTTTGGATGGATTTGGGATACACTCTGAAAATTACGCTCTAAAAATTGGGGAGCACCCAATGGATCTTTCCAAAAAAACAGAAAAAAGATTTTATGACCAGCTTCATATTATTGGAAATAGCTTTGACTGGAAGCGGACTGTAGAAACTTATAAGCCTAATTATTATAAATGGACACAATGGCTGTTTTTGCAAATGTATAAAAAAGGTTTGGCATACAGAAAAAAAGCCATGGTAAATTGGTGTCCTTCGTGTCTAACCGTGCTTGCAGATGAGCAGGTAATTAGCGGAGAGTGTGAAAGATGTGCTAGCAAGGTTGAGCAGAAACTGCTAGAACAGTGGTTTTTCAGAATCACAGACTATGCAGAAAAGCTTTTGGGGAATCTGGAAAAGTTAGATTGGTCAGAAAAGGTTAAGATTGCTCAAGAGCAGTGGATAGGTAAAAGAGTAGGGACATTTATACGATTTAAGATTAAAGATCCAAGATTTAAGAATGAGGAAATCGAAGTTTTTACAACTAGAGGTGATACTCTGTACGGAGCAACATTTTTAGTTCTTGCGCCTGAACATCCTATTGCCTCAAAGTTACTAAACCCCCAAGTCAAAAAATATGCAGAAGAAGCTAAGAAGAAAGTACAACAGGAAAGGATGGCTGAGGAGAAGGATAAAACAGGAGTTTTTACAGGTCTTTATGCCATAAATCCACTCAACCAGGAGGAAATACCGGTTTGGGTAGCAGATTATGCAGTAATGGGGTTTGGAACTGGAGCTTTATTTGGGGATGCCCATGATGAACGGGATGTAATATTCGCTAAAAAATATGGGATTTCGCTAAAGGCAACCCTCATTACAGGTGATAAAGAGAGAGACGAGCGTATTGTAAGTTTGAAAGAGTGTTTTACAGGAGATGGGATATTGGTAGAATCAGGAGAATTTACCGGGTTAACTTCAAAAGAAGCTAGGGAAAAGGTAGCACAGTGGCTTGCAGAGAAAGGAAAAGGAGGTCGAAAAGTAACTTATCATCTTCGTGACTGGTTAATTTCAAGGCAAAGATATTGGGGTCCGCCAATACCGATCATCTACTGTGATAATTGCGGTACAGTTCCTGTTCCTGAAAAAGATTTGCCGGTTGAGCTGCCATATGTAGAGGATTTCAGGCCAACCGGAAAAGGGGTTTCACCGCTAGCTTCTGATGAAAAATTCTATGAGGTTAAATGTCCTAATTGTGGCGGGCAGGCAAAGCGTGAGACAGACGTTTCTGATACGTTCCTGGACTCTGCATGGTATTTTTTAAGGTACCCTTCGACTGAATTTGATAATGTCCCGTTTGCAGAGCCCAGGACCAAAAAATGGCTTCCGGTTAATATGTATATTGGCGGTGCAGAGCACTCTGTTCTCCATCTTCTTTATTCCAGGTTTATTACTATGGTATTAAAAGATTTAGGGTATCTGAATTTTGAAGAACCTTTTAGTGTCTTTCGGGCGCATGGTTTGGTTATAAAGAATGGAGCCAAAATGAGCAAATCCAAAGGTAATATTGTTAATCCTGATGACTATATTAAAGAATATGGGGCAGATACTTTACGCACGTATCTGATGTTTGTAGGGCCATATTCAGAAGGTGGGGATTTTAATGATAACGCCATTCATGGAATATATAAGTTTTTACAAAGAGTTTGGGGATTACAGGAAAAGTTAAAAGTTAAAAGTACAAAGTTAAAAGTGGAGGACTTGAGGATAATGCATAAAACTATAAAGAAAGTAACTGAGGATTTGTCTGAGCTTAAATACAACACAGCCATAGCTTCGCTAATGGAATGGCTTAATTATTTAAGTGCAAAAGGAAAAGTGGAAAAAGAAGAATATAAGACTTATCTTTTACTCCTTGCCCCATTTGCCCCTCATATTACAGAGGAGTTATGGTCCAGTGAAGCCGGATTAGGGGAAAAATACTCAATTCATGAGCAAAGCTCCTCTACGAGTAAGCACTCTTGGCCGCAGTTTGATAACAAATATTTAGAAGAAGAAGAGATTTCTATTGCAATTCAAATAAATGGTAAAGTGAGGGATAGTTTAATGATACAGAAAGATATAATAAATAATAGAGAAGTCATTGAAAAAATGGCAAAAGAATCTGCTAAAGTTAGCAAGTTTTTACACGGACAATCTGTGAAAAAAGTTATTTATGTACCAGGTAAAATAATAAGTTTCGTAATTTAGTTCAGATCAGCTAAATTTTAGCAAATAAAATGCTGGTTTGCTAAAATTTTTTATCAATAGTTTAGGTTATTGCAACAAGTAACAGCAGGTGTTATATTTTTTAAATAATGGTCAAAACTTCCATAATCCAAAGAGATGACAAATGGTTGCTTTCCAGGTTTGATTTTGTCTGGTCAAAGTTTTTTGCAGATGTTGCCCAGGAGAACCCGGTGCATATCAGGTTTGGCAGGTACTCAAAATACCGTTTAGGCTCAATTAAGCTTGACAGAAAGACTAACAGAAGTTATGTCACCATTACCTCGATGTTTAAAGAGGAGTCTATCCCGGTTGAAATAATTGACCATACTCTGGCCCATGAGCTGGCGCACTATACCCATGGTTTCTCCTCCAAAAAAATAAGGCTTCATAAGTATCCTCATGCAGGCGGAGTTGTACACAGAGAAATGATAGAGCGAGGCATGGGATATTTAATTAAAGCTTACAAAGTTTGGGTTAAAGAGTACCGCAAACAATTTTTACAAAGATAATGGAAAATATCCTGCCTTATTTGGAAAAATACAAACTTCCTCTTGGCCTATCATTTTTAGGGTTAGTACTGATAATTGGTGGGGTTTTTGCTTCTGGTTTAAATTCTAAACCCAAAGAATTTCCAAAGGAAAGTCTGGTTGAAGGCCAAAAAATGATTTCCGTGGATGTTTCCGGAGCTGTGAATAAACCAGGAGTATATCAGATTAGGGAAGCGAGCAGGATAGAAGATGCCATAAATGCAGCCGGAGGATTTTCAGAAAGCTCTAATAAAGAATATATATCAAAATATATAAATCTGGCACAAAAATTAGTGGATGGAAGCAAGGTCTATGTTCCGCTGGAGGGTGAAACAACTGCTACTATACAAGCCACACAGGTAGCTGGTGTGAATACATCAGCCAATGTAAATATAAATACAGCCTCGCAATCAGAGCTTGAATCACTTTCAGGAGTGGGACCTGTTACAGCCTCAAAAATTATTTCCGGCAGGCCATATCAGACTGGTGAGGATTTAATTAGTAAAAAAATTGTCGGCAAAGCAGTTTTTGAAAAAATTAAAGATCAGATTGTAGTGTATTAACCAATATGTCATTCCGAGCGAACGTAGTGAGCGTGGGAATCTTATTAATTAGATTGCCGCGTCGCTTCGCTCCTCGCAATGACAATGCTTCTTTACCCATCATCTTAACAATAATTCTTTACTTATTAATTTTTTGGTTGAGGTATCAACAGGGTGGGTGGGATGTTAAAACAGATATTTTAAAAGACCAGAGGCTGGCATTGGATAAAAAAATCAGTCAGCTTCTGCCCTCACCTCAAGCTGAACTTTTATCCGGAATTTTGCTTGGTCAGAACAAAAATCTGCCTGTTGGACTTAAATTAGCTTTGAGGGATACATCAACTTTGCATATTGTGGTAGCTTCAGGACAAAATTTAAGCATGGTATCAGGTTTTTTCTTGGGGTTGTCAGGTTTGATTAAGAGAAGAAACGCTCTAATTCTAGGCCTTTTAGCAGCCATATTTTATACACTACTTTCTGGTATGCAGGTGCCAATCCTAAGGGCAGCTATTATGTTTAGTTTCGCCTCAATTGCCCAATTCTTTGGAAGAGAAAGAGACGGCTGGTGGGTACTGATTGTCACAGCAGGCTTGATGCTGCTTATTAATCCTGCCTGGATTACTAATTTATCCTTTCAGCTGTCATTTTTGGCCACTTTTGGAGTAATAGTCATTGCGCCAATTTTACTTAGATGGTTTGGAAAAGTTCCAATCCTGGGTCAGGATTTGGCAGTTACGCTAGCAGCTCAAGTAATGGTGACACCAATAATTGCCCAAAATTTTCACCAGATTTCTTTAGTATCTTTAATAACGAATCTTTTAGTTTTATGGACCATATCTTTTATCATGATTTTGGGAAGTTTAATGCTTCTTTTTGGATCTTTGTTTGCCCTGATAACAAATATTTTCTTAACTTATTTTATTTACATAGTTCAATTTTTTGCATCCTTGTCCTTTGCCTGGGAATATATAGGGGAGCAAATTTGGATTGTTTGGGTAGGTTACTATCTTGTCTTGGCCGGAATTATGTTATCATTAAATAATGCTAAAACAACAGATTTTAAAAGATCTTCAGAAGGTAGTGGAGAACTTAGGATATAAAAGTAGTGATATAGTTTGTACTATTTCAAAAAATCCGCAGTTTGGAGACTATAGTACGAATGTAGCCTTGCAGCTTGCTAAACAGTCATCAGCTGTCAGCTATCAGTCGTCAGAAGATATTGCTAATAAAATTGTGTCAGGTATCATGGGTCAAGGGTCAAGTAAAAAGTACCTGGAAAAGGTGGAAGTTGCCGGAGGAGGTTTCATAAATTTTTTCATAAAGACACAAGTATTAATAAAAAATGCAGATGATTTAGATCTTCTAAAAAAAACAGAGAAACCTCAAAAAATATTAATTGAATATGGGCATACTAATCCATTAAAAGAAATTCATATTGGACATTTGCGGACATTTATTTTGGGAGAAAGTCTTTCCAGAATTTTTAATGCTTTAGGTAATACTGTTTTTAGGGCAAATTATCAAGGAGATATAGGACTGCATATAGCTAAGGCTATTTGGGGGATTAAAAAGTTAAGTTTGCCTACAAAAGAATTAACCCATGAGCAGAAAGCTGAATTTTTAGGTAAAGCTTATGCTGACGGCAATACTGCTTATGATGGGGATGAGCAAGTAAAGAAAGAAATTGATGAAATTAATATATCTTTATACAAAAAAGATAAACAGTATCAGGAAATTTATAAAATAGCCAGGGATTGGAGTTTAGAGTATTTTGAACCTATTTACGAGCTTTTAGGCATAAAATATGACAGGTGTTTTTTTGAAAGTGAAGTTTATGAGGAGGGTAAAAGGATAGTCTTGGAACAGGTGGGTAAAGTTTTTGAAGAAAATGATGGGGCAGTAATATTTAATGGAGAAAAATATGGCTTGCAAACAAGGGTTTTTATAACTTCTGCAGGCAATCCAACCTATGAGGCTAAAGAAATAGGCTTGGCCCAGCTTGAATATGACAGCTTCAATTACGATAAATCAATTCATGTTGTGGCGAGCGAACAGGAAGGTTATTTTCAGGTAGTGATTGCAGCAATTAACAGTATCTTTCCATATCTTAATGATAAAAAATACCACTTATCATATGGAGTAGTTGACTTAAAAGAGGGTAAGATGTCTTCCAGAACAGGTAATGTGGTGACAGTTGATGATTTATACCATGTAGTATCAGAAAAAGTAAGAGAAGTTATGAAGGTAAGTAAGCTGGAAATTGATCAGGAAATTGTTAGAAAAGTGGCTTTAGGAGCCATTAAGTTTTCTTATCTAAAATTTTCTCCCAGGCCAAATATAGTTTTTGATTTGGAACAATCTGTTTCGCTGGAGGGTGACAGCGGGCCTTATGTCCAATATACTTATGCCAGGATTCAATCCGTACTCAAAAAATCACATAAAAATACTGAAAACAATTACGAAAGTATACAACTGGAAAAATATGAACGGACAATCCTAAGGCAGTTGATGTATTTTCCGGAAATTGTTGAGCAGGTGGTAGCCAGCCTGCATCCGAATCTTTTAGCCTCATATTTGGTTGAGCTATCCAGACTTTTTAATCTCTTTTACCAGGAGTGTAGAATAATTGGTTCTGAAAAGGAGGAATTCAGGTTAAAGATTTGTCTGGAAACAGGGAAAGTTTTACAAAAGGGGCTTAATCTTTTGGGGATAGAAGCTCCGGAAAGGATGTAATTAATGCTTACGAGATTTACTGGGTTTTTTACCAAAAGCAATATAAACAAGAGCACCGGCAATGATCATCAAAGCAAAAGCTATTTGAGCTTGGGTAATTTGTGGTGTAAGATCAATCATAATTCCTCCGAAACTTCTTCCGCTTTTGAAGCAATATACCAAGCTACTATAACACCGACAAAATTACCTGTCAATACGATTGGATCTCTTGTTGCTACCATAACCACAACCCAAACAACTACAAAATTTGATGATACAGCAGATAATACTTTAAGTTGTGATCTGGCGCTAAGTCCTAAAGGAAACATTTATTTAGACTTTAGCAGATTATTTACGATGTATCAATATGTTTAGAAAACAGCGTAATAGAAGATCCAGCAGTCCGATATTTCTTTTCTTCAGGCTTATTTTAAGCCTAATTATGTTTGCTGTTTTACTAGCAGGTAGCTATTCTGCATATAAACATTTTTCAGGGCTTGATCCGCTAAAGCTTGATCCACAAGCTGTGGTTAAAGATTTACTAGGTGTCAGAACCCCTCAACAGATTCTGACTGTACTATCATCTATTAAATTAAGCCCAAAAATATTAGAGGAAGGTTCCCCAAAAGATAACCAGAATTATTTGGAAGGATTAACCGGGAGGACTACTTCTACCAGTTCAGTTGTTTTTAAATTTTTACTTGTTTCTGACTCTCATAGTGATAATATTAATTTGGCAAAAGCAATTTCCCAGGCCAAAGCAAACAATTCAGATTTAAGTTTTGTTATTGGTTTGGGAGATTATACAAATGTTGGAACTTTAAACGAGCTGAAAGCTGCCAAGCAGGAATTAGATGCTGTTGGACTTAGATATTTTTTAGTGCCGGGGGATCATGATCTTTGGGATTCCAGGGATAAAGGAAAAGAAGCTGTTGCCAATTTTAAGCAAATTTTTGGCCCTAATTATCAGTCATTTGAATTTTCCTCCAAAGGAGGATCCGCCTCTGGCGGAAAGGGTTATCTATTTATACTTTTAGATAATTCTGATAACTATTTGGGATTTAGCAGCAGCCAGCTTGATTGGGTAACAAATGAGCTGGAAAAAGGGAAAAATGAAGGGGTAGCACACCCCTCCGGAGGAGGTAAAGGCATTTTTGTTTTTATTCCGATACCGCTGTATCATCCATCATCTGATCATTATATGGGTAAAACAGAAAGCAATTTAAAACAACAAGCCCAGGCTATGATTTTTCAGCTTAAAAATGCCGGAGTAAAAAAAGTTTTTGCCGGGGATATTCATTATTTTTCAGAGTATGAAGAGCCTGTAACAAAACTTCCCATGGTAACAGTCGGGGCAGTTGCCACAGACAGAAATCCTCAAGCCCCCAGATATGCTGTAGTAAGTGTATTTGAGGATGGTTCCACCAAGGTTGACGATATTGAGATAAAGTAACTTGTAACTTATAACTTGTTACCGTATAATCATTTGATGGTTCAAAGGACTCTAATTATTATTAAACCGGATGGGGTAGCTGGTGGATTTACTGACGAGATTATCAAAAGATATGAAGCAGCCGGTTTAAAAGTTGTCAAAAGAAAAGATATGATGGCTCCGCAGGATTTGGTGGAGAAGCATTACCCAATGGATCCAAGCTATTTACGCTTAATTGGTGAAAAAACAATTGCTGCAGGACAGGCTGTCACCTCTGCTGAAGATCAGGGTAGAAAAGTAGTTGGCTGGTTAAGGCAATTTATCACTTCCGGTCCAATTGTGGTAATGGTTTTGGAAGGGGAAGATGGTGTAGCGTTAGCCAGGAAAGTAACCGGTTTTACAGATCCTTCAACTGCAGAATCTGGCACCATCAGAGGGGATTTAGGGACAGATAATATTTTAGATGCCAATCGGGAAGAAAGGCCGGTTTATAATTTAATCCATGCTTCAGGATCTCTGGAAGAAGCGGAAAAAGAGATAAAGTTATGGTTTGGAGATCTTTAAGCAGCATCTTTTAGTCCCATTCCAATTCCAGCTGCCCTGTATCTGGGATAATACTCCCAGGTTTGATCTCCCCATGCCCCAGTTTGTTTTAATTTAGCAGTTACAGCAGGTGAATCCAGCAAACCTTTAGGAGTTATATTATATTCTTTTATGGCTTGAGAGAGTTTATTCGGATCAAAAAAAAGATCGTCTACATTAGAGATAGGTAATTTAAGGTTTGAGATAAAATAAGTTCTAAGTACTGTGTTCATATTACCCGGACCCAAATGATGAGTCCAAACAGCTAACTCCGGCCCATACCATTTGGCCAATTTTAACTGATAAGCTGTGCCTAAAAATGCATTATCCCAGGCATTTTTATAAATATCATATATTGGTATCTGATACTCTCTGGCAACCTCATCTGCAGTGGAGTCTCTTAACTGGGTTAATCCAAAAGCAATGCCGGACGAAGCTTCTGGATTGCCACCGCTCTCTATAAAAATAATTTTTAACATATGGTCTACCCAATAATCCCTTTTAAGTTTAGGGATTTTTAATCTTTCATCAGCGACAATTTGCTTCATCATACTTTTCCACCTTAAGGTGTTTTCAATTCTTTCTGGGTTTTGGACAAAACTTTTTAAACTTTCAGGTATAGATTCTTCAGATATAGTTTTATCAGAAGAAAGTTTTATATTTTGGGGTGAAATTTTGATAATTTCCGGGATTTTTCTTTCTGATAAGTAAGGAGATACCTCTAACCTTTCTATTCCTGGTCCAAACATTATTTTTTTAAGATAGGGAGTAGGATCAGGAGTATTAAGGGGATTTGTGGCAACTGACCAAAGAGAAATTACTCCAAGTAAGCTGTACATGAATTTGCGGTTTTTTAAGGCAAATTTAAGATTTTCAAAAAAAGTTTCAGCAGAAAATCTGTCTCTTCCCTTAGAAAGGGGAATAGGGGTTCTAATTTGAGTGAGTAATTCTCCTCTTGTGTCCACATAATAAATATAGCAGATTTTGTCGGGGTGCTGGGAATTGAACCCAGTGTCTCTGCGTCCCGAACGCAGCGTGATACCGATTCACTACACCCCGGAATTTTTGGCGGACTGCTAATGAACTAGTCCCCATGGTAAGATATAAGTAACTTAAGATACTTAAGATACTTAGGTTACTTAAGTATACTATGTTGCCCAAGCATAAATATCTTTTAACTTATCGCTATAGCGAGATTATTCATGATTTAACCGTGATTTTTATTCAGAGATATATCTTAGGTAACTTAAGCACCTTAAGAAACTTAAAAGACAGTAAACCAGATTATAGAACTGCAGATCAAATGAATCAATCAGCTAGATCTGGAAAACAGAATATAGTAGAAGGAGTAGGATTTAGTAGAACTTCAAAAAAAGGGGAAATTAGACTTTTAGGGGTAGCAGAATCTTCTTTAGAAGAATTAATTGAAGATTATGAAGATTTTTTAAGGCAAAGAAATTTAAAGATTTGGTCTAAAGATGATCCCAGGGTAACTAATTTTAGGCAGATTGCTTATCGGTTAACTAACATAAGTAACTTAAGTGACTTAGGTAACTTAGGTGAATTAATTGAGAAGCCAAAACTTCCAGATGAACCAGAGAAAGCTGCCAATTTTCTCTTAACTCTTTGCCACTTAGCAACCTATCTCCTTAGTAAGCAAATTAATAAAGCAGAAGAAACTTTTATTAAGCAAGGTGGATATTCAGACAACTTGTTTCAAAGAAGGCTAAAGAGTAAAATTCATAAGTAACTTAAGATACTTAAGTGACTTAAAGTGATTATGTCCCTGTAGCTCAGTGGATAGAGCACCTCGGTCCTAACGAGGGGGTCCCCAGTTCGAGTCTGGGCAGGGATACCACATATGACTAAACGTTTTAAAATAGTATTATTAGTTAGATTTTTAGGCTACTTTATTTTTTTTACCGGCCTGATTGGTTTTATATTTATTCTTGGTCCGTTGGTGCAGGCTGAAGCAAAATATCGGACTGATAAGATATTCGGGGTGAGGAGAACTTTGTCAACAAATATCATCACCTCATCAGATACTCCTCCATCACCCGGTGTTGAAGGTCCGAGTAGCTTTAATAATGTATCTGCTAAAGAAAATATTATTACACCTGTTTCAACAGACTACGGCATTGTTATTGAAAAAATTAACGCCAATGCCAAAATTATTGCCAATGTTGATCCGGCAGACGAGAAAGCATATGTTGCAGCGCTGACAAGCGGTGTAGCGGAAGCCAGTGGTTCAACCCCTCCTGGGCAGCCTGGAAACTTATATCTGTTCTCTCATTCAACAGATGCACCATGGAATATTATCCGCTTTAATGCCATATTTTATCTGTTAAAAGAGCTGGAGGTAGGGGATAAAGTAGTTATTTTCCGGAATAATGTCAGGTATGATTATGTAGTTTTTGATAAAAATATTGCCAGCCCAAATGATATTTCTTATTTAACAAATAGATATGACGCACCGGTTTTGACTCTGCAAACTTGTGATCCGCCGGGAACGCTTTTGAGGAGATTGATCGTCAGGGCAAAACTGGTAAGCAGTTAAGAGAATTACGATTAAAGATTTAAGATTAAAGAATATTCATAAATCATAAATCGTAAATCTTAAATCTTAAATCAATAATGATGTACAATATTAAAAATGAGTAAACGTTTTATTATTACCATAATCACCCTGCTTGTTATTGGTGCATCAGCCGGTTTGGCCATATTTTTTGCCAGAGGTTATAGAATATCAACAACAGAAAAGCGGGTAGTGGGAACCGGTATAATGAATGTTTCATCGCAACCTGATGCAGCCTCTGTTTTTGTAGATGGGCATCTAACTACTGCCACAAACGCTACTATTTCTTCCCTAACCCCGAAGACCTATTCTATAAAGGTGCAAAAAGAGGGATTTATCCCCTGGGAGAAATCTGTGACTATCAGAGAAGGTTTGGTAACAGAGCTTAAAGTGACCCTTTTTCCGGCAATACCTTCTGTTTACCCTTTAACAGTAAACAGTGTTGCAAATCCTACTCTTTCCCCTGATGGATCAAAACTGGCATATATTGTGCCGGTTGGGAAAAAGAGTGGAATTTGGGTATGGACCATGGTTAAAAATCAACCAATTTCTTTTGTCCGCTCATCCGAACCGCATCAAATTATCGCAAATACTCCAACTGATTTTTCAAAAGCTACTTTGAGGTGGTCACCGGATTCAAAACAGGTTCTGGCAACTGTGGAAAGTAATAATTTTCTACTAAATTCTGATAGCTTAAACAGTGACCCCAGGGACATAACTGCTATTCTTTCTGCCACCTTAAATAGCTGGGAAGATGATACTAAACTTAAAGAAGTTACCAGAGTAGAGATCATCAAAAATATTAATTTAAAGAAAATAGCTTCTGATTCGGGCTTTTTACGCTGGTCTCCTGATGAGACTAAATTTATGGCCGGAAAAGAAGATGATATGAAAGTCTTTGATCTGGAAGATGGTAAAGACTATTCTATCCCCGGTGCCAAAGCTCATGTCTGGCTGCCGGATTCCAGGCATATAATTCTGGTGGACGAGAGCTCAATATCTCTGGTTGATTTTGATGGTACAAATAAGGCAGTAATTTATGCCGGGAAATTTGAGGACAGCTTTGTTTTTCCCTGGCCGGATTCATCAAGACTGGTAATGGTTTCATCTTTCCCTACCCCCACAGCTTCAGAACCGAATCTGTACGGGATAAACCTTAGGTAGTTTGATCCACTTTGCCTATCTTGTGACATGGTTTTTCTGTTGGTAAAATGCTCCCACTATGTTCGGCTTCTCCAAACGCATCGGTATTGATTTAGGTACTGCAAATTCACTTGTTTATCTGGCAGGTGCAGGTATTGTTTTAAATGAGCCTACTGTAGTGGCTGTGACAACAGATGATCATCGGGTTTTGGCTGTTGGCAACGAAGCCAAAGAAATGCTTGGTAGAACTCCCGGAAATATTGTGGCTTCCCGTCCAATGAAAGATGGGGTTATTGCAGATTATGTTATTACCGAGGCTATGATCCGCTATTTTTTGGATAAGGTTTGTGGATCTTCCCGGATTTTTAAACCGGAAGTAATGGTTTGTGCCCCGGCCGGAGTTACATCTGTTGAAAAAAGGGCGATTTTGGATGCCACTCTTTCTGCCGGAGCAAAAGTAGCCTTTTTAATTGATGAGCCGCTGGCAGCAGCAATTGGAGCTAAAATCCCTATTGCCAATCCTTCCGGAAATATGATAGTTGATATTGGAGGTGGAACAACCGAGGCGGCAGTAATTTGTTTAGGCGGGGTAGTGGTACATTCATCAGTTAGAGTTGGTGGTAATAAAATTGATGAGGCAATCCAAAATTATGTCAGGAAAAAGCATAATTTGATAATTGGGGAAAGAATGGCGGAAGATGTCAAGATTAAAATTGGTTCTGCTACTCAATTAAAACCAACAGAGGTACAAAAAATAGAGGTAAGAGGAAGGGATGCATTTTCAGGTTTGCCCAGGACTATTGAAATTTCATCAGATGAGGTAACAGAGGCAATATCAGATGTGACTCAAAAAATAGTCGGGGCAGCTAAAGGAGTTTTGGAACAAATCCCACCGGAGTTGGCATCAGACATTATTGATAAAGGAATTGTGATGAGTGGGGGCACATCTTTACTTAAGAATTTGGATAAGTTGATGACAGATTCTTTGGGGGTTCCGGCAGCTTTGGCAGAAAACCCGCTTCTTTGTGTTGCCATGGGAACAGGGATAGCTTTGGAAAATCTGGATTTGTACAAACGATCGGTCAGCAAACGCTAACCTGGATCGTTTGCGAGCTAATCGCTCTAAAACGATCGGTCAGCAAAAGATAACTACTCCTGTTTTTCCTCAACTAGCCACCAGTCAAAGTTTAGGTCAATAGTTAACGGGTGATCCAAGCTGACTGTAAAGCTGAATCCTTCATTAATATAATCTACTACCAAAGATTGATTTCCGATCTTTCCTCTTGGGGTAACAAATATCTTAGAATTGGAGGTGACTTGAGAAGTTAAGACGGTTGAAGAGATTGTCCCTGCCAGGATTTTTCCTGTACCAATAGTAGAATTAACTTGTGCGGAAGAAGATGCAGTTAATGGTTGGTTTGATATAGTTAGCTTATTGGTGCTAATTGATGCAGCAGCTACCTCACCTTTTGTCTTAATGTTTCCATCCGGATCTATAACTACAGCTCCATTAAAGATGTCAAGAGAGCTGGAAAGTGGAGACTTTTGCAGATACAAAGTTCCAAGCACATTAATCTCTGAACCATTTTCTATAGCAAGGGTACCATCAACCGAGAGATCCCCGGCAATAGTGGTCTTACTCAAGGTAGTTTCTCCAAATACCTCCAGGGAATCCTGAATCTGGCCTGAATATGCTGTTAGTGCTCCGCCAATTAAGACATCAGAAGCAACATTAATATTGGCCAAGGTGGCTGAACCTGTGGCCAGCAGGATATCAGGAGGGGTTAAATCCAGGTTACAGGCTTCAGGTTGTAGGGTACAGTTAGAAGCAAGTGATGCTGATTGGGTTGCAGTATTGTCATTGCGAGGGAGAAAGTCTGAATGACTTTCGAGTGAAGAGTCCGTGGCAATCTTTACTGAATCAAGATCGCCACGCGAACTTTGTTCGCTCGCGATGACAGACTCTAAAGTAACTATCCTCTCCTCCAAGGAGGCAATCTTGCCGGAAAGGTCATAAAAGACCTTGTCATTGCGAGGAGTCCCGAGTTTATCGAGGGACGACGAAGCAATCTCATCATTAGTAGAGATTGCCACGCTCGTTTCACTCGCTCGCAATGACGAAGAAGAAGTGGCAATAGATGAATCCAGGGTAATGCTCCCTGTTTTAATTTTTGGAATAATTAGATTTCCCTGATCATCAAAGGATAGGGAAGAGAGAACATTGCCCGGATCAGCATAGGAAATGTTAACAAAGGTGACAATCCTGCCACACTTCACCTCGGAGGTGAGATCTGGGTTACTGCTAGCACACACCTCCGAGGTGTTGCCGTCAAAGGACTCCAGCGCTTTTCCAACAGTTGGCCCTGGCCTGGTTGCTTTCATGGCTACTCCCGGGGTAGAGGATGATGTCAGATAATCTCCGGGTTCAATTGGGCCATTTTCCAAAGATACTTTAGTGGGTATTCTGCCGGATAAAGCTACTGGCCGGCCATTTACAGTATCTCCGGAAAGAACAACTCCGGGTTTGGTGGAAATAATACCGATGATTTTTGGATCATAAGGAATTTGGGATTTTTCAATGGTAGCGGTATTGTCATTGCGAGGAGTCTGCGAAGCAGACGACGTGGCAATCTGGGTAGGATCAATACTTGAGCTAGATTGCTTCGCTTCGCTCGCAATGACAGAGGAGATTGATACTACATCTCCCTCGTTAATACTTTGGTCTTCAACCGAATAATTTTCAGCCAGGTCTGCCGGGCCACCAATGGTGGTGGTGCCGTCTGTAAAGATATTCCCATCAGCCGTGATTCTGAATTTAACATTAGCCACTCCTCCAACATCTGAAATTACCCGTAAAATATCCTGATTTGGATCTGCAGTGGCAGCATAAATATCAAGTTTAGAACCGGGAGAACTGGTGCCAATACCAAAGTTGCCTGAAGTATCAATGGTGGCAACCTGGTTTCCTCCTACCACAAAGCTTAAGGGGTTATTAGTTTGGGTCCCGAAACTGCCCGAGGAGCTATAGATCCCTTCTGAAGCATTTATACTTCCTTCAACAGACAGGGCATATCCAGGCAAGGTTGTCCCAATACCTACATCTTTTTCAAATATCAACCTGTCATTTATCACCTGGCTTATTTGTTCCTCCGGAGGTTCATACCAGCCAGCCTGCAGGAATATTAAAATCTTACCCATTTTATATGGCCCTAAATCAAAAACCCCATAGGTTGGCATTTCAAAAAGATCCTGGCCGGAGACAGTGCCATCAAAATAATCCAGAGCATAACCGACAATCCTTCCTTTTTTAGTGGCCTTCATGGCTATCCCTGGATAAGATGAGGTAGTCAGCGGGTCTCCCGGAGCAATATTACCGTTTTCTGTGGAAATTTTAGTATATACCTGACCCAGCATACCAACATTGGCCCAATCAGGATCCTGGGCTTTATCACAGGAGACCTCATCCCAACAGGTTCCGGCATTATATGCGGTACCATATTGGGTAACTACTCCAATCACATTCTGGTCATAGGTAGTTTGTGATTTAGCCACAGTTTCATATTTTTCATTGGACATAACCATCACATCTCCCGGCTCTGATGTTTCCTCCTGACGCAAGTATTCTGAATAGTCTGCATTATTCACAGTGGAGTTAAACCTGAAGTTTAAGCTATTTGAGCGGACCCAGATTCTACCGGTAGAGTTACCGGCACCGGATATGGATCCTACTGCAAACTGACCTTCAGCAGTAAATTCTGTGGTGGGAGCATCTGTTCTGGGGAAGAAAACCACCTTAGCATCAGAATCCTTACCAATATTGATAGTGGAACCGGTGGTTGAATTACCTATATTAATAGTCTGGGCAGCAGCACCGGAGGTGCCTATGTTTATAGTCTTGGCATTAACATTAAAGCCTAAGTTAACAGCACCGGTTGAACCAGAATCTAAGGTTAGCGGGCTAGAGTTGGTTGTCAGTATAGACAAACCGGAAGCACCGGTGATTACTCCATTTACCAGAACATTACCATCAACATGTAATTTGGCATTAGCCACAGATGAGGAAGTACCAATACCCACATTACCGGAAGGGGTGTTTAAGGTCACATTATTATTTAAAGTTTGAGTATGCCAACCTCCGGCAGACCCTCCACCAGCAGCTAAATCTGTTCCACAGGAGAATGTATTACTACCAGAAGCCCAAAGTAGTTTTGAGTTGGCTCCAGAACAATCTCCAGATAACCCCCCACCGGTAATACCTGCCGCATTTAATGTTAATAATCCTCCCAGACTACCAAAGCTTAATGCTCCGCTAATATTGGCAGATCCAACTATATCTAAATTATAGTTAGTAGTTGTAGTCCCTATTCCTACATTACCAAACACAGATAAACCTAAGCCTGGTACATTAGGGACTAAAGTATTTGTTGAATTAGTCCAGCCAATTGCTACATTGCCGGCAACCTGCAGCATCACATTAGGATTGGTGATACCAATACCTACATTGCCGGCTTGATTAATATCCAAAGCATATTTGCTGTTGGCTATAACCCTGAATGGATCAATGGCATTGTTATAGCTTTCTATGGAGAATAAGTAGCCTGTACCAGCTCCCGTTCCAGGATCAATCAAAGAGAACATGTTGGATGAACCGGAGCTAACATAATTAAATGTTGAAGTATTGGCAGCCATGGACAAAGTTAAGGCTCCGGTTGGATCTGTTATAGCATTCCAGGCCCCACCACCACCTCCACAGCCGGTACAGGAAGCAACAGTAATGGCCCCGGTAAAGTTAGCAGTGCCCACTACATCTAAATTAAACTTAGGGGAAGTAGTCCCAATTCCCACATTACCAAATACAGATAATCCCAGTCCCGGAGATACAGCCCCCAAAGCTACTCCTGTCCAGCCAATTCCCACATTTCCAGCCACAGCTAATGTTTGTGAGACATTTATTGTCCCGATTCCAACATTGCCTTGATTTGCCGATCCTGTATAGCCGAGAATGACATTACCATCAGTACTTTCGCCAGATCCGCCGTAGATAAAGACGTCTCCGCCTACCGTCCCATTGCCCGTGCCTCCCACCAACAGCAAATCACCACCGGTTACAGCACCATATCCTCCCTGAACAGTTAAATTATTTCCGGTAGACGGAGGAGAGACAGAAGATATGGTGATGCTGCGGTTAGCGCCATTGGACAATAACAAATTGCCTGCAATCTCAAGTTTATCTCCTGGCCCGGTTGTCCCTATCCCCACATTGCCTGCATCTGTGACAGCTAAACCAAATTGGTTAGTGGCTCCAGTTCCATAGGTTAATAAATTAAGATTAGTGCCATTTCCTGCTCCTCTGACATCAAATCTGGCAATTGGACTAGATGTTCCCACTCCTACATTTGCTCCGCTGTCATACAGTAATCCTACCCCCAGGGTAGAAGATGATTGCCAAATAGCTGCCATGTTGGTAACTCCTCCGGAAAGGGAAGCTCCACCAGAGGTATCATCTGAACAGTAAACATTACCGGATGCATCTGTGGTTAACTTTCCTCCATTAGTTAGACTTGTACAATTAGTCTGGCCGGCTAATCTGAAGGCTCCGGTTGCTCCTACTGTTAAAGATTGGCCTACCCCTACATTACCGGAGACATTCATGGATGATCCAACACCAAGGAATCCTGAATAATATCCGGTACCATTAACCAGGAAAGTGTAATTAGGAGCAGAGGTATTAATCCCCACATTACCCTGGGAAAAGATACTGAATGAATTAGTACCTGTTGTAGTTATGGATGGGGTAGTCCCTGAAAATGTTAATGCTGCATTATTTCCGGATAATG
>CAZJNI010000013.1:0-10015 GCA_964547465.1 uncultured Gammaproteobacteria bacterium
CTTTGTAGCTTATTTAGGTATGGATGAAAATAAAAAAATGAAGGTAGATTATTTTGGAAACAAAAAAGTGCTAGATTGGGAAGAAGACAGAAAAATGCAGAGAAGATGGATGGAAGAATCAGGAGTTAAAGTTCCACACAGATTTAGAAAAGGCGATAAAACAGACAGGCCGGTGATTGTTAAATCATATGGAGCAGCCGGGGGAAAGGGATATTTTACAGCCAGAAATCAAAAAGAATTAGATGAAAAATTAAAAACCTTTAGCGAAGAGCGATTTATGGTTCAGGAATACGTAATTGGAGTGCCGGTTTATTTTCATTTCTTTTATTCACCACTTACTAAAAAAGTAGAGTTAATGAGTGTTGATAAAAGATATGAAACAAATGTAGATTCACTGGGACGGATTCCTGCTAAAAATCAAAGAGGATTAAATATTGAGCCGTCTTTTGAGGTGGTTGCCAATATTCCCATGGCTGTTCGGGAATCCATGGTTGCAGTTGCTGTTGAAATGGCAGAGAGAGTTATAAAAACCTCGCAAAAATTAATTGCACCTAAGGGCTTATTTGGTCCATTTTGCCTTGAAACAATTATTACATCAACAGAGGAAATTTATGTAATAGAAATCTCTGCCAGAATTGTGGCAGGGACTAATTGTTTTATTAATGGTTCACCTTATACATATTTACTTTATGATGAGCCAATGTCAACCGGAAGGAGAATTGCCAGGGAAATTAAAAATGCCATTCAGGCAAATAAATTGAAAGAGGTGCTGGATTAATGAAAAGCTATACTATTACCGTATTAGGTTCTCACTCTGCTTTAGATGTATGCCGTGGGGCAAAAGATGAAGGCTTTAAAACTTTAGTAATTGTCCAAAAAGGTAGAGATAAAACTTATGCCAAATATTACAAAAGTGATGGGGAGCTGGG
This sequence comes from uncultured Gammaproteobacteria bacterium, assembly GCA_964547465.1. GTDB lineage: Bacteria > Patescibacteriota > Microgenomatia > Daviesbacterales > UBA10151 > CAZJNI01. Next base: position 930 of record CAZJNI010000013.1, read on the forward strand.
ATGTGTTGATGAGGTAATAGAACTGGATAACTTTAAAGATATTCTAAGCGATAAAGTACAAAAAGAATTGCTTAAAAGAAATGCAATTTTTATTCCTCATAGATCTTTTGAAGTCTATATAAACGACTACAATGCTATTGAGAAGAAATTTAAAATACCAATGTTTGGAAATAAATTTTTATTAAAGTGTGAAGAGCGGGGAGTAAAACCAAATCAATATGATATTTTGGATGCTGCAAAAATTAGATATCCGAGACAGTTTGCTAACCCTAAGGAGATTGATAGACTATGTATAGTAAAAGTATTAGAAAAAGAGAGAGGTTTTGAAAGAGCATTCTTCTTTGCAGAATCTTTTAAGGAATATGAGATAGGTGTTAAACAAGGACTTGGTTTAGGAAAATTTACTAGGGAACAAATTAAATCAGCTGTTATAGAGGAATTTATTGTAGGGGTTCAGATTAATTTTAATTTTTTCTATTCACCTATTTATAAAAGATTAGAACTAATTGGAACCGATACCAGAAGACAAACTAACTTAGAGGGATTAACAAAGCTTCCAGCAATGTATGAGGAAGAAGTAATAAAAAAAGTTGGAGTTAAATACGAAGAGGCAGGACATATTGCTGTGACTGTTTTGGAGTCATTACTTGAAGATGCATTTGCGCTGGGTGAAAAATTTGTGGAGGCATGTAAGAAAATGGGAGTACCTGTTATTGGACCATTTGGATTACAAACAATGATAATTCCTGGTCCACCAAAGAAAGAGATTGTAGTATTTGATGTATCACCTAGAATGCCGGGAAGTCCTGGAATTTTTGCAACCCCATACTCGGGATATTTATATGGAAAGAATATTTCTATGGGAGAAAGAGTGGCTATGGAAATTAAAGAAGCAATAGAGAAAGGAGAGTTAGACAAGGTGGTTACATAATACCTTGTCATTCCGAGCCCCGCACCATCTGGTGCGAGGGCGTGGGAATCTTTCTTAAATAAGATTGCCACGTCGCTTCGCTCCTCGCAATGACGTATGAGTAGATATGCACTGGTTTCTGTTTATAACAAAGAGGGGATAACTGACTTTGCAAAAGTTATAGTTAAAACTGGTTATAAGATTATTTCTACCGGCGGAACTTATGAGCAACTTAAGAAAGATGGAATAGAAGTCACCCCTATTGAGGAAATTACCGGAAATCCCAGAGATTCATTTGACGGCAGAATGAAAACTATATCTTTTCAGATAGAATCAGGAATTTTGTATGACCGCAAAAATCCAAAACACATTAAAGAGGCAAAAAATTTAAATATTCCACAAATTGATATTGTAGTTTGTAACCTTTATCCTTTTGAGGAGAAGAGTCTAAACGACTCTTCGAGTAAACCAATAATTGAATATATAGATGTTGGCGGACCAACAATGATCAGGGCTGCTGCCAAAAATTACGAGAATGTTTTGGTGGTAGTTAGCCCGGAAGATTATGGGAGATTAGGGAAATTGATGGAGATTGGGGAAATTGGGGAAAAAGAAAGAAGGAAACTTGCTGCAAAAGCTTTTTATCATTTATCTTTTTATGATAGCCAAATTGGAAATTATTTTTCCGAAGAGAAATTTCCAAAAGAAGTTACTATCCCTTTGCGAAAAACAAATGTTTTAAGGTATGGAGAAAATCCACATCAGGAAGGCGCTCTATATTTAATGCCTAACACAAACTCACCACTTGCTCATTTAAAACATCTTTGGGGAAGGGAACTTTCCGGCACAAATATCGGGGATATTTATTCGGGTTTGGAAACTGTCAGGCAATTTAGAGAAGCTGCTGCCTGTGTCATAAAACATCTAAGTCCTTGTGGGATAGCAACAGGGAAAGATGTAGAGGAGGCTTTAGACAGAGCAGTTAAAGCAGATCCTGTTTCTGCCTTTGGTGGAGTAATGGTTCTAAACAAGAAAATGGATGATGCAGCAGCTAAAGTTATTGCAACTTTTAAGTTTGAATTAGAGGGAAATGTGGACGTAGTGGCAGTACCAGAAATTACTGATGGAGCGCTAGATTTATTAAAAAAAGTAAGGAAAAGTATGGGCATTTATACTTTTGGTGAAATACCGGAACAAAGATCAGAAAAAAGGGATTTAAAATATTTTGCCGGTGCAGTATTACTTCAAGATTTTGATGATAACGTAGAAAAAAGTTTTAAAGACTGGAAAGTTGTAACTAAAAATAAATCTACAGAAAAACAAATGGAATTGATGAAATTTGGTTTTAAAGCAGTAAAAAGCGTGAAATCAAATTCAGTATTAGTGGTGGATAAAGATATCCCAATGACACGGGGAATAGGTAGCGGTCAAACCTCAAGGATTGGCGCAACAAGGATTGCATTAGAGCAGGCCGGAGATTATGCTAAAGGTGCTATATTAATATCAGATAGCTTTTTCCCGTTTGACGATAGCGTCAGACTGGCTGGAGAATATAATATAGGAGCAATTCTGCAGCAGGGTGGATCAATTAACGATCAAGCATCTATAGATGCTGCAAACGAACTAGAAATACCAATGGTATTCTCTAAAAGAAGGGCATTTAGGCATTAATTATATGAAAGATTATTCAAAGTACACGTCACCTTTTAGCTGGAGATATGGATCCGAAGAGATGAGGCATATCTGGTCTGAAGAAAACAAATACAAAATCTGGAGAAGGATTTGGGTGGAGCTGGCAAGAGCACAGAGCCAAGAGGGACTAGTAGGAAAAGAGGAATTAGAAGATTTAAAAAAGAATCAGGAAAATTTAGATATTGAAAGGATTTGGGAAATTGAAAAAGATACCCGTCATGATGTGGTTGCAGCAATAAAAGAGTTTGCAGAGAAAGCCAAAATAGGCGGAGGAAAAATACATCTTGGTGCAACCAGTATGGATGTTTCAGATAATGCCGAAACTATCAGAATTTCTGAAAGTCTGGAGATCATAGAAAAAGAATTGACTAAACTGCTTAAAAGTTTTGGCAAAAAAATTGAAAAATATTCAGACTTTGTTTGCATGGGATATACTCATTTACAACCGGCAGAACCAACCACACTAGGCTATAGATTTGCATTCTATGCACAAGATTTGTTAATGGATTTAGAGCTGCTAGATTTTGTAAAAGAGAATTTAAAGGCTAAAGGGATGAAAGGAGCTGTGGGAACATCTGCATCGTATGTAAAGCTTTTGGATTTAGAAAAAGCTAAGGAAATGGAATTAGGGATTTTGGAGAGTTTAGGGATAAATGCATTTGAGGTAACAAACCAGACTTCCCCTAGAAAAATAGAAGTTTGGTTGGGAAATCTACTTTCTTCAATTGCCCAAAGTCTTAATAAATTTGCCTTTGATTTGAGGATTATGCAGTCTGCTAATTTTGATGAATGGCAGGAGCCATTTGGAAAATCTCAAGTTGGTTCATCTGCCATGCCTTTTAAGAAAAATCCAATTAAATCCGAGCAGATTTGTTCTTTGGCAAGACTGGTTATCAGTTTATCCAGAACTTCCTGGGACAATGCTTCCAGCATGTTACTTGAGCGAACTTTGGATGATTCTGCAAACAGAAGAGTTGCAATTCCTGAAATGTTTTTAAGCATTGATGAGATGTTAACATCAGCAAGTAATATTGTTGAGGGATTAACGATTAACGATAAACGAATAACCAATAACCTAAATACTTACTGGCCTTTTTCTGCATCTGAAACAATTATTATTGAAGCAGTTAAAAAAGGGGCTGACAGACAAAAAATGCATGAAGTTTTGAGAGAAATTTCCATGAAAGCATGGGAAGCGCTGCAGGAAGGGGAGACAAATTCCATGGAAGATTTATTAACAAGTAATCCGGAAATTGGAAAATATTTAAGAAGCGCAGAAGTTGATGTATTACTTGATGCGAAGAATCATATCGGTAATGCAAAGGATAAGGCTTTGACAATTGCCAAAAAGATTGATAATTTAAAAGCCTAAACTTATGAGTGAAGTCTTAATAATTAGTGCATCTGATTCTGATTTAGACATTATGAAAGAAGCCGGAAAAATTTTGGAAGATTTCGGGGTGGAATATGAGTTAACTATTTCATCAGCACACAGATCTCCTGATAGGACAAAAGAACTGGTGGAAAAAGCCAAAACTGACGGAGTAAAAGTAATAATTTGTGGGGCAGGATTGGCGGCACATTTGGCAGGAGTAGTTGCTGCCCATTTTCCTTTACCTGTTATAGGAATCCCACTCAAAAAAGATGGACCGGGATTAGAGGGATTAGATGCACTGCTTGCCACAATGCAGATGCCCCCGGGAATTCCGGTTGCAGCTGTTGGTATAAACAATGCACGAAATGGCGGGCTTTTGGCAGTCCAAATTTTAGCAACTTCTGATAAAGCTCTGGAAGAAAAATTAATTGAGTATAAAAAGAAATTGGCAATAGACGTGGAAGAAAAGGCCGGGAAGCTAAATGGTTCCGATTAACAAAATTAAAGATGCGATACCTCTTGCCCTAAAAACAGTTAATATCCCCAAACTTGGTCAAAAGTACAGTGGAAAAGTCAGAGACTTTTATATTTTAGATAAAAAAAGAGTAATTATCACTACAGACAGGCTGTCTGCCTTTGACAGAGTATTAGGTTGCTTCCCGTTTAAAGGACAGGCGCTAAATCAGTTAAGTCAGTTTTGGTTTGAAAAAACTTCTGATGTTATACAAAACCATATGGTTTCTGTACCGGATCCGAATGTCATGATTGTTAAAAATTGTACCGTTATCCCAATCGAGATGGTGGTTAGGGGATATATCACCGGTGTAACCAATACCTCAATCTGGGGATCTTATGAAAAAGGTGAAAGAATTATTTATGGAATTAAATTTCCTGATGGATTAAAAAAGAATCAAAAACTGCCAAATCCTGCGATAACTCCTACAACAAAAGCAGAAAAAGGTCATGATGAAAGATTAACAGAGCAAGAAATACTACAAAGAAAGATTGTTTCACCTAAAATCTGGGAACAGATGAAGAAGGCCTCGCTGGAATTATTTGAAAAAGGAACCAAAATCTGCAGTAATGTCGGAATAATTTTGGTGGATACTAAGTATGAATTCGGGTTGTTAGATGGAAAACTTATATTAATAGATGAAATTCATACTCCTGATTCATCCAGATTTTGGGTTAAAAAAACTTATCTTGACAGATTTAAAAAAGGAAAAGATCCGGAAAATTTTGATAAGGAGTTTTTAAGAATCTGGTATGCAAAAAGAGGATATAAGGGGGACGGAAAGATGCCTAAAATGCCCGGTGATTTTATGGCCAGGGTTTCTAAGAGATATATCACCATCTATGAAAAAATCACCGGCCAGAAGTTTGACTATTATCCTTATCCAATTAACAAAAGAATAAAAGTGAATTTAGTAAATATGAGTATTATTTGATAGAATATAGTATAGCTTATGGCAAATGATAATGGCTTTGTACTTTTAACAGGAACAGCTAACGTAAAACTAGCCCGGGATATTGCCAAAATTTTGGGAAAAAATGTAGATGAAACTGTAACTACTTTTGCAGATGGCGAGAAAAGAATTGTTATTCCGGAAAATTTAAGACGAAGGAACGTTTTCATTATTCAACCCACTTTTACACCGGTTGATTCCAATATTATGGAACTTCTTTTAATAATAGATGCGGCCAAAAGGTCTTCTGCCGCTGAAGTTTCAGCAATAATTCCTTATTTTGGTTATTCCAGACAAGACAGGAAAGATAGGCCCAGGGTACCAATTTCTGCATCTTTGGTTGCAAGATTAATTGAATTTTCCGGGGCTGATCGGATTTTAACTATAGATATTCATAGCGAACAGGAAGCGGGTTTTGTAGAAATTCCCTGGGATAATTTATATGCAAGCTATTCTTTTCTACCGGTTTTAGAAAAGACTTTTCCTGAAAATCTGGTAATTGCCTCACCTGATAAGGGTGGAGTTTTAAAGGCCACTTTTTATGCGGATTTATTAAATGCTGATGGCATAGCAATTGTCTATAAAGAAAGGAATACTGAAAAGATGAATGAATCCAGAGCCCTGGATTTAATTGGAGATGTTAAGGATAAGGATGTGTTAATTGTTGATGATATGATTGATACTGCCGGGACACTTTGTGAGGCAGCAAAATTAATTAAAGCTAATGGGGCAAAATCTGTGTCAGCTGCCGCAACTCATGGTCTTTTTTCAGGTTCTGCACCGAAAAGAATTGCAGATGCAGATTTGGAGAGAATTTTCATTACAGATACTGTACTCATAAGGGAAGAAATGAGAAATAATCCAAAAGTAACTATAGTTTCTGTTGCCAAACTTTTAGCTGAAGCAATTGAGTGTATACACAGCGGTAATTCAATGAGTGAGAAATTAATTCCTAAAGCCCACAGGACTTACGAGGAAAGAAGTTAACGTAAATTTAGCGTTTCGCCTTTGAAAGTTACATCCTTTGGTTTTATTATAACTTGTTTTTCGCCCTGTTCAATTACCCCTGCAAGATAGGATTTTAAATTATTTTCGTGAGCAATTTTTTGAACTTTTTCTACCTGATCTGCCGGCAACATAACGGCAAACCCTGCACCCATATTAAAAGTGCCATACATTTCTTCGTCACTATTTCCTGAATGCTCCTGAATAAAATTAAAGACCTGGGGAATTGGGGGAGTTTGGGTGATTTGATAAGTGAACTGTCTATCTGCCCTCATTAATTTTCTCCAGCCATGGCCTGTGATATTGACCATATAATGAATATCCAAATTTGCGTCAAATAAATCTTTAATTAATTGCACATAAATATGGGTTGGTGTTAAAAGAGTTTCGCCAAAGGTTGAGTTGTCTGGAAGTTTTGTGGCGTATTTTTCCGGTAGACTTTCTGCAATAGATCTTGCCAAAGATATGCCATTTGCATGAATACCACTGCTTTCTATTAAGACTATTGCATCTCCATCCAACAGCTTATCCCCTAAAGTTAATCTTTCCTTCGGCCTTATGATACCAATTGCTGATCCTGATAGGTCAATGGTATTTGGTTCGATAATACCTTGTAAAGGTGGAGTTTCACCGCCGCCCCAAACAGCACCTGAAATCTCACAGGCTTTTGCCCATCCTTCAATTAAATCTTTATTTCTTTCCCCGTCCTCAAACCAGCCAGAAGAACCTGCTGCAAAATATGCATTTACAACCATTGGTTGTGCACCAACAACTATCAAATCATTAACAATCATCGCAACTGTGTCTTGAGCAATTTGATCATAATAAGTTTTTCCAGTTAATTTCCTGACCTCATCTGCCACTAAATTCTTGGTTCCCAATCCTTCAATAACAAAAGCTTTATAACAATCGCTTTCTTCCCAAACAAAAGCAGACTCTCCACGGCTGGCAGAAACTTCCTTCATATTAAACTTAGATAAATTCTTAGAGGTTTCTTTTGCTCTTTGTTGAGCAAGTTTTTTTACGGGATCTACAGAGTTATAGTTAACGCCACTTGATGAATAAGAAATTCTAGCTTTCATCAATCTAATATACCATATTTGAAGCTATTTTGCAGGATTTATTCGGATGATTTTATCATCATCTCCGGAGGGGGAGCCCCGGCCATCTCTGTTGGAAGTGGTAATATAGAGCATATTGTCAGGTCCCAAAACTACATCCCTAATTCTGCCAAACTGTCCTTTAAAATATTCTTTTAATTGTTTACTTTCAATATTATATTCAAAAAGTGCTTGGCCTCTTAATCCTCCAAAAAATAGTGAATTGTTATAAAATACTAAACCAGCTGGAGCCCAAGTCTGGGAACCGCTATGTAAAATGGGAGACTCCAGTCCTTCCTTTGTTTCGTCACCTCTGATTGTTGGCCATCCATAGTTTCTGCCAATTTGAATTTTATTTATTTCATCTTGGGCTGATTGGCCATGTTCTGTGGCCCATATGCTGCCAAGGTTATCCCAGGTAATACCTTGAGGATTTCTATGTCCGTATGAATACACCTCAACCTTACTATCTTTAACTCTCAAAATTTTTCCGGCTAAAGAGTTTTTATCCTGTGATAGCGAAGGATTAGCTGCATCACCTGTAGTGATGTATAAAAATCCATCAGGGCCAAATTTTATCCTACCTCCATCATGAATTGTAGCTCCCGGAATTTTATCTTCTAAAACCTGTTCATTTTTTAAGAGTTCCCCATTAAAGGTAAACTTTGAGACTTTATTTAAGGTGTTATCCGAATCTGCTGCATATGTGTAATAAAGATATACGTAAGGTTCTTGAGGATAATTTGGATCAACAGCAATTCCATGTAAGCCTGATTCTCCTGTTTGGTTAACCCTAATATCTAAAGGTATATTTTTAACTTGACCATCCTTGACCAATTTTACTGTACCTTTTCTTTCTGTCACTAGGATAGAAGTTTCAGGTAAAAAAGCTAGCGCCCAGGGTACTTCCAGATTTGTGGCCACAGTAGACATTGAAGGAATAGAGCTAGCGGTTGTCTGTGGAATATTTTCTATTCTTTGTGAAGTATCCTTAAAATCAAAATAAGTTCTTATCCCATAGAGGCCCAAGAGTAAAGATAAAACCAGTATTACAAAAATAGTAACTCTCGGCATGTTATATTTTTTTCTTTTCCGGAATAATTAAAATCTTATCAACTCTATGTCCATCCATATCAATAATCTCAAGCTTTAATGGCTCCAGTTCTAAACTGTCACCAGCAGCAGGGATACGATTCAACTTATACATAAGAAATCCACCAACTGTATGATAATTGCCGCTTTTTTCTCCAGGCATTTTACTTAAATGAAAATACTCTTTAAATTCATCAACCGGCACCAGGCCATCCACTAAAAAGGAACCATCATCTCTCTTTTTTATCTCTTGTTCACCCAATTCATCGATATTAGGTATATCTCCGACTATGGCTTCCAAAACATCAGTCATGGAAATTATACCCTGAACATTTCCATATTCATCAACCACTAAAGCCATATGAATTCCGGATTTTTTGAATAATTCTAAAACCCGCAGTCCGTCAGTTGTTTCCGGTATAAACAGCGGTTTATGAAGAAATTTT
>CAZJNI010000013.1:10025-25829 GCA_964547465.1 uncultured Gammaproteobacteria bacterium
ATTTTTTTAAATCAATCTTTTCTTCTATTAAGAAATTGGCCAGTATGTCTTCGGTTAAGACCACTCCCAGTACTTTATCAAGAGTATCCCGGCATACCGGGAAGTGAGAGTGAGGATTTCTGGCCACTCTACTTCTGATAGATTTAAAAGATGAATCTATATCAAGCCAGACAATCTCTTTTCTGGGAGTCATCAGTGTTGCGACCTTTTTATCTCCCAGCTGAAGGGTACGTTCAACAATATCTTTTTCTGTTGTTTCAAAAATGCCTAACCTGGTACCTTCCCGGATAAGCATTCTGATTTCTTCTACACTGACTGACTCATCTGTTGGCTTAATCTGAAACACTCGTAATATAAAATCTGTTGAGATACTTAACAGATATACCAGTGGTGCACTTATCCTAGAGAGTATGCGCATGGGACGCGCAGCTAACGAGGCAATAAGCTCCGGATTACTCAAAGCCAAACGCTTGGGGACCAGTTCTCCGATAATTAAAGACAGATAAGTAATTACGGCAACAACCAAAGCTATAGCGATTGCCTGGTTATATGCGGCTAGGTAGGGAATTGTTTCAAAATAGGCAGCCAAATTCTCGGCAATGGTTACTCCTCCAAACGCACCGGCCAGTATCCCGATTAATGTTATCCCTATTTGTACTGTTGACAAAAATCTATTGGGAGAGTTTTTAAGATCTAATACTGCCTGGGCTGCTTTGTCGCCCTCCAGTGCTAGTTGTTGCAATCTTGATTTTCGTGCAGACACAACTGCAATCTCCACCATGGCAAAAATTCCATTTAATAGAATAAGAAGCAGGATAATTATTATTTCCATTAAGCTTTTGATTTTAAATTATATCAGACGTAGACTTATTATCCAAAGATGTTGACTTATTGCCCAAAGATCATTTTTTGTGTGATAAAATAAAAAAATATTTCAAACATTTGGACTTTAAATAGATGAAAATAATAGATGATTTTTTAAACAATATCACTATGTATCGGCTGATGCTTTATTTCTTGCTGGTACTTTTGGCTCTGGCGGCAATTTTAGCCTTTTTTAATCTGTTGCCTTTTAAGTTTATTTCTTTGATATTTTCTGCTGTTTTTCTAGTTTTTATCTGCTGGGTCACAAATAAACTTTTTGCCAAAGCATTTAATGCTCCTACTAATTTGGAATCTGTTTACATCACTGCCTTAATTTTAAGTTTAATTATCACACCGATTAATTCCCTATCACAGGTGCCTCATCTGTCTGTTGTTGGAATTTTGGCAATTTCTTCCAAGTATATTCTGGCAATAAACAAAAAACATATTTTTAATCCGGCTGCAGTTGGAGTATTTTTAAGTTTTCTAATCTTTAAATTCGGGGCGAGCTGGTGGGTAGGAAATATCTATATGTTAATACCGGTTTTAATTGGAGGATTACTTGTTGTTAAAAAGATGCAGAGATTTAGTCTGGTATTAACTTTTTTTACTGTATATGTTATTTTGAATGGATCAAATATAGTCAAAACAATAGTAGAATCTCCGATTTTTTTCTTTGCTTTTATAATGGTTACAGAACCGCAAACAACACCTCCAAAAAGAAATTTACAAATGCTTTATGGCGGACTTATCGGATTGTTAACTGTTTACCAGCCTTTGGAGACTGCACTTTTGCTTGGTAATATTTTTTCATATATTGTTTCTCCTAAGGAAAAATTAGTACTTAAATTAAAAGAGAAAATCCAACTTGCCCCAAGTATTTATGAGTTCATATTTGGACTGGATGATAAAAAATTTGATTATAAAGCAGGACAATATATGGAGTGGACGCTAGCACAGAAAAATCCGGACAGCAGGGGAAGCAGAAGATATTTTACACTAGCTGTCTCACCAAGAGAGGATAACTTAAGAATTGGTATCAAGTTATATCCAAATCCCAGTAGTTTTAAAAAAGGACTTATGGGTATGAAAAAAGGAGATAAAATAATTGCCTCTCAACTTTCTGGAGAATTTAATCTGCCAAAAGATCCAAATAAAAAATTGATCTTTATTGCAGGAGGGATCGGTATAACTCCATTTAAGTCTATGGTTAAATATCTATTAGATATAGGAGAAAAAAGAGATATTGTTTTGCTTTATTCAAATAAAACAGCTGCAGATATTGTTTATAAAGATATCTTTGATGAGGCTTTTCAAAAACTGGGAATAAAAACATTCTATGTAAACACAGATACAACGGGCTTTATAAATGAAGATTTAATTAGAAAAGAAGTACCTGATTTTGAAGAAAGATCTTTTTATATCTCTGGCCCACATTCTATGGTTGATACTTTTGAAAAAATGCTAAGAGGAATGAAAGTGGATAAAATTAAAGTGGATTTCTTCCCGGGTTATGCTTAGAAATTTTCTGATATAATATTAAAATGGCCTCAATGAAAAATATGACGTTGGGCGATGAGCCCACGTCCTTGGGCGATGAGCCCACGTCCTTGGGCGATGAGCCCACGTCCGATGATTTCTGGAAGAAAAAATTAACTCCGGAGCAATATCATATTTTGCGAGAAAAAGGCACAGAGCCGGCTTTTTCCGGAAAATATGTTAACAGTCATGATAAAGGGATGTACGTTTGTGCAGCTTGTGGAGCAACACTTTTTTCATCTGATACAAAATTTGATTCAGGGACAGGTTGGCCATCCTTTGACAAACCCGAAAATTTGGAAAATATTGAGCTTTTAGATGATAACTCTTTAGGGATGCACAGAGTTGAAGTAATTTGTAAAAACTGTGGATCACATTTAGGACATGTATTTGATGATGGTCCAACCAAAAGCGGGAAAAGGTATTGTATAAATTCTGCCTGCCTGACTTTTAAACCAAAAAAATGGACATGATATCATGATAGATGATTTAAAATCACAAGCTTTGAAGTTACACTCAAAATATCCCGGTAAATTGGCAACTTTAGTAACAACACCCATAGATTCAATAGATGATATGATTTTGACCTATACTCCTGGTGTTGCAGAACCATCAAAAGCGATTGCAGATGACAGGAAAAAAGTTTATGACTATACAATCAAAAGTCACACCATTGCTGTTGTGTCAGATGGATCTTCTGTTTTAGGATTAGGTAATATCGGAGCAGAAGCAGCAATTCCGGTAATGGAAGGGAAAGCAGCTCTTTTTAAAACCTTTGCTAACCTTGATGCATTCCCGATTTGCCTTACAACTCAAGATACAAACGAGATAATAAATATTGTCCGAAATATCGCGCCTGTTTTTGGGGGCATAAATTTAGAGGATATTTCAGCTCCCCGCTGTTTTGAAATAGAGGAGTCCTTACAGGATTTAGGGATTCCGGTTATGCATGATGATCAACATGGAGCAGCAATAGTTGTTTTGGCAGGGTTAATGAATGCCAGCAAGGTAGCGGGTAAGAAATTAGAGGATCTTAAGGTTGTAGTACTTGGGGCAGGAGCGGCAGGATCGGCAATTGCCAAACTCTTAGCAAGCAGGGTTAAGAATGTGATTGTTGTAGATATAAAAGGGATTGTAAGCAAGAAAGATCAAACTTTGGATAAATACAAGATGAAGTTAGCAACTATCACCAACAAAAATAATATTGAAGGAAGTTTACATGATGCATTAAAAGGGGCTGACGCTTTTGTGGGGGTCTCAAGAGGGAATTTATTAACTGCAGATGATATTAAACTAATGGGTGATAAGCCAATTGTTTTCGCCATGGCAAATCCGATTCCGGAGATTATGCCTTCTGAAGCAAAAAAAGGTGGAGCATATATTATTGCAACAGGCAGATCTGATTTCCCAAACCAGGTTAATAACAGCCTGGCTTTCCCGGGAGTTTTTAAGGGAGCACTTTCCATTCGGGCGCCCAGGATTACTGAAGAAATGAAAATTAAGGCAGCAGAAGCTTTAGCAGGATTGGTTAAAAATCCAACAGCGGATAAAATAATACCTAATGCTTTTGATGCGGGGGTAACTGATACTGTTGCAGCGGCCGTTGTACAAGCATATGTTGTACAAGCATATTAAGAATAATTTTAATCTGGTAATTTTCTCCCAAAATCTTTTTTCTTCACACTTTTTGTCGAAAAAGTGTGACAAAACTCCTTGCAGTGAAAGGTCGCTAAAATCTTGTTCGGTTAATCGGGGGCTTACCCCCTCGGAAATTCCTCCACTAAAGTGGTAGTCAGTTTCCGGTTCCCCCTGATAACCTCACTGCGATTTCTTAACGCGCTGCTTTCAATGCAAGATAAAGACAAAGTAGACAATATTCCCCCAAAGTCCTAAAATTTGCTGCTTAGATAAGTGGTATACTTTACTTATGATAGTTTCTAAATCCACCTGTGGTTTGTGTAAACAAACCAAGAAATTTAAGAAAAATAATACTAAATTAAAGAGTATTATTAAACGTGCTCTAGTAGATGATGAATTAACAGCGAGTCTAATCGAAAGTTATTCTAAGATTAACTGAAGTGCCTATAATAAGAAAAATTATCTATCGTAAATCCACTAAAGCTGCAGTGTTTATTGATGCAGCAAATGTAATCTATTCCCAGAGGACTTTGAAATGGCAGATAGATTTTAAAAAGTTGATGGATTATTTCAAAAATAGTTACCAGCTGGATAAGGTTTATTTCTATTTTGCATATTTGAAAGATGATAAAAAACAACAGGGCTTCTTTAATAAATTAAAGCAATGGGGCTACAAAATAAGAACCAAGGAAGTTAAATTAATAAAGCAATCGGATGGGGCTATTTTAAAAAAGGGAAATTTGGATGTAGAGTTAACAATTGATGCAGTTAAGGATTTAAGATTTTATTCAACAGCGATTTTAATGAGCGGGGACAGTGATTTTCATGCTTTAGTAAAATATTTGCAAAGCAAAAATAAAAAAGTGGTGGTAATTTCGTCAAAGGGTCATGTAGCCAAGGAGTTATTGAACTCTGCAGATAAGTATATTAATTTCAATAGCCTAAGAATTTTGGTGGAAAGAGTAATTTAGATTCCAAAAACCCCCTTGCGGGGGCTTTCAGATGATTATTATTTATATTTTAGCATAGATTTATCCCTATGTCACTACCCAAACTTAATCTGGACAATAATCCCCAAAAGTCCTAAAATTTGCTTGTGCCTATTAAATTTTCTGATCATGCAAAGTTTCAGCTTAGAAAACGTCATCTATCTCAGAAATTAATACTTGAAGTTACCAAAAATCCAGAGGAGATTCTACATAGTTATAAAAATAGAAGATTGAGGAGAAAGTTAGTTGGTGGTAAAATATTACAAGTAGTAACTATTACAGAAGGTTCAAGAATAACTGTGATTAGTGGCTACTATTTAAGGAAAAATATATGAAAATACATTATGATCCAAAAGCTGATGCAGCCTATATAGAATTGGCAAAAGGTAAATATGAAGTAAGCAGAGAAATATCTGATTCTGTGGTGGTGGATGAGGATAAAAATGGAAAAATTTTAGGAGTAGAAGTTTTGGATGTCTCAAGAGTTTTTGGCCCTAAGTTCAGAGCAAATATGAAAAGCTCATCTCGCAGTGCTGCTATTGCCCACAAAATCTCAAAATAATTCTGGTAATTTTCAGATAAATGTCCTAAAATTTGCCAGATAATTTAGCCTCAAAAATACTGAAAAATCCTGATGTGTAGTTACAATTCCACCCCCGAGGTGGAAGTTCACGAGGTGGAAGTTTCAATAACTTCTCGGTCGAGAATATAATGAAAATTCCCAGTGGTAACCTCTGGAAATTACCCACAAAAAAGTAATTTTATACTTGCGCATTGAATTTACAGATGATATCATAGCAAATGAGATGAAACATAAAAAAACAAAACAAATTTTTACAAATGTGGTCTGGAAAGAAGATAAATACTTTGTGGCTCAATGTCTTAATGTAGATGTATCAAGCTTTGGTAAAACCTATGAGGAGGCATTAAATAATTTAGAGGAAGCCTTAGAACTTTATCTTGAGGATGCACCGCCGGGAAGTATTAAACAAATAGAAAAACCGTCCCTTTTTATTAGCGAGCCCGGGCAAGTTTCTTATGCCTAAGCTATATTCTTCCAAACAGATTGCCAAAACCCTCAAAAATCACGGATTTACTCTTTTCTCTCAAAAAGGTAGCCATGGGAAGTTTCGAAAGAAAGTAGATGAGAAAGTCGTAACTGCAATAGTGCCCATGGGCAAAAGAGAAATACCTGCTGGAACCTTCAGCTCCATTTTAAGACAGTCCCAGCTTAATAAAGAAGATTTTGAATAAAAAGTTGGGATGGAAATTACCCACAAAAAAGAACTTGTCCTGATATAATGCCTATCATGAATAAAGCCTTCATTTTTGACATGGATGGTGTGATTCTCGATAGTGAGAATTCCTGGGATAAATACGGAGGCAATTTTCTGCAAAATCTTTTAGGAAAGGAAATTACAGAAAAGATAGGAGATACAATAGGCATGACAGCTAATACAATTTATGATATTGCCACAAAAAATGGCTTTTCTTTAAACAGGGAGGAATATTTCAAACTTTATGATAAAAAAGCTGCTTATGTCTACTCAAAGTCGCAGCTAACTCCAGGTATTGAAAAATTGGTTGCAAAACTGATTAGTCTTGGATTTAAAATCGGTCTTGTAACCTCTTCCAGGAGTATCTGGGCAAACAATGTTTTACCAAGACTTTCATTTACTGACCGCATAAACTGTTTTATTTCAATAAACGACAGAAATGATCTGAGGCCTAAACCCGCTCCGGATGCATATCTGGAGGCAATAGAAAAACTGGGGGCTACCCCGAGATCTACCATTATTTTAGAAGACTCCAACTCGGGTATTAAGGCAGCCAAAACCTCCGGTGCTTATACTATTGGTTTTAGGCAGAATCTGGTGCCTGGATATGTACAAGAGGGAGCGGATATATATGCAGAGAATATGGGAGAGGTGTTAAGTATTGTAAATAAATTTCTTAATCTAGACCCCGTCAGACGGGGTCGACAATAATTCCCAAAAGTCCTAAAATTTGCTTACTTTATCAATATCCACGTCACTTTAAGACTGTTATTGACAAGAACAATTCAATATGTTATTTTAACTTCATGAATAAAGAGGATGTAGTTAGACACCTTAAAAAACTTTCCACTCAGTTAAAAGATAGAAAATATGTAACTTTGGAGGATACTCGTTCAATTCCAGGACTGGAATATTATCTTTATTACCACTTCAATAAACTTGCTATTGCACTTAAAGCAGCAAACTTGCCTTCTTCTAAGTTAGCTTCTAGCATGAACATAAAAAATGAAGATCTTTTAAATTATCTAAGAGATCTAAGAGATCAATTAGGCCATAATCCCACAATGTACGATGTTTATCGTGATGAAGAAATGTATAAAAAATATTCGGAAAAAAAGTTTTCCTGGTCTATTTTTAAAACAAGGTTTAGTGGATTTAGAAAGGCACTTGAGCAGCTGGAACCAAATGATAAAAAAGCTAGAACAGAAAAGATAGAAACAGAAATAGAAAATCCAGAGTTCTTTCAGAATAAGAATAGATTTTTTGGAAAAGCAGCAGAACTTCATGTGACCGCAGAATTGCTGTACCACGGATTTCAATCGGCAAACATCCCCGTGGATGAAGGTTTAGATGTATTAGCTGTTAAAAGCAATAAAACCTTTTATTTTCAAGTTAAACATAAAGATTTAGACAATAATCAGAATATACATATCACAAAGAGTTCATTTGAAAAAAGAGGCGGAGGAGACGTTTATTACATATTTGTTCTTTTATCAGATAGGATTAGGGAGTTCTTGATTATTCCATATCACATTGTTAATGACTGGATTAGAATGGGGTTCGCAGAAGAAAAAGATGGAGGCTATTCATTTCTTATTAAAAAAGATGGAAATGACTATAAACTTAAAGATGTGATTTTAAATAAATATATTGATAGATGGGAAGATATTAAGTAATTAAATTCTAATGAGTAACAAAGAAAATATCCACTATTTACTTAATCGCGCTGAGGAATTATTAGCTTCAATAAAATTAGTTTATGAAATGGAATCACGAGATCATAGTCAATATAGTAAAGTAAGTGCATTTTCTAGTCACAAAACATTCGCAGTTCAATTAAATTCACTTGTTCTAGATATTTTAAAAGAATTTCCTACCGCCTCCTTCTTTACTTATGATACTAATAGCATGAAAGGTGCATTTAATAGTGTTTATGGCTACAGAAAAGATATAATGGATGGAATTTTAATAGAAGTTGGAAAGATAAGGGCTTTTTTACAGGCTAAACTTGGTAAAGAGCAAGAGGAAATAAATAAAATAATATCACTTGTAAGATTTCAACTAAGAAATATAGTTAGAACCCCTCCTAAACTAGAAGTTGAGATCCAAGACAAGATTGAAGATCTTCTTATTGGTGCTGGTTATAGCAAGGGTACTAATTTCAACAGAGAAACGGGTAGAGTAAAAACTGGAGTTAAGGAATCAGTACCTGATTTTGTGTTTAAAACATTAGATTTTTGTATAGAAGTTAAGCTAGTTAAGGATAGAACTGGCCCAAAAAGGGTGACAGAAGAGATAAATGCAGATATTACCTCTTATGGTACTGAGTATGGGAATATCTTTTTTTTAATCTATGACTGTGGAGGTAATATCCAAAATATAGACGAATTTAAGTATAATCTTACTGGTCTTCATGTTTCCGTTGAAGTGGTTAAACATTAGCTAATATTTTAGATTAGCTCTCACCTTGAGAACTTTTTAAACTTTTAGTGTTATTTTCGGAGTGTTAGGGTATTGGGGCGGGTTGTAGAGCCTGACTTTTTTAGCTATGGCTTCAACGGGGCAAGCATTCTGACGTGGTTGCCTTATGTATAAATTGAGTTTTTGGAGGTGGGAGGAGGAATTAGTATTTTGTATTATGTATAAAGTATAGAGGGTAAAAATGATAGTTGATTTATGAAATCTAGGGGAGTATTATACTAATTGAGGCGAAGGGCTTGACCCTGACCCCATTATTGCATCTGCATAAAGTGGAAGACGCCTCACAAAACTATCATTACTGAATAAAAATACTTTTGTCCATGAAAAGTTTTTGAACGAACCACAACTTTAATTTTTCTTCCTCCCAAATATCCTACAAAAGCAAAATAGTGTCCTAGATTATCTTTTCTATGCTCCTGAAAAGTTTGGGCCTCTTCCAATAATTTTCTTGCTAGAGGTAATATCTCAAACCTTCTGGCTTGTTCTGCTTTAGTTCTTTTATGGAAGGGGTTTATTAAATGATCCCAGCCAGATCTGGTAATTCTAACCTTCTGTTTAAAAGCAGGAGTTACTTTTTCATTTCCGCGCCATTTATTAAAGTAATAATTGAAAGCCTTATCTCTCGCCTTTTCATATTTGCTCTTTTTCTTACCCTTGGTCATATTGAATTTATTGTAACATTTTAGGATTTAGGGTTTTTGGAGATGGGTGGGTTATTTCTTCTTCTTGATTAAAAACCCCAAGAAAGTAGGCAATGGGATACTTACAAAAAGCATTAAATATTCTTCTGTAAGATCCGGTTCATTGCCGGTGGTGATATCATCCAGGGAAGCCCAGTCCAAAGCCAGGATAAATATAAAAGCTAAGAGTAAAAGTAGCTTTTTCATAGACATATTGTACCTGATATACTGGAGATAAAGCCTATGGAAATTTTGTTTTTTCTCTCTGCATTTGTTTCAGAAATAATAGGTACAATTGCCGGGTTTGGTTCTTCAACTGTATTTCTACCTCTGGCTCTTCTGTTTTTTGATTTTAAAACAGCCCTTGTCCTGGTTGCTTTACTTCATATTTTTGGCAATTTTGGCAGGATTAGTTTTTTTAAGTCCGGACTGGATAAACGGACGCTGGTAATTTTTGGCATCCCATCTGTTGTCCTGACTGTTATAGGAGCACTGCTAGTTCAATATATCTCACAAGATTTTCTAAAAGGAATCCTGGGTAT
The DNA here is from genome assembly GCA_964547465.1 of uncultured Gammaproteobacteria bacterium. Classification (GTDB taxonomy): domain Bacteria; phylum Patescibacteriota; class Microgenomatia; order Daviesbacterales; family UBA10151; genus CAZJNI01. Next base: position 20,036 of record CAZJNI010000013.1, read on the forward strand.
TTTTTTAATAGGGTATGCGATTTTATCTTTGTGGAAAGAAGACTTAAAAGTAAGAGAGTCTCTGCTTACCTCAATTATCGGAGGAGGGTTATCCGGTTTTCTGGCTGGGTTGATCGGCACAGGTGGAGCTTTGCGGGGAGCATTTTTAACAGCATTTGGACTGCCAAAGGAAAAGTATATTGCCACCGCAGCAGCTATAGCCTTGGCAGTGGATATAACCAGGATTCCTATTTATTTTGCAGGAGGATTTTTAGGTAGTCAATTTTACTTCTATGTGCCAATTTTATTTGTCATGGCATTAACAGGATCTTTTATAGGGAAACAGATAGTTAAAAGGGTGCCACAAAAAGCATTTAAAAAGATGGTTTTAGTAGCCATTTTAATCATTGGAATTAAATTTATATACGATATGATACAGTTAAGTTAATGCTCAAAAATATCTTGGCTGTTTTAATTCTTGGTGCTATTGGAGCTTTTGTTTTCTTTATTAACTCTGGAAAACTGAAAACAGAAACAGATTCTATCAGTCGGCCTGCGGCCTCCTTCCAGAACGACAAAGAGGCAAGCCAAAATGAAAATGAACCACCCTTAAAGTTAAAAAGTATTGGGGTAGAGTTTTCCGATTTTAAATTTACCAAAGAGAAGTTGCAATTTAACAGGCTGTTTATGGGTTATGGATTTGTTATTCCTGGTAATGAGACAACTTCTGGTAAGGATAAATCCAATCCCCAGCCTACCTTTATTTTACCCCTGGGAACTCCTGTTAGATCCTTAGTGGATGGGGTTGTTGCTAATATACCCACAGTTTGGAGTGGAGATTACTCCATCCAAGTAACCGGTAGCGGCAAATTGGAAAGGTGGGTTTATGAAACAGAACATGTGATAAATCCAAAAGTAAAAGTAGGTGATAGAGTGACTGCAGGTCAAATCATTGCAGAAGTTGGCAGTTTTGGTAACGGAGATCCTGTTGGTTTTGGATCTTTTGAAATTGGTATCTTACATGGTGGAGGAGAAGGTCCCCCGGAGCATGTCTGTCCATTTGCATACCTTGATGATTCCATAAGAGAGGAAACTTTTACAAATTTGAGGAAACTTTTTAAGGATTGGGAAGAGTATATTGGTGATCAAACCCTATATGATGAATCAGAGAAGATTCCAGGCTGTTTAACTCAAGATCCGATAGAGGGATAAAAATTATTGGTGATTTATCTTGTGTTTAATATTGTGCATTAAAAGATCTGCTAAGGCTTTGAATGAAAGAAACATAAATAGAGTAGATTGGCCTAAAATTGCTCCAAAAATAATGATTAAGTGCATGGGGATTATTCTGATATAAGGTGAAAACATAATTTGGCCAATATTTTGAACTTTTTGCTCATCAGCTATTCTGTTATGGTAAAAAGAAAAGAAGTGGTTGAGGAAAAATATAAATCCTCCTGTTAATAGATATTTAAAATTAAAAGATTGATTTGTAAAGAAATTAAAAAGAAAAATAGCATAAATAAAATGAAAAAAGCCATAATGGAAAATGAAAAAGAAAGCAGTAAAAAGTTTAGTGTTTGGAGTAGGTAAAACTGACCGATCATTAATAGTAAAGTTTTGTGTGGAAAAGTTTTTTAAAGATAAAATCCTTATAAATTGGAAAAAGCCAATAATCACACTTTGTATCCAGTAAACCCAAAGCACAACAGATACATCCCATTTTTGGGTTACTGCCAAAAAGATGACCACTAAATTAGAAATTAGCAGGCTGATTAAGGATAGGTCCATAAATTTATCTTATCAAATTTGACTTGAAAGTTTTTTTAATGCTATTCTGATATTGAAGTGAAAAAAATCATCCTGCCTGTAATACTTCTTTTGACTACCGTATTTTTCTTGTCCCCAAAAGTTGATGCTCAAACAGAAACAGATTGTCATGAAGCATTTACTAAAGAATCAAATGCCTGCCTGAAAGAAAATACAAAATGTAATGTCGAGTGTGCGGATAAAGCCAGGGATGTTATGAGCCTGAAGGTTGATGGCGGTAAAGTTATGATTGAGTGTCTAAGAAGTGTTTGTGATTCGGCTGACAAAGCTTGTGATGATAAGGCTATGGCAAATTTTAGAGCCTGCCAGGATGCAAAGGAAGCTAAAGCAGAAACCCAAACAGGAGCAACAAAATCAGAAGCATGGGCGTCAATTAAGTTTAGGGAGATTACAGACGGAATGAAGCAGAAGGCGGGGGATATCAATAATTGGATTGAAGCCAATTTGGGGCCATTTGAACAAACTGTTGCTGAAATAAAAACAGAGCGTGAGCCGGTGATAACCAGGGATAATTATAATCGGATGATGGAAGATGCTATCTTGCGCGCAGGACTTCATGGCGGATCCGCAGAGTTCACTAAACAAGGACTGCTATATGTTGAACAAACGGATGGTACTTGGATACTTTTTTCGATGGACGAAGTCACGGTTTTAGACAATCGTACCGGTATAAAAACATACAAAATTATTGATGAGGGAGTAGGAGAAACAGAGTCCAAAAATAATAATCTGGAAGGAGAAATAGGGGTGCATCTATGGAATGAGGATTCCGGAGCGGTGATTTATTCCCCGGACTTAGGAAAAATTAAGTTTAAGGAACCGATCGAGGTTGATGGAGTAACCTCACGGGTGGCGGAGCTTACGGAAGGAGAGGTGGAAGTCAAGATTATAAATGACAGGCAAACTGAAAATCAGTTTGGTGTGGATGCTGGCTGGTTGGGGGTAACTGTCAGCAGAACACACTTTTGGGTTTCCAAAGATCCTGATAAGGATGTGATAGTAGTTGGTGTATATGAAGGAGAGGTGGAGGTCAAAACCAAAGACGGGAAAACAGTTAGTGTTAAACCAGACGGTGATCAACCAGGGGTGGTAGTTATTTCTCAAAAACTTTCGCCTGTCAAACTTGGCATTCTTGGTTTGGTAATTGCTGGAATTATCGGGAATATTATCTGGTTTGTTAAAAGGAAATCTTCCAAGAAGAAATCAAAATGAGTTCAACGCAATTTTGGGTAGGAGCGCTCGTTCCACCATTTATTAAATGGGTCAATCCCTACCTTAAGAAATTTTTTAAACTTAGCGAATTTGATGATCAAATCAAAGAAAGAGTAACTAATAAAAAATATCCAAGTTATTATGGAGTTTTATACGGAATCTGGGTAATAACTCTGCTCGGGATCGGAGTGGCAGAGTTGCTTTTGATGATGATTTATGGATCAAGTTTTTTCCCAGGTAAAAGTTTTGCTGTCCTGACTTTTGTTGGACTGATAAACATGATAGGCATGTGGTTTATTGGTGGCGCAATGCTTAATTTCCTGTTTTGGCAAGTTTCTTCTGAAAATTTTAGGGATTATATAAAATTCAGGCAGATTAAATCCGGATGGGGATTTGAAATAAAACAGCAAATAATTACCTTAATCAAACTCGGCGTTATTTATTATATTATAACCTTTCCAGTAATGTTCTACTTATTACTAAAGTCCTAAAATTTGCACATTTTGCTTTATTCACAGCATGAATATATAATCTGTCCCATGACTGATCGGGATGTGCCTTCATTATCAGATATTCAAATACTTCAATTACCAAAAGGAAGTGAATGGATACCACATAAAACTTTAGTTGTTGAACAAGAAGGTTTTAGGGTTTTTAAGTCTGATCCAGCAGATAGTCAAAATGGGACTATACAGTTTGCAATTAGAGAATCCTCAGGTGAAGATTTAATAAGGATCGATAGCTATCAAGAAGGATATTTTGGTGCCTCTTGGCCTAGTGGTATCACTTTTGAGCAGTTTTTGGAGCTCTCAGAAGAATTTCTTGCGGGATATGAAGATCAATTAGCACTGACAAGTGAAGCGCCTAGACTAGGGGTTTTTACTGCATATAGAGCGCCTGAGTTTTATGAAGTAACTAGACCTTTGTTAAAAAAAGATTTTAAAGAGGTATTTCTGGGAGATGAAAATCATCCGTTAGGACTAGTTAGATATGATACTGATGTTGCAGATTTTTGTTATATGCCTGGCGAAAGGGAGGTAGGTATGATTGCGTGGCTGAATGATACAAAAACAGAAACCTTAATACAATCAGCTACTAGGTTTGTAGTACAGACTCAAGGAAGGTTGCCTGAAGGTATTATTGCTAAAACTTTAAATATGTTGCCTTACAAAAGAACTTTGGATAATATTTCCCATGGTTCAACAAGCTCACCATAAATTTGACTCACCACAAAGAAAGTCCTAAAATTTGCTTTGAAATATTTACTATTTTCTGACACAAGAAAAATAGTTGTTTTATCATAAAAATTTTATGTTATACTTCAATAAGGAAATAATTCATGCCAGATAATTTAACCCAGACTCCAAATGTTCCACCAAATGTCCAAGATGTAATAGATAGAGGAAAGAAAATCTATGAAGCCAGAAAAGACGATTTAGAACCAGCTAATAATGGTAAATATGTAGCAATTGAAGTTAATACACAAGAGTTTTTTGTCGGTGAAACTAGAGATGATGCTGTTGTTAAAGCAAGAGATCGTTTTCCAAAAGCGGTTCTTTTTATAAAGAGGATTGGTGGAGTAGAGAAAGTAGCTCGGCATTTTTATTCCCCAAACATCAACTACTAATATGCACGCATATTTTGATGCCCAAGACGGAAATCCTAAAGTAGTTATAGGGATTGGTGGTACAGCGAGAAAACCTAAAAAGATAGTAGCAGCATTATTAGATACAGGACATACAGGAAGCCTATCGCTTCCAGCTCTCGACTTAATTAATATTGGAGCAAAGTTATCTAGTATTGGAGAAGTTGAATATGGTAATGGTTATACTGGAACAGTCTATTATTTTTCTGTAAAAGTAATTATAGATGGGGATGAAAAAATAGTAGAAACGGGAATGATAGAAAATCCTAAGGCTACTGAAGCTGTAGCTGGACTTGAATTATTTGCTCCATATATTGCTTTCATAGATTTCAAAAATAAAAAAATAGAATTAACAACTGAGGGAGAACTAAAAAAGAAGCTCAAGAAATAAAATAAGTTCAAATACTCCTCATTCATTTTATTCTGTGCGATTATTATATTGAGAAAGTATAATTTTAGAATTTTTGGGGGTGGGAGGGAAGTTACAGATTGGTGTATATTATTTTTAACTCTTTACTATCCTGGGATCAGGTTAGAATTTTGGGGCATTGTCATCATTATAGTAATAATCACAAAGATCATAACTTGAAATTATTTCATCAATTTTAACTTCTGCTTTTCTAAGTACTCTTTGCTTTGTGTCACCACAACTTTCCTCTATTCCGGTTGGGCAAACTGTGGTGGAGTAACCAATAAAATTCTCTGTTACGAAGTATCTTAAATAATAATCTCCCTCTCCCAGTTCAAAGGCATAAGGTTGTGGTTTTGGGGTTAAACTGCCTTTAAAATTTTGGACAAAAATTTTTCCATCTGATAGTCTTTTTGCTTCAATTTTTCCTTCAGGTAAACTTTCTGAAGGGTAACAAAGCTTTCCTATTACAGTTCCGGTTTGATTTTGCACGATTTCAAATTCCGGTCTTATTTCTCCAGATTTAATGCTTACTCTGTACCAGTTAAAAGTAGCTGTGTGGCCGTTTTTAATCTCATAAACATGGACATTGTATTCACCTTCCAGCTCATTATCCACCTCTACTTTTCCATTCGGAACTTTTTTTAAGTAATCTTGTACCTCTGGCAATTTTTTAACATTTTCTACAGCCTGATTTGAACTTACCTTAGTTGATATAA
>CAZJNI010000014.1:0-14306 GCA_964547465.1 uncultured Gammaproteobacteria bacterium
ATAATTTTCTTAAATCCTAAATCTTAAATCATAAATCATTGCTTTTTCTCTTCTTTTTCCATGTCATCTTCAACAGTTTCAGCTGGCATAGTTTTTGTATCATCTGCAGGAGCTTGTGTTCCACCTTGTGGTTCTTCTTTCTTCTCCCCAGTTCCTTCAGTTTTTACTTCTCCTTCTGCTTTACCCTTAACGCTTTCCCCTTCACCCTCTATCTCCGGTTCTTCTGCTCCCACAATATCTATTTTCCAGCCTGTTAATTTAGCAGCCAAACGGACGTTTTGTCCACCTTTTCCAATTGCCAAAGAAAGTTGGGTTTGAGGCACGGTTACAGTTGCTACCTTCGCTTCTTCATCTAATTTAACTTGAACATCTTTTGCAGGAGACAAAGCTGATGCAATAAAACGGGCTGGATCATCCGAATATGAAATAATATCTATTTTTTCCTCACCCAACTCACTCATCACAGCCTGTACCCTAACTCCTTTTTGTCCAACCAAAGAGCCAACCGGATCCACACCCTCTTGAGAAGATTGAGCTGCAATTTTGGTTCTGGATCCTGCTTCCCTGGCAATAACTTTTACCTCCACTGCTCCAGATTGAATTTCCGGAACCTCCAAGGCAAAAAGTGCTTTAACTAGAGCCGGATCAGATCTGGAAACAACCACTTCAGATCCTCTGCCGCCTTCCCTGATCTCTTTAACCAAAAACTTTAATCTTTGATTCTGGCTATAAACCTCTGTGTGAACTTGTTCCGGAGGAGGTAATACTCCTTCAGCCCGTCCTAAATCTACAAAATGTGTATTACCTTCCTGCCTTTGAATAGTTCCGGAAATAACTGTGCCAACTTTATTTTCATATTCAGACAGTATGGCATCCCGCTCTGCTTCATTAAGGCGTTGCATAATTACCTGTTTGGCAATTGAGGCTGCAATCCGGGCAAAACCAGGAGGGGTAACATTTTTACCTTTATCAAAAATTTTAATCTCACCAGTGGCTGGATCAACTTCAGAGGTAAACTCTTCAATGTCCTCTGGAACTGTTTCTCCTCGAAGCATCAAATCTTTTTTATAAGCAGCCAGGGCAGCAGCTTTAATTGCCTCTGTAACAACAGAAGGGTCTACCCCTTTTTCAGAGGCTATTTGATTTAATGCTGCTGCAAATTCTGTTCGTGCTTGTGCCATATGCTTAAAAAAAGGTGGGACTAGCCCACCTTCACAGGTCCCTTTTGAATATTAACAAGTGTATATTACCCCTTTAAAAAATTGAAGTCAAGGTTAAAAAGATTTTAGTTGTTTACTATTTTTTGGAAGAAAGCCAAGTCCTTCTAAAATTACTGTCATCCTGGTTTCTAAAGCTTTACTAAAATCTTCAATTATTTTATTTATACTGCAAAAAATCCCGCACCCCTTCTGAACTACCGGTGAAGGAGAAGGTGTAGGATCTGTAACATTTATCTGGTAGGTAGGTCTATAAACATTATTTACACTTTGAGGTGTAGAAGATCTGGTTACTGAAGATCCGGTTGGAGAAGGTCTAGGCGAAGGTGTAATAGCAGGCTTAAGAGTTGGAGTAGGTTTTGGAATAGGAGTAGAGAGAGGTTTGGGCGTTGGTGTTGGAGTGGGTCTAGGAGTCGGAGTGGGGGATGGTGTTGGAGTGGGTCTAGGAGTCGGAGTGGGGGATGGTGTTGGAGTGGGAGTGGGAGATGCTTGAGCAGAAATTAGTTCAATTTGAGCTGCTTTTATATCTGTTTTATCAGTTGAATCCTTAAATTCTGCCCAGATAACTTTTGAACCCAAAGAGGTATTTTTAAAAGTATAATCAACTACAGTTGGTTCCTCGGTATAAGCAGCAAAGTTTGCTTGATCCAAATCTGCCGAACTTTCAGCAATTCTATAAGAAGTGGTTGTTATTTCTACTCCAGTTGTCCCTATGCCTACTGATTCAGTTGTCCCTATGCCTACTGATGGAGAAGGTACAGGAGAACCTAAGCTGGATGTTAACTCTATCTTAACCGTAGGAGAAGTTGTTAAAGGCACATTACTAGCATTAGTTGGTAAAATTTCACCAGTTGATGATTTAAAAACAATCGGGGTAGTAACTGCTTTTGAGGCAGGTTTAGGAAAAAGGTTAGAAAACAATTTATCCTTGAAAGATGCTGATGAGGAGATCAGAAGAAAAATTATTAACCCGGCAGCAGCTATTAATATTAGGATTGGGGCCAAGCCCGCTTGAGACAGTTTCACTAATTTAATATTAGTACGGCCACGAAGCAATTACAAATAACAAAATACTTTAAAACCAGCCTTTTTTATTTTTCGAAGAACGGTCCGAACCTAATTTATATAACTCTTCGTATAATTGTTTTTCCTGTTTAGAAGGATTTTGGGGAACTGATAGATTTACCCTGACATAGTGATCTCCATGAGCTCCACCTATTCTTGGTGCTCCTTTACCTTTTAGCTTAACCAAAGATCCTGGTTGCGTGCCTGGAGGAACTTTTACTTTTACTTTTCCTGAAACAGTATTAACCTCAAATACATCTCCTAAAACCAGTTGGGGAATATTAACGGTAATTTCAGAAAATATATCTGCCCCTTCTCGTAAAAATTCCGGGTTTCTGCCTACATTAAACACAATTTCCAGATCTTCAAACCTCATTTTAGTTCCATTATCCACTCCTGCCGGAACTTTGATCTTTAATCTTTTTCTGGTTAATCTCCCTTGGGAATTTCTCTCTTCAATCTCAACTTCTTTTGTAACCCCTTTCATAGCCTCATCAAAAGATATGTTTAGTTGATATGTTGGCCTTCTTCTCATCTGTTGTCCAAACCCGCCGCCAAAAATTTGTTCAAATAATTCAAACGGGTCTTCAAATCCGCCAAAGTCAAACTGGATATTAGGGTTTCCACCGCCTGTAGACCAACTATATGATTGAGCTCCTCCGAATGGATTAAACCCGCCTCCAAATGGTCCGCCAGCTCCGGCCCCGGCTCCACGATCAAAGGCAGCATGACCAAACTGATCATAGGCACCCTTCTTTTGTGGATCAGATAAAACCTGGTATGCTTCCCCAAGTTCCTTAAATCTAACATCAGCTCCGGCAGATTTATCTATATCAGGATGGTGTTTCCTGGCTAATTTTCGATAAGCAGATTTAATCTCTTCGCTAGATGCGCCTTTATTTACTCCCAAAATTTCATAATAATCTCGTTTGGCCATATTATCTCCTAGACCTTCCTAAAGAATACAATGCTGTTAAAGCTTGCACTCTAAAATCTCTAGTGCTTACAGCTGTTTTATAACCTGCAGCTTGAACATCAGATATAACCTGTCCATCATAAGCTCCAGTGGGATAAGCAAAGGTGGGCACTTCTTTTTGGAGCAATTCTTCCAACTGTTTTTTAGAATCAAAGATCTCAGCTAAATAACCTCCCTTATTTTTAAATCTTAACGTAACTAAACTAGGTGGATGAAAAACTGTATGGGAAGCTATCTCTGAACCTTGAGCATCAACTTCTCTGATTTGGTCTGCATTCATATACGAGTGAACCCCATCACCTCTCCAACCTGTTGCCATTACATTAAAAGTTGCGGGGATACTCCAATCTCTTAAAAAAGGAAATATTTGCAGGTATTGACTTATGTAGCCATCATCAAAAGATAAAACAAAAGGTTTTTCTGGAAGTTCTGCAGAATCTATTTCCCCACGCAAACCTTGACTAAGCCGGGAAACAGTAATCGGCAGCCTACCTGCCCTTAAGTTATCAATTACTATGGAAGACACAGTACCTAAAGAAGGCATATGAAACATATAAATAGGACAATCTATTTGTTGTACCTGCTCTGCAACATAAATTGTGCCGTGTACTACTGGAAAAATATTTCTGGCTGCATGATAAGCAGAATGTTCACCATATTCTCTAGTCATTGGTTCGGTTGAAGCATGAGCGGTACCAGCCGTACTTGCGTACCCCCCCACCACTAACCCTAAACCTGCTAATTTTTTAAAAGCTTCTCTTCTACTCATTAATTCCGCCATATTAGTTTTTCTTTTCTCCTTTTAAAATCACGTGAATTTTACCGGTGGCTACAATTGTACAGTTTCCAAAATACTTTTTAAACAAACGCTCGATAACTGAGTTTATTTGTTTTTGCACCACAAAATAAACCTGGCCATCTTGTTTAATATGTTGAAAACACTCATTAACCATTTCATCTAAAAACTCATTTCCCAAATCTTGTGGAGGATTACAATAAATTTGATGATAAGTTCTTCCTTCTACAGCAGAAAATAAATCACTTAAATAAACTTCCACATTCTTTAATCCATTCAGCTCCACATTTTCCTCAGCCAGTGTTACAGATCTTAAATGATCATCTAATAAATGAATATGTCCGTATGGATTTAACTTTGCTGCTGTTAAACCAACAGTTCCTGTCCCGGATCCTAAATCAGCAATTAAAGTTCCATCCTTAACTTCCATATTATCTATTAATAGTCTAGTTCCCAAATCCAAACCCTTTTCCGAAAAAACTCCGGGTTTGGTTTTAAATTTAATCTCAAAACCCTTTAAATCTTCAGTAATAGTATTATCCATAGAGGGAATTATAGCAGTCTGTGCTTAAAAGTGCTAGTTATATTCCACTATTATGCACGAGCTTGTGGGAGAGTATTAACTTTAATAACATTTAATTGAGTTTCTAAGACGGATTTCCCTTCTTCTGTAATAACCGCCTTATACATACCAAACTTATTAAAGGTAAGTCCCTGGAATTCAATCATAATATTCACCTTTCCTTCAGGAGAAGTAGTCAAGTTAAAATTCTGTTTAAACAGCTCGTCATCCCCTTTTTCATTAACTAAACGAACTTGAAGATCGTACTTTTCATTAGGTGTACCTAAAAAACTCGCCACCAAATATGCTTTTCCTAAAGTGGCTTTTTCAGCAGTTGAATGAAGATGGTCAAACTCACCGATAATACTTAACTTTCCGTCAGATGAGGTAAGAGCATAATCACAAAAGAGTGCAAATCTTCCTTTAATCATTACTCAATTATACACCTATTCACTCTTCAGCGCTTTTCTAGTTTAGTACTTGAAAAGTCCATAAAATGGTGATAATATATGGACATATGGTTACCCAACAGGCACAAATCAAAATCACTTTACCTCTAGTCTTAAAAGACTTTGTAGAAAGTAAAGCCTCTAGAGTAGGTCTACCTATTGCCAGTTATATTAAACATTTAATCTTAAAAGAGGTTGAAAATATGGATTATCCTGTGTTTGAAGCATCTAATAGAACAATTAGAAAAGCCAAAGAAGCTCTTAAAAACAAGGATAAGTCTATTCTAGTGGAAGATATTGATAAATTCTTCAAAAATCTCTAATGGATATTAGGCTAGATGGGAGATTTAGAAAAGAACTAAAAATTATAGCTAAGAAAAATCCTAAATTAGCCAGACAGATTCAAAAACAGCTTAAATTATTTAAAGAAAATCCCAAACATAAATCCCTAAGGGTTCATAAATTATCAGGAGAATTAAAAAATATGTGGAGTATTTCTATAACTAAAGCTATTAGAATGGCTTATCTCTTGGATGGAGACGAAGCTTATTTCTATGATATTGGTACCCATGATGAAGTTTATAGAAAATAACAAATTATGCTTCCACCATTAAAAATACACTTTTGCTACGATCGTATGATAAGTGTATGGATGGGATGAATGAAATAATGAAAATGAGGTTAAAACAACCTTTCCAGGAAGAGTTACAGCGGTGTTGCTGAAGGAGTACTTCCTGGAACTATAAACGTCTTGCGATAACCCTCAAATAAATCTGGATCACCAAGAGCTTGAGAATATGGTTCTAGAAAACCATCAAGTTCTTCGATCTCAACTATTCCAAGTTCCAAAAACCTGATGTTGTTTACATGAGTATTCATCCTTGCTGCAAGACCATATCTAGATATATTACGAGCTTCTCGTGCACCCCTCCAATATTGCCCTACTGCCTTGGACCATTCTACAGAACCAACTTCTTCCGGTTTGAGAGCTGCTGCCCTTCTGGCATATCTTGGCAAACGTTCCGCCAACTCATCTACATAAGCCCTCATATCATCTCTTTCTTGATCAGGAGATACCTGAATATCTAAATAATCATCTGCAAATTGCGGATTTCTATCCGGACTCATATTGAGAATATTATATCCTATATGTCAATTTTTATGTCTATGTCTATTCTTCTTTTTTCTCCCTTGGCTCGCCGGAGCTTTCAGCGGAGGCGGCTTCCTCTACCACTTCACCTTCAACTGCTTCTTCAGTTTTTGGAGCTTCTTCTGACTTGGCTTTTTCACCTGCAGGTTGCTCTGTTCCAGCTTGACCATCTTTCCCAGGTTGGGAATACATTGCAGATCCAACCTTTTGCAAAACTTCCCCCAGCGCATCACCTTTTTTCTTAATATCATCAACATTATCTCCCTTTAAGGCCTCTTTTAGCTCATTTAGCTTTTGCTCAACTTCTGTTCTAACTTCAGCAGAGACCTTATCCCCATTCTCTTTCAAAGTTTTTTCTGTCTGATAAACCAAACTGTCTGCTATATTTCTGGTCTCAATCCCCTCTTTTTTCTTTTTATCTTCCTCTGCATTAGCCTCTGCCTCTTTGGTCATCCTCTCAACTTCTGCCTTATCTAGACCAGTTGAGCCAGTAATAGTAATATTTTGCTTTTTGCCGGTGGCTTTATCATGAGCTGTAACATTTAAAATTCCATTAGCGTCAATATCAAAAGTGACCTCCACTTGCGGCACACCACGGGGTGCTGGTGGAATTCCATCTAAGGTAAACCTGCCCAAAGATTTATTGTCAGCTGCCATCTCTCTTTCCCCTTGCAGCACATTTATCTCCACGGCCGGCTGATTATCTGCAGCTGTTGAGAACACTTCTGATTTAGAAGAAGGAATCGTGGTGTTTCTATTAATAAGCGGTGTTCTAACTCCACCCAGAGTTTCTATGCCCAAAGTTAGGGGAGTCACATCCAAAAGCAGCACATCTTTAACTTCCCCGCCCAAAACTCCTCCCTGAATCGCAGCTCCCACAGCCACCACCTCATCCGGATTTATACCTTTGTGTGGTTCTTTGCCAAAAAAGTCCTGGACCGACTTTTGAACAGCTGGCATTCTGGTCATTCCTCCAACCAAAACTACCTCATCAACATCTTTAGATTCAAGCTTGGCATCTTTCATGGCAGATTTAACAGCATCAAAGGATTTATCAATTAATGGCTTAACCATTGCCTCAAGCTTGGCCCGGGAGAGCTTCATTTCCAAATGTTTGGGACCGGAATCACTGGCAGTTACAAATGGAATACTAATTTCTGCCTCCATTGAGGAAGAAAGTTCAATTTTGGCTTTTTCAGCTGCATCTCGAAGTCGCTGCAAAGCCTGTTTATCACCCTTAAGATCAACTCCTTGCTCTTTTTTAAACTCATCTGCCAGCCAGTCTAAAATTATCTGGTCAAAATCATCTCCGCCTAAATGAGTATCTCCGTTGGTAGACTTTACCTCAATAACTCCATCACCCAGCTCCAAAATAGAAATATCAAAAGTCCCACCCCCTAAATCATAAACAGCAATAGTGTGTGCATGAGATTTATCCAGGCCATAAGCCAGCGCAGCTGCAGTTGGTTCATTAATAATTCGCTGAACATTAAATCCGGCAATTTCTCCGGCCTGTTTGGTGGCTTGTCTTTGAGAATCATCAAAATATGCCGGCACAGTAATCACCGCATCGGTGACTTTTTCACCTAGATAGGATTCGGCATCAGCTTTGATTTTTCCCAAAATTTGGGCGGAGATTTCCTGGGGAGTATATTCATGACCTTCAACCTCCACCACTGCCATGTTATTTTTACCGGATTTAATAGTGTAGGGCAACCATTCTTTATCCCGTTTAACTTCAGGGTCATCAAATTTTCTACCCATTAATCTTTTAACAGAAAATATAGTTTCTTTAGGATTAACAATCGCCTGGCGCTTGGCCACCCGTCCGACAATGTTTTTAATCGGGTTGACAACAGAGGGAATAGTATTTTCCCCTTCAGCGCTGTGTATAACCTTGGGTTTTCCACCCTCCATCACAGCCACAGCAGAATTAGTTGTACCTAAATCAATTCCAACAATCTTAGCCATTTGTTTGTCCTCCTTGATTTATAGTTTCCATATTAGTATCAAATCTGAATTGTCTCCCCCCTAATGCCAAATGAGGTGGTAACTCACCTAGAGCAACTCGTAATCCTATTCTAAAAAGCTTTAACTCATGAACAACTTCTGCTAAATCTGCCATTTCTTGCGCAGTCTTTACATCCTCTAAACTTCCACCATCACCTATTTGACAAGCTTTTTGTGAAATCTCTTTTAAAAAACCCTTTATATTTCCATTCACATCTTTTATCATTGCTCTTGTTTGCTCATCACTTAATCTTTCTCTCATATTTTTCTCCTTTTAACTGTCTCCTTCATTCTCGTCATTGCGAGGAGCCGAAGGCGACGTGGCAATCTCATCCTTTTCCGAGCCAGATTGCTTCGCTTCGCTCGCAATGACGTCAGCCTTACGCCCGACAATCACTTGGGCTGGTCTTAGGACTTTGCCATTTAGATTATACCCTTTTCTGACAACTTCCAAAATAGAATTTTCTATTTTGCCCTCCGAAGCTTCAGCGGAGGAGGGTTCCCTTATATCAACTGCCTCATGAAGGCTTGGATCAAATTGTCCGCCTGCCACAATTTCCTCCAAGCCCTCACTTTGTAAAACAGATTCAAACTCTTTAACCGCCAGCTCTACTCCTTTAACCCATCCAGACTCTTTTTCCTGCTCACTCACTCCAGAAAGTGCCTGCTCTAAATGATCAACTACTGGCAAAAGTCTCCTCACCAGCTCTGCCCCCATAAAGCTAGTCAGCTCAGATCTTCCTTCAGATACCCTTTTTTCCAAATTATGATAATCAGCCACAGCCCTTTTTAATTGAGCTTCCAGCTCATTGACCTTATTTTCTAGTTCTTGTACTCTATCTGCTTTCTTACTCATGGTTCTAAATTCGAAATCCTAAATCCGAAATTCGAAACAATATCTAAATTCAAATTTCAAATGTTCAAAACGTTTTTGTCATTCGTATTTTGGTCATTTGTACTTGTTTCGTGCTTCGATATTCGTGCTTCGGATTTATACTCTCCCTGCTTCAAATAATAAATCTCTGACATATTTTACATAAGGCAAAACCAGCGAAAAATTCATCCTGGCCGGGCCTATCACTCCAATTACCCCACCTCTTTCTTGTCCCGCCACCGGCATTTCATACCTGGTAAACACAAATCCTGTTGGAAGCAGGTTTTCAAATCCCAACTCTTCACCAAATAATATATGCATCGGATCAGATCCTTGTGCCTTACCTATAATCTCTCTTAGCCTTGGATTTTCATCAAAAAGCCCTAAAACAAATCTGGCTACATCAATATCATAAAATTCCGGCCAATCTAAAATATTTGCAGCCCCTGCATAAAAAGTCTGACCTTCATCTTCAACTGCCATGCCCAACATATCACACCTTTGAGCCAATGCAGACACAGCTTCTTTCAAAAGTCTTTCCCTTTTGGCCCGCTCTTGCCACATTTTTTCTTTAATAGAAACTTCAGCTGTGACAGGTAGCTGTTTTTCATTCATTAGCTCTGCAATGTAAAAATGCATACCAACAGAAGTAGGTGTCCTACCGGCAGAGGTGTGAGGCTGTTTTAAATATCCAGCTTCTGTCAGCTTTCCCATTTCAATCCTGATGGTGGCAGGGGAAACCCCCAGTTCATATTTTCTTTCAATTACCTCACTACCCACAGGCTCTGCAGATTCTATATATTCTTCAATAATTGCTTTTAAAAGTGCTTTTTGTCTGTCAGATAATTCTGCCATAATTCCTCTTGTCATCCCGGACTTGATAACACGTCCTACGGAACGGGATCCAAACAATAAAACTAGCAGTATATTACCTCGACTGCTAGTCCTTGTCAAGCCCCCTTCTGTCATTGCGAGGAGCGAGTGAAACGAGCGACGTGGCAATCTATATTATGCTAAGATTAATTTATGCAAAAAGGGCAAATACTGGTCTGGATAATAGTTGGAAGCATAATAATAGTTGTAGCTGGAGGATTTTTATTTTATACCAATTATAAAACGTCTGTCTCCGACAGAACGAATAATCGAACAAAACCAGTCTCCCAAAATCCAGTAGTAACTTCCCAAACCCCACAACCTACATCATCTCCTTCTCTATCTGATGCTAGCCCCGCACCAACTAGTGCTGGGGAAACAGCCAATTGGAAAACATATACAAATAATGAGTATCCATATGAAATTAAATATCCCTCTACTCTAGATATTATAGAATCGACAGGTGATTATTATAACCAAAGCTTCAATGTAGTAAATTTAAGAAATTATCCTTCAGAAGAGGAGTTTAAATATAAAGATGCAATATCAATAACTATTCTCTCAAAAACATTAGCAAATGTAGGCAATTTACAAAAATGGCTTGAAGATATTTCCATTGGACCAAGAGTCGATGGCACTACTGGTCCCAGAGTTCGCAAGTTTTCTCCAATTAAAGTTTCAAGTAATGATGCTCTAGTCTACTTTAGCGGCGAGGAATCAATTTACAAGAATATCGCAATTTATAAGAATAATAACTTAATAATATTCTCATTGAACCCAACAGGAGAGACTGGCAGTAGTTATGATGAAAACCCAAATTCTGTCAAGATATTCGATCAAATTCTTTCTACTTTTAAATTTACCCAGTAAAAAGATTGCCACGCCCCTTCGGGGCTCGCAATGACAGAGAATATTAAACTGCTAAATCTTTACCATGATAATCCCTTAGCGCTTTACCTTTAAATGTAAGTAAAGATAAAACTACCAAGACTCCTAATCCACCCACTACCACAGAAGCCGGGCCTCCAATGGCTTTAGCCAAAAATCCAGCCTCCATATCCCCCAGTTGCGGCCCGCCCTGAAAGAAAATTCTCATCACTGATGCCATCCTGCCTCTTAAATGATCCGGGGTAATTACCTGCCTGATAGTGTTTCTGATAATTGTTGAGGTCATATCCCCAAAGCCTACCAAAATTAAAAAGAAAATAGAAAGATAAAAAATCTTGGATAAACCAAATCCAATTGTGGCCAGTCCATACAAAGCCAGGGAGACAATAATTGCTTTTCCCTGATGTTCAATTTTATGATGAAGCGTAGAAACCAAAAGTCCTGCCAAAACCCCGCCTATGGCCGGTGCAGAATATAGCAGTCCCAAACCCTTGGGGCCAACATGTAAAATATCCTGGGCAAAAACCGGCATTAAAATTGTGGCTGTGCCAAAAAATGTGGCAGCAAAATCCAAAATCATGGTGGTATATAAAATAGGAGTTTTAGTAACAAACTTAATCCCTTCCATAATAGATGCAAAGCTAAATTCCACCTCATCCGCATCATGTCTTTGCAAAGGAACACTCAAAGTCAGCACTGCGCCTATAAAAAATAAAAAAGATAAACTATTTAAAAGATAAACACCCGCCACCCCTACTCCTCCAATTAAAAACCCGGCAATGGCCGGCCCGATCATGGAAGCTCCCTGAAACTGTAGCACATTTAAAGAAACTGCATTCATAAAATATAGTTTTGGAACTAAATGCGGCAGGACACTTTGCCTGGCCGGAATAGAAAAAGATTGAGCTGTTGCCACCAAAACTAAAATGCCATAAATCATTAAAGGATTAATAAGGTGAAAAATAGTTATACTAAAAAGAAGTATTGCCAAAATAAGTTGTGCACCTTGGCTGAAAATTAATAATTTTTTCCGGTCAATTTTATCAGCCACCAATCCTCCGATTAAAGAAAAGAAAATTATTGGTAGAAAATTAGCCAAGCCAATTAAACCCAAAGAAGCAGGATTTCTGGTCATCTCATAAACCTGCCAAGCTACAGCCACAGTTTGCATCTGATTGCCAATTTCAGATAAAAATGCTCCTAATAAATAATTTCTAAAATTACTAAACTTAAGAGCTAAAAAAGGGGAAATTTTCTTTTCCATAAATACTCTCCTGTCATTGCGAGGTCGCCATAGGCGACCGTGGCAATCTCATTTATTAATAAGTTTGCTTGTTCCTCTTCGAGGGGCTCCTATGCTCCTCGCAATAACGTTTTGAGAAATTATAGTATACATAAAATCTGAACTCATTTGTAGTAGAATGAGCATGATGAAAATATTAATTTTAGGGCAAAATGCAAAAGGTTTAGAAAATCTTGTCAAAAGTTTGAGACTTGAAGTTGTAAGTTCAAATCCTGATTTAATTATCAGCTTTGGCGGGGATGGAACTCTTCTGTCTGCAGAAAGAGAGTATCCGGGAATTCCTAAACTCCCGATCAGAAACAGCCAGTTCTGTAAAAAATGTCCTAAGCACGAAGATGAAATTATTTTAAAAAAACTGATTAATAATGAGCTAACTCCTGAAGAATATAAAAAATTAGAAACAGAAGTAATATATGAACAAGTTCGCGCCTTCGGCACTAAAAAATTTTATGCTTTAAATGATTTTGTGGTTAGGAATTCAGATCCTACTCATACCATCAGATTTAGAACATCAAACGCAGGCGACAAATTGCTTATTGGAGATGGAATTGTCATCTCAACTCCTTTTGGCTCCACTGGTTATTTTAAATCCATCACCCGACAAACCTTTAATAAAGGTTTTGGTGTAGCTTTTAATAATCCTACGGAAAAAATTGATCCTTTACTTTTAAAAGATGAAGATTCAGTTAGATTTAGTTTAATACGGGGCAAAGCTGCCTTATCTTTTGATAACAGCCCGGATATTTTTAACATAGATGAAGGATCGCAGTTAATCTTTAAACTCTCAGACCAGTTTGCCAAAATTTATGACGATACATCCCTGCGCTGCCCCAACTGTAAAGTCATTAGAAACTAAATTCATATAGGGGTTAACCACCAAGTAATTGAGAAAGTTTATCTTCAACTGGGTGCTGTCTTCTGAAAATAACATCCGTTATTTTATTGCCTACATCAGGATCAAAAAAAATATGTTCATCAGGATTACTTGGACATACGTTTGCCCAAACTTCTGGAATTCTGAATCGCTCATGATTAACCGTTAGCCTATAATCAATTTGTCGCTGATCTAGAGGTTGCCCATCAAAACGACATGTTCCCTGTGATGAAGGATTGAATCTACTTTCAACTCTTATGATTCTTGCTCTTACTTGAGGCTCACCTTCCATTAAAAGCACTATACCAATTTTAAATTAACTTATCAATTATTAAAAGAGTTCACTAGGAAACAGCTGATTCTAGAAAGTTTAATTCCATTCTAAATCTGTTTCTTTAGCACTTCAAGAAAATCATTTGGACTAATTAATATAACTCCTTTATAAGTACCTACTTTACGAAGTAATGGTTGATCTCCTGTTACTAAATAATCAGCTCTTGCACTTAAAGCTGTAGCGAGAACCAAATCATCTTCTGGATGAGTGGCGATTCCATACACAGGATTAAAATGAGATATAAGAATGCAATCTTCCTGCAGTAGGGTTTTTATATCCTCTATTTTTATATTTTCTTGGCTAAGACGCTTTTTAAAATAAGAATCTTTCAGAGTTTCTTCCACTTCTGTAAGAATGTGTTCTGAAATACAAAGGTCAAAGAACTCTGCTTGCCAAAAGTGAAGTAATTGTGCAGGAGCTCTGCTAGGATGCTTGAATGAAACAAAGCCAGAGACAAGAATATTAGTATCAAGAACTACCCTCATTATTTTTTATACGCACGAAGCCTTTTTTTCTGACGTTTGTCTTGACGTACTTCTGTAAGTGCTCTCCTTACTTCACGTTCTATTTCTTCTTTAGGTACGTCTTTAAATGCTTCTCCAATACGATCGAGTACCCGGAAACGTCGTGCCCGCTGCTCTTCTAATCTATTAAATCTTTCCAACTCCTCAGCTGAAATAACAGCTGCCACAGGAATGCCGCTTTTTTCAACAACTATCCTTCTTTTATCAGTAAATACCTTATTAAGAAGTTGGCTCCACTGTTGCCTTACATCAGATGACTTCATTACTTGTGTCATAAATATATCTCTTTGTACAGATTAGTACAAACTTGTACAAAAGTCAAGTATCAAATTACTACTCCTTCTAGAAAGTTTAATTCTTTTTTGGAAGTATCAAAAGAAACTTTAATGCCAATTGGCATGGGGATATTAA
>CAZJNI010000015.1:0-14295 GCA_964547465.1 uncultured Gammaproteobacteria bacterium
GAACCAAATGTGTATAAGACATTTGCTCTACCGTTGAGCTACAGTTCCAAATTTCAATTGTAAGACAATTGCTCTACCGTTGAGCTATCCGCCCGAACAGAGTTAATTATACAAGACTCACTCTTCAATTTCCAAAATTCTGCATTGATGCAGAGACCGTTAGGTGCGCTGGTCGAACATCACTGCAGAAGAATTTTGCCACACTTTTGTTCCCAAAAGTGTGAATAAAAGAATAATCTAGATTGCCACGGGACGCACCATAATGGTGCATCCCTCGCAATGACGGGAGAGAGATTTACAACTTTGCCCTGCTTGCAACTTCGGCTTCCACCTGTACTACATCCCGCCCAAATTTAAGTCTTGATAACTCCCTGATAGCCTGGCCAATTTGCGGATTTAGCATGGCTCTCCATTTTTTCATATCCTTGGTAGTGTCCAAAGAAAACGGTGGCACAGGTTCACCTGAAACTATGGTTTTAATATAGGCATGGGGTGAATCTATATTCACCAAATCTGCTTCAGAGAAGACTGGTGAAAATTCATGCTGCAGATAATTTGCATCAGTTACCCCAACTCTAAACCCAACCAGTGTACCAACATTTCCAAAAACCGCATTTTTTAAATCCTCCCCGATTTGACCAATAAATTGATTGGCCACAATCAAATTAAGTTTGTATTTTCGGGCTTCAGATAAAATATCGGCAAAAGTATCTGTGGCAAAATTTTGAAACTCATCAACATAAAGGTAAAAATCTCTTCTTTGATCCTCCGGAATATTAGACCGGCTCATGGCAGCAGCCAATATCTTAGGCACCAGTATTAATCCTAAAAAGTTAGAATTCTCTTCACCAATCCTGCCTTTAGATAAATTAATAATTAAGATTTTTCCCTCATCCATTACTTTTCTTAAATCAAATGAGGATTTGGACTGTCCAATAATATTTCTCATCATTTTATTGGTCACAAACCTGCCGAATTTGGAAACCGTATAATCCAGCACTTCTGATTTGTGAAAATCCGTGGTTTGGGCAATCTGATCTGTCCAGTAGCGTTTAACCACCGGATCTTGGACAAATGGCAAAAGCTCCCTGACAAAATCAGCATCAGTCATTATTCTAACAACCTCCACAAAGGTAGCTCCTTCCTTGCTCATGGCAGTTAACATGGCATTTCTAACTCCGTGTTCAAACCTGGGTCCGATAATTCCGGTTTTATTTGGATCAAATAGCTTATACATCAGTCCTATAATCGATGCCACTACAAAGTGTTTTTGCTCTTCTGTATATGCCTCAAGCATGTTTAAACCAAAAGGACGGATCATATCTGAAGGGTCAAAATAAATTACATCCTCTGCCCGCTCTGGCGGGATCAATTGGATCATTTCCTCTGCTGCATCGCCGTGCGGGTCTATAAAACAAAGACCCTTACCGGCTAAAATATCCTGCAGCATTAAACTTTTTAAGAATTCAGTTTTTCCAGTACCAGTCCTTCCAATCACATACATGTGACGCCTTCTGTCATCTTCTGACAAATAAACCGGCCGCTCAATGCCTCTAAAAACTGATTTTCCCAGGTAAAGACCGGAGGTTGGCACCTTTTCCGGAGCAGGAGCTCTTTTGGAAGATAACCAGCTAATGTATGGAGTTTCAATTGACTTGTTAGGAAAATGAAAAATTGAGGCCAGTTCATCTGGAGTTAAAACAGGCGTTTTGGAAAATTGAGGCATGTATCTATAGATAAAATCTGTCATAAAACCTTTTTCAGAATATACTTTCGCTCCGGTTAATCCATTATACGGAGAAGAGAATTGTTCAAAAGCAGCCTTGATATTGGTCAGGTGCGCTTTGGCAGATTCTGATGAGGTAGATGATGTGACAACTCTTAATGCCACATTAAAACCGGGTTTTGAGATTTTATTTTCAACAGCCTCAATTTGTTTGGCATCCGGTGGTGGCTTGGGATTATCAGCTTTACCCGGATCTTTCTCTTTTTTGAGAAACTTTTTGGCTACATCTTTCCATTTATTATCAGCTGGTGAAAACAAAAGCTGAACAGCTGCCCCTTCCCCAACTTGCATTTTGGCCAAAGCAGAAGTCAGGGCAGAAAGCGGGTCTGTTGGCAAATCCCTGAAAGTTTTCAATGGGAAATAATCAGCACTTTTTAAGCCAAGTTGGGTATAAGCTGTCTGGGCACTTTCGGAGAAAATATTATATTCCGGGACTTCTTTAATTTCTGCATCAGGATATGCTCCATGAATTTGTTTTTCCACTAAATCCTGGTGGGATTTGTGAGTAGAAACAAAAAATTTAATAGACTCATGAGTTGCAACTATCTCAAAAGAAAGTTGTGGTTGAGGTTTAAAGATAGATAACATTCCCCCACTCTTTCGCAAAGAGGCAAAAGTGGCAAAAAGTTGTTCTACGGCATCAATTTTAATCTCATTTCCCCTGGGGACTTTAACTTGCAGCACCACAAACTGCAGCGAGGTTTTTTCCCGATCTTTATACTTAATCCAACCCACAAAAAACTTTTTTAGAAAAAGAAATACCCCCACAAACATTAAAATAATTGCCAAAACAAAAATTATGGCAAAAAGTAAACTTATAAAATCAGGACCACTTGTTTGTGTTACTTCCATTTTAACTTTTCTGAAATTCTTCGTTTAAGTCTGGTTCGCCAATTTTCTCCTTTAGTACTTCCAACAAATGTTTGTGGCTCTTCTCCATGAACTAATTTGTACACTCCCTCTGGTACTACATCTATATCTGGGAGTCCTATATTTTCTTTGAGAACTGGTTGCTCATGAGGTGGGACTGTTTGGGCGGGATGACCCAGTTCTTCAAGCTCTTTTCCAACCTTCGCATGTAAATCATCAGCAGGCGCTTCGGCAGATTCCATAGGTATATTATCTCACATAATATATAATCTAACATATGGTTTTAAAAGTTCTTAATAAAAAGTCTGCAGCAAAAAATGTTTTTAGTTTAATCTTTGAAAAGCCAGAAAATTTTAGCTTTTATCCTGGACAATACTTAGATTATGAGCTTCCTGTGGATGATCCAAATGGAAAAACAAAAAGCGGTGATACAAGGGCTTTTACCATTTCTGCCTCCCCTACTGAAGATTTCCTGATGTTGTCCACAAAAGTAGGCCACACTCCATTTAAAAAAGCGTTGGCCCAACTAAAGCCAGAAGATGGGATTAAAACTTCACATCCTGCCGGAACCTTTATTTTAGATGAAAAATCTCCAGCTATTTTTATTGCCGGCGGGATTGGCATTACTCCATTCAGGTCTATGATCAAATATGCCTTTGACCAAAAATTATCCACTCCTATCACATTGATTTATTCTAATTCAGATGCAAATTTTCCGTTTAAAAAAGAACTGGACAGTTGGCAAAATGAGCTTAATAATTTAACCATACATTTTATAAACACCACAACCCAAGGCCGATTAGATAAAGAAAAACTTATCAGTTATCAGTTATCAGTTATCAGTTCTATCTTCTATCTAGCCGGTCCTCCTAAAATGGTAGACAGCTTCGAAAAAATGCTAATTGATTCTGGAGTTGATAAAACTAACATCAGATATGACCATTTTGATGGCTACTGATACCAAATAACTTTGCCAATAATTTCACTCTTTTTAATCCAGCCGAAATTTCTACTATCAGTGCTCTCTTTTTTGTTATCTCCTACTACACTTACGCTACGATCGTGATATAAGTGTATGCGTTTGACCATCACTTTCCCATCTTTTTTAAAAGCTATAATATCCCCTATTTTTAGATTTAGAAACCAACACCAAACCAGTACATCCTGGCCCTCTTTTAAAGTTGGAAACATAGAATTACCATGTACTATGTATCTCTTTATTGGAATTATTTTCATATTCTTGCATTGATGCAGAGGCCGTTAAAAAATCGAAAGCGAGGCAACAGGGGGAACCGGAAACTGACTACCACTTTAGTGGAGGAATTTCCGAGGGGGTGAGCCCCCGTTAACGAGCTTGAAGATTTTAGGCCGAACATCATTGCAAGGAGTTTTGCCACACTTTTGCGACCAAAAGTGTGAAAGAAATTATTTATGGGATACAATTTCACCTTCGGTTGGATAACCTGATGGAATTCTGACAGGTTCCATTCCTTTGGTTTTCCAGAAAATCTCGGCAATTTCCTGAACGTTTTTCAAAAGTTCTTCTGCTGCTTCTAAATTTATCTCTTGTCTGACTTTTCCGGTTAATTTAACTGTTTTCAGGATCAAATTATTTAAATCCGGATAATCTTTTAAGTGTTCTTCTTTAAAATAATCTGCCCACAGCGTTTCCAGCTCCTCCTCAACAATTCCTGCATGTTCTTCTTTAACAGCAGTCATCCTGGAAATATCATGTTTCATTTTTACCCAATCCTCTTCTTGTTTTGACTCATCACTCTTTTCCTCGTTCCTCTTATCCTCAATTAATTTGGTCATTCTAATCACAGTATGTGCAGCCAGCTGGGCTTGATGCGGGTCATAAATCCCACAAGGAATATCACAATGGGCATAAATAGGTTTGGTGGGAAGAAGTTTAATGATCTTTGATAAAATCATAATATAGATATTATATTATACAATACGACGATTTCAGTATCATCATGGAGAATTTTTAATTAAGTTTTCTAACCTTTTGGAGATCCCTATACCTGCAAAACCTAACACTGTTAATGATGCTCCCCCTGAAATATCAGTTGCCATAAAAAATGAGAATAAAGGCAATGGTGCGCTTATTACTAAAGCACCAAGCGCTCCTTTAATCCCCCATCTTTCATGAAATGATCTTACTAAATTCAATGGTAATAATAAACCTTCTTTTGCTCCTTCAGCAGCCTCCCTAGCTACTATTAAGGCTATGTCTCTAATTTCTTGTAAGTTACTGTTGGGATTATTTTCTTGGAGCTTAGAATGAAATGCGGCACTAACATCCAGAGGTATTAACCTAGTAGGTCTCCCTTTTTGTCTAAAAACTAGAACTTGTGTAGGTATTTCAGGATGTTCGAGCATAAAAGCTGCTGTGCTTGCTACATCGGGATCTTTAACGCGTAAAAGTCTGTCCGGGGGTACTTCTCTAATTCTATTTCCTTTGTGAATTACAAAAAATGATTGGTTGTCTTTTCCTCTCTCTCCCATATATATCAATATTATATCTACTTCTGCAAATTTTCTAAATATTCTTCTGCTTGCTTCGCTTGCACTTTAGGTTTTCCCTTTTAAATCAACAAATACTTCAAGCGGACTTTTATCGTCTAAACAGCGATGAGGAAAAAAGTTCCATATATCATTAAACAATTGATACTCTTTAAAAAATAATTCCTCAGCTAAACCCTTTTTTATTAAATCCTGCCAAAAACCAGATACATCAGCTCTATCCTCTTTATAAACTGCATCTGTAATATCTTTAAATGATATTTTGCAACTATATTTTCTCGTTAATTTAACAAACTTCTGCTTTAATTTTTTTCTTAAAGATGGTAACTCTCGAATAGAAGGTACTTCGGGCGACACTGCATTCTGTTTTTTAATCAATTCCCAGGTATCTTTTGGAGTAATCTTTACATCTTTAAACGTCTTTCTTAAAAATTTCTTCATTCTTTGGGTATTGGTCACTGGCATATAAATTGGATTTGCGCCAACAAAACACCACTTGCTATCAATTAACGCTCTTCTTCCATGCAAAGTCCCTTTTTTGAAATCATGGCTTGAACCCGTAGTATCCCAAATTTTGATAACTTCTCCGGTTTTAAGATCTTCCAATTCAATCCATTCCCCTAATCTTTGACTTCTAATCTCAAATTGAGAGTATTGGTTTGTTTCTGCTACTTGAATCATTTTATTTATTGTGTCCTCTGTAAGGTTATCAGGGTTTTTAAGACAATACTCTGCTAGAAATGTGATGCCGTTATCTTGCTTGAAATCATATATTAACCATTCACCAAAAAGCGGGATAGCATCATCTTCTTGATCAGTAGAAGGTGGTTCGGAACCAAAAAATTCATAACCGGCACCTTCCATTTCTTTCGGCTTGGTATGCGCATAATTAATTACTAATCCAAAGGGAAGATGCATTTATTATTTATTTCCTTGAGCAGGTTTAAAATCTTTAGTGCTTATCAATACCACTAACGGCTTACCAGAGCGAGTAATTAGAACTTTCTTTCTGCCAAAGTGAACTTCATTTAAAATTTCTGCAAAGTTTTGCCTGGCATATTTGGCTGTTACTGTTTTCATTAACTTTATTCTAGTAATACATAATCTAAAATGCAAATTGTGTACATTTGATACACTTTGTATATATTGACAATCTTAATTATTAAGACTATTCTAATAATATGATTAATATCAGCATCAGTTGTAGGGGAAATGATCAACAGAGTAAAAACAAATCCTTAATTAAATTGTTTTTCCTCACTTAAATTTTTCCAAACTTACACTGTAATAAATTTTGTGGGTGTCTCTTATCAGCTGAAGGAGATTAAATCCAGTAATGGTAAGCGCCGGTAACGCGAGGTTACGCAAAACATTATGGTATGTACCGAGAAACACAGACCATATAACAACCAGCCCACAATATAATCTTGGATAGGTTATTCCATCCCTTTAAAAATAATTTGTTTAATTAATACCTGGTAAGGAATATCCATTCTGTGAGCTCTTATCTTTAATCTTTCAATCCAACTAACCGGAATACGGATAGTTATGGGTTTGCTGGTAAGCTTTAAGTTTGGGAAACTAACATGTTTGGCTGTTGACCAATCTACATAATCAGTAGAATCATGGGTTTGCCAAAATTCCCGCTCTTTGGCTTCCGAATTAAAGTACGGTATTTTCTTAAGTTTTTTCTTCATATTCCCTCCTTTCTTTTATATTGGCTCCTCTTGCAGAAATAATTCTAATTTTAGTACCCCTCAGCGTAAAAACTATAAATAATACATGCTTTTGACTCGTTTTTCCTATAGCAGTAAACCTTTCCTCACGCTGCGAATGATCTACGTCATCCTGAAACCGTATATTCTCATCTATAAATACTTCCTCAGCTTCATTGGGAGTAATGTTATGCTTCTCATAACTTTTATCGATATTACCTTTATCCCACTCAAATCCTGTAATTCTACTTAAATCAATCACTGTACATATATTACATGTACAAAATTAACTTGTCAATATCCAAATCTACTTTTTAGCTGATCAGAAAAGATAATCTTCACAAATATGAATATCACACCCCCGAAGTGTGATTATATAACTTGAATTAGAATAAATAAGTGATATACTCTGACATAGTTATGTCTGAAGTACACCTATACCCCTGGTTTGAACAACCAGGGAAGATGACTCAAGAACATTATCTTTTGAACGATAAACCCACTTCTGAAGATGATCCGCGCATATATGATCATTCTTCAGATAAATATGGTGGAAGAACTGAAACTTGGTACGATAGTACGTGGTTTAACTTGCATATTGGTGAAACTCACGATCCAAATCACCTAGCCCAAATAAGAGTACCTGATCCTGATACAAGGTTCGAAACTGATTTTGTTGCTCTTGCTCCTGGCGAAGAAAGAATAATTACGCATAGGGGTCGAAGATTTTTTATTAGGCATCTTGCAATAGAAACCCAATAATTCATTTTAGATTTTCCAAATATTCTTCTGCATCAAAGACGGCTTTACAGCCGGCTCCGGCTGCTGTAACAGCCTGCCTATACCTGTAATCTGATGCATCACCAGCAACAAATACCCCATCCACGGATGTTTCTGTCTCAAACTTTCCCTTTTCCTCTTCGCCCTTTTCCCTTAATTTTATATACTCTTTTTCATCTAACTCCACTTGTCCTTTTAAAAACACAGTATTGGGTTTATGGCCTATGGCAATGAATAACCCATCAAGTAAGAGCTCACTAATCTGCCCATTTTGAGTATTTTTTAACTTCACTCCTGTTACTTTTTCCTGTCCTAATACTTCTACCACCTCACTATTCCAGATAAAATTTACATTGGGTTTAGATTTTACTAACTCTTGCAAAGCAGGTTGCGCTTTTAAAGTATCTCTTCTATGAATTACGGTCACTTTGGCACAAATTCTGGACAGAAAATTAACTTCCCTCATTGCAGTATCCCCTCCTCCAACAACTGCCACATTTTTACCTTTAAAGAAAAACCCGTCACAAACAGCACAAGCAGATACTCCTTTTCCTCTTAATCTCTGTTCTGATTCCAGATTCAGCCACATAGCAGAGGCACCAGTGGCTATAATAAGTGAGTTAGTGAAAAGTGAAGAGTTCTCAGTCTTGATAACAAATGGTTTAACTTTTAAATTAACAGATAAAACATCTTCATTAATAAATCTGGTATTAAACCTTTCAGCTTGCTTTCGCATATTAGCCATTAAATCCGGGCCTTGTATGCCCTCTGCAAAGCCTGGAAAATCATCCACATCTGTTGTTAAGATAAGTTGCCCTCCTGCTTCTCTACCAGAAATTACAAGAGGATCCAAAGCTCCACGGGCAGCGTAGATTGCCGCAGTTAAACCAGCCGGTCCAGAACCAATTATGATTAATTTCTCCACTTGGGAATTTTCCATGATCTTAAAATTATATAACTTAAAAGGAGCGAAGTCGCGAGCGACTATTTCTTAGTAGAACTACCAGTTGCTCCTTTTTCCTTCATAGACCCACTTGCTTCCTTGGCTGATGAGGTAGCAGGCATGGCTGAAGAAGAACTGACAGGAGTTGGACTAACCACAACTTCCTGCTGCTGTTCCACTTCCGGTGAAACAGGAGGCTGATATTTACTTCGAAGCCACACCAGATATCCTGCAATCACTACCAATACCAAAATAACCACTACTATTGAAACATTTTTATTCAGTAGAGCTCACCTCCTATAGGCAGCAAGGGCATCTTACAACTTTCTATTCTTAAAAATCAATAGTTCGACTACGCTCACTATTAATCTTACTACGACGAAGGATTAACATGTATCCAAAAAATCCCATTCCTGCACCCAGAAGGCTTCCACCCAAAACATCAGAAAACCAGTGTTCTCCTAAAGAAACTCTGGTCAAACCCATTAAAAATGCAAAAGATAAAATTACTATAATCTTGATCCATTTTGTGGCCAAATTTTGGCCGGATAAAAAAATCATACAAAAAAAGATTGTCACAATAAAAATAGTCCTGGTCATGTGTCCTGAAGGATATGAAAAATCCGTATGCACATAAAAAGAGGGCAGTGTTGTGGGAAGCAAGGTTCTGTGTAAAAATACCGGCGGGCTGGGATGAAAAAGAATTAATTTACCAAATACCTCACCCATTGATGCAGGAATAATCAGCAACCAGCCTAAAATTGCCAGCCACCTGCCTCTTAATAGAGACAGAAAACTTAACAGTAAACAAATTCCAAATGTAATCTCAACACTACCCAAAAGAGAGAAATAGGAAAAAATCAGGTCATATTTTCTACTGATATGATCCTGGATTTTAACTGTTGTATCAAAATCAAACTGTTGCAGCTTTTCCTTGGCCACATTATAGGAAAATAATGTAAACAGGCTTAAAAATATAATTGACAGGAATAAAAACTTTAATCTCACCAGAAGATTATTCTACAGTAACAGAACCTGTTAAGGAAGGGTTTAGATGATCATGATATTTATAAGTACCTGCTTCAGAAAAAGTTAGAGATCTTGTTTCGCCTGGTTTGATCACTCCTAAGTTTAGAGGCGGGTAAACCAGGTGAGTCGGGTGAACTGCAGAATTAACTATATGATTCTCGCTATCATCATTTTGCCAAGTCACAGACTCCCCTACCTTAATAG
The DNA here is from genome assembly GCA_964547465.1 of uncultured Gammaproteobacteria bacterium. GTDB lineage: Bacteria > Patescibacteriota > Microgenomatia > Daviesbacterales > UBA10151 > CAZJNI01. Next base: position 9,857 of record CAZJNI010000015.1, read on the forward strand.
TGATACTTTTTGATGAAAAACCAGAGGAGGTAACCTTAACTACATTTTTTTCACTCGTCATTGCAGCGTCAGTTGCAGTGGAAGTTGGAACTTCAGTTGAAGTAGGAGTTTGAGTAACTTCTGCTGGAGCTTGAGGGGTAGAAGATTTTTGGGAACTCATAAAATACCAACCGGCTAAAGCCAAAACTATAATTACTACTCCTGCAATAACAACATTTCTAGACATGACTTTTTTAAGATAACAAAATAATTTTAAAAAATCAAGACCTAATTTCGGTTGAGAATTTTGGTAGTTGAATAACTACCTATTATTTTTGTGACATACTTTATTTTTGCGCCCACTAACCTTGCAGACCTTTTATGGTGGTAGTCGCCTATACCTGAAGTTGCAGCAATAATATCCGGTCTGATTTTTAATATAATATCATCATATTCTGCCTCTTTTTTAAAATTTGGCAGCAAAATAATATAATCTACAAAACTTAAGGCTGATAAGACTAAACTTCTTTCTTTTTGGTTGTGAACAGGCCTGTTAACCCCTTTTAATTTTTTAATCTTTTCATCAGATTCCAGAAGGATAATTAAAATATCTCCTGCCTTTTTAGCTTTTTGTAAAAAAATTATATGTCCCGGATGCAACACATCAAAACAACCCCCTGCCAAAACAATGGATCTTTTTTGTTTCTTTAAACTTTCAGCTATTTTAGAAATTTGACTGATTGTTAATAAGTTAGCCATCTGAAGATTGATTAACTTATGTTAAACTAAAATCATGCCTTCTATCAATATTGAATCTTTTGGAAAAGCTGGAGCAGAAAAAATAAGGACCATGGAAACTGCAACTTTGGCAGGAGGCTGTTTTTGGTGCAGCGAGGCTATTTTCAAAAGACTTAAAGGGGTTTTAGAGGTTACCTCCGGATATTCTGGTGGAGAAATTGATAATCCCTCTTATGAGGAAGTGTCTGCCGGGACAACCGGCCATGCAGAAGCAATCCAGATTAAATTTGACCCTGAAATAATTTCATTTGAGAAAATTTTGGAGGTTTTTTGGCATTTAGTTGATCCAACAACATTAAATAAACAAGGAGCAGATGTTGGCACCCAGTATAGATCAGTCATTTTTTATCATGATGAGGGACAAAGAAAAATCGCAGAAGCATCAAGGGAAAAGGTGGACAAATCCGGCATGTATCAAGATCCAATTGTTACCAAAATTGAGCCGTTTACTAACTTTTATAAAGCAGAGGAATATCATCAAAATTATTTTGAAAGAAACTTTGATAAACCATATTGTCAGCTAATTATTAATCCTAAAATTGATAAATTAATAAAAGAGTTTAATGAGCTTGTGAAGTAAAAAATATTTTTACTTTGCTCTCATATTTAAAGGAAGTTCTACTGTAAAGGTGGTTCCTTTGCCTTCTTTACTGCTTACTTTGATAGATCCTCTGTGAGCATTTATTATTTGATTTGTAATATATAATCCAACACCTAAACCTTGAAATTCTTTATTAGCAACTGCCCGCTCAAATCTATCAAAGATCTTTTTTTGCAAATTTTTAGGGATACCTATTCCCTGGTCTTGAACAACAATCCTAGCTATATGGTCTGTTTTTTCAATACTAACCTGTATTGGTTTATTATTGCCATATTTAATGGCATTGGTAAGCAGATTTGTAATCATTTGTTCAATCCTGATTTTGTCCCATTTACCCTTTACTAAACCATTTTTGTAAATCTTGATTGGATAATGTTCTTTGTTTAGTGTGGCTGGCACTCGCCTGATCACATCTGAAATTGTCTTTGTCAAATCCATTTCTTCTGGATCCAGTCTCAATTTTCCTGTAGTAATTAAGGATACATTAGATAAATCACTAATCATTTTGGAAAGTCTGTCAGTTTGATTTTCCACACTTTCTAACATATTCATTAAACTTTGGACTGAAAATTTGGCTAAAGAAACATTGCGAATATTGTGTAGGGCCTGTTGGATTTGCAAAAGGGACAAGGCCAGAGGTGTTCTTAATTCATGTGAGGCGATAGAAAGAAACTCATCCCTGGCTCTTATTTCTTCCTGTGCTTTTATATTTTTCTTTTGTTCATTGGTTAATAATCGAGCATACTGTGCTTCCTTTTTTCGATGTTTTGCAATTTCATCAAATTTTCTGGCCTTATCTATGGTTAAGCTTATCAAAAAGCTTACCAGAATAAACACTGCTGCCGGGATTAAAATATATAAATCTGGGGAAAAATAAATATAGCCTAAGGCAGCAAGTACTGCAGAGAATACACCCAATTTTACTCCACCATACCAGCTGGATAAAAGAGGGGAAATAATAAAAATGAGCAAAGAAGTTGGTAATTGAAAATAGGATTCCAGATATATTGCTACCCAAACAATACTTAAGCTTAGAAAAGCTGAAAGTCCATATATTAAGACAGTATTTTTAGCCTCAGCCAAAGTATTAAACATCTGGCCGCTATATTATATACTGAATTATCTAATTTCGCATTGCCGCGAGTTCTAAAAACGATTGCAACCCCCCGGAATAAATAATTAAGGGTAAGATTTCACTTCCTGACCTGGTTAGGCGGTAGAAATGGTTATTTTATAACTGTGGGAGAAAATTCTTGGGCGACAACATTCCACACTTGCCTAATTTCATCGTCTGTACTTTGACCTACTAGCTGTAAACGATAGATAGGAATACTGGCTTTTAGAGACGTTGTGCCCTGATTTTTATACCACTCTTCAGCAGAAACTAATTGTAGGGTAAGCATAGAATTACCGAGATCGTGCTGAAACCTTAAAGTTAATGCTTGAGCAAACTTATTTATTTTTCCAGCAATTTTAAAACCATCTTCAGTGAACAGTCTTATCTGAATATAAGATCCCCAAGCATGTTCAACACCAATTTGCCCAATTCCCGAGTGACTTGCAATTGTTTCAACACCGCTATTTCTTAAAGCTATTACAGCAGGTAAAATTTCTGGGTGAATACTGACTTTATCGTAATCAGTATTTAAAAATCTTCCTTTTACTTCTATGTCCATAGACTAAGGATTATAGCAAAGGTTGAGGGAATGGTCAAACTATAAGACTTGGCACCGTATTCCTAGGATTTATCGAACTGGACGATTTGATTGTAATATAAAAACAGTTGATTCCTGCGTATCATTATGATACGCTAGAAACATATGAATGATACGCAAATAAACAACCGGCAGACTAAAGTACTGGAATTTTTATTGGTAAATTCTCCGTCTTCAAGATCCAAAATCGAAAACCTTTTGAAAGATGACAATGTTTCCCGAATAACCATAATTCGGGACTTAAATTATCTTGTCAGTGTTGGTTTAATTGAACATGTTGGGGGCGGCAAGTATGTAGAGTACCGTCTCAAGTCAGAAAAAGAATTACTTATTCCCATAGATCTAGAAAAATACTTCTCTATAGTAACCGATTCTAGAAAAATCAAATATCCTACATTTAATTTTAATTTGATTAATCGTTTGACGGGGTTATTTTCCAAAGATGAATTGGAGCTGTTTGAACGGGGAAAGAATAAGTTGAAAAATAAATTTGCTTCCTCGGACAAAACTATATTAAAACGTGAACTGGAAAGATTTACGATTGAACTTTCATGGAAATCTTCCCAAATAGAAGGCAATACCTACTCTCTTCTCGAAACCGAGGAGTTAATAAAAAATAAAAAGGAGGCAAAAGGACACGATAAAAGCGAGGCAATAATGATTCTCAATCACAAAACTGCCTTTGACACGATTTTAGAAAAAAGAGAAAGCTTCAAAGAAATCACGGTTGCGGATATTCGAATGATTCACTCGGAACTGGTAAGAGAATCGGATATAAAATCTGGAATTAGGGAATCTGCCGTGGGAATTACCGGAACAAAATATCTTCCATTAGATAATAAATGGCAAATAGAGGAAGCTCTAAATAAATTAATTGTTCAGACAAAAAAAATCAAATCCGTGCCGGGAAAAGCCTTAATTTTTCTTGCTGTTATTGCTTATTTGCAACCCTTTACTGACGGCAACAAAAGAACCTCCAGAATGATCAGTAATGCTATTCTCCTCGCGAACGGCTATTATCCTCTTTCCTATAGGAGTGTAGACGAAGTTGAATATAAAAAGGCTTTAATTCTTTTTTATGAACAAAATAATCTTTACCATCTAAAAAGAATCTTTTTAGAACAACAACGTTTTGCGATCGAAAACTACTTTCTTTAAACAGAGAGACCAACGACTGGCTCCGTATTCCTAGTCTTAATCGAACTTGAAGTATCAATTCGAACCTACCTTACTAATCTAGGACTACTTTTTTCTCACCTTTTATATATTGACGAATTAATAAACTAATTAGGGTTTGGTAAGGGACATTGTTTCTGTATGCTTTTGCTTTTAGTCTTATTAAATCT
>CAZJNI010000016.1:0-11999 GCA_964547465.1 uncultured Gammaproteobacteria bacterium
ACCTTTCCCTCACGGTACTAGTTCACTATCGGTCCGAAAGTATATTTAGCCTTACCATGTGGTCATGGCAGATTCACTCAGGATTTCACGTGTCCTGAGTTACTTGGGAATCAAGTTTGCGCCAATATAAGTTTCGTTTACGGGGCTATCACCCTCTTTGGCAACTCTTTCCAGAGTTTTCTACTACCCATATTGGATCGCGACACTAGTCCCACAACCCCCGTTCAAATTTTCTTGCGAAAATTTGCGCGGGTTTAGGCTCCTCCCTTTTCGCTCGCCGCTACTTGGGGAATCACTTGTGTTTTATTTTCCTGCGCTTAATTAGATGTTTCAGTTCAGCGCGTACCCTCCTTAAGGCTATGTATTCACCTTAAGGTACTTGATGCTAGACGCTAGAAACTAGATGCTAGATTAAGAAGCTAGAGGATAGAAACTGGAAAATTATCCAGCTTCAAACTTCCAACTTCAAAATCCAGCTTCCAGCATCCAATGTCCAGCATCAAGTGGATTACTCCATTTGGAAATCTTTGGATCAAAGCTTCTTAGCAGCTCCCCAAAGCTTATCGCAACTACGTACGTCCTTCTTCGGTACTTTCGACCTAGGCATCCACCGTATGCATTATTGTTGAGTAGTTTGAATGTCTAAATGACATTCAAACGGGTCAATATCTTTTTACCGACGAAGTCGGAATATTATAAATATTTGACCCATAATTTGATCAAAATTTGGCCTTCTCAATTTACCCGTTCAAATTTCTTGCGAAATTTGCGCGGGTTTATCCGTATTCACATTTCAAAGTGCAAAGTGGACCCAAGGAGATTCGAACTCCTGACCTCCTCATTGCAAATGAGGCGCTCTACCAACTGAGCCATGGGCCCAGCTTAAGTCCAGTTTCTCAGAACCAGTCTGACGACTGACGACTGACAGCTGATATCTATTTTAAAAAAGAGGGATACAACGCTAAGAGCTTAACTTCCCGCGCGGGAAGAGCCCAAGCGGTAAAGTTTAAGATGTAGTTTTGTTGCTTCTCATCAAGTGTGAATTAATCACTTCCTGGAGTTTACCAAAAATGAACTTGATTTGTCAACTATTTTAAGTGATAAAACAACTCTGTGTGGGTTTTCCTGAATTTGCACTGACAGAGGAATATCTAAAGATGTAGCAATTGATTTTGTAATAAAACCCTCCAGCCCGCTGCTTAGGGTAAAACCAGGAATACTGGCTAAGCTTCCGAAATGCTCAATAAATAAATCATTTTTTTGATTACTCTTTACCCACTCGCAATAACAAATAACAGAGATCCAAAAGTCTGCTTCCACTCTGTTAATAGATAATTCCACCTTTCCGGGTTGATTGTTGGAGGAAAGTAAAATACCTAAATCGAGTAACTTTTGTATTAATAATTTAAACCACCTGGAATCTATTGGTATCATAAATTCAGATTTTCCCAATATATCTTTATTTATATTTTCTTTTTTTAATTTTAACCAGGCTTGTTCTGAAATATCAGTATTTGCAATATTGAAATGTAGCGAAACATTAAAATCCTGGGCAAAAACTTTCCTACTCTCCAGTGCCTGTTGGCTTAAATATGCAATATCATCAAAAGAGGTTTTTTCTTTAATTGGATGATCTTCTATTTCTAAAGCAATATGTAAATCCTCTTCTGTATGATCCAGCGCTGAAATGGTTTTTCTAATTTGGGAGGGAGCATTATTTGAGATTAATTTTCTAATGCTGGCAATTAGTTCTTTATGCTTAATCAAAGTCTGTTCTAAATCAGAATGTGAATCTTGCGTATCCCCGTATAATCTGGCATCAGAAATAATAAATACAATCTGGCTGATTTTCATTTGCGAATCCAGAATTGGTTTAAGCTGAATCACTATTGGTATGAGCTGATTATCAAGGGTGAGTAAGTTAAACCCCTTAATTATTCTGGTTGCTTTATCTGCCTCCAGCTCTTTAATTGGTAAATCCACTATACTGATTGGCTTGCCATCGTTACTCTTTAAGGGCAAAATCTCAAATATGGATTTATTTACAATTTCTTCCTGGGCTTTCTTTAAAGTCTTTACCACAGATTCGCTACTTGAGGTAACTTGCAATTGCTGATTTGTCACAATAACCAGCTCATTTAAACCGCTTAAGATAAAATTTTCTCTTACTTTCCCAATCAGGATACTCTCCCCTAAAATTTTGGTTAACTTATCTTTTATATTGTATGTATTCATTAAAAATTGGGAGAGTGGAACAATAATGATAAAAGAAAGGCCGTATAAAATAGATGTGGCCGGATCACTGATAATCAATTGCTTAAATTCAGGGTTAAGGTAGATTTGTAAAGCTAAAATCCCCAGGGAGGTAATTAAAAATAATATTGATGAGCTCAAATTTAAAAGAAAACTGCTGCCGATTGTATATAAATGTATCAAAATTAAAAGCGGGCTTAAAAACCCTCCGGTTGTAAGTACCACCAGCTGAACTAAGGTAGCGCTAACAGATATCAGGAATAACTTTTTTAAAACCTGATTAGTTTTTGATTTTAGAAAAAATCTGCTAATAAAAAGGAGTAGCACTACCAGCAGGAATGCTACTGCTTGTTGAAGGTGAACAATGGAGACTTTAAAAAAAACTAAAGCTGCAGAAGTTGCCGATGCAATCAAAATTGCCAGATATTGCAGCAGTAAAATATTCATATGGTTAATCTAATTGTATACCAAAAATATCTGGAGAGGAAATTATTTATATGCCCCTTGCCTATGTTCAATTTCAACAACAGTAACAAGTTTTTCTACAGCAGAAAATATATAAATTACTCTGTAAGGCCAGGCATAAATTTTGAATTGCCCTTCAAATTCACCCTTTAATTTCTCCCCCATTAGAGGGTTTTGGATAAGTTTGTCAATCGCTTTGGAGATTTTCTTTTGTCCGGATAGTGGTAGCCTTAAAAACGATTTCTCAGCTTGTTTGGTAACAACTATCGTAGCCACTTTAAAGTCCTGCTTTTCTTTTGACCTCTTCCCAGGAAACTACCCTACCTTTTTTAAGATCTTCCATGCCCAATCTTATTCCCTTTACCAGTTGGGTATCAGACATCACATCCATAGTGGCCTCCCAGGATGCAAGTTCATCATTACTTATTAAAATAGCTTTTGTCTCCCCTTTTTTGGTGATTCCCACTCTGTTGCCAGATGAGGCTACCTCATCAATTAGATCATATAGATTGGCACGAGCTGTACTTGCAGAAACTGTAGTCATGAGGATATCGTACGCTTTTCCGTACGTCTTGTCAAGAGGTTAACTTTTCCCTACATTTATTACTTGTTCCACTAATCTATTAGAATACCCGTATTCATTATCATACCAGGCGAAGACTTTTGTGCTATAATTTGAGCATAGCGAAAATTTCAAGCTTCGCTTATAATTTTGCTATGACAAAAATAGTTAGAAATCCTAAAATTATGGCGGGGAAACCCACTATTGAGGGTACAAGAATAACTGTGGAGTTAATTCTGAACCTGATAGAGCATGGCCAAACTATTCCTGAAATTACGGATGATTATGATTTAACAGAAGACCAAGTAAGGTCGGCTATTAGATATGCCAAAAAAGGCGTGGATGATAAGTTCCCTGCCCAAACTGCTGTTGCCCATGAAATTTTTGTTAGACGAAAATATAGGTAAGCTAGTTGCGAGATTTTTAGAGAAACTGGGCCATTCTGCCTCTCGTGTTAGATTAATTTCTCCAGGAATAGAAGACTACAGAGTACTTGATCTTTCTATCTCTACAGATTCAATTCTTATCACATCAGATAAAGATTTTGGAGAACTGATTTTCAAGGAAGGCCAACCTTCCACAGGAGTGATATTTTTACGGTTAGAGGATGGGTCTTCTGAAAATAAAATCAAAGCTATTAAAAAAGTCTTTTCAAAACATAAAAATATTAAAAATAAATTTGTGACTGTAAAAGAAAGAGGTGGACAATTTAGGATTAGGGTTAATAAAATGGGATAAATTTAGCCTAATGTCTTAGGGCGAGGGTTCAACCGACCAACTGAACCTCCCATTACTAGATTAACTTCTTGAGATAAACGGGCTACATCATATGGAAGTACAACTGTAGCTGGACGTAGTGTTTCTGTAAAATATAGAGCTCCAATAGCAGGAAGTACTTTAAAATTATCCAAACCCTCTTGTAATTGTCCTACAGTCATACCAATAGCTTCTAAGTGATATTTAACTACATACCGCTCATTTCCCAATTCAAAAAAAGCTCTATCAGACAATAAATCTGACCAATGTTTCATAGATTCAATCTGGAAAAGCAAACTTAAAGAAACCGGAAGAGATTTTACTTCATCCCAACCATTACTATAGTCAATTTCAGCTTTAGCATCACCTAATGGAGTTTGGGGGTTGTAAGTACCTAATCTTGAACTTACTACTGCTGCTAACATACCTTTTATACCTTGAAATTCTACGCCTGTTTGCAACACATTTTCTTCTTGAGCATGTAAACCGCTGTGATATATATCAAGTAGTTTCCCTAAATTAACAGGTAAAAATTCTGTTTGTCCTTCAAATGGTTTAACTCTTTGCCCTTTTTCTAGATGTAGTAATGTTTCAACAGGCATTATGGTGCAATAATAAATCCTATAAAATTATTTGTCAATAAGCCGTAAGCGTATAAGATCATTTGGGAAGAGAAATTAGCCTAATGGATTTTTTTTCATTAATTCCTCAACCTCTGTTAGCTCATCAAACCTTTCTCTGATTGCAAAATTTAGTTTAAATGATGCTTGATCAATTTCCCATGCTATACCACCTAGAGGTCCAATCCTAAAACCTAAATTTTTTATTCCTCTTTCTATTTCTAAATGTGAAGTTATAGTCCTCTTCATAATACCCACAGCTATACCTGCTATTCTCCTTGCAGCCTCTTGATTATCTAGATCTCTTTCTGCTGCTTCATCATCTAAATCCCCTAATCTATAAACCATCCATAAGGTTTGACTAGCCACAATAGCTTGATCAAAACTTGGTTCAGGGAAAGTAATATCTAATTCTCTTGTCATTTTGAGCTATATTACAGCCGTAAGCATTAACTTGTCAATAATAAGCTTGTAGCTAAATAATTATGCGGATTTTCCTACATTAATTACTTGTTCCACTAACCTATTAGAATAGCCATATTCATTATCATACCAGGCGAAGATTTTGAGCATGTCACCGTCTACTACTTGAGTGAGTCCCAAATCAACAATAGATGATTCAGAACGGCCCACAATGTCTGATGAAACAATAGGCTCATTTGTAACTGCTAAGATTCCTTTAAGATGCGGACTTTTTGATGCCTCCTCCAGAGCTTTATTAACCTCCTCCACTGTTACTTTTTTCTTTAACAGAAAAGTAAAATCAGAAACAGACCCCACAGCCACCGGCACCCTGATTGCCACCCCATCAAATAAACCCTTTAGAGAAGGTATTGTTTCAGTGGTGGCTTTAGCTGCGCCGGTTGAAGTGGGAACAATATTTGTACCAGCAGCCCTGGCCCTTCTTAAATCTTTATGTGGGCCATCCTGCAGGTTTTGATCTTGAGTATAGGCATGAATTGTAGTCATCATGGCTTTTGCTATACCAAACTTCTGATTAATCACCTCTGCCACAGGAGCAATGCAGTTGGTGGTGCAGGAAGCATTATTAACTACCTCTTCCCCGGAGTATTTATCACCGTTTACTCCCAAAACTAAAGTGGGTACATCCCCTCCTTTGGCCGGTGCAGAAATAATTACCTTTTTGGCACCTGCTTGTAAATGCAGCGCAGCTCCTTCTTTATTGGTAAATCTTCCTGTTGATTCAATCACCACATCCACTTCTAATTTTTTCCAGGGTAAATTTTGTGGTTCTTTTTCTTTAAATACAGGGTATTTTTTTCCATCAACTGTGATGTATTCCTCGGTTGGAGAATTATCAGCTGATACGCTGCGATCCCATGCGCCATAGTTTGAATCATACTTTAAAAGATGGGCTAGAGTTTTGGAGTCTGTCAGATCATTAATACCAACAATTTCTATTTGGTCGGAGAATTTCTCTATTGCAATCTTAAAAGAGGATCTTCCTATTCTCCCAAATCCATTAATGGCAACTTTCAGCATGAAATTAGACTACACCATTTCTAAACCCGTGGTCAAGAAGCTACTTTAGTACGAAGTGCCAAAGTGAATACTTTAGGATTCAATTTAGCTGATCTTGGATATATCATAACTTGAAGGGTTAGAAATTGGGCAATTTGGACCCTGCTAAAAGCAACAATATTAAGGGAATAAGTAAATGAACTGCTCCTCTTTGGTTCAATGTGGACATGTAATTTAAGAGTTACACATCACCCCCCCCTCGTCAAGTAGTAAGAATTTTAGGAGTTTTGGTCAATCAGCCCCACCAGCATCCAGAAATAAATTAAATGCACAATTGATTGATTTTGAAACTGGATCCAAAATAAATAGACTACCAGTGATACTATTAATACATTTTGGTGTCGATCTGACGTGGGCCCATCGCCCAAGACACTAGTTTGTAAAAGTTTTTTAAAAAGCATAAAAACTAAAAATAGCCAGGAAACTCCCCCCAAAACTCCTGAAAACAACCATAAATCCAGAACATAGTTGTGAGTCCTATCTATATTAAGATCTTTTAAAGAGATTAAAACTGGAGAAATCTTCAAGTTTTCTTCAAAGATAGGATGTTTATACTTATTGAAATAATCACTGAAAGCCAGATGAATATTTTCTAATCCATGACCGAAAATAGGTTTTTCTAATCCTACTTTTAACGCTTGTGGCCAAATATAAACTCTACTTTCAACAGATTCTTTTGTTAAATCAGGATCCAGGGTTTGGATAGGACTTAAAAATTCTTTCCAGATAAATCCGGATGAAAGATTTATAGACAAAAATATGGCAAGTACTAATACAGCAAATATAGCTAATGCAAACTTTTTAATTTTCAGTTGATCCATTAATCCCAGAATAAGCAAAATTAAAGCCAGTAAAATAGTGGATCTGGAATAACTGACCATTATCCCGATTAATGAAATTACTCCACTCCCCCATCCTAAAAGTCGTAGTTTTTTATCAGAATTTTTAAGTAAAAAATATGAGAAAGGCAAAGTTAAAAGTAAAAATCCGGCAAAGAAATTGGGCTGGCCAAAGCTGGAAACTACTCTTCCAGCGTAAACGGGAACTGTTTGCTGAAAAATATTCAGTAAAACCCAATCCTTAATGGCCAAAAGTCCTACTAGGGTGGAAGATCCAACTAAAATTTGAGCCCAACTTTCTAACTTAATTTTAAATTGACTTACAAGTAATGAAAATAAAAATAAATAAGAATATAAAATCCAGCCTTGAAAATATGGAAAGTTTCCTAAAATACTAATTTGTGGGTTAATGCCTAATATTGAGGTTAATAAAAGAGTTAAAATAGATAAAAAAGCAGCAATTTTAATATTAGTCCACTTAAATTTAGGTTTTAAAAACATCCACAAACAACATATCAGACTAATACTTGCTATAAAAAACAATACCTTTATTTGCTCATAACCAAATCCTTTATACACTCCAATTAACGGAAGAAGAAACACTGTTCCTAAAAGGATATCTTTAATTAGTAAGTTCATTCTAGCGGAGAAACTATTTTGATGTCACACTGATTGAGCTTGTAGATGAATTATTTGAGCTATCATAAGCTTTAGCTGTGATATTGTAGGTAACTCTGGGTTTCTTAGGCACATTCCAGGAACAATTATAAGAAGCTGCTGTATCAGTACATAAAAGTTTCCCAGCTGCATAAAATTCCACTTTAACAACAGCCACATTATCAGAAGCCGTAGCAGATATAACTACTGTGGTATTTTTCCTAACCACACTTCCATTTACAGGATAGGTAATACTCACTGTAGGGGCAGTAATGTCAGGAACAGGTGTTGGGCTCGGTGAAGGACTAACTGGTCCTGAAATTGGATTAGAAACAGCATATGAAGAAGGTTTGGGGTAAAGTAGTGAAAATAGTCTATCCTTGAATGATCCGGAAGAGCTTATTACCAAAAATGCAACCAAACCAATACCAGCTATAAGCACAAATACCGGAACTACTCCCGCTTCACCTAAGCGAGAACGAAACCAACTCCTTTTATTCAATTTGGACATAATTTCAGTAGAACACTAATTTATACTCTTGTCAACTAAATGCTAATGTGGTAAACTATAGGACTTATGGTAACAACAGAATTTGATCCATCCAAAAGAGATTTTCTGCTTAGCTTTGCAAGAAGAGGAAGGGGTGGCGGACAACCACCCAGAAGACCTACTGCTGTGGCTACAGCTCAAGCTGAACCCCCTGATAGATCAAATGGTTTAATTAATAGAAGAAACTTTTTAAGAGTTGGTAGTGGCGTTGTGGGAGGAGTAGTTGGACTTTTTATAGCAGACAGACTAGGCCTTCTGGGATTTTTACATCGGGACTCTGAAAAAAGAAAAAGAGGAATACAACTAGAGAATCTACAATTTAATACTCAAACAGGAATGAAGCTTGAGAAAGATAAATTCTATAGTTTTGGTAAGATAAATATCCAACAATCTACCACAAATTATGACCTAACTTTTAATCAACAACAATTAGCATATGTGGCAGAAAGATGCGGGGTAAATAATATTCCAGAAGGCTTTCAAATGATCATATCTGAACGATACGCCTCCTACAACAATCGAGGACAATTGGAAGAGCTAGAAGCTGAGACTACTTCCGATGGAGTAATAATTACAACATTTATTGGACTTGATACTTTATTTATAAATGGAGTAAAACTAATAGATCAGCAATATGATATTTCTCCTGAAAGAAGGACTCAAGCTGAAGCTAATTTTAATGTATTGGATCTTAATCATACTCTTATGAGAATTATGTGTGCTGCAACTATAGCAAGTGAGCTAGATAGAAAAGGTGCTTTAAGACAAGAATCAGAACGAGCAATAGAAAAAGCTAGCCAGATTGCAGATGAGTATAGAGATGAAATATTAAATAGCAGAAGAGAGCCTGCAATAATTGTTTCTCGTTCCTCAAGAGGTATTATTTAAAGCCTCAATTGTTGACAAAGTGCCATCTGAAATAAGTTTAAGCATTGCTCCGCCGCCAACAGAAACAAATCCTTTTTGCTGATATTTCCCTAATAGCCCCAAACTCCCCAAAAGGGAAACTGTATCTCCTCCGCCCGCTACAATCTCTGCTCCAGCACCCAGAACTATTTGCGCAATTTTTGCAGATTGGCCATATTTTTCCTCCTCAAATTTTCCCAAAGGTCCATTCCAGACAATCATGGCTGCTTTATTTATAAGTGCAGCCCAGCTTTCAGTGGTTTCCGGCGCAATATCAAACCCATCCTCATTAAGTTTACCCACCATTACATTTGATGGTACTTGCACGTTCTCTTCTCTTATCTCATGAACTAATTTTCCACCTACTAACACTGCATCTGCTTTTTGAGCTAATACATTTATTACCGGCAGTTTATCTTTAACCTTTGCCCCACCCATGATGGCTACAAAAGGTTTTTTAGGATTATTTCTGACATTAAGTAAAGTTTCTACTTCTTTAACAAAATGCAAACCTGCTGCGTGTGGTAAAAGTGTGGGCACCATAGTTGTTGAAGCAGCTATGTTATGAGCAGAAAAAGCCTCATTTACATAAACTTCACCTAGTGAGGCCAAGTGACTGGCAAAATCAACATCACAAGTTTTGGAAATACAAGTTGCATGATATTCTGCCCCAGGCACTTCTCCATGGAAAAACCTGATATTTTCTAAAAGGACAATTTTACTGGTAGATTGATTCGCTTCTTCTAAAGTTTTAGCAAAGTCAATCCTGGCTACACCTCCTTGGGCGATGAGCCCACGTTCTAGGTGTTGCTCCAGCCACTCCTGGATTGGTTTTGCAGATAAATCAGCCGGGTTTCCATTTTTCTCATCTTCAGCAGTTGCAAAAGGCCTGCCTAAATGACCTATTATGATAACCTTTGATGCATTTTCTAAACAAAGTTTTAAAGTTTCCAGTCCTGCTTTCAGCTTAAAATCCTCTGCCACTTTAATTTCGAATTTCGAATTTCGAATTTCGAATTTTCCCAGGGCCACATCAATGTCATATCTTAAGAGGACTTTTTTACCTGAAACAAACTTGGCATCAACAATTTGCATAGAAGTCCTATCCATAATATCACATTTATCAAACTGATAAAGTCTGCTAAATTCCTAACCGGAGTATTTTTAAATTCTGCCAAAACTAGATGTTTTCCTTGGTCTATATCAAATATAGGCAAACCGCTATTTTCTATATCAGTTTGATAGTTAAACTTAACCTCCTGACCATCCACTTTAATCTCCCATCCAGGAAAATAGTATTGATTAAAACGGATCAGGGAATTTGAACTAGCTTCAATTTCTGCTAAAACCCTGGCAGATTTATTTTCTAAAATCTTAATATTGCCTTTGCCGGAAAGGGTGCTAAATTTATCATGATTAGTATCTGTTCTCATTTTAGTTACCCAGACAGGTAAATTCTCATCAAAAGAAGTGGTGGAGGTTTTAAGAGACAGGTAATACTGCTCCCCCGGGTCATAGTTTTGGTTAATACCCAAATGATTTCTGTTGGCATATAAAACTAATAACAATAAACTAATAACTAATAACTTTTTAAAAGGCAAATATTTAACTAGCAGGGACGAAGCTAAAGAAGCAATAAAAACAGGAATGATTAGAATCCGCACCGGAAACTGGACATAAGACAAAAATGGCAAGTTGTCCCATAAAGGTAAACTGATCTCTAGCATAAAAAAAATACTAAAGAAAAAGAAAACTAAACTAACCCCCCCAATTACCCTGATCTCTCTGATTTCCCTTCTCACCCATACTAAAACAGTTAACATTAACATAACCAAAATATGAATCAGGCCTACCTGATAAGACATTCCTCCCTCCGGTGATTTAGGGTGAGACAAACCATAGCCCCAGGGGGAATAAATAATTTGTTTTAGAGAGGGAAACTGATTTAAATAAACCCCTTTCATCAGCTCATCATAGCGGATGAATTGTTTCTCCATCATGGCCGGCAGCCAGAAAAAGGCGGATAAACCTAAGCCCAGTAAAAACATCCAGCTGACATTAACCAGAAAATGCGGAGCTTCCTTTTTATTTTTTAACAGTTTCAAAACTATGATAAATGCTAAAATAACCGGTATAAAAATAAGGGCAGTAATGTTATGTGACAAAATCAGTCCAGCTAAAGATATTGCTCCCCCCAATATCCCCCAATTACCCCATTTTCCCTTACTGATTAAAACAATCGCCCAAAAAATAAACGGTGGAAAAGCAAACCCCATACTAGCTCCGACTGAACCGGAAACATAAACAACAATCAAATGGATTGGCGCATAAAGATAAAAAACTGCCCCTAAAATTGCAGCCATTTGGGATTTAAATAAAGAATTTAAAAAAAGATACATCCCCAAAGTAGATAAAATCAGGGATACAAAAAGTACTGCCTTAACACTATATAAAAAATTAAAACCAGCCAAATGGAAAAGCTCTCCCACCATAGCAGGCAGAGGATAATTAAATAAAAAAACCGGATAGCCATATCCATAAGCCAAATCACCTGACCATCTGGGTGGAAATTGACCTTCTGATAAAAGTTTATCCATGCTGATTTGACGGACAATATGATGAGTCATATCATGGCTGGTAAAACCTCCGGGCAAAAGTAATGACTTTACAGCAGGAATGGTAAATAATAGGAGTAGAAGAATAACAAGAAACTCTTTAATTCTAGGATCATTCATTGCTTGTAGTTTATCACAATGTTAAAATATCTAGGTTCGTGGGCAATTAGCTCAGTGGTAGAGCGCTTATCTGATAAGTAAGAAGTGGATGGTTCGATTCCATCATTGCCCACC